>PBYQ01000034.1 GCA_002729695.1 Citromicrobium sp. | reverse complement strand
TCGACGAGCGAAGCGAACCCACGGATCGGTTCCGGAGCAAGTTGTGCGAGCCTCTCTTCCACCAGACGCGAATAGGCTGCGGTAGCGTTCATGCGATAGTCGATTGACGTGGCAATGGTCGAAAGTTCCAGGCTGAGGTCAGACAATTGCGCCAGCAAATCATCGTCAGAGGCCGCCGAGGAAGTGACGGCCTTGGCCAGTGCGGCCAATTCGCGTTCGGCCGCGTCCAGCCTTGGCCAGGCCTCTTGCGCCACCGGCAGCCCCAAGAGCGCCTTGTTGCGGTAATTCCCAAGCTCCTGCAATTGCTGCAGTTGCCGGGTGAGATCACTCCGGTCGACTTCCCCGGCTGACACCACAAGGCGCCCCCGGCCATCGGGGTGAATGCGAAAATCCGACCAGATACGCACTCCCCCGGAGAGGCCGCACGACACAAGCTCGCTGCGGTTGAAATCAACCGCGGGCAATGCCCTTTCGACTTCGGCTTCGTCGCCACCAACCCAGATCGATGTCGCGCGAATGATTGCGCCCGGCATGGTTTCCGCCCAGTCAATGGCCTCGCCCACCGAAGAGTCCAGTCCGGGGGCGAGCAAAACTTCGATGGCGCGTCCCGGACAAAACACTGTCAGCGTCGAACCTTCGCTCTGTCGCTCCCATGTAAAGGAGACGTCGCCGGAGAGTGCACCTGACAGGTGGCGCGGATTCTCTTCATCCGATTGGCTTCCGCACAGAGCGGACAAGACTGAGCGCTCCGCCTCACGCTCGCCAGGCCCAACCTCAAGCACCCACTGGAACACTGCGACCGGCAGTTGCAACAGCGGCCAGCGACGCAAATGCATTTCGCTGACAACTTGCCGCCGCACCTCATGTTCTCGCATAGCCTCATTCCCTGCCAGTGGATTCCGGGCCAGACCTATTCAAACAAGCGCGAAGCCGCAATGCCGGTAAAATCGATCTCGGCTAGCTGCCATCGGACATGGCCGCAACGAAGGGCAGCTATCCCTCGTTCACTCCCCAAAACCTGCCGTTCCGGACCGTCCGACGTTGCTGCCAGATCGAGCCTACTGATCCGATGTCCGCTTTCAGGCGATCGTCGTTGAACCTTCGATGGCTGGATGTGGGGCGCAAAGCTGACGCGAGCAATCAACTCCATTTCACAGGGACCGGAGCCGCTTTCTTTTGTCGCTCAGTCAGACTGCTCTGCCTCGAACGCCCGCTTGCCCTTGCGCCGGAACAGCACCAGCGCCTGCGCACCATCCGGCCCGCGCAGCTTGGCGGCGACGGTGAGGAATGCGCCGTAGAGGGCGGCGCGATCATCATCGGTCAGCTCTACCAGATCGGCCTTGGCAACCAAGCCGCCCAGTTCGATCAGTTGCCGGGTTCGTTCGCGTCGTTTGACCTGCCATTCGCGCATGTCGGTTCGTGCCTTTGCTGCCTCAAGCCGATGCCGCGCCGCCATCGAGCGGGAGAGTGCCTTCCGGCTGCTGCCGAGGTCCGCTCGCAGTGTTGCGTTGCTTGCCCTGAAAGAAGGCCGCGCCGCGCTTGCGCCAGCCCTCGCTTATAGCCTTGTCGTTGTTGTCGACAGCCTCGAGCAGCGCGCCCGCCAGCACATCCGCATCGAGTGCGTCGGCTCCGGTTGCCGTGACCAGCGCGCCGAGGTCGCGCACGCGGCGTTCCTTCATCTGCTTGGCCTTGTCGGCGAGGGCCTTGAGCTCCGAATCAAAATCGCGGGGTTTGCGCATGGGATATCTCCATCGTTGGTGTGATGGAGACATGATAATCGGTGAGCTATCTCAATGCAGTAAGGTCGCCGGGACAGTGTGATACCGCCTAGTCCCGATCAGGATTTTATCATGAGAGGGCGCGCTTATACGTCGTGCCGACGTGGCGTTTGCGGTGTAACTGGATTGCCGACATGGCAATCTTTCATTTCAGCGCGAAGGTCATCGGAAGGTCGAGCGGACGCAGTGCCGTGGCGGCTGCGGCCTATCGTGCGGGCGAGCAACTGCACGATGAGCGGATCGACAGAACCCACGATTTCACCAACAAGGCAGGCGTTCTTCATTCCGAAGTGATGCTGCCCAAAGGCGCACCCGAAGCCCTCGCCGACCGCGCCACTTTGTGGAACGCGGTCGAAGCTGCGGAGAAGCGCAAGGATGCGCAGCTTGCCCGCGAGGTCGAGTTCGCCCTGCCCCGCGAACTGTCGAAGAAAGACAACATCAGGCTGGCGCGCGAGTTCGTGAAGGCTGAATTCGTCGAAAAAGGCATGATCGCCGATCTCAATGTCCATTGGGATATTGGCGAGGACGGCAAAGCCAAGCCGCACGCCCACGTCATGCTGACCATGCGCGAGGTTACCAAGGATGGCTTTGGCGCAAAAGTCCGCGACTGGAACAAGACCGCGCTGATCGAGCAGTGGCGCGAGCGCTGGGCCGATCATGTCAACCGCGCGCTGGCGGAACGCGACATCGATACGCGGATCGATCATCGCAGCCTGGAAGCGCAGGGCATTGCGCTGGAACCGCAGGACAAGATCGGTCCCGCCGCCTCGCGCATTGGCGGACGCGGTCTGGAAGCCGAGCGGATTGAGGAACACCGCGCCATCGCCCAGCGCAATGGCGAACGCATAATCGCCAATCCCTCGC
Organism: Citromicrobium sp.; assembly: GCA_002729695.1. Taxonomy (GTDB): domain Bacteria; phylum Pseudomonadota; class Alphaproteobacteria; order Sphingomonadales; family Sphingomonadaceae; genus Alteriqipengyuania. Next base: position 5,585 of record PBYQ01000034.1, on the reverse strand, counting down.
TGGCCTTGGATGCGATCACGCACCAGCAAGCCACCTTCACCAGGCGCGACCTTGCCGCCTTTGTTCACCGGCATAGCGACGGGAAGGAGCAGTTTGACGCCGCCTACAATGCCGTGCGCGCGGCGCCCGAGCTGATCGCATTGGGCAAGGATGGACGCGGGCAAGACCGCTTCACTTCGCGGGCGATGATCGAGACCGAACAGCGCCTGCATTGCGCTGCCGACGCGATGGCGCAACGCGCTGGTCACGCCGTAAATGATGTGCAGCGGAACGCCGCGTTTGCAAGCGCCGCGAAGCGCGGTCTGGTGCTGTCAGGCGAGCAGAAATCCGCCTTCGAGTATGTCACCAAGAAGGGTGGCCTTGCCGTGATCGTTGGCTATGCCGGGACCGGCAAAAGCGCGATGCTGGGCGTGGCGCGCGAGGCATGGGAAAGCGCGGGCTACAATGTGCGTGGCGCAGCCCTGTCCGGCATTACCGCCGAGGGTCTGGAAAACGGCTCCGGCATCGCATCGCGCACCATCGCCAGCCTTGAGCATCAATGGGGCAAAGGGTGCGAGCAGCTGACTGCCAAGGATGTGCTCGTCATTGACGAAGCGGGTATGGTCGGCACGCGCCAGATGGAGCGCGTGCTGTCCCATGCCGCAAAGTCCAGTGCGAAACTTGTCCTAGTCGGTGACCAGCAACAGCTCCAGGCCATCGAGGCAGGTGCAGCATTCCGGGCAATCCACGAGCGCCACGGCGGGGTCGAGATCAGCGAGGTTCGCCGTCAGCTATCGGCATGGCAGCAGGATACGACCAGGCAGCTCGCCACGGGCCGCACGGGCGAAGCGATCCGCACCTACGAAGAGCGCGGCATGGTCTATGCCACCGACACCCGCGAGGTCGCACGGACAGAGCTTGTCGAGCGTTGGGATCGCGAGCGGCAGGACAGCCCAGACGAAAGACGGATCATCCTTACCCACACCAATGACGAGGTCCGCGAGCTCAACCAGATGGCGCGCGAGAAAATGCGCGTGGCTGGCGCGCTAGGTGCCGATGCCACGATCAAGGCCGCACGCGGCGAACGGAAATTTGCATCGGGGGACCGCATCATCTTCCTGCGCAACGAACGCGAACTTGGGGTGAAGAACGGGACGCTCGGCACGGTCGCGATGTCCAGCCCGCAGCGCATGGCCGTGCGCACGGACGATGGGCGGGAAGTTGCCTTCGACACCAAGTACTACGCCCACATCGATCATGGCTACGCCGCCACGATCCACAAGGCGCAAGGCATGACAGTGGACCGCACGCATATTCTCGCCACACCGGGCATGGACAGCCATTCCGCCTATGTCGCCATGTCGCGTCACCGCGAGGGGCTAGCGCTGCATTATGGGCGCGATGACTTTGCCGACCAGTCCAAACTTGTTCGCACCCTTAGCCGCGAGCGCGGGAAAGATATGGCGGGCGACTACAAGCCCGAGCAGGCTTTCGCCGAACTGCGCGGAATCAGCTTCCGCGAGCGGGTAATGGCGATGGTTCGGCAAGTGCCGGAGAAGGCCAAATCCATCTTCGGAAACTTCCGACCGCAGGCCCGTCAGCTCGAACCGCTTCCGGCAAAGTCGAACACGCAGAACGACCAGCGTCGCGCGGTCGAACGCTATGCCCGCGCGCTTGGCGATATCGGAACGATGCAAGCCCAGGGCTTGCCCGTTCTCCCGCACCAGAAGGACGCGCTGGAGAAGGCAGGAAAAGCGCTCGACGCGATTCGGCCCCATGCGGCCACCGATCTCGCCAAGGCGCTGGAGCGGCGGCCTGAGCTGATCCCAGAGGCCGCTGGCGGGCGTAGCCAGGAGGCCATGCGCGCCATGAACCAAGAGGCCGCAGTGCGCACCGATCCTGCGCTGCGATCCGAGCGCTTTGTCAGTGATTGGCAGGGACTCAGCACGGCGCGCAAGCAGCTTGAACAGCAGGGCGACCGCGCCGGTGCTGTCCGCGTATCGGCAAAGCAGAACGAGCTGGCGAAGTCGCTTGAACGCGACCCGCAAGTCGAAGGCCTGCTGCGCGGCAAGACCCGCGAACTTGGCATCGATCCGAAGCCGGAACGCAGCATCGCCAAAGAACTCACCGCAACCCTCGCCCGTGAACGCACCCGCGCTTTCGACATGGGCATTTAGGAGCTGAATGATGGAAGACGATCAAATCGAAGAAGTACAGTTGGACCTTGAAGTGGAGGAACCTCCCGCCCCGGAGGCAGAACCGGAAATTGATACGGCGGAAGAATCCGATCCGGCAACAGAAGCCTTCGCCCGTCTTGAAGGCGAAATGGCCATGGTGCGGCATACGGTCCAGAACATGGCCAGGGAGCGCGCCGACATCGTAATCCCGGACTACACGGCAACGCTCGGCCAGATGGCCGATCAGCTGGCACAGGTCTCCAAGACGTTAACCGCAATCGGCAACAAGCCTGCCATCGAGCTGACGCCGGAAGACATTGCGGTTCAGATCAAGCGCGCCTCGCTCGACATGCTGTGCGACAGCAGCGACCTGTTCCGACAGGGCCGCAAAGATCTGGACAATGCAACCGGCCGGCTCGCCGCAATTGTCGGAAGAGTCCGCGCCGAGGACGAGCAGAAGCGTCAGACCTGGCGCTTTGCAGGCATGGGATTCTTGGTCGGCATCCTGCTTTGGTCGATTCTCCCCGGCACCATCGCCCGCGCCATGCCAGAAAGCTGGCAGCTACCCGAACGGATGGCTCGCAAGTCTGTTGGAGAGCCGTCCATTGTGGAAGCAGGAATCAGGCTCATCCGGTCTCAGAACCCCGAAGCTTGGGAAGAATTGGCGGAGGCGCAGCGTGTCCTTAGCGCAAACCGCGAAAAATTGAGCCGATGCACCGAAAAGGCGCGGAAGGAAGAAAGGCCGGTCAGTTGCTCAATTCGGATCGCGCAATGACGTATCAACTCAATCGCGGGCGTTGCCGAAAGGGGTTTCTCATGCTTAGCGAAGTGGATGTTGAAAGACCGTCCGACAACTCAATTTGCAGCCTATGGGGCGCAGCTATTCAAAGGCGCGATCTCCCATTGCATTGACGATGTGATATCAGCGCTTGCCGAGGTTCCAGCAGATGGGGCGGGCGTTCGTTTGCATGGGATACCCGCGCTCGATCCAATTCTTGCGAGAGAAGGTCCGATAGGGGCAATAGCCGCAAGCGCTTTGGGTAACTCTTCCCGACCGGTTAGGGCAATTCTCTTCAACAAATCGACGATAAGCAATTGGGCACTCGCTTGGCACCAAGACCGAACAATCTGTGTCAAAGAAAGGCGAGATGCACCGGGGTTTGGCCCCTGGACCTTGAAAAGCGGTATGAATCACGTTGCACCGCCATTTGATCTTCTTACCCGCATGGTGACGGTGAGGGCGCACATCGACAATGTGCCCGCTAGCAATGCACCACTGCTCATTGCTCCTGGATCCCACACCTACGGAAGAATAGCCGTAGATCGGGTCAAGGGAGTGGTAGACAGGTGCGGAACAGCGGTCTGTTTGGCCGAAGCTGGCGATGTATGGCTATACGCAACGCCAATTCTTCACGCGTCCGACGCTGCCTCTGCGCCGAAAAGCAGAAGAGTCCTTCAGGTAGATTTTGCGGCGGAAGAGCTGCCGCACGGACTCGAATGGCTTGGTGTGTAGAATGCCAACCTCAGCACGAAATGATCTGCAGGTTGCTCAACCCCACGAATATCGATGACTTGCCGCAGTTAATCTGTGATCGTCAATCGGATGAGGAAAAGCATTCTCGCCTTGTTTGCAATTGTCGTACCGACGTTGCTCATTACGCTGACGCCAATCGGCCCGATTTTCGTATATGGTTGGTTAGTCCCAATCATTGACCCTCTCATTCCAAAGCCAAAAGACGTGCCATCCCGTGCTGATGCCAGTTATCAATGGAAGGGCTTCGGCTTAGTTTGGACTTGGGAGGATAATGTCCCAGCCGGATGCGCTCGATGGTGGGCGGCTGAAGGATTCGACGGTCCGGTTCGGGGCCTCGATCTCTATCAAGGTGACCGAAACTGCAGTGGCGGTTTGAGAACCATGAGCCGCCTCTCATTCGTAGACACAACGACATACGGCACCGGTGAGAACGAATGGCCATACGAAGAGTGTCCTTTCACGCTAGATGAGAATACTGTCGCCCAATACCGAACTCAGATCGATGCCTTGAGGGAAGCCAATAGCGGCACTTTGGAAACACAGATGCTTGGGGCCATGCGGACAGAGCTTGCTGCGCTCGATGGGAAGAAAATGCTCGCCCAGCAATATGGCTGTCGGGCTAACCAAGGCTAATCGCTGTTTGCATGACCAGCGTCAGATTAGCCGCCTTCATTGATCGGCGTATTTGCTCCGGCAGTACCCGCGCAATAATTCCCCCACGCTTCCATCAGCTTCACGCGCGCACCGGGATTATCCGGCGTGCCAAGGTATGTGGTGCGGCGATAGGCGGCCTGTACAGCGTCAGGCGTCTTGTGCGCCAGTGCCGCTTCGACGACCGCATTGGGGAAGCCTTCGTTCGCCGCCCAGTCGGTGAAGCTGGAGCGGAAACCGTGGACGTGGAACGGCTCCTGCATGTCGCGCATGACCTTGAGCAGCGTCATGTTGGACATCGCCTTTCCCGTCATGCCGGGGAATACCACTTCGGCTCCCTCAAGCCGCATTGCGTCCGCCTTCACAAGCACCGCCAAGGCCGCTTCTGAAAGCGGCACGATGTGCGCCCTGCTGCGCTTCATGTGTTCGGCTGGGATTGTCCAAAGGCGCTGGTCCAGATCGAATTCGTCCCATTTCGCGAGCCGCACTTCCTGCGAGCGAACGCCCGTCAGAATGAGAAGGTCTAGCGCCAGACGCGAATAGGATGGTTTGCGGCGCAACGCGGTCAGGAACGGAGGAACGGCCACGTATGGCATCGCCTTGCGGTTTGCCGGTTTCTTGATCTGTCGCGGCAGCCCTCGCCCTGCCTTGAGGCTGCTATTGCCTGATGGAGCTTCGGAAGAGCGCCAACCCTTTGCATGGGAGTAATCTAGCACCGCGCAAATCCGATTCCGAACCTGGCGGGCTGTTTCGGGGATTTCCTGCCAGATCGGCGTGAGGACCGAGATGATATCGGCGGCAGTGATTCCACCAGTCGTCATGTCGCCAAGCTTCGGGAAGGCGTAGTTTTCCAGACTGGCCAGCCATTGCCGACCATAGACATCGCTTTTCCAGCCAGCTTCGTTCTCGGAATGATATTGGGTAGCGGCTTCGCGGAAAGTGACCTTGGCGGCTTCCTCGTCCTTCCGCTCCGTCAGTACGTCGCGTTTCTCGACCTTTACAGCCTTGCGGAGTTCAGCAGCCTTCGCACGCGCTTCCGCCAGCGTCACCAGCTTCGCACTACCCAGACCAATATCCTGTCGTTTGCCATCGCGCTGGAGTCGCAAAAGCCAGGAAGCCGCACCAGTTTTTCCAACTTTCAGGAAAAGTCCGTCACCGTCCTGATAGGTGCCCGGATTCGCCAAAGCGGCCTTGACCGCCACCGCCGTAAGTTTGCCCATTCTCGTTCCCCACATTTCTGGAGG
>PBYQ01000033.1 GCA_002729695.1 Citromicrobium sp. | reverse complement strand
TCTTCCGCAACTTCCTGATCGACCACGTTCGCGCCCGCATTCTTCATATCGGTGCGGATCGAGTGGTAGCTGGTCAGCGTCTTTCCTTCGACGAGGCCCGCTTCGATCAGCAACCACGGTGCGTGGCAGATCGCGGCGATCGGCTTGCCCGCAGCGTTGAATTCGCGGACGATGGCGACGGCGCGGTCGTTCACGCGCAGAAGGTCGGGATTGATCTGGCCGCCGGGGAGGAGGAGGGCATCGTAGCCTTCGCAGCTGGATACTTCGTCCACGGTCTTGTCGACCGTGATCGTTTTGCCCCAGTCGTCCTTGTCCCAGGCCTTGATTTCACCCGATTCCAGGCTGACCAGTTCGGTCTCGATTCCGGCATCTTCAAGGTTCTTTTTGGGGTCGAAGAGTTCCGACTGCTCGAAACCATTCGTGGCGAGAATCATAACGCGTTTGGCCATGATAAAGTCCTTTCGTATCAATTGTGCTTTCACGGGCTAAACGGGCGGGGAAAGCTTTGCGTTCCGCGCTTCTGGCCAAGGCGAGCCGGTGGTAGGGCGAGCCGATGGCTTCCAAAGATCAGGGCCCCGCGGAGCCCGATTCCCCCGCTGCAATTGTCGATGCGCCGTTCGAGACCGCGCTGTCCGAGCGGTATCTCGTCTATGCCCTGTCCACGATCACCGCACGTTCGCTGCCCGATCTTCGCGACGGGCTGAAACCGGTCCACCGCCGCCTGCTGTGGGCGATGCGCCAGCTGCGGCTTGGGCCCGACACGGCGTACAAGAAATCCGCCCGCGTGGTGGGTGAGGTGCTGGGCAAGTACCACCCGCATGGCGATACCGCCGTGTACGATGCGATGGTCCGCCTCGCGCAGCCCTTTGCGCTGCGCTACCCGCTGGTTGAGGGGCAGGGCAACTTCGGCAATATCGACGGCGATAATGCCGCTGCCGCCCGCTACACCGAAGCGCGCCTGACCAGGACCGCGATGGCCCTGATGGCGGGGCTGGACGAGGGCACGGTCGATTTCGTGCCGACCTACAACAACGAGGAAGAAGAGCCGGTCATCTTCCCCGGCCTGTTCCCCAACCTGCTCGCCAACGGGGCCAGCGGGATCGCGGTGGGCATGGCGACGAACATCCCCAGCCACAACGTCGCGGAAGTGATCGACGCGACGCTCGCTGTGATCGAGAATCCGGCGATCGAACATGGCGAGCTGATGCAGCTGGTGCAGGGCCCGGACCTCGCCACGGGCGGCCTGATCGTGGACAGCCCGGAAACCATCAGCGCAGCCTATGAGACCGGGCGCGGCAGCTTCCGCATCCGCGCGCGCTTCCATGCCGCAGAGGCTGCGAATGCGGCGGACCGCGAGGCGGGTATCGAGCGGCTGGGCGGCGGCCAGTGGCAGCTCATCATCAGCGAAATCCCCTACCAGGTGCCCAAGGGCAAGCTGATCGAACAGATCGCGCAGGTCATCGCGGACAAGAAGGTCCCGATCCTCGAGGATGTGCGCGACGAAAGCGACGAGCAGATCCGCATCGTGCTCGTCCCGCGCAGCCGCAATGTCGATCCTGAGCTGCTGAAGGAATCGCTCTACCGCCTGACCGATCTGGAAACGCGCTTCGGCCTCAACATGAACGTGCTCGACGCGACGCGCACGCCGATGGTGATGGGCCTGAAGGAACTGCTGCAGAATTGGGTCGCGAGTCAGATCGACATCCTCCAGCGTCGCAGCCGACACCGGCTGGCCAAGATCGCGGACCGGCTGGAGCTGCTCGAAGGCTATATCATCGCCTTCCTCAACCTCGACCGGGTGATCGAGATCATCCGCACCGAGGACGAGCCAAAGCCGGTGATGATGGCCGAATTCGGCCTGACCGACCGGCAGACCGAGGCGATCCTCAACATGCGGCTGCGGTCCTTGCGCAAGCTGGAGGAAATGCAGCTGCGGCAGGAGAAGGACGACCTGCTGAAGGAGCAGGACGAGCTTCAGAAGCTGCTCGATTCTCCGGCTCGCCAGCGCACCCGGTTGAAGCGCGATCTCAATGCCCTGCTCAAGGAATACGGCAAGGACACCGCGCTGGGCGCGCGCCGCACGACGATCCACGAAGCGGCACCGACGGTCGAGTTCAGCATGGACGCGATGATCGAGAAGGAACCGATCACGGTGATCCTGTCGGCGCGCGGCTGGATCCGTGCGGCGAAGGGCCATGTCGACCTGACGCAGGACTGGAAGTTCAAGGAAGGCGACGAGCTTGCCTTCGTGTTCCACGCGCAGACGACCGACAAGCTGCTCATCGCGACCGATGACGGGCGCTTCTTCACCATGGGCGCGGACAAGCTGCCCGGCGCACGCGGATTCGGCGAGCCGGTGCGCACAATGCTCGACATCGACAACGCCGCGCACATCGTCGCCTCATGGGCGCACAAACCCGGTGAGAGGCTTTTGCTCGCGAGCACGCTGGGCAAGGGCTTCGTCATCAAGAGCGAGGATTTGCTGGCCGAAACCCGCAAGGGCCGCGCGGTGATGACGCTGAAGGGCGATGCCAAGCTGACCCGCGTCGCGCATATCGGGGAGGGGCACGATCACGTGGCGGTCGTCGGCGACAATCGCAAGCTGGGGGTCTTCAACCTCGAGGAAATGCCCGAGATGCAGCGCGGGCAGGGCGTGCAGCTGCAACGCTACAAGGACGGCGGCATGGCCGACGTCACCACCTTCCGGCTGGAAGAGGGGCTGAGCTGGCAGATGGGCGGCTCGGGCGAGCGGACACACACCGAGATGGAGATGTGGCAGTGGAAGGTCGCGCGCGGCGGCGCAGGCCGCATGCCGCCGCAGGGCTTCCCGCGGGATAACCGGTTCTAGCGTCCTGCTTTCTCAATCCGCTCAGGGTGAGCGGAAGAGGGGAGTGGCGCTCCGAAAAAAGAAAGGCGGGCCGGACAGCTTGCGCTATCCGACCCGCCCCTTGCGACCCTCGTGAGTGGTGGCCCCGAGGGAAATCGTGGATACTTACTGGCCGCCCGAAGCTTCGACTTCGGCATCGACCTCGGCAGTCGTCGCGCCGTTCAGTGCAGCCATCAGGTCTGCCTGCGGCACGAGGACGACCAGCGCACCGGTCTGGTTGGTCGCGAACTGGTCGCGAGCAAGCGTCAGCGGACCGACGGCGAGCGTCAGGATGGCGGTGTCGCCGTTGACCTCGGTGATGGTGCCGATTTCGACGTTGTCGGTGCTCATGACTGTGGCACCGGCGATCAGCGCGGCGTCACGCGCGGCCACGGCCTGCGCTTCCTGCTCGGCGAAAAGCTGGTCGAGCTGCGCCTTGGTGACGGAGATCACCGGACCATCAGGGCCTTCGCCCAGCACGTTGGCGGGGATCGAGCCGGTGTGCGCGCCGGTGTTCACGACCGCGACGCCATCCTGCAGCGATTCGATCGTGGCGACTTCGGCGCCATCGGCGGTGTAGATCGTCGCGCCGACTTCGGGACCGACCTGGGCATAGGCGGCGGTCGCCAGCGTCAGCGCGGCGGCGGCGGTAAGGGCGGTCTTGAATTTCATCGAACTCTCCTTGTTGATGGCGACCTCTTGCGAAGCCGCAATGGGGGGCTGTCCCCCGAGAAACGGTCTGTGGCGCCGGACGGTCCCACAAAAAGGGGACGAATGTGCCGTTAGAGGCACCTTCCGGGGTCGGTCGGTATGTAAATGAGGCAAAATGATGTCAACCGCGTTGCGGTCGATCATCCTCAGCCGTCCTGATCCGATGCACAATAATTAGAATATTGCGCCTGAAGGGAAGCTTAAGAGCCTGTTGGGGTGGATTATTCGTTGCTGGCTGCACCATCGAGCCGCGCCGGAATCCGTTCGAAGCAGTAATTCGCGGGCCGTGGCTGCACGGATCGTGCGTAAATATCGGCCAATACCTCGCGCACAGGTCGCTTGCGGTCGCGCGGACTCGGATCGCGCTGGCGCGGTTTGAAGCAATTGCCGCCGGGCACCGTCTCACGCCGATACCGACGCGCCGCGAACAGCAGCCGCCGGCGGTTGTCGATCTCTTCGCGGGTATAGATGCTCTCGCCCAGGGCCAATTCGACCGAGAGAAACTCCAGGTAGATCACCCGGCGCAGCGCGTTGCCCTCCATCGGTTCGGAAGAATGCGCGACCATCATGTCGTGCACGATCACGTCGCCTGCCTTTGCCGGAACCTCGACTGCGGGTTGCCGGGCGAGCGCGCAGATCGGTTCGCCAGTCAGGTGACTGCCGGGCACGAAGCGCAGCGCGCCTTCGCCCGGCTCCGCATCGTCGAGATAGAGCCCCATCGCGAAGCACGGCGCGCTGCGGCCGTGCACCATGTCCTGATGCCACAGCACTGGCGTGGCATCGCCGCGGTTCTTGATGACCGCGAATTCCTGCACCACGAACAGGTCATCGCCGCAGATCGCGGTGGCGACGTCCATGATCTCGGGCAGGGCGAGCAGTTCGAGCGGGGCCGGGTCGCCCCATGCGAACAGCCTGCCGATATTGGTGACCACCTTGCCCTGCGGTGCGTCGGCGACGGCCTTGTGCGGCACCCAGTCGGCGACCAGCAGCGGATCGAAAAACCCGCGCAGCCGCTCGAGCACAGGCGGCGGGATCAGGCCGGGCAGGCGCGCATAGCCGTCACGCTCGAATGTCTCGCGGGCCGCTGCGTCGAACAGGGCAGACCGCGCAGGCACCTCAGTCGCGCCCCGCAAGGACCGCGTCGAGCAGTTCGAGGACGCGCGACCTGTCGGGAAAATCCTCCGCGATCCAGCGCGCCTCCACCTCGCGCAGAGCCTTCGAGACGTCGGGGCCGGCGAGCCCGCGCGCAACGATCTCTCCGCCCTTGAGCGGAAGGTCGGGCACGTCCCATCCATCGAGCGGTCGCGGATCGTGCCCCTCCAGGATCAGGCGACCGACCGCGCATTCGCTCCCCTCGGCATAGGCGAGCGCCTTGGCAGCCTCGCTGTCGGTCGGCTGGCGGCGTGCGAGGCAGCCGAGGAGATCGCGATGCCTGCGCGAAAGGCGCAGCCTTGCGGCGACATTGTCGGCCACGCCATCGACGGCTGGTATCAGCGCCGCAAGCCGCGTGATCGGATCGCCCTGCATCCCGAAGCGCGCTTCGCTCTCGATCAGGCGTTCGAGCGCCGCGATCTGGCTGGAACCCGCTTCGGGTAGGATCACGGACAGAACGCCGCGTTCCCGCATCCGCGCGATGGTCGGTGCGGGATCGGGCAGGGCGAGGATCGCGAGCAGCTCCATCGCCACGCGTTCGCGGCTCAGCCCCTTCATCGTCGGGGCGAGCTCGGCGCAGGCATCCTCCGCCGCCTCGTCCAGCGCCGAACCGAAGCGCGCCTGGAAGCGGTAATAGCGCAGGATGCGCAGGTGATCTTCGCGGATACGCTCGTGCGGGTCGCCGATGAAGCGCACGCGGCGCGCATCGAGGTCGTCCAGCCCGCCGAAATAGTCCGAGATCTGGAGCGTTTCGGGGTGGGCGTAGAGCGCGTTGATCGTGAAATCGCGCCGTGCGGCATCCTCGCGCCAATCGCTTGCGAAAGCGACCGTCGCGCGGCGGCCATCGGTGGAGACGTCGTGGCGCAGCGTGGTCACTTCCACCGAGCCACCATCGAGCAACGCGGTAATCGTGCCGTGATCGATCCCGGTCGGGATGGTCCTGATCCCCGCCACCTTGCAGCGTTCGATCACCTCTTCTGGCCGGAGCGGAGTGGCGGCGTCGATATCCCTGACGGGCGCGCCCAGCAGCGTGTCGCGCACCGCGCCGCCAACCCAGCGGACATTGTCTGCCCCCAGCGCCGAAACCAGCGCCGCCAGATCGGCGCGCTGCGTCCATTCGCGTGAAGGTAATGTCGCGGTCAAACCATTCTCCGCCCGCCCTCAACCTGTCGAAGGGCCGTTACTGTTCGATCCGCCGCGCTAGAAAAAGTGCGGGGCTTCGACAAGCTCTGCCGGGCGCTCCTAGAATGTTTCGGTAACCTCCAACCTGCGCGAAAGGTTGAAGATGATCGCGGCGGTCACCCCCCAGATGCGATAGCCTTCGTAATGCAGCTCGTAATACCGGCGCTCCGACCCGCGCCATTGGGCACGCTGCTCGGTATAATTGGATCGGTCGAACAGCACCTTCAGCGGCACTTCGAACCAGCTGTCGACCTCGCCCGGATTGGGCACCAGCGGCAGGTCGGGCGGGATCACGCCCAGTACGGGCGTCACGTCGAACCCCGTGCCGGTATGATAGCGGTCGGTCGCACCGATCACCCGCACCAGCGATGGGTCCAACGCCAGTTCCTCGTGCGCCTCGCGCAGCGCGGCCTCTACTGCATCTTCGCCCGGATCGAGCTTGCCGCCGGGAAAGGCGACCTGGCCGGGATGGTTGCGCATCCCGCGCGGGCGTTGTGTGAGGATCGCGCCCGGTTGATCGCGATCGGTCACCGGGATCAGCACCGCGGCAGGGCGCGGATCGCGATCGGCGAATTCCTTGTCGGTCAGCAGACCGGGCAGCTCGACCCCGTGGCCCTCGTCGAAGATCGTCTGGAGGCGGTCGACCAGATTGCCGCGAGGCGCGCTCACGGCTTCAGGGCAAACGTCTCGCCCATGCTCGAGACGGTCCAGTCGTCGCCCCCCTCATCCGCAGAGACGGCAAGCGCATGTTCGGCTAGCTGCTGGTAGGTGCTGCGGTTGAGCCGCGCCTCCAGCCCGCGTCGCACGCCGAGATAGAGCGCCGGCGTTTCCGCATCGCCGCGCGCCACGATCGCGTGGTCGGGGCCCGCAATCACCAGCTCGTCCGTATTGAGCCGGAAGGCGAGGGCGGGGCCGCCATTCTCCTGCCGCACGACCATGTCGGTGGCAACGAAGGCCGCGTCCTCGACCTCGATGGAGAGCATTTCGAACGGCGAGATCAGCCAGTGCCGCCCGCTCTCGTCGCGCACCAGCAGGCCGGAAAACGCGCGGACCATCGCCTGCCGGTTGATCGGGCTGCCGTCGTGGAACCAGGTGCCGTCGGCGGCGATCCGCATCCCCGATTCGCCCATCTTGGTGGGCGCCCAGCCCTCGACTGGCGGCAGCTTGCGCGCGTCCACCTGCTCGGCGATCTGCGCCAGCGTCAGCGATGCGAGGTGGGGTGGGGGTTCGTAGGGCATGAAGGAGTTCTTGGCAGAAGCGCAGGGGGTGCGCAATCGAGCACGGCTAGCTCCGCCACGGCCCCAGCATTCCGCGCTTGGGGAACACGGCGGGGTTTTCGCATCGCACGAGGAGCCGGTGGCGTTCGACCGGGCCGGGAGTGTCCCATTCGCCGGTCGGCGCGGCGGTGAAATCCCACTTGTCGTAATATTCGCGGTCGCCGATCAGGACCTGCGGCAGCGCCGGGTTCTCGGGGGTTGCGGGGCCCTCGATCGCGCCCAGTGCGGCGGCCATCAGCGCGCGGCCATAGCCTTCGTTCTGGCGGCTCGGCGCGACCGCGACCGGGCCGACCATCAGCAGCGGATATTGCCGCCCGTCCTCGTCGGTCAGCGAGACCGGCCACAGCTCGATCGTGCCGGCAAGATAGCCATCGTCGTCGAGCGCGGCGAAGCTGAGGCCGACCAGACGCTCCAGCCCCTCGCGGATGCGATAGGCGGTGCGCGTCGTCCGGTCGTCGCCGAACACCGCGTCGAGCAGCTCTTCGTGCATGGCGGCCGGAACCGCGTCGATGGGGACGATCGTGGGCATGGGCTGCGCGCGTTAAGCCGAACCGTGCCCGCTGTCGATCCTGTAAGCTAGGCTAGCCCGCAGGCGTCAGCTTGCGCAGCCTGCCCCCGTCGCCGTCCTCCAGAATGAACAGCGCGCCATCGGGCCCCTGCACGATCTCGCGCAAACGCTTGCCGAAGTCGTAGCGCGCGGCCTCGGTCGCCTTGGTGCCGTCCATCTTCACGCGGACGATGTTCTGTTCCTTGAGGTTGGCGATCAGCGCATCGCCCTTCCAGTCGGCGAACAGGTTGCCCGAGTAGAACAGGAAGTCGCCCGGCGCGATCACCGGGGTCCAGTAGATCGCGGGCTTTGTGAAGCCATCGTCCGCACTGTGGTCGGGGATCGGCGTGCCGTCGTAATCGTCGCCGTTGGAGCGGACCGGCCAGCCGTAATTATTGCCGCGTTCGACCAGGTTCAGCTCGTCGCCCCCGGCAGGCCCGTGTTCCAGATCCCACAAGCGGCCCGCACTGTCGAATTGCAGGCCGAGCAGGTTGCGGTGTCCGTAGGACCAGATCTGGTCGCTGGGCGAGCCTTTGTCGGCAAACGGATTGCCCGCCGCCGCGCTGCCGTCGAGGTTGAGGCGCACCACGGTGCCGAGCGTGTTCGAGGTATCCTGAGCAGGCTCGCCCTTCTGGCGTTCGCCGCTGGAGACGAACATGTATTTCTCGTCCGGGCTGAAGGCGATGCGGTGCGAGAAGTGGCCGCGCCCGGTCACCTTGGGTGTCTGGCGCCAGATGACCTTGAGGTTCTCGACGGCGCAGGCGGCATCGTCGCACGCCAGCTGGCCGCGCCCGACCACCGCGCCGCGCGTATTGCCATCGCCCGCCTCGACCCAGCTGAGGTAGATCGTGCGCGTGCCGATATCGGCGGCGGCTTCGCTGTCGAGGAAGGCGACGTCGCCGAGCCCGCCTTGGCCGCCGTAGTCGACTGCGGGCGCGCCGGTGACGGTCATCGTGCGGCCCGTCGCGGTGTCGACAGCCTTGATGCTGCCCGCCTTCTCGGTCACCATGAGAACCTGCGTGCCGGGCACGAAGGCCGCTGCCCAGGGCTCCTCGAAGCTGGCGATGTTCTGTACCGCGAACGGCCCGACAGTCTCGCCGGGCGCGGTCGTGGTCGGGGTGGAAGAGGTCGGGTTCGGCGCATTCTCCCCGGACGAGGCGCTGCCGCAGCTTGAGGCGGCGAGGGCGACGCTGATAGACAGGGCGGCAGACATCAGGCGGTTCTTGGTCATGCTGGCAGCTATTCCCTTCGCAGAATTCGTGAACGACTGCCCCCCGGGTGCGCTCGTCGTCGGCGTGGACGAGGCGGGGCGCGGGCCGCTTGCCGGGCCGGTGGTGGCGTCGGCCGTGGCATTGTGCAAGCCGCGCCCGGCGGGGCTCGACGATTCCAAAAAGCTTACCGCGAACAAGCGTTCCACGCTGGACCTGCAGGTCAGGCGGCGATGTGCGTGGGGCGTCGCGGTGATCGAGCCTGCGGAGATCGACCGGCGCAACATCTTCGGCGCGACGATGTACGCGATGACGCTGGCGGTGGCGCGGGTGGCAGAGGCAATGGGCCGCGCGCCCGATATCGTGCTGGTGGACGGAAACCTCACGCCGCATGGCCGGTGCGCCGAGTGGCAGTGGCCCGCGCGCGCGATCGTGGGCGGGGATGCGAAGGAACCGGCGATCTCCGCCGCCAGCATCGTCGCGAAGGAATGGCGCGACCGGCTGATGATCGCCGCCGCGCGCGAACATCCGCACTACGGGTGGGAACGTAACAAGGGTTACGGGACCGCAGAGCATCTCGATGCGTTGAGGCGACACGGGCCATGCGCGCTGCACCGCCGCAGCTTCGCACCGGTCGCCCAGCAGGAGATGTTTGCATGAGCGGTTTCACCTTCGACGATATTCCCGACCAGACCGGGCGCACCGCGCTGGTGACCGGCGCGAATACCGGCATCGGGTTCCACATCGCCGAAATGCTCGCGAAGAATGGTGCGAAGGTGCTGATGGGCTGCCGCAACCGCGACAAGGCGGAAAGTGCGCGCAGCGATCTTCTGAAGCTGGCACCGGGCGCGAGCATCGAGATCGTCGAACTGGACCTTGCCGACATGGCTTCGGTCCGCGCCGCTGCCGACAGCATCGAAAGCCTCGATGTGCTGATCAACAATGCCGGGATCATGTGGGTGCCCCACGCCATCGGCACCGGCGGGGCGGAGATGCACTTCGCGGTCAACCACCTCGGCCATTTCGCGCTTGCATCGCTGCTGCTGCCCAAGCTCGCCAAGGGCAAGGACCCGCGCGTCGTGGTGCAGTCGAGCATCGCGCATCGCCCGGCATCGATCGATTTCGAGAACCTTGCCGGAGAACACGACTACGCGCTCCAGAAATTCTACGGCCAGAGCAAGCTGGCGAACCTCATGTTCGCGCTGGAGCTGGACCGGCGGCTGCGTGCGGCAGGATCGCCCATATCAAGCATCGCGTGCCACCCCGGCGTCGCCAAGACCGAGCTGACCCGGCAGGTGACTTGGGCCAAGTGGATCATGCCGGTTGCCGCGCCGCTGCTCAACACCGCAAAGCAGGGCGCGCTGCCCGCATTGCACGCCGCGACCGATCCGGCGGCGCAGGGCGGCGACTACTATGGGCCCTACGGCTTCATGGAAGCGAGGGGCGCAACCTCGGGCAGGGCGGTCGCGACCGCCACTGCGCGCGACCCGCTGCTCGCCGCACGGCTGTGGGAGACTTCGAAGGACATGACCGGGGTCGATCCCGGCCTCAAGCCAGCCACCTGACCGGGTCGCGGCGGACGGACCTTAGTCCAGCATCCGCCGTGCCTCTTCGGTGATCGTCGTGGCGATCTGGTGATAGGCGTCGGCGATTACGCTGCCCTTGCGCCATACCGCCGCAATCGACCGGTGCGCCTTCCAGTCTGGAATGTCGAACCGGCGGACCATGTGCTCCCCGCCGCTTTCCGACCGCAGGTAGGTTTCCGGGAGGATCGCCAGGCCGAGGCCCGATCCTGCCATCTGCTGCAACCCGTCAAGGCTGGTGCCTTCATAATCGCGCAGCTCGCGCGCCCCGATCTGCTCGCATATTTCACGCACCTGCCGGGCGTAATGATGTCGCCGGTCGAGCGTCAGCACATCCACCCCTTCGAAATCGGCGATGGAGAGCGCCTTGCGCGCGTGAAATGGATGGTCGGTCGGCCCAACCAGCAGCAGCGGTTCGCGAAACAGCGGCTCGACGGTCAGGCGCGGATCGTCGATCGGCAGCGGGGCGAGCATCATGTCGAGGTCGCCGCTCGCAAGCGCCTGCGCCTGATCGTCGGGGATGCCCTCGCGTACGTGCAGCCTCAGGTCCGGGTGCGCGCCGTGCAGGCGCATGACGACCTGCGGCATGAGATAGGGGCCGAGCGTGGGCGTCACGCCGAAGCGGATCGTGCCGACCAGCAGCCCCCCGACGCGCGAGGCGAGCCGCTGGATGTCCGACACCTCGCTCAGGATACCGCGCGCACGGCGTGCAATCTCTCGCCCTACCGGCGTCAGCGCGACCGGCTGCCCGCGTTCGACCAGTTCCGCTCCCAACGTTTTCTCCAGCCTGCGCAACTGGTGGCTCAGCGTCGGCTGGGTGACGTGCAGGCTCTGCGCCGCGCGGCCGAAATGCCGTTGCTCCTGGATCGCGACGAGGTAGCGCAGCTGTTTGAGAGTAAGTGCCATAGATAAAATCTATTGAAACATCGCCTCTCTTTCAATTGGATTCATCGCGGATTGGTTGCGATATCCGGTGTCGCAGCGAGTGAAAGGAAACGATCATGCAAAGCCATCTCGACAAGCTTCGCAAGGCGCATCGCGACCTCAACCGAGCGATCGACACCACCCGCGCACCCGGTCGCCAGGAAGACGTGAAGCAGCTCAAGAAGAAGCGGCTCGCGCTCAAGGATCGCATCGCGGATATCGGCACCCCGCCATCCCCCCGCCGCGTGTGATCCTGTCCCCCGCCGCGCAGGGCGCTCCTCCCCGCGCCCTGCGCGGCGCTTGTTTCGTATGCCGTCGCCTGCCAGACAGATTTATAGAGAAATGACCCGGGGCCTCTGATGACCACCGCTTCGAATCCCGCGCCGCGCCCACCCGAAATACTGGCCCGTACGGCCCGATCGCTGCGCGACTTCCTGAAGCAGGAAAGCGCGGGCGGGATCGTACTGATGGCCGCCGCCGCGATTGCGGTGCTGTGGGCGAACAGCCCGCTGTCGCCTGCCTATTTCGCAATGCTCGATACCCAGGTCGCCGCGACCGTGGGGGGCGAGGGCGTCAAGAAATCGGCGCTGCTGTGGATCAACGACGGGTTGATGGCGCTGTTCTTCCTGCTCGTCGGGCTGGAGGTTAAGCGCGAGGTGCTGGTCGGCCAGCTTTCCAGCTGGCAGCAATCCTCGCTCCCCATCTTCGCCGCGCTTGGCGGCATGGCTTTGCCCGCGGTGGTGTTCGTGGCGATCAACCTCGGCCAGCCGGGCAACCTGCAAGGCTGGGCGATCCCCGCCGCGACCGACATCGCCTTCGCGCTCGGCGTGCTCGCGCTGCTTGGCAGCCGCGTGCCGGTGGCGCTGAAGGCGCTGCTGCTCGCGGTTGCGGTGATCGACGATATCGGCGCGATCGCGATCATCGCGCTGTTCTATACCCCCGGCGTGGACCTCGCGATGTTCGGAGCGGCGGGGGTCGTGCTCGTACTGCTGGCGGGCTTTGGATACATGCGCCTGGGCTCGTCCATCCCCTACGCCATCCTCGGCGTGGCGCTGTGGTACTTCGTGCTCAAATCGGGCGTCCACGCGACACTGGCAGGCGTGGCGCTGGCGATGTGCATCCCGATGACCGACCGCAAGGGCGAGGCGAAGCTGGAGCACTGGGAGCATGGACTGCATCCCTGGGTCGCCTTCATGGTGGTGCCGATCTTCGCGCTCGCCAATGCGGGTGTCTCCTTCGAAGGGATGGAGCCTGCCGCGCTGCTGGCGCCGCTGCCGCTCGGCATTGCGTTGGGCTTGCTGATCGGCAAGCAGCTGGGGATCGTCGGCCTTGCCTGGCTCGCGGTGAAATCGGGCATCGCCCGTCTTCCGCAGGGGGTAGGCTGGTTGCAGGTCTGGGGTCTTTCGCTGATCGCGGGTATCGGTTTCACCATGAGCCTGTTCATCGGTAATCTCGCCTTCGCCGATCCCGCCATGATCAATGCGGTGAAGCTGGGCGTGCTGGCGGGCTCGATCGTTTCCGCGCTGCTCGGCGTGACAATACTTCTGAAGGGACGCCGCGCATGACCGGATCGCTTATCCTCGTTGCCATCGGGCTCGTTGCGCTCGCCATCGGGGGCGAACTGCTGGTGCGCGGCGCGGTGGGGATCGCGCGCAAGCTGGGCGTCTCGACGCTGTTTACCGGGCTGGTGATCGTCGGCGCGGCGACATCGATGCCAGAAATGGTCGCGAGCATTCAGGCTGTATTGGCCGGTTCGCCCGAGATCGCATGGGGCAATATCGTCGGCTCCAACATCGCCAATTCGCTGCTGATCCTCGGCGGTGCGGCGGTGGTAGCGCCGATCGTGCTGGCGGGCATCGGGCGCCGCGATTCCGTGGTTGCGCTGCTGGTGACGCTGGCGGCGGCGGGGATCGCCTATACCGGCTATGCCGACAGGTATGTCGGCGTCGCCCTGCTGGTGGCGCTGGTGGTCTATATCGTGTGGCGATACCGCCATCCCCCGGCCAAGGCCGAGGTCGAGGCGGAGGAGACGACCGCGCCGCCGAACTTCCTGCTCTCGCTGGTCTTCTTCGTTGCCGGGGTCGCCGCGCTCGTCTTCGGGGGTGGCTGGCTGGTGACCGGGGCGATCGAGATTGCGAGCGATCTGGGCGTCAGCGAGACGGTGATCGGCCTGACCATCGTCGCGGTCGGCACCTCTCTGCCCGAACTCGCCGCATCTGCCGTCGCCGCCTTTCGCGGCCATGCGGAACTGGCGCTGGGCAACGTGCTCGGTTCGAACATCTTCAACATCCTGCTGATCGGCGGGGTCACGATGAGCGTTTCGGGGCAGCCCCTGCCGCCCGAACTGCTGCTGAGCGCTTGGCCTGTCTGCATCGCGTCGGCTTTGCTGTTGGTGTTGCTCTGCCGCTACATGAACCGCATCGGGCGGCTGTTCGGCCTGCTGATGCTGGGCGCTTTCGCGGCCAACACGGCGATCGCATTCGCCTGATCGGGCACCCGATTTAGCCCGATTTACCAGGCGCTAACCAAACCCGTTTACCAAGTTTGACTTGACGGCGAGTCCGCGAGGACTCATCGAGTCGCCCTGTGGATAAATATGGTGAGGGGGCCTCAAGCGAACAATGCCGGTAGAGACGATTGCACGGACTCGGGTGGAAAGCCGCACGCGGAGCAAGGCCAAGGCTGCGCCTGCGCCCGTATTGCCATTGGGTCAGATCCTCGACGGCGATTGCGTCGAGCGGCTGCGTGAATTGCCCGACAACTGCATCGACCTCGTCTTCGCCGATCCGCCCTACAACCTGCAGCTCGGCGGCGATCTCAATCGGCCCGACGGCAGCCATGTCGATGCCGTGACCAACGACTGGGACCGGTTCGACAGCTTCAAGACTTACGACGACTTTTCAAAGGCCTGGCTGGCGGAGTGCCGACGCGTTCTGAAGCCCGACGGCGCGCTGTGGGTGATCGGCAGCTATCACAACATCTACCGCCTCGGCGCGACGCTGCAGGATCTGGGCTTCTGGATCCTCAACGACATCGTGTGGCGCAAGACCAACCC
>PBYQ01000032.1 GCA_002729695.1 Citromicrobium sp. | reverse complement strand
CTAGGTCCCGTGGCGCCGGCTCCGAAGGGAGCAAGCACTGTTCAGCGCCCTGGTCCGGGTGCCGGTTGGGATCGTATCCCGGTGCGTGAGCCGGGCGACGGACCCGCGCCGAGCTCTTCCGCGGAAGAAGTGCGCTCGTGAGCTCCGCGCTATCTGACCGCTCCGGCCGCGCCGCCACGCGCGGGTTGGTGATCCTGGGGGGGACGGCTCTGGTCATCCTCCTCTACGCCCTCTCCGGTGACGTGAGGGCCCGGGGGCTGACGCGCGTGGACACCCTGCGTTTTCGCTTCGAAGGTGGGGCGGCCCAGCATCGCGCGCGCATCGAACTGGCGCGCGTCGGCCGGCGCGAGGATCGCCTTGGTGCCGAGCTTGCCCTGCGCGCTCTTGAGCATTTCGGCCGAAATATCGATCCCAAACAGCCGGGTGCCGGGATAGGCCTGCTGTACCTTGGCAAGGTTGCGTCCCGTGCCGCAGGCGATTTCCAGCACGCCGTCGCCGGGCTGGCAGTCGAGCCCCCGGATAAGGTCGTCGCGCCCGAACAGGTAGTACTTGCGCGTGATGTCGTAGATGTACTTCTGGCCCCGATAGATCGAATCCATCAGCGCCGCGTGATCGTGCTTCTCCCCCGCCGGTGCCATCAGGCCAGCTCGTAAAGGTGGACGCCGCCGTAGATCGAGCTGCGATCTCGCTGGGTCAGGTCCTTCGACAGCTCCTCGTGATAGGTCCACTGGTCGAGGATCTCGTTCGGTACGCGGCCCGGCAGCAGGCTTGGCTCGGCAGCGGTGCGGAACAGCACCCGCGCGCCCTTACGTGCGGTGCGGGTCACTTCGCGCCACAGGTCGGTCAGCTGGTTGTCGTCCATCCAGTCCTGCGCATCGAGGAAGACGTAGCGATCGAGGCTCATCGCGGGTTGCGAGGAGAGGAACTCGGAGAGGTTGGCGCGCTGCACGCTCAGCTTAGCGACCCGTTCGCGCAAGTCCGCGTAATTTTCGCGCTGGAGGTAGGGCGGCAGCGGAGCGTCCTCGTCCTTCGAGTACCCGCGGTTGAAGGCCTGCCACGCGAAGTAGTTGTCCTTCACGTCGAAATCGCAGGCCAGCTTTTCGAGCCGCTTGCGCAGCACTTCGGCCATCTTCTCGTCACCGGCCAGTGCATCGTACTGCGCGGGCGGGATGCCGAGGCCGAACAGCGAGGCGGGCTGGTTGGTCACCCAGCGGACGAACTTCTTGTCGAACACCGGCGCGAGTTCGTTCTCGAACACCTCGCGCTGTTCTTCCACCGTGGGCGCTTCGAGCACCTTGCGCAGGTCCACGCCGTAAAGCTTGGCGAACAGGTGGGCCATGCCGATGAAGTTGCCCAGCAGGCCCTGCTTGTAGATGCCGCGCTGGAACTGCGTGATCCGGCGGCGGCCGCGAATGTCGCGGCCTTCCCAGTATTTACGGCTTTCCGCGTCGAGCAGTGGGGCGATCCGGTCTTCGTAGATCGCCACGTTTTCCTTGTAATCGGAATGCGCGAAGAAGCGGCGGAACAGGTCGTAATTGGGCAGCGCGTTGATCGCGGCGATCTTCAGGCGGCCCAGCGCGATGTGCGCGCGGTTGAGGTCGACTGCGGTGATCGCGGCGGGGTTTGCGGTGAGGTAGCTCAGCGCGTTGCAGCTGCCGCTGGCGATGCACAGAACGCGGCTGTCCTCGTTGATCTGGAGCCCTTCCATGTCGACCACCGGGTCTTCCCAAATCTGGGCGTAGACCAGACCGCGAAAGGCAGTCGCAAAGGCCTTGTCGAGCAGTGTGTCCTTCAGGCCCGAGCTTTTGCGGACCACAGAACGGTCGATGATGTGGGCTTCGGCTTGCGCCATGGGGGGTAGTCTCCGGTTGCGGTGTTCAGGCTGGGTCGGGTGCAATGGTCGCGGCGTAGGCCGTGGGGTCGATATTGCGTCCGGTCAGCGTGATGACGGTATCGTCTTTCAGCGCTAGCTTACCGGCAAGGGCTGCCGCAAGGGCCGCTGCACCGCCGGGCTCCACGACGAGGCCCAGTTTGGCGAAGGCAAAGCGCTGGGCGGTGCGCACGTCCTCGTCGGTCACGGTGACGCCGGGCTGTGCGCGGCCTTGCAGCACGGCGAGATTGATCGGCTTGGTCGCAGGCGGCTGGAGCGCGTCGCAGATCGTCTCGGGCGCATCGGGCGCGACCTGTACGATCTCTCCCTTTGCCAGTGCCTGGCCGACCATGTCCCATCCTTCGGGTTCGACCGGGACCACCGCGCTGTCCGGGCAGGCGAGGGCGAGCCCGGCGGTCAGTCCACCGCCGCCGCAACAGGCGAGGATCATCGGCGGTTGCTTGCCGAGTTGCTCGGTAAACTCGATCCCTGCGCTGCCCTGGCCTTCGATCACCCAGGCATCGGCAAAGGCGTGGACCAGCACTGCGCCGCGTTTCTCGATCTCGCGCGCGGCAACCTCGTCCCGGTCTTCGCCCCCCTGATCTTTTGGGGCTCGGTCGTAGAGGATGATCTCCGCGCCCAGCGCCTCGGTCGCGTCCAGCTTCACCTTGGGCGCATTGCGCGGCATGACGATCGCGGCCTTGATGCCCAACTTCCTCGCCGCCCACGCCACGCCCTGAGCGTGATTGCCGCTGGAGACCGCTACGACGCCACGCGCGCGCTCTTCCTCGCTGAGGCAAGATAGCCGCCACCAGCCGCCACGGATCTTGAACGCGCCGATGGGTTGCAGGCTCTCTGCCTTGATCCAGCAGCGCACGCCGTCGATCTCGACCGGCAGCAGCGGGGTCGGAGGCAGGATCTGCGCGATGCTGCGCGCAGCGGCGATCACGCCTTCGCGAGTGGGCTGACGGGTCATATCGCGCGCGCCCTGACACACCTGACACAGTGTCCAAGGGCGCAAAAAACAGTGCTCCTCATCCGCCGATCCCGTCGAGCTTCTCGATCGCTTCAGCGGGCAGCTCGAGATTGGCGGCGGCAACGTTCTGGCGCAGGTGCTCGACCGAACTTGTGCCGGGGATCAGCAGGATGTTGGGGGAGCGCTGCAAGAGCCATGCGAGCGCAACCTGCATGGAGGTAGCGCCGAGATCGCCCGCAACTTCGTCCAGCGCTTTCGACTGAAGCGGATTGAAGCCGCCGAGCGGGAAATAGGGAACGTAGGCGATGCCTTCGTCCGCCAGCCAGTCGATCAGCTCGTCGTCGTCGCGGTTGGCGAGGTTGTACATGTTCTGCACGCACACGATCGGGCAGATGCCGAGCGCTTCCTCGACCTGCGAGCGGGTGACGGTGCTGACCCCTATGTGCCGCACCAGCCCCTGCTGCTGAAGCCGGGCCACAGGTTCTACGAAGCGGGCGATGCTTTCCCCGGTCGGCTCGATGCCTCCCTCACCCGAACCCATGATGCGCACGTTGACGACTTCCATCGCCTCCAGTCCCAGGTTCTCCAGATTGTCGCGCAGGCCCTGTTCCAGCGCATCGGGATCGTTCCAGGGCAGCCACGCACCTTCATCGTCCCGCTTCGCGCCCAGTTTGGTGACGATGGTGAGGCGATCGGGATAGGGGGCGAGTGCTTCGCGAATGATCCGGTTGGTGACGTGCGGGCCGTAGAAATCGCTGGTATCGATATGATCGGTACCCAGTTCCATCGCCTCCTTCAGCACGGCGATCGCGCCAGCGCGGTCCTTCGGCGGGCCGAACACGTGCGGCCCGGCAAGCTGCATCGCGCCGTAGCCCATGCGATGCACGGTTCGGTCTCCAAGCGTGAAGGTGCCGGAATTGGCGATGGCATTGTCGGTCGCAGGCATGATCATCTTCCTTGAAGGGGTGTCGATTCAGTTGCCTCAACGGCCGACCTCATGGGTCGGTGCCATAAAACCATGCCGGGGCATTAGGAAAGCGTCCTTCGACGAAGTGCGGCCCGGATCATTTGGACCGGCGCGTCCGTTTGGGTAAGGGCGCGCACAAAGATTCGAATACGGAGAACTCACATGGCAAAGGTACTGGTGATCGGGGCGGGGGGCGTCAGCTCGGTCTGCGTCCACAAGATGGCGATGAACAAAGACATCTTCAGCGACATCCATCTCGCCAGCCGCACCAAATCGAAGTGCGATGCGATCGCCGCTTCGGTGAAGGACCGCACGGGCGTGGAGATTTCGACCTACGAGATCGACGCAGAAGAAGTGCCCGCGATGGTCAACCTGATCCGCAAGATCGGACCGAAACTGGTAGTCAATCTCGCGCTGCCCTATCAGGACCTGCCGATCATGGATGCCTGCCTCGAGGCGGGCGTCGACTACCTCGACACCGCCAACTACGAGCCCAAGGACGAGGCGAAGTTCGAATATCACTGGCAGTGGGCCTATCAGGACCGCTTCAAGGATGCCGGGCTGACCGCGCTGCTCGGCTCAGGCTTCGATCCGGGCGTGACATCCGTGTTCACGATGTGGCTCAAGAAGCACAAGCTGAAGACCATCCGCCAGCTCGACATTCTCGACTGCAATGGCGGCGATCACGGGCAGGCTTTTGCGACCAACTTCAACCCGGAAATCAACATCCGCGAAGTGACCGCGCCCGCGCGCCACTGGGAAGGCGGCGAGTTCGTCGAGACCCCGGCGATGGGCAAGAAGGTCGAGTTCGACTTCGAGGAAGTCGGGCCCAAGAACATGTACATGATGTACCACGAGGAGCTGGAAAGCCTCGCCAGGTTCGTCCCCGAGCTGGAGCGTGCGCGCTTCTGGATGACCTTCGGCGACGAGTACATCAAGCACCTGACCGTGCTGCAGAATGTCGGCATGACCAGTATCGAGCCGGTCAAGTACCAGGGCCGCGAGATCATCCCGCTGCAGTTCCTCGCCGCCGTGTTGCCCAAGCCCGAAACTCTGGGTGAGACCACGAAGGGCAAGACCAATATCGGCGTCATCGCGACCGGTGAAGCGATCGACGGCAGCGGCGAGAAGACGTTCTACATCAACAACATCTGCTCGCACGAAGCCGCTTACGAGGAAACCGGTAACCAGGCGGTTTCCTACACCACCGGCGTGCCCGCGATGATCGGCTCTGCGATGATGGTGCAGGGCACTTGGGACGGCGACGGCGTGTTCAACATGGAGCAGTTCGACCCCGACCCCTTCATGGAGATGCTGAACCAGCACGGCCTGCCGTGGAACGTGAAGGAACTGGACGGGCCGGTCGGGTTCTGACGCCACCGTCCGATCGATAAGGGAGCGCAGGCAGTGCCCGATCGTCTCGTCTACCTCGCGCCGATCGGCCTGCTCGCCCTTTCCAACCTCGTGATGAACACCGCGTGGTACGCGCACCTCAAGGCGCCCGAGCGCGCCTTGTGGATCGCGGTGCTGGCGAGCTGGGGGCTGGCGTTCTTCGAATATGCGCTCGCCGTGCCCGCCAACCGGATCGGCGCGCAGGCCTATTCGCTGGCGCAGCTCAAGACGATCACCGAAGTGTTCTCGCTCACCGGGTTCGTCATCGTCGCCTGGGTGCTGTTCGGCGAAAGGCCCACCTGGAACACCGGCGTCGGCTTCCTGCTGGTCGGCGCGGGGGCCTATTTCATCTTCAAGGGTCCGTTCGAGTAAAGCGCGGTCCGTCTTCGCGCGCCGGCAATCTCAGGTCGAGCGCGTTCGACCGTAGGCGATCGCCAGCCTGACGAGCGCCCACAGCACACCCAGCACAGCCGTCGCCTTCAGCAGCAGCGTCATATCCGGCTGGAACAGGCCGAGCGTCGAAATCGGCACGCCGAACATCTGCGGGATCAGAACGACGCAAACCCATGCCACCGCCGCCATTGCAAGCAGTGGGAACCACAGGCTGAACAGGCCGAACGCGGTGGATCGCTTCGCGCTCAATGGCTCGCGCCGGATCCACGCCCAGATCATTGCCAGCACAAGAACGACCGGCGCGGCTGCCAGTGCGAGGAAATTGACCTTGCGCAGCGTGCTGCCGGTGTCCGCCCCTTGCGGCAGGTCGAGCGCGCGCGCGACCAGGCCGAGGCGCAGATCGGTCGTTTCGGCAAAGCCCATTCCGCTGGTGCCGTTCGTCAGCACCACCACGCCGCGCCGCTGTGCGGGCAGCATGGCCGCGATGGTTTCGAACCCGGGGCTCATCCCGGTGTGGTAAGCGCTCCCTTCGTCCGCATCGAGCATCCAGCCAAAGCCGTAGCCGGGCGAGACATCGCTCGCCGGTTCGAGCATCCGCGCCTTGCCCGCTGCGCTGAGGACATCGTCCTCCCCGTTCATCATCATCTGGAGGTAGCGCGCGAGGTCGCTCGCGGTGGAGACGATCCCGCCCTGCGGTGCCGAGCCGAGTCCGGCCCACTCCATTTCGGTGGGCCGGAAAGAGCCGAACCACGGCGTGTAGCCCTGCGCCAGGCCGGTGTGCTGCCCGTCGCCCGAGACGTAGCTGTCGGCCATCCCCAGCGGCTCGAAGATATGCGCCGCGATATAGGCGGGATAGGGCATCCCGCTCACGGCCTCGATCAAGCGGCCGAGGATCAGGTAGTTCGCGTTGGAATATTCCCACCGCGTGCCCGGAGCATATGCCGGTTCCTGTTGCGCATACCATGCCGCCCGGCGGGAGATCGCATCGGATAGCGCCTCTGTTTCCGGCGGGGCGCTGTTGCCCTGCAGGGTCGACATCCCGCTGGTGTGGCTGAGCAGTTGCCGCAGCGTGATGGCGCCTGCCGGCTTGCCCGCGAAATCGCCCAGATAATGCGCAACCGACTGGTCGAGGTCGACCTTGCCCGCTTCGGCCAGCTGCATGATCGCGAGAGCGGTAAAGCTCTTGGAAATCGAGCCGAGGAGGAACGGCGTATCGGGCGTGACATCGCGTTCGCCATCGGCGGTTCCGTCCGCGCCGGTGGTCACGGCGTCTCCATCGACCGCCGCCCATGCCACGCCGGGCAGGGCGGAGCTTTCCATCTGCGCCGCGACGAAATCATCGAGTTCGCCCGCGGATGCTGGCGCGATAATGGCAGCCAGCAGCAGGATTAGTGCCGGTATGCGGAGCATTCTCCGTCCCCCCTCGGTTGTGTGCGACCCCATGGGTACCTAGCAGCATTCGCCGCGCAGGTCACAAATCCTCGACCGACGCATGACAGTGCCCGATGACAGGGCCCGATAGCTTGCCTATCTGGCGCCCATGGAAACAAAAGCCGGCGACCCGGGCGCCTTCGCCCATTTCGATCTCTCTCGCGTAGACACCCCCGCCTTCGTGGTGGACGCGGCCAAACTTCGCGCCAATTGCCAGATCCTCGCGGAAATTCGCGACGAGGCGGGCATAAAGATGCTCAGCGCTCTCAAAGCGTTCAGCATGTGGAGCACCGCACCGATCATCGGCGAATATCTCGACGGGGTGTGCACCTCCGGCCTGTGGGAAGCGCGGCTGGCGAGCGAGTTCTACGACGGCGAGATCAGCACCTATTGCGCGGCCTACAAGCCCGAAGAGCTGGAAGAGGTCGCGCGGCTTTCCGACCATGTGATCTTCAATTCGCCCGGCCAGATGAGGCGCGCCGCGCTGATCCTGGAGCAGGCGAGGGCGAGTGGCGGCGGGTTCGACGTCGGCCTCAGGATCAATCCGCAGGTGCCGACGGGCGAGGTGCCGCGCTACGATCCGTCCAGTCCCGGCAGCCGCCTCGGCTTCCCGCTCGACCAGCTGACCGAAGAGCACATGGAGGGGGTGGAGGGCATCCACTTCCACAACCTGTGCGAACAGGGGTTCGAACCGCTGCACCGCACGTGGGATCGCGTGTTCGACGCGATCGAGCCCTATTTCGACCAGCTCAAGTGGATCAACATGGGCGGCGGCCACCACATCACCCGCGCCGACTACGAACGCGAGGAGCTGATCGAGTTCCTTCGCGACGCCAAGGAAGATACCGGCGCCGAGATTTACCTCGAACCGGGGGAGGCGGTCGCGCTGGATGCCGGCATTCTGGTGGGCACCATTCTCGATACGGGCGAAAACGACGGGCCTTTCGCGATCACCGACATTTCCGCCACATGCCACATGCCGGACGTTATCGAGGCGCCGTACCGCCCTGCGATGCTGCACGAGAAAGCTGGCGAGCCTCCGGTTCGACTGGGCGGCCCCTCCTGCTTGGCAGGCGATGTGATCGGCGCATATTCACTTCCCGTTCCCAACGAAGCGGGCCAGCGGATCGCCTTCCTCGACCAGGCGCATTATTCGATGGTCAAGACCAACACATTCAACGGCGTCCCGCTGCCCTCGATTTGGCTGTGGGATAGCGAAAGCGACGCGCTCGATTGCGTCAAACGCTTCGGGTACGAGGAATTTCGCAACCGGCTGAGCTAATCGGGTGCTGGCAAAACTACCGGAATTGTGGAAGTTTTGACCCCTCGCAGGGAGGGACGGACATGATTCGCAGGCTGGCACTGGCAATTTCACTCGGTTCGGCGCTGATGGCAGCGCCCGCATCGGCGCAGGATTACGCGCCGCAGCGGGTCGTCGCCTCGGTCGATACCGATGACCTGAAGGCGATTGTCGGCTCGCTCGACCACACGTTGCTCAACGAAGGGCAGTTCGGCGATGTCAGCGTTGGTGCAGAAAGCGAAGACGGCACCAAATACGTCCTCATCGGAACGGCCTGCGACGTGGGCGATGTCGCGGGCTGCCAGGGTGTAATGATGCAGGTCCGGTTCGATCCGGTATCGACGATCACCGATTCGGATCTGGCCCGCGCCAACCTGAACGAGGCGGCCGTCCTGACGTGGCGCGACACTTCGGACGGGACGATCGGTGTGACCCGTTATGTGGTTCTCGACTACGGGGTGACGATGAAGAATCTGCGCGAAAACGTGCGCGTCCTGCTGGGGATCACTCCGCTGGTGGTCGAGGCGCTCGTCGGCGAATAGACGCACCGTTTCGTCGCACTTTGGCGTCGTTTCGGAACCCGTCGGCGTCCCAGCGTTGATTCATCGAACGCTGCGAAAACGATTTCTCTTGCATCGGCATGCGGATGGCTTATGTGCGCGCCTCCGCTGCCCCAAGGGGACTCTTAAACCGCAAGGCAGCCCCGGCTTCGTCCGGTTCTGAAACCTAACCGTTTTGGGGGTCCCTTGAATTGGCCACACATCCTGACGCTCGATCCGTAGTCGAAGCCCTCGCGCCCGACGAACCGATTATCCTCAACCGCCCGCACGCGGCTGCGCGCGCGGCGCGTTTCTTCGTCGACGGTTTTCGCGGACGTGCGCTCTACGCGGTCAAGGCCAACCCTTCGCCCGATCTGATCCGCATCCTGTGGGATAACGGCGTGACGCATTACGACGTCGCCTCGATCGTCGAGGTGCGTCTGGTGCGTTCGATTCTGCCGAAGGCCGAACTGTGCTTCATGCACCCGGTGAAGCCGAAAAGTTCGATCGCCGAAGCCTATCACCAGCATGGATGCCGCACCTTCAGCCTCGATAGCGAGGAAGAACTGGCGAAGATCGTCGAGGCGTGCCGCGCGCCCGATGGCAGCCCGGCGAAGGACCTGAAGCTGCTCGTGCGGCTGCGCGTCTCCAGCGAATTTTCCGAGCTTTCGCTCGCTAGCAAGTTCGGTGCCGACCTGATCGATGCGCCGGTGCTGTTGCAGAAGACCCGCCAGCATTGCGACTGGCTGGGCGTGTGCTTCCACGTCGGCAGCCAGGCGATGACGCCCTTCGCCTATGTCCAGGCGATCGAGCGCGCGCGTGCGGCGATTGTTTCTTCCAGCGTGGTGATCGACATCATCGACGTGGGCGGAGGCTTCCCGAGCATCTATCCCGGCATGGAGCCGCCGCCGCTCGAAGACTATTTCGAGGTGATCTTCCGCGCGTCCGAAACGCTGCCGATTTCCTATTCGTCGGAGCTGTGGTGCGAGCCGGGTCGCGCGCTGTGCGCGGAATATTCCTCGCTCCTCATCCGGGTGGAGAAGCGTCGCGGGTCCGAGCTGTTCATCAACGACGGCGCCTATGGCGCGCTGTACGATGCGGCGCATCTGGGCTGGAAATTCCCGGTCCGCGCGCTCGGCCACGAAGAGCATGCCGCGACCGAGGATTTCTCGCTCTACGGCCCGACCTGCGACGATGCCGACTACATGGAAGGGCCCTTCGCGCTTCCGGCGGACATCAAGGCGGGCGACTACGTCGAAGTCGGGATGCTGGGTGCCTACGGCGCGGCGATGAAGACCGATTTCAACGGCTTCGGCGCAAACCGGTCGATCGTGGTCGACGACGATCCGATGATGAGCCTCTACGATGGTCGCCGGGTGCGCCCCGAGACGGACAACGTGGTCAACCTGCGCTAGTTTTCGTGCCGGGGCGGTGGGCAGCCAGCCTGCCGCTCCGCCGCTTTCTGCGCCTCCCATTCGGCCATCCGCATCGCCTGGTAGCGGCGTAGCAGCTCCACGCGGCGGGGGCGGAAGCTGGTCGAGCCTGCCTCCAGCCGCTCTATTCGCGCAACCTCGAAGGTGCGGTAATCCTTGCGCAGCAGGCACCAGCCGACCACCATCAGCGTGCTCGGACTGTACGACAGGCCAAGCGGCAGGATCTCGCGCTCGCTGTGGCGGTCCTGTTTGTCGCGATAGACGATGATGACGCTCGTTTCGTCCCAGCAGGCCTGCCTCAGCATATCGACATCGACCGTGATGGCAGGGCGATCTTCGGGCATGCGCCACGACCGCATGATCGCGTGCATCGACTGGCGCGCCTGCCGGTCGGGCAGCGTGGCGATGATCCGCGCCATCGCATCGCGCCCGGCCTTGGCAAGCTGTTTGTCGCCCAGATGGTCCAGACTGCCCACCGCCAGCATCAGCGCTTCGGTTTCGAGGCGGGAGAAGCTTTGCGGCGGCAGCGCCGGGTCTTCGGTGAGGGTGTAGCCATAGCCCGCCGCGCCATCGATCAGCACGCCGCCCGCGCGCAAGGTGGCGATGTCGCGGTAGAGCTGCCGCGGGGAAATCTCGGTTTCGGCCGCTAGTCGATCCGCGGTGACCGGCGAGGGCAGCCGCCTGAGCGCGGCGAGCAGTCGCATCAATCTGTCCTGCCGCGCCATCGCTGCTGCCTCTTTCTGTCAGGAGGGCGGGCATATCCCTGCGCCACCACAAACGGAAAGGAAAAAGCAGATGCCTACGCTCTATCACTCGCCCCAGTCGCGCTCCGACACGGTGGTCGATCTGGTCCGCATGCTCGGTGCGGACGTCGAAATTCGCGAAGTCACCATCCGGCGGCAGGACGGGTCGGGCGAGCAGGACGCGAACAATCCACACCCCGAAAAGAAGGTGCCGTACCTCGTCGACGGTGACGAGCATGTGCGCGAGCGTGGGGCGATCATGCTCTACCTCACCGACGGACATCCGCAGGCCAAGCTGGGCCCGTTGCCGGGTGAGAAAGGGCGCGGGGCGTACCTGTCGTGGCTGTCATACTATCAGGGCATCATGGAGCCGCTGCTGATCCTCCAGTGGGCAGGCATCG
The DNA here is from genome assembly GCA_002729695.1 of Citromicrobium sp. Classification (GTDB taxonomy): domain Bacteria; phylum Pseudomonadota; class Alphaproteobacteria; order Sphingomonadales; family Sphingomonadaceae; genus Alteriqipengyuania. Next base: position 152,690 of record PBYQ01000032.1, on the reverse strand, counting down.
ACCATCCGGTCGTCACGGACGGGCTGGGCGACATGGGACGGATGCTGGAGACGCTGAGCGAACCTCTGCGCACCGGCCCGTGGCTGCTCGGCGACGAGTTTAGCGCGGCGGACATGCTGTGCAGCTCGCCCTTCCAGTGGTTCGGCGACTCGCTGCCTGCCGGTCCGGAAATTCGCGACTGGGTGGATCGCTGCGCGGCCAGGGTTGCCGAGGCGACGGCTTGAGGTCGCAATCGGGGAGGGTGGCCTGTGCCGCTCTCCCCATCAGGCGCTTAGGCGTCGCTAGACACCGGCTTCCACTGCGAGCCTGATAAGGTCTGCGGCGGTGCGCAGCTCCAGCTTTTCCATCACCAGCTTGCGGTGCATCTTCACGGTCTTTTCCGACAGACCCAGCTCGCCCGCGATCTGCTTGTTCAGCAATCCGCTGGCGACCATCTTCGTCACCTCGAACTGGCGCGGCGAGAGCGTCTGCAACATCGCAGAGGCGCGCTCGCGGCGGCCTGCGGCAAGCTGCGGATCGGGGCCGTCGACCTGGACCTGGCTGCCGAGGAAATATTCCAGCTCGTCGTCGTCGCCGAAGATCGGTGCGACGAGCACGGCGTTACGAAACGGTTCGCCGCTCTTCTTGTAGTTGAGGATTTCGACCAGCACCGGCTTTCGCTCGCGCACGCCCTCGCGGATCGACTCGGTCAGCCACGGTTCGGTGCCATCGCCCGCAAGGAACCGGCAATTGCGCCCCAGAATTTCCTCCGGCCCGTACCCGGTCAGTTCGATGAAGGGCCGGTTGACCGCGACCAGCGGATTGTCGGGCAGGCGCGGGTTGGAAACGACCGAGGCGATCGGGCTGTGCTCGATCAGATGGCGGACATGGTTTGCGGGTCTGGGATCGCAAATGCTGAAGGCCTGTTCGCCATCCGCTTGATACGCCGGTGCGTTGGTCAGGTCAGCCATGTCCGTTCTATCGCCAGCCGCGCTGCAAAAAGCAAATGGCGAGCAATTCCAGCTGCCTGTGCATCCCGTTACCCTTCGAAACCTACGAAGCGTACAGTCTCGCTCAAAGGCTTTCGTTCCGAGACCACCGCATTGGCGGGAAAGTCCGGATCGGGCCAGCCCATTGCGACGCAGATCATGATCACCTGATCCCCGGGAATATTCGCGAGTTCGCGCACCACCGGGCTCTGCATGATGCCCTGCGAGTTGATGACGCAGCCGAGCCCGCGCGACCATGCCGCGTTGACCAGCGCATTGGTGATCGCACCGCAATCGAACGGGGCGATGTCGCTGCCAAGGATTGCGCGATCATAGGTGACGACGATAGAAACCGGCGCATCGAACTGGCGGAAACCGCGCAGTGTCCAGTCCTGCCGGCGCTCCTTGTCCTCCCGCTCGATCCCCATCGCGCCGAACAGCTGCTTGGCGACGTCGATCTGGCGGCGGCGGTGGTGTTCGGGCGGATCGCCTTCGGGACGGCGAAATTCGCGCGTGTCGGGATTGCCCGCAAGGATGCCTTCGGTGTTGCCCTGCCGGATCGCGTCGAGCGGATCGCCGGTGACGACGGTGAAGTTCCAGCACTGGTTGTTGTAGGATGACGGCGCGCGGGTCGCCAGCGCGATCACCTCCTCGATCAGCTCACGCGCCACCGGCTTGTCCAGAAAGCCACGAATGCTGCGGCGGCCGGTGACGACCTCGTCGTAAGTCTGTTCGCGATTGCCGCCCAACGTACCATCTCCCATCGTGTTTTGGGGTGCGATTAGCCGGTGCCGGAGCGTGCAGCAAATCCGCTACGGCACCGGTATGCGCCGCCTCAGCTACGCGCGTTGGGGAGGCAGGAACCGACCGAGGGGGAGGGGAAAGTGCGGCAATCGAAATAGACCGCCTCGCCATTGCCGGAGCGTGCAGGCAGGAAGCTGAACTGCAGCGTTCGGCGCGCCTCGGAGGAGAGCGGCAACTGCGAGGGGATCGCGCTCGAATCGGTCCAGCCATAGACCTGGCAATATCCGTCGCCCGGGCACAGGGCGCGGGCGCGTGCGACCAGCGCTGCAGGGTCTTCGCCGCGGGCGACAAGGACCAGATGCACGCGCGGATCGGCCGATACCGGAGCCTTCGTTCCCGCTGCCTTATCGGCGGATGCGGCGGGGGCGGCGCTCCCCTCGATTACGCGCGGCGTGCCTTCGTTGCCGGCAGTGATGGTCCGCTGCGCGGCTCCATCCTCGGCAAAGGTCTTCAGGACGGTGGCTGGCCGCTCCACCTCCAGCGCGGTCTGGCGCAGCCCCATCGGATCGGGCTCTCCGCCGCGATAGCTTGCGTTCATCGCCTGCCTGGTGCCCCAGAAGCCCCGCCAGCGGTAGAACATGTGCGGGCCCACGACCGCGATCTTGTCGAGTTGCGGGCTCCAACAGGGGAATACGTAATTCGCGTGGTAGTGCGTCGCGAGACCCACCGTCTTGTCGACCCGGCCGCCAAGCGCCTCATCCGCGCGCTGCCTTGCGGCCTTCCACTGGCTTTCGGGATAGCGCCGCGCGAGCGAGCCGTCGCAGGTGAAGGTGAACTGGCAGCCCGTCTTGCGGTTCGATCCCTGGTAGACGACGCCGCACACGGTATTCGCGAAGCCGGGATGGCGCGTGCGGTTGAGGATGACCTGCATCACCGCGCGCTGGTCTGCATCGCCGTAGCCCGCCTCGGCCATCGCCGCGAGCGCGAGGCAGTCGCGCGCGCGCGCACGGTCGGCAGCATTGCCCGAGAACACGAAGGAGGGGGCAGTGCCCGGTCCGCCCTCGACGATCTCGACCGCCGCGTTGCGCGCCACCGCGTCTTGCGGCGCGAGCTGCGATTCGAGCGGTTTGTCCTCTTCGCCGGTCGCGGGCAGCGCCTTGATCGAAGGGGCGGCAGCGGCCTGCGCCCGATCCGCAACCTGCAGCGTCTGGTCCGCGCGCGCCGGGCCCACGATTGCAAGCGCGGCAAAGGCCACGATCAGGATCGCGCACACGCCGAACATCGGCGAGTTTTCCCGGAAATGATGCGAACGCAAGTAATCCATCGCGCTCTATTTAGAGCGCCGGTGCAGCAATTCCATCGATCCTTGACCGAGGCGCGTCCGCAGTCGACGAACGGGCGCGCCTCGATGTTTTCGGATCTATTGCGGACGCAGGATCAGCAAGGCGCCCAAAACCAGATCGCTGTCGTCCGCGCGCCGGGTCTGCAAGCCGACCGAAACCGCCGCCGTCTTGCCCTGCGGGCCGAAGAAACCGCCGCCGAACGTACCGGCAACCGTGTTCTGCGAGTCCACCACTATGTCGTTGTAACCCGGATCGCTGCCGTCGAAAGTGGTGGTTCCGGTAAACGTGCCGAGATCGGTAATCGTGCTCGAAGTGGTACCCTGCGTGACGAGCTGGCCCTTGAGGGCAAGCGTGAAGTCGATTTGACCATTGGCCGGATTGGCCCGGAGCGTGGTGGTCGAGTTGGTGATCCGGTAATTCGAGATCGGCCCTGCACCGGCGCTTTCGACGATGTAGGCATTTCCGAATACGGCAATCCCGCCGTAGGTGACGGTCGCTGCGGGAACGTCGGTTACAATGGTGGGAATGCCCAGCGCACATATCTGGCTGGTATATCCCTGGAAATTCTCCGCGATGACCTGGGCGACGCGCAGATGCTCCAGTTCGGCTCCATTTTGGGTGACGGGGAAGATCGCGAAGCGTTCGGTGAACCCGCTGGATGCGACTTTCTTGTATCCTTCGACATTCAAGCTGGTGTCGCGATCGGCCTGGCTGAAGGACGTTGCGAACGTGCCGAACAGGCCGGTCCCGTCCGTGGTGACGTCGTAGCTCGGCTGGCTGCGGTCCGAAACGATCGTAATGCCCGATCCGAACGCGAGGCCGCCGGTCTGCATGGGCGGGCGGCCTCCTTCGAAGTAAAAGCCGCCGCAGGTCGTTCTGAATGTCTGAGTGCCGGTCAATTGCGCGAAGGTCTGGTAGGTCGGGGCGGGCGTGCCGGAGCCGCCCCCGCTTCCGCCGCTTCCGCCGCCGCCTCCTCCACCGCCGGAAGAAGAACCGGAGCCGCTATCACCTCCGCACGAAGCGAGCATGGCGCAGCCGATCACGAACGACAAACAACGCGAACGAAGCATATTCGTTTTCCCAGAATGCAGGCCGGTCCCCCTGACCGGCCACCGAATACTTATCCGATCAAAAGCTTCTGGAAAAGAAATTCATCAACGACCCAAGGGACTTACCCCAATACTGAAGTGGCTGATGTCGAGTGGCCGATTTCCGTGTTCTGCTATTTTTCCTAGTCCTGCAACGAGCTAGCCGCGACGCGATCAGACGATTCTGTCAAGCAGATTCGGAACGCACGTCTGTGGCGCAAACAGCACATCGGCCGTTGCTTCGGTAGGTGGGCAGTCAGGCTTGTGCTGGCCGGTCGCGGTGCTTTTGCAGGACGCCTGCGACCTGGCCGAGTGCCGCGCCGACCTTCTCGGGGAATTCGCCCGAAGCAAACGTCATCGTCGTGTTGTGCGCGGTGGCGATGCGGCGGGCGTCGGCCCAGTCCTGCGCCATGCGAATCGCCCATTCGCGGAATGCGTCGGCGGCGTAGGGGTTGGGCTCCAGCGCCTTGGCCAGGGTGGGATGGAACGCCAGCTTGCCGGTGATTGGCAGCAGCGAGAGCGGGAAGGGCGCCTTGATGCACGACAGCGTGTCGTCAACGAAGATCGTCCCGCTGGGGCGGTGGTAGGCGAGCACCGAGGAAAAATGCACGTTCTCGTCTTCGCACACCATGTGCACGCCTTGGGGCACGGAGAATTGCAGCGCATCGCCGAACAACCCGTCGAGCGCGCCCGCTTCGCAGGTGTCGCTCTCCCACCGCAGATCGGGAAACTTCTCGTGATGGCGTTTCGTGCCGTAAAGCTTGGCGTCGGGGTACGCCTTCGCCATCCATTCGCAGTGCAGCGTGTGGAACGGGTGCAGGTTGACGATTGCGGCAATCTTGCGCCCGTTATCGGTGAGCGCGTCGACCTTCGCTTTCAGCTCATCGTCGAGCGTGTAGCTGTCGAGGAAGACGAACCGCCCGTCGGCCAATTCGACGAGCGCGCAATGCGTGCCGAGGTCCAGAATGCCGCCAAGCTTGAACGATCCGCGGATGTGGTAGAACCCGTGGCTGAAATCGGTGAGGGTTCCGGGCTTTACTTTTGTTATCTCTGCCATGGTGGGCAAGCGATCAAGGTGCTGGTCGGTTCCTCAGCCGGCGAAACCGGTTCACGCATCGACGAACTTGCGGGCGGCTTCGCTGCGGTGCGGGCAGCCGGGCCAGCAACACGGGCGCTTCTTGCCGGCTAGCACCTCTTCGTGAAGGCGCGCGCGTCGTTTCTCCCGCGTCGCCTCCTGCTTGGCCGAGATGATCCAGCAGATCCATTCGTTGCGACCAAGCTCGGTCAGCGCGCCCCACTTCTCCGCCAACGCGGGGTCGTCATCGAGCATCGCCTGCAATTCGGATGGAACATCGTGCCGAAAATCGGGATCGGCGGGCGCGTCCATTGGCGTCAGTCCGCCGCTTCCGACGTCTCGCACAGATTGCCGGTCTGCGAGCAGAATTCCTTTTTCACGCCGCCGCCGTAATCGACCTCGCCAAGGGAGGTGACCACGGACATCATGATTTGGGGCATCGCATCGCGCCGGTGTGCCGCCGCTTCGCTCCGTTCGAAAATCGCCAAAGCGCGCAGGTCGGACAGCGACAATGCGTCAGCATAGGCCTTAGCGTCGAGGTCGATCAGCCTTGCGCGCAGCTGTTTCGCGTGCCGAGCGCCGATTGTGCGCAAGGTTTCGATTTCGGCTGATGTGAGGTCCGGGTTGTCCTTGATCATCCCGTCGATCTCGCTCGCCGTCTGGAGCGGGACGAGTGTCGGGAGGAAGCCGTTCGCAGCGATTTCGCGTGCGAGGGCCATCGCTTCTTCCTTGTCGGCATCCACGCTTGCCGCTTCGACCTGTGGCGCGTCGCCCGCTGGAGACGCAAGCAACAGCAAGGCGGCGAGCTGGATCATGCCGCCTGCCGCAGCTCCAGCTCCAGCCGGTCCCAGATCTCGGCCAGCGCCTCGACCAGTTCGCGCATCATTTCCTCGGTATGCGCTGGTCCGGGGGTGAAGCGCAGGCGTTCGGTGCCGCGCGGCACGGTCGGGAAGTTGATCGGCTGCACGTAGACACCGTATTCGGCGAGCAGGATGTCGCTGATCCGCTTCGCCTTCACTGGGTCGCCGACCATCAGCGGTACGATATGCGTGGTGCTGTCCATCACCGGCAGCGCGGCATCGCGCATCATCTGCTTGAGCATGGCGGCCGCCGCCTGCTGCGCGTCGCGTTCCTCGCTGCTGTGCTTGAGGTGCTTGACCGAGGCGAGCACGCCCGCGACCAGCACCGGCGAGAGCGAGGTGGTGAAGATGAAGCCCGGCGCATAGGAGCGGATGCAATCGACGATCCGCTTGTCCGCAGCGATATAGCCGCCCATCACCCCGAACGCCTTGCCCAGCGTGCCTTCGAGGATGTCGATCCGGTGCGCAGCCTCGTCGCGTTCGGAAATCCCGCCGCCGCGCGCGCCGTACATGCCGACCGCGTGGACCTCGTCGCAATAGGTCAGCGCGTTGTACTTCTCGGCCAGGTCGCAGATCGCATGCAGCGGGGCGACGTCGCCATCCATCGAATAGACGCTTTCGAAGGCGATCACCTTGGGCGTGTCCGGGTCTTCCGCCGCCAGCAGTTCTTCGAGATGTTCGAGATCATTGTGCCGGAACACGCGCTTGGCGCAGCCCGAATTGCGGATGCCCGCGATCATGCTCGCGTGGTTGAGCGCGTCGGAGAAGATCACGCAGCCGGGCAGCAGCTTCGCCAGCGTGGAAAGCGTCGCGTCGTTGGAGACGTAGCCGCTGGTGAAGATCAGCGCCGCTTCCTTGCCGTGCAGGTCGGCGAGTTCCGCCTCCAGCTCGAGATGGTAGTGCGTGTTGCCGCCGATATTGCGCGTGCCGCCCGATCCCGCGCCGACATCGTGCAGCGCCTCTTCCATCGCCGTGGTCACCTTGGGGTGCTGACCCATCGCCAGATAGTCGTTGGAGCACCACACGGTGATCGGCTTCGGGCCGTTGTGGCCGTGGAAGCAGCGCGCGTTGGGGTAGGCACCCTTGTTGCGCAGGATATCGATGAAGACCCGATACCGGCCCTCTTCGTGCAGGCGATCGATCGCCCGGTCGAATATATTCGTATAGTTCGTCACGGTGGCGCACCGTTTATAGGTCGAAAACCGCAGTTTCCAGCGCGATCTTTGCGAGCGATTCGCAAAGGCGAGGGATAGAATGCAATCAGAATTGCATCGCGCGCATCAGTCCATGGCGTTCGAGGATCGGTGCGAGGGTGGTGAGGTTGTCCACGTCCCCGGTGGCAACCGCGAAATCCTCGTGCGCGCGGACGAAACTCTGGCCCCCGGTCAGCGAGGCGATCCGCCGGGCGATACCGGCCGCGCCATCGACCAGCCGCACATCCTGCCCGAAAACCGCGCGCAGCTCGTCCGCCAGTAGCGGGAAGTGCGTGCAGGCGAGAACCAGCGTGTCGAGATCGGCGGCCGCCGGGTCATCGCGCAATCCCGCGACCGCATCCGACACCGCCCGTTCGGCCAATGTCTCGCCGCGCATCTTCGCCTCGGCGAGCGGGACCAGCGCGTCCGCAGCGTGCCGGATCAGCCGCTTGTCGCTCGCGAACTCCGCCTCCAGCCGGTCGACATAGGGCTGGCGAACGGTCGCGCCGGTGCCGAGCAGGCCGATGACGCCCGTTTGCGTTGCAAGGGCGGCAGGCTTGATCGCGGGCACCGTGCCGACAATCGGGATTGCAAGCACGTCGCGCACCATGCCCAGCGCAATCGTGCTGGCGGTGTTGCACGCGATACAGACGAGGCGCGGCTGGTACCGCTCCGCCATCCGACCCAGCAGGCCGCAAACGCGCGCGGCCACCTCCGCCTCGCTCTTGGTGCCGTAAGGTAGCCCGGCGAAGTCGGCGGCATAGATGACCGACGCCTCGGGGAGCGTCTTGCGCACCTCGGCGAGGATCGTCAGCCCGCCGACACCGGAATCGAAGATCAGGATGGGGGCGGCGGGGTTCATGTGTTGCGACGCATGGCCCCGCGCGCCCGCCCGGTCAATCCGCAGGCGTCGCGGACCAGTGCCTATTGCGGATCGGCAGACGACGACCCGGTCGAGCCCTCTTCCGGCGTCCACTTCCCGGCCAACGAGTCCTCGGGCACCTTCCACTTTCCGGCAAAGGCGTAGCCCTTCCGGCCGTCATCGGCAGAGGCACGCTTCGCGCTGGCCAGCTGGCGCTTTTCATCTGCCACGGCGCTTTTTCCATCGGCGAGCGCCCCCTGCTCATCTTCGGCCGCCGATGCGGCATCTTCGCGGGCAATCCGTGCCTCTACCCTGCCCACCTCGGTGCGGGCCCTGTCGCTATCGGAAAGAGCCTGCACATCCGATCCGGGCTGCGCGGTTAGTGCGAGTGCTAGAACGAGAATCATCGACATGATCGGTACTCCGGCAGCCAGGACAAGGTGGTGCCGGTTGAATCGCGGGGCTGCCGACCGGATAAGGGCACCAAGGCCTCCGATCTGAGCTCCACGCTCGCCGTTCGATAGCTCCGGCGGACCGGATATGGTCCCCTCGTACCTTTCCGTCCGGGCGAAGATGCGAGCTGCCTCCAGCGAACTGGTGACGCCCAGCTTGTGCCGCGCCGACTTGAGCCGCTTTTCCACCGCGTGATGCGTGACGCCCAGACGGATCGCGATTTCCTTGGCGGTGGCGTGATCCAGCCAGAGGCGCAGGCATTCGCGTTCCTTGGCGGTCAGCCGCGCGACGGCAGCGGTGTCGGGAGAGAGCTGGTGGGTCGTCATGGATGCCAGAGGTACCGCGAACCGGGTACAGGGCAAGGTACGGTCGGCTGGTACCTCCGAATTTACCCGGTGTGGTTGCAGGGTGAGCCGCGCCTGGCACTGGGGGGAAGCTCCAACGGCGATTTCTCCGCGAACGCCTCCTTAGTCCGCTGCGTCCAATCCCGCGCAGTCGGGCAGGCGCGTCGTCGAGAAATTGCCCGAACGCGAACCGTATTCGGTGCCGTCGGCTTTGCCGATTAGGTAGGTTGTGAGCCGGTCTTCGCTGAAGCCCATGTCGACCAGATAGACGTCGCGCGGTCCGTCCGCGGTTTCGATCGTATCCACGCCCGTTACGTCGATGACGAAATTGCCGAGCCCGTCGTTGTACTGGTAGATTTGCGGGCGTAGCTGCATCCCGTCTTCCAGATTGAGCGCGGCCAGCAGCGGACCCCACAGGTTGCCATCGAGAACCGGGCCGTCCGCGTTCAGGTCCACCGGCTTGGCCGCCTTTTCCTGCCGATCGAAACGCTTCCCGAAAATCCGCCCGTTGAGATAGCTCAGGCGCGCGATCTCCTGTCCGTTGAGGATGCTGTGAAAGGCCACCGGAGCCAGCGTTTCCCGGTCGTGCAGGAAGTGATCGACGAAGGTGATACCGCGTTCGGGCAGGACCTGCTCGCTCACGATCCGCCATGCAGGACCTTCGATGCTGACCGCCGGGGTGATGGTTTCGCGCTGGAAACCGACCACATTCTCGCCCGCCTTCAGCGCGAAGCAGGTCTGCCCCTCTTGCAGCCGGTCGCCGTCGATCGCGTCGGTCCACCCGGTCGTGGTCGCATCCTGCGCCGCCGCTGGAACGGTCAGGAAAACAAGCGTGGCTAGCAGCAAACGCATCGACATCGGGGCAATCCTCTTTGTAACTGGTGGCTGCATGCCTATCGTTCGCGGCGGGGTCGACCAAGGCTGGGGGCAGCCGAATTCGACGAACGACACACCCGAGCTTGCCGACCTCTTCGACATGACCCAAGGTGATTGCGAAAAAGCCATTTCAACGGGAGACGAGAGATTCTCGACCTCGATATCCAGATTGTCCTGATCGCCGTCCTCGCCTTCGCCTTCGGATCGATCCCCTTCGGGCTGCTCCTGACGCGCGCCGCCGGGTTGGGCGATATCCGCAGCATCGGCAGCGGCAGCATCGGCGCGACCAACGTGCTGCGGACCGGCAACAAGAAGCTGGCGGCGGCGACCGTGCTGCTCGACGCGGCGAAGGGCGCGCTGCCCGTGGTGATCGCGGGGATGATCTATGCGCTCGACGGCACGGGGCAGGAGCGGGCGCTGGCGCAGGGGGTAGCAGCGGTTGCGGCCGTGGCGGGGCACTGTTGGACGCCGTGGCTGCGCTTCAAGGGGGGCAAGGGCTTCGCCACCGCCGCCGGAGTCCTTCTTGCGCTGGCATGGCCGGCGATGCTGGCGTGTGCTGCGATCTGGGCCGCGACCCTGTCGCTTACGCGGATATCGTCGGTATCCTCGATGACCACGGTCGTGCTTTCCCCCGCCGTTGCGTGGCTGATGGGCTATCCGCAGGTGATCTGGCCGCTGGTCGCGATTGCGGTGGTCGTGTTGATCCAACACCGCGCCAATATCGGGCGGCTGATGCGCGGCGAGGAGCCGCGCGTGGGGCAGAAGAAGTGAGTTCCTGCGAAAGCAGGAACCTCCCACGGTTGGGCGCTCGTCCGATGCAGGTCCCAGCTTTTGCTGGGACTCGCGCATGACGCAGCTTTCTCAGGCCGAAGCGTTCGCGCGCATCCGCCTGCTCCGCAGCCCCCGGATCGGCCCGGTGACCTTCGCGCAATTGCTCGCCCGTTATGGCACTGGGGAGGCGGCGGTCGAGGCCCTGTCCAATCTCGCCATGGCGGGCGGAGGGCACCACCAGCTTGCGCGTGAGGAAGCCGTTCGTCGCGAGATCGACGCGGTGAAGCGCCACGGTGCGCGCTACCTGTTCCACGATCAGCCCGACTATCCGCAAGCGCTCACCGAATGCGAGGGCGCACCGCCGATCATCACCTACAAGGGCGACCTATCGCTGGCGAGCAAGCCGGTGGTCGCGATGGTCGGCGCGCGCAATGCCAGCGCGGCGGCGGTGAAGATCGCGCGCGACTTCGCGCAAGCGCTCTCCGCAGAAGGCTTCGTCGTCGTTTCCGGGCTGGCGCGCGGGATCGACGGTGCGGCGCACGAGGGGGCTTTCCCGCACACCGTCGGCGTGATCGCCAGCGGGATCGAGATCGCCTACCCGCCGCAGCATGCCGACTTGCAGGAACGGATCGCGAGCGAAGGGCTGCTGATCGCCGAGCAACCGCCGGGCACCGAGCCGCGCGGCAGCCACTTCCCCAGCCGCAACCGGATCATCGCAGGCCTCGCGCTCGGCACGCTGGTGGTGGAGGCGGCGGTCAAGTCCGGCAGCCTCATCACCGCGCGGCTGGCGGGCGAATACGGGCGCGAGGTGATGGCGATCCCCGGCAGCCCTCTCGATGCGCGCAGCCATGGTTGCAACCACCTGATCCGCGAAGGTGCGGTGCTGGTGCAGGAGCCATCCGACGTGGTCGAATTGCTCAGCACGTTCGAGGGGAGCCCGCGCAGCACCTTCCGCGAACCGACAAGCCGTTTCGAACCGGTGCCCGAAGATTTCGAGGAAGCATCGCCAGCCGACATCACCGACCTGCTGACCACCGCGCCGGTCGCTGTCGATGAACTGATCCGACAGTCCGGCGGTAGTGCAGCGGCGGTGCAACTTGCGCTGCTGGAGCTGGAGATCGCCGGGCGGCTCGAGCGGCATGCCGGGGGCCGGGTCAGCTTGTCCTCCGCGCCGTGACGGCCGTAAGCCAGCGGCGATCCTTGGCTGGGGAACTGGGTTATTGGGAGTGATCGCGGTGGCTCCCTTGTTTCAGACCAAGGACGCGGAAGCATCGCGGGCGCGCATCCCGAAGGCGCTCACAGCACTGGCGGGGCTTGCATCGCGCGATGGTGCAGGAGAGAGTGCGGACGGGGTGCCGGGCGAGTGATCGCAAGGCCGGGTTAACAGGGGGAAATCGATGGATCGTGAAGCGGATGTCAGCGGAATTCTAAGCCAGACGGTCGATGTGATCGGCGGGGCGGGGCGGGCCGTGCTGATCTACGTGCTGGTCCTCGGCATCTTTTCGGGGATCGGCGGGCTCTTCGGCCTCGTATCGATGGAGGACAACCTGTTCTCCGCCCGGTGGATCGGCGGAGGGATCGACACCCAGACGGCCGGCCTTTTCCAGGGGCTCTTCGCACTGGGGAACATGGTGCTGTTCGTCATCGCCAGTTATTTCCTGCTGGTGCAAATGCTGCACGCTCTCGGTCGGTCGATGAGCGCAGGAGCGCGCTTCTGGAGCTTTGTCGGCATGTCCATTCTCGCCGGCATCGGCGTGGGGATCGGATTCATGCTTCTGTTCATTCCCGGCATCATCGTGATGGTCCGCTGGTCGGCTGCCAATGGCTATCTGCTCAGTGGCGAGCACTCGATCACCGACAGCCTTGGCGCGAGCTGGGAGGCGACCAAGGGCCATGGCTGGTCCATCTTCGGCGCTGGCCTGCTTCTGTGGATCGGACTGACGGTCTTGAACTCCGTGATCTTGGGAGTGGTTATGGGAACGGGCATTGCGACGGGCGGGGGCGGTCTGTTCTCACCCATGTTCGCCCTCGGCGTGACGCTCTCCTCCTTCGTCGAGACTTTCGGCAATGCGCTGAACTTCGCGTTCTCGATGGCGGTGTTCCACCTCGTCGCACCTGCAGACACCAGCGTGGCGGATGTGTTTGATTAGGGTTCACTCATAGCCGCTCTTCCCACGTCACCCCGTATCCAGTCCGGGGTGACGAAAATTCGGGTTGGGATCTCGAACGCGCTTGACGAACCGGCCAACCGATTCCCACTCTCGCGCGTACGTACACGTGAAGGAACGCCCCCACTCTCATGCAACTTGTCATCGTCGAATCACCGGCCAAAGCCAAAACCATCGAGAAATATCTCGGCAAGGACTTCAAGGTTCTCGCCTCCTACGGCCACATCCGCGACCTGCCGCCCAAGGACGGCAGCGTGCGGCCGGACGAGGATTTCGCGATGGACTGGGAAATCTATTCCGACCAGCGCAAGCGTGCGCAGGTCAAGGCGATCGCCGATGCGGCGAAGAACGCCGACCGCCTCGTCCTCGCAACCGACCCTGATCGCGAGGGGGAAGCGATCAGCTGGCACGTGCTGGACATGCTCAAGAAGCGCAAAGCCCTGCCGACCAATGTCGACCGGGTGACCTTCAACGCGATCACCAAGCCGGCCGTGACCGAGGCGATGAAGAAACCGCGCGCGCTCGATCAGGATCTGATCGACGCATACCTGGCGCGCCGCGCGCTCGATTACCTGTTCGGCTTCACGCTTTCGCCCGTGCTGTGGCGCAAGCTGCCCGGCGCCAAGTCGGCGGGCCGCGTCCAGTCGGTCGCGCTGCGCATCATCGTCGACCGCGAGCGCGAGATCGAGGCGTTCAAGGCGGAAGAATACTGGAGCATCCTCGCCAATTTCGAGCAGGACGGCACGCCATTCACCGCCCGGCTGGTAACGCTCGACGGCAAGAAGCTCGACAAGATGACGCTGGGCGACGAGGGCAGTGCGATGGCCGCCAAGCAGGCGGTCGAGGAAGGGCGCTTTACGGTCGAGGGGATCGAGACCAAGCCGGTCAAACGCAACCCCGCGCCGCCGTTCACCACCTCGACCTTGCAGCAGGAGGCCGCGCGCAAGCTCGGCTTCTCGGCCAGCCATACGATGCGGTGCGCGCAGTCGCTCTACGAAGCGGGCGCGATCACCTACATGCGTACCGACGGCGTGCAGATGGACCAGAGCGCGATCGACGCCTGCCGCGATGCGATCACCGATCGTTACTCCGCCGAGTATCGCCCGGAAAAGCCGCGCTATTACAAGACCAAGGCGAAGAATGCCCAGGAAGCGCACGAAGCCATCCGGCCGACCGACTTCCGCAAGGACAAGGCAGGCTCGGGCGACGAGGCGCGCCTGTACGACCTGATCTTCAAGCGCGCTCTGGCGAGCCAGATGGCGACCGCGCAGCTCGAACGGACCACGGTCACGCTGACCGAGGGCAGCGGGCAGCACTCGCTTCGCGCGACCGGCCAGGTGGTGAAGTTCCCCGGCTTCCTCGCAGTCTATCAGGAAAGCTTCGACGACAAGGACGACGACGATGGTGGCCTGCTGCCACACATGCGCGAAGGCGATAGCCCAGCGCGCAAGTCGGTCGAGGCGAACCAGCACTTCACCCAGCCGCCGCCGCGCTATTCCGAAGCATCGCTGGTCAAGCAGCTGGAGGAGCTCGGCATCGGGCGCCCGTCGACCTACGCATCGACCATCCAGACTCTGCGCGACCGCGAATATGTGCGGATCGACAAGAACCGCTTCTTCGCCGAGGAATCGGGCCGTCTGCTGACCGCCTTCCTCGAACGTTTCTTCCCCACCTATGTCGCCTACGACTTCACGGCGGGGATGGAGGAAGAGCTCGACGATGTCTCCGGCGGCCGCGCCGAGTGGAAGGCGATCCTCGAAGCGTTCTGGAAGGACTTCAAGCCGAAGTCCGACGAGGTGATGGAGCAGAAACCGTCGGACATCACGGCGGTGCTCGACACCTTCCTGTCCGACTACCTCTTCCCCGAACGCGCCGACGGCAAGGACCCGCGCTTCTGCCCGCTGTGCGACCAGGAAGGCCGCGCCGGTGGACGGCTGCACCTGCGTGGTGGGCGCTTTGGTGCCTTCGTCGCGTGCGAGAATTACCCCGAGTGCAAGTTCACCCGCCGCTTCGCGCAGCCGGGTGCGGATGCCGACGCAGTCGCCGAAGATGCAGTGCTCGGCAACGACCCCGAAACGGGCCTGCCGGTCGAGCGCAAGACGGGCCGCTTTGGGCCGTACCTTCAGCTGGGCGAGGGCAAGGAAGCCAAACGGTCGAGCATTCCCAAGGATATCGGCGAACTCGATCTGGAGATGGCGCTCAAGTTGTTGAGCCTGCCGCGCATTGTTGGGAAGCATCCGGAGACGGGTAAGGATATCGAAGCCAATTTAGGACGTTACGGACCGTATCTCAGGCATGACGGCAAGTATGCCAAGCTGACGAGCACGATGGATGTGTTCGACACTGGCATGAACGCCGCGGTGACGATGCTCGCCGAGGCGGCACAGAAGGGTGGCCGTGGGCGCGCGAAAGCGGAGCCGATCAAGGTGCTTGGCAAGCACCCGACCTCCGAGGCCGAGATGAAGGTGATGCCGGGCCGCTACGGCCCCTACGTCACCGACGGCACCACCAACGCGACCATCCCCAAGGACGTAAAGCCCGAGGATGTGACCGACGAGCAGGCGATCGCCCTGATCGACGCCCGCGCCGCCAAGGGCCCGGCCAAGAAAAAGAAAAAGGCGCCTGCCAAGAAGAAGGCTCCGGCCAAAAAGAAGGCAGCCGCGAAGAAGCCTGCGGCGAAGAAGGCCCCTGCAAAGGAGTGATCCCTCTCCCCGATCGGGGAGAGGATACGAAGGCCGGGAGCGAAGCGACCTGGCCGAAGTTGGAGAGGGGCTGCCGGGCTTCAAAGGCGTCGCTCGCCCCTCACCAAGCTCCGCTAGCTCCTAACGGAGCAATCTGCGCTATCCTCTCCCCGCACGGGGAGAGGGAAAGGACATGAGATCATGGCGAAGGACAAGTTCGAGCGACACAAACAGCCCTGGACTGGTGAGGAGGCGGGCCAGCTCAAGACGCTCGCCTCCAAGGGGCAGGGCCTCAAGCAGATCGCCAAGGCCCTGAACCGCAGCGAGGAATCGACCAAGGACTTTGCGAAGAAGAACAAGATCGCGATCGCGAAAAAGCGGTAGAGATTGCCCCTCCGACCCGCTGCCTTACGGCACCGGCCCACCTCCCCATTTGGCTTTGCAAAATGGGGAGGACTGGACGCGACGCCCTACTGCGCCACCGGCACTTCGGTAATGGTCGCCAGCGGGCGGTCGCCGCAGGAGATCATGATCTCGCGGACTTGCGGGTAGGGCGTCGGTTCGCTGTAATTCACCTCGGCAGAGGTGATCACCTGCGTCACCATGCCATCGGGCGGGGTCGCTTCCAGCTGGAAACGAAGGCCCGGCGGCTGCATGCGATCGGCGGGGCCGCCCACCAGCTTCACCGAGTAACCGGGCGTCGGCATGTCAACCATGCCCGTGATATGCAGCGTGCGCTTCGCATCGGGGCCCGGCATCGCGCTGATCCATGCTTGCCAGTCGCGGCTGACGTGCGGGCACGAAGCCATCGCAGCATCTTCTGCCGGATAGGTAGCGCAGCCGCCCAGCGCGAGTGCGGCGGTCAGAGTGCTGGCAAGGGCGGCTATCCTGGCGATACGCATTGCAATTTCTCCGCAAAAATTCCGGCGTTCAGAATAGCGCGATCAACGCACCCAATCCAAGCCCATTTCCTCGAACATTTCCTTGTCCTCGGCCCAGTTTTCGGTCGCCTTGACGTGCAGGAACAGGTGCACCTTGCGACCCAACAGCTCGCTTAGTTCCTCGCGCGCGGCCTGACCGATCGACTTGATCATGCTGCCACCCTTGCCGAGCACGATCATCCGCTGGTTGTCGCGAGCGACGATGATCTGCTGGTGGATTTCGACGCTGCCGTCCTTGCGCTCGATATATTTCTCGGGCCGGACCATGCTGTCGTAGGGCAGTTCCTCGTGCAGCTGGCGATAGAGCTGTTCGCGGGTGATCTCGGTCGCGAGCAGGCGTTCTGATGCGTCGGAGACCTGATCCTCCGGGTACATCCATTCGCCGTCGGGCATCTCGGCGGCAAGCGCATCCTTCAGCTCGGTCACGCCGTCGCCGGTGAGCGCGGAGATGAAATAGATTTCCGCAAAATCGACCTTGGCGGAGAGTTCCTGCGCCAATGCCAGCAGTGGCTCCTTCTTGGCGATGTCGACCTTGTTGAGCACCAGCAGCTTCTTCTCGGGCCGGGTGGCAAGCTGTTCTAGCAGCGGCTCAAGCTCGTGCCGTCGCTGCTTGATCGGGTCCACCAGCAGCAGCACCGCATCGGCGCTCTCCGCGCCTTCCCAGGCGGCATTCACCATCGCGCGGTCGAGCCGCCGCTTGGGCGCGAAGATGCCGGGCGTGTCGACCAGGATCATCTGCGTGTTGGCATCGGCAGTTTCATGCAGCGCGATGCCGAGCATCCGCGCGCGCGTGGTCTGCGCCTTGGGGCTGACGATCGCGACCTTCTGGCCGACCAGCGCGTTCACCAGCGTGGATTTGCCCGCGTTGGGCGCGCCGAGAACGGCGACTACGCCGCATTTCTGCTTTTTCTCACCGCCCTTGGCGGATAAATTCTCTGAATCAGTCATGTTCCGCTCGTCCTGAGCCTGTCGAAGGGCGTGTGCAAGCTTGGGCTACCCATACTGCTCCATAAACGCTTTCGCGGCCGCGGTCTCCGCCTCCTGCTTGCTGCTCGCCGTGGCCTCGGCCTCGCCGATATTCTTCACAGAGACGCGCACGGTGAAGCGCGCCGCGTGATCGGGGCCGGAGCGGTCGACCAGCGCGTATTCGGGCGGGCGGCGGCGATTGCCGGCAGCCCATTCCTGCAAGGCGGACTTGGGGTGCTTGGCGCGGCCCGTGTCGCCCTCCACGGCATCGGCCCATAGCTTGCGAACCAGCGCGCGCGCGCTTTCGAACCCGGCTTCGCGCAGTTGCGCGCCGAGCAGCGATTCCATCACGTCGCCAAGGATATTGTCGCTATCCGCCGCGCCATCGTCGCGCGCCTGCCGTCCAAGGCGGAGATGTTCGGATACGCCGATCGCCCGCGCGACCTTTGCGCACGCACCCTTGCTGACCAGCGCGTTGAGCCGTTGCGCCAGCGCGCCTTCCGCTGCGCGATCGGCCGTTTCGAAAAGCCATTCGGCGATCGTCAGGCCAAGCACGCGGTCGCCGAGGAATTCGAGCCGCTGGTAATCGCGCGCCTCGCCCGTGCTGCCGTGCGTCGGTGCCTCGGTCCACAGCGCCTCGTCCTCGGCGGCGAAGCCAACCCCTGCCAGCCAGTCGCGCGTCGTATTCCAGTCGGTCATAGGGCTTTTCCTGTGCGTTCGCGTCGCAAGCCGGAGAACCAGCTGCCGGGATCGAGCCAGCTGCCCGATCCGTCGGTCGACCACAACACCGCACCCGCTTGCCCCACCAGTCGATCCTGCGCCACGAAGCCCACTCCGCCGCCGGGCACCGCGGGGAAGCGACTGTCCATCGAGTTGTCGCGATTGTCGCCTAGCACGAACAGCGTGCCAGCGGGCACCTCGCGCGGGCCCCAGTTGTCTTGCGGGGTGCGCCCGTAGTCGAGGACTTCGTAGCTGACGCCGGAGGGCAGGTATTCGCGGTTGCGACGATAACGGCAGTCCGCACCCCCGGCAGGCCGGACCTCCTCGCGTCCGCCCCATGCGCATGGGGTGTTGGGGCCAACCGGCACAATCGCCTCGTCGGTGGCGGACTGGCTCAGGATCTGGCCGTTGAGGATGACGTAGCCATCGCGCAGCTTTACCTCGTCGCCCGGCAGGCCGATCACCCGCTTGACGTAGTCGGTCCGGTCCACCGGATGTTTGAAGATCACCACGTCGCCACGCTCGGGCTGGTGCGCGAACCAGCGGCCCGGGATCAGCGGCAGGTCGAAGGGCAGCGAGTTGTTCGAATAGCCGAACGGCCATTTCTCCGCCGCGATGGTATCGCCGGGCATTAGGCCGGGCATCATGCTCTCGCTCGGAATCGTAAACAGCGAAAAGGCGAAGGTCCGCACAATCAGCGCCAGCAGTGCGACGCCGAGGATCAGCGCGAGAAGGCTCGCCAGCCTGCCACCGCGTGCCGTGCCGCTGGCATACCTATCCGTAGCGGGTTCGCCCTTTTCATCCATCGCTGCAGCACCTAGGCGCTGAAAGTAGGCAGGCAACAGGATTTTACAGGCATGAGCGATAGCAGGACGGCAGCGTGGGATCGGGTAAAGGCGATGCCTCAGGCGACACTCGCGCAACTCTTCGCGGAGGACGAAGGCCGGGTCGACGCGCTATCGGGCCGGATCGGCTGGGGCGAGGGCGAGGATGCGGCGGGCATCCGCTT
The DNA here is from genome assembly GCA_002729695.1 of Citromicrobium sp. Lineage (GTDB taxonomy): Bacteria > Pseudomonadota > Alphaproteobacteria > Sphingomonadales > Sphingomonadaceae > Alteriqipengyuania. The sequence continues at coordinate 133,628 of PBYQ01000032.1, read as the reverse complement.
CGACTGGTCGAAAACCCACTTGACCGACGACCTGCTGTCCGCCTTCGAGGAACTGGCCGACGCCAGCGATTTCTCCGCTAAGCGCGCCGCGCTGTTCGCGGGCGATGCGATCAACGTCACCGAAGGGCGCGCCGCCGAACACACCGCGCAGCGCGGATCGGGCAATGATGCGAGCGTAGAGGAAGCGCAGGCCTTGCTCGCGCGGATGCAAATGCTGATCGAGGCGATCCGCGAAGGCGCTCTGGGCGAGGTCAACCACCTGATCCATATCGGCATCGGCGGCTCCGCGCTCGGCCCCGCGCTGGCGATCAATGCGCTCACCCGCGATCTCTCCTACGTCGATTGCCACGTGGTTTCGAACATCGACGGCGTCGCGCTGGAGGCGGCTTTCGAGGCGTGCGATCCTGCGACAACGATGATCGCGGTCGCGTCCAAGACCTTCACCACCATCGAGACGATGACCAATGCCGACAGTGCGCTCACCTGGCTGCGCGAGAACGGCGTCACCGACCCGCACGGCCGCGTGGTCGCGCTGACCGCCAATCCGGAAGCTGCGGTCGAGTGGGGCGTCGACGAGACGCGCGTGCTGCCCTTCATGGAGTCGGTCGGCGGGCGCTATTCGCTGTGGTCGAGCATCGGTTTTCCGGTCGCGCTCGCTGCCGGGTGGGACGAGTTCGCCGCGATGCTCGAAGGGGCGGCGGCGGTCGATGCGCATTTCCGCGACACCGATGCGCGCGACAACCTGTGCCTGCGCGCAGCCTTCGCCGACCAGTACTACACCCGCGTGCGCGGCTGCCAGACCCGCGCGGTGTTCGCCTATGACGAGCGGCTGGCGCTGTTTCCCGACTACCTCCAGCAGCTCGAAATGGAGAGCAACGGCAAGCGCGTGACCAGCGAAGGCGAGGCCGTCGACGGCCCGACCGCCCCGATCACCTGGGGCGGGGGGGGGACCGACGCGCAGCACGCGGTCTTCCAGCTATTGCATCAGGGCACGCACTTGGTCCCGGTCGATTTCATCGCCAGCATCGCGCCCGGAGACGCGCTCAACCCCGCACATCACCGCATCCTGCTGACCAACTGCTTCGCGCAAGGCGCGGCGCTGATGGCGGGCGGCAACATGAGCGCCGACGGGAAAGACCCCGCGCGCGAATTCCCCGGCGACCGGCCTTCGGCGACGATCCTGTGCGACGATCTCGACGCGGCGACTCTGGGCGCCCTCATCGCCTTCCACGAACACCGTACCTTCGCCAACGCGGTGCTGATGGGCATCAACCCCTTCGACCAGTTCGGCGTCGAGCTGGGCAAGAAGATGGCCAAGGACATCGACGGCGGCGCGGCGGAGTTCGATGCGAGTACGCGGGCGTTGTTGGAGGCGGCGGGGTTGGGGTAGGTATCAGTCTACCTTGTCAGATTGCTCGCTCAGTCGGCCTAGCCATCCCAATTGAATGACGAATTTCGGTCTAGAAAACGCTTTGTTCTTTGGGTCGCAGCGCTTTGACCAATTCAGGCTGGCGAGACCACCGAGGATAAGGGTGACCATTAGACCAAAGGCAATCATCAAGATCGCAATGCCGAAGAACGTGCTCATGTGTTGACATTTACACTACGAAACACAGCCAAGTCAGAGCGCACGGCAGATCCCACCTTGCTATCCACAAGCTGGAATAGAGAATTTCCGCCTTTTCAAATACTTGCATGTCTCAAATCAATTCACGCCTTGTGAGCTTGCTGTGCAATGATTTCAGACAAGATTGCGGAAGATGAAGCCGCCCCGGTAAATTTGCTCGCGCCGTTTGGCCTTCCCAAGTCTCCCTCGTAATTCGAGGTCGTTCTCAGATTGAGCCTCTAATACCGACTCTTCGTTGAGCGCTTCTTGAATTCCTAAATGGATTCTGAGGTTCACCCGAGTGACCCAGTCTAGAATTTCGTCGCATGGCCAAATGACTTTTGGCTCCTTCATCAAAGGAGCTGGAGCCGGTATCTCGTTCATTCGCCGGTAAAGAGTTGCCCTGCTCCATCCTGTTATGATCTTGAGGTCATTGATTCCAATGCCTTTATCGTACTTCTTTAGTCGTGATGGCGAGAAACTGATGAAGCGAGAGATTTTCTGATTTGCGGGCATGATCTAGTAGATTGCCCCAACTCCGTAATTTTGAAAAGCGATCTATTTGGCCCCGCGTTGCAATTCGAACCGAAGGCTTGCATCTCTGGGCTTGTGTCAGCGTGACCTCCCCACATCCCGGTGCTAAGCCCCTGCAATGAAGCGATGGATTGCGCAACGGTATCTCGATCTTCTCGGGTCGATCTACATCTATAACGAGCACCGCGGGTACACCGCGCTCGACCGGGTGCTGGAGGCCGTGAAGGCCAAGCATCCCGAGGCGACCGAGTTCATCGCGGCGGTCGAGAAGCACCGCGCCGACGAGCGCAAGCACTACGTCATGTTCAAGCGCTGGTTCGAATTGCGCGGGACGAAGCCGATCGCGCTCGACCGGGCGTTCGGCCATATTGATCGCTTCATCGAAATCACCTTCGGAACCCCGATCGACAGCCTCGATACCAAGGCCATCGTCGCCAGCGACGACCTGTTCGAACGGCTGTGCCGCGTCGTCTCGCTGACCGAGAAGCGCGGGCTGAAGCAGGTCGACATCCTGCTGACAAAGCCGGTCGTTCGCAATGATAAGGCGCTGCTGCGCATTTTCGAGGTTGTCCATGTCGACGAACCCAGCCATTTCGAGCCTTATGACAAATGGCTCGCACAAAACGCGCGGCGGCAGCCCAGCTGGCGTGAACGGTGGATCGATCGGATGATCCATTCCGAACTGCTGTTTATCAAGCTGCCGCTGCTGTTCGTGTGGCTGGGCGCACCGCGCCGCACCGAGTGGGCGGACGCGGGCGAAAGCAATCCGCGCCCTCGTCCTCTGCGCAGCGCTGTCCAGTCGCAACTCGCCACCGCCGCCGAATGAGCTCGCGACCTGAGGGTATGGCCCGATTCGACATCGGGCACTGGGCGGGACGATTCTGGAATCGCCGTGTCGGCGGGATGCTGATCCGCAACACGGTGGTCAGTTCCAGCGTCTTCGTGGTGGGGCTCGGCGTGTTGTGGGTGCTCGTCGAATACGCGCATATGGACGAAGTGATCGCAGCGGGCGTCGGCTTCCTCGTCGCCAACTCGCTGCACTACCTGCTCGGCCGGTACTGGATCTTCGCCGGATCGGATCGCAAGCTTGCCAGCGGTTACGTGCTGTTCCTGATGAACTCCGCGGTCGGCCTGGGGGTAACGATGGCGCTGTTCTGGGTGCTGATCACCTTTACCCCGATGCACTATCTGGTGATCCGGGTCGTGGTGTCGATCTTCGCAGGTCTGATCGTCTTCGCGCTGAACGCGGCGCTGAATTTCCGGCAGGTCTGACGCGCCAGGTCCATTGCCAGCGGCGCGGCATCGACCTACGCCTGTATCATGAGCTTTCCGATCGTCTTCGCCGTCGTCTGGGCGCTGGTTCTGACCGTCGGCGGGGGCCTGCTGACCAGCATCGGCGAATGGTATCGCGATTTGAACAAGCCCAGCTGGCAGCCGCCGGACTGGCTGTTCGGCCCGGCGTGGACGGTGATCCTAGTGCTTGCCGCCTGGGCTTTCGTGCTGAGCTGGAACGGCGCGCCCGAGGCGGATCGCCCGCTGCTGATCGGCCTCTACCTCGCGAACGGACTGTGCCATTTCCTGTGGTCGCCGCTGTTCTTCACCGCGAAGCGTCCCGACTGGGCGCTGATCGAGGTGCCGTTTCTGTGGCTCTCCGTCCTCGCCTTGTGCATTTTCCTGCGCGAATGGTCGGTCGCGGCGAGCTGGATGATCGTGCCCTACCTCGCGTGGGTCAGCTTCGCGAGCATCCTCAACTGGAAGATCGTGAAGCTCAACGGGCCATTCGGGAGCAAGGCCGCCACCTAGGCGCTCTCTGCCTCCTCGTTCGTCTCCACCAGGCGCAATTTGGCGAAATCCTGCGGGCGATTGTCCGCCAGCCATTCCATCATGCCTTCGCGGATGTCGCAGCGAAGGTCGAACAAGGTGGGCGAGTTCTTCGCGCTCATCAGCAGGCGCACTTCCTTGGAATCGCGCGTGGTGTCGGTCACCTGCACCACTTTCACGCGCCCGTCCCAGCGCTCGTTCGCCTCGACCTGCCGGTAGAACTCCTCGCGGATCGGGCCGATGTTCGCCTTGGGGTCGAGATGGAGGAACACCGTGCCGAGCAGGTTGGCCGTCTGCTTGGTCCAGTTCTGGAAGGGTTTCTCTAGGAAATAGCTGGTCGGCACCACCATCCGCCGCTCGTCCCAGATCTTTACCACCACGTAGGTTGTGCGAATATCCTCGATCCAGCCCCATTCGCCTTCGAGCACCACGGCATCGTCGATATTGATCGGCTCGGTCAGCGCCATCTGCACGCCCGCGATCAGCGATTTGAGCGCAGGCTGCGCAGCGGCACCGACCGCCAGCCCTGCGAGCCCGGCAGAGGCGACCAGCGTCAGCCCGATGTCGCGCACGCCGGGAATCGCGAGGAGCATCAGGCCCACGGTGACGAACACGATGATGAAGGTCGCGATGCGGCTAAACATGGTCAGCTTGGTGCGCTTGCGCCGCGCCTTGAGGTTGTCCGCGACCGAAATGTCCGCCTTGAGCTTCGCCGCCTCGACCAGCGCACGCACGACTGCAAGGACCATCCAGCCGACCACGGCGGGCAATACGAAGGTTGCGATGTCGGCCCATACCTCGCGCAGCTCGGGAACGTAGCGCGCTGCCCCCATCAGCGCGAGAACCACGATGGCGAGCCGGGTAGGGCGGTAGAGATGCCTGACCACGATATCGTCGCTCGACTGATCGGTCCGGCGCGCGATCCGGCGCAGCAGGAAGAACAGCAGGGCGTGGAGGCCGAGCGCTACGGCCACCGCGATCCCCGCGGCCAGCGCCGCGTGGAGCGGATCGGCGAGCAGGCCGGCGCCTTGTTCTACCGTTGTTTCGATGCTGCCGGTGATGGACCCGATGGCTCCCGCCTCCCTCGATGCGTCTCGATCTGTCAACGCGGTGCCAGCGCAAGTGTTTCGCGCGGGCCACGTCTTCGATTGACTTTTTTGCCGCGATGCACCATCTGCCGCAAGACCGAAGCGCAACTGCCAGCGTGAAGCGTCCGCCGCGTAATGCGAGCGGCCCGGCAGCGCCTCGATTGTTTCCAGACTTCCCTTTTCACGCGGGCGGTTACCACCCCTGCGATAGCGCGCGGACTCCGTTTGTATCGGGTGCGCTGCGCGAACCGCATGCATTGCGAGTCACACAGTCACATGACCGAATTCAAAGACCTCGGGCTTTCGCAGCCCGTCCTCCAGGCGCTCGACCTCAAGGGTTATAACGAGCCCACTCCGATCCAAGCGCAGGCGATCCCGCCCGTGCTCGAAGGCCGCGACCTGCTGGGTATCGCGCAGACCGGCACCGGCAAGACCGCTGCCTTCATGCTGCCCAGCATCGATCGCCTGCGCGACGCCGACAACCAGACCCCGTTCAAATCGTGCCGCATGCTGGTGCTCGCGCCGACGCGCGAACTGGCCGGGCAGATCGCCCAGAGCGCCAAGGATTACGGTGCGCTCGCGGGCCTGAAAGTGCAGTCGATCGTCGGCGGTACCTCCGTCAACAAGGATCGCAACAAGCTGCACCGCGGCACCGACATCCTCGTCGCGACGCCGGGCCGCCTACTCGACCTGATCGACCAGCGCGCGTTCAACCTCGACGGTGTCGAGATCCTGGTGCTCGACGAAGCGGACCAGATGCTCGACCTGGGATTCATCCACGCGCTCCGCAAAATCAACGAACTGACGCCCAAGACGCGCCAGACGCTGTTCTTCAGCGCGACGATGCCCAAGGCGATCAAGGAACTGGTCAGCCAGTACTGCCGCAACCCGGTGCAGGTGAGCGTCACGCCCGAAAGCACCACGGCTGAGCGGATCGAGCAATTCCTGTTCATGGTCCAGCAGGACGAGAAGCAGAGCCTGCTCGAACTGATCCTTTCGGGTCGCCACGAAATCCCTGGTAAGCTCGAACGCGTGCTCGTCTTCGCGCGCACCAAGCACGGCTGCGACCGTGTGGTGAAGAAGCTGGCGCAGGTGAACATCGCGGCCAACGCGATCCACGGCAACAAGAGCCAGCCGCAGCGCGAACGCGCGCTCGACGAGTTCAAGCGGGCGAAGACCCCGGTGCTTGTGGCGACCGATGTCGCCGCGCGCGGGATCGACATTCCGGGCGTCAGCCACGTCATCAATTACGAGCTGCCCAACGTGCCCGAGCAGTATGTCCACCGCATCGGCCGCACCGCGCGTGCGGGTGCCGATGGCATCGCCATTGCCTTCTGCGCCGAGGACGAGCGCCAGTATCTCAAGGATATCCGCAAGACGACCGATGCCGAGTTCGAGCGTCTGCTGCTGCCGGATCACTTCCGCGCGGTGGTCGAAGGTGTCGGCCCGACCAAGCCTGCGCCCAAGCAGCAGCGCGGCCAGCGCGTCAGCCCCAAGCCGATTGGCGACGGCGCGCGCAAGCCCAAGGCGAAGCATCCGGCGCGTAAGGGCAAACCGCAGGGCTCAGGGCAGGGACGCGGCGGCCCTGGTGGTTCGGGCGGCCAGAACCGTGGCGGCCCGCGCCGCCGCAACAACCGTTCCGGCGGCGCACGCTCGGGCGGGCAGGGCTAGGCTGCGCGGCTTGCACGCGCCGCTCCGCTCGTCGATAGCGCCGTGATGGAACCAGTGAACCCGACCGGTAAAGAACTTCCCGCCGACGCGCAGCCGATCGAGCGCGTGCAGGAAAACATGCTCGCCCGGGGCGAGCGGTGGCTGCTCAACCGGCTGTGTGCCCGCATGCCCAATCGGGTCACGCCCGACATGTTGACCTTCACCGGGATGGTGGGCGCGCTTGCGATCTTTGCCGGCTATGCCGCCAGTAATCTGGGCGATGGATGGCTGTGGCTGTCGATCGTCGGATACGTTGTCCACTGGTTCGGCGACTCGCTGGACGGAAGTCTGGCGCGTTTTCGCCGGATCGAGAGGCCGCGCTACGGCTATTTCCTCGACCATAGCTGCGACGGGCTGGCGACCACGCTGGTCGTGCTGGGGCTGGGTGCCTCGGGCTATGTCCAGCTGGAGGTCGCGCTGGTGGCATTGGCGGGGTACCTCCTGATGTCGATCCACGCGTTCCTGTCGGTCAGGGTCATGGGCGAATTGCGCCTGTCGTACCTCAAGGCCGGGCCGACCGAGCTGCGACTGGTCCTGATTGCCCTGACGGTCGCGATGATCGTGTGGGGACCGACCCCACTGATCGGAGTATTCACGGGTTTCGACTTCTTCGTGGGCGCGGTGGGCGTGTTGCTGATCAGCCTTTTCGCGGTGCAGACTGCGACCACAGCACGCAAGCTCGCGCTGGAAGAACCGGCGGTCAAATACCCTCGATCCTGATGCGGGCGGGCGCTCGATCGGGTCGCATGCAGACGCGCGGTTGGCGTTCGTCGAGCGTACTATCGCCCGGACAGCCACGGTTCACCTAATCGGTAGCAACCGTTGGCCGACGCGGGCATCCCGCCCCGTCTTATTCGTGAAAGTCGAGCTGATGCATCGTTGCATTCCTCTTCTTGGCGCCATGGCGCTCGCCGCCTGCTCCTCCATCCAGCCGGCGCAGATGCACCTGCCCGAAAGCCTGTCTGCCAGCAGCAAAACGCGGATTACGGGCTTCAACGGCTGGAATACCGGCAAATTCGCGGCGGGTCCCTACAATGGATCTTACCAGCGTTCGGAGGGCGGAATGGCGCTGTTCGACACCTGGATCGAGCGGTCCGGAAAGGCGCGTTTCGCGATCGCGGGGCCGGAGATATCCTCGACCATCGAGGCGCAATGCCGGATGCGCGAACGCGCGATCGCGGTCAGCGACAGCGTGGAAGTCACCACCAATCCGATGGCCTTCCGCTGCGAGTTCGAGGCCGACGGGCGTGCGTTTCCCGCGCGGTTCGAACTGCAGGAGGTGACCGGTGGCGGGACCGCCGCCTATCGCTACGAACGACGCGGAGAGATCGCGCTGGGCGGGGAGATCGTGCAGATCCGCTCGGTCCATGATCTCGTCGGCACGGGCAACGGCACCATCACCCCCATCGGCTACCTGTTCGAACAGAAGGGGCGCGCGGTCGGCGCGCTCGAACTCAATGGCACGCCCGAACTGATCGTGCCCGATGGCACCGATCCGGGCCTCGCACGCACGCTGACCGTTGCGGCAGTGGCGCTGGCGGTGTTTCAGGACCCCGCGAACAGGATCGGCGACTGAGGCGATTGCGGAGGACGATCTCGCCGGCACGGTTGAACCGCGCAGCCGTGCCCGCCATATCGCGCGCTCCCGCAAACAGGAGCGCTCTCGATGCCCGCCGACCAGTACGACTACGACCTTTTCACGATCGGCGCAGGCTCCGGCGGGGTGCGCGCGAGCCGCGTGTCCGCCGCGCTGGGGGCGAAGGTTGCCGTCGCGGAGGAGCACCGCGTCGGCGGCACCTGCGTGATCCGGGGCTGCGTGCCCAAGAAGATGCTCGTCTACGGCGCGCACTTCGCCGAAGACCTTGAAGACTGCAAGCGGTTCGGCTGGGACATCGGCGAACGAAAGTTTGACTGGAAAACCTTGCGCGACAACGTGCTCGACGACGTGACTCGGATCGAGGGGGCCTATACCGAAACGCTCGAAAACCACGACGTCACGATCTTCAAGGAGCGCGCCGAAATCACCGGCCCGCACGAGATCACGCTGGCGAGCGGCAAGAAAGTCACCGCGAAGCATATCCTGATCGCTACGGGCGCGGGGCCCCGGATGCCCGAGTGTCAGGGTGCAGAACATGCCATCTCGTCCAACGAAGCCTTCCATCTCGACGAGCTGCCGAAGAAGATCATCATCGCGGGCGGTGGATACATCGCCAACGAGTTTGCGGGCATTTTCAACGAGTTCGGATGCGATGTTCACATCGTCAACCGGGGCGATCGCCTTCTGCGGAGCTATGACGAGGCGGTGCGCGACCGGCTGCTGCAGATCTCGACCACGAAGGGGATCAAGTTCCGCTTCAACACCCATTTCGAATACATCAAGCCGTGCGACGAGGGCGGCTATTTCGTGAAGCTGTCCGACTGCGACGAGGAAAAGGCCGACCTCGTGATGTTCGCAGTGGGCCGCATTCCCAACACCGAAGGCCTCGGCCTCGACAAGGCGGGCGTCGAACTGGGCGAAGGCGGCGAGATCAAGGTCGATCGCTTCAGTAAGACCAATGTCGATCACATCTACGCCGTGGGCGACGTGACCGATCGCGTGCAGCTGACCCCCGTGGCAATCCGCGAAGGTCAGGCCTTTGCCGAAACCGTTTTCGGCGATGGCGATCCGGTCGCAGTGGACCACTCCTGCGTGCCCAGCGCGGTCTTCAGCCACCCGCCCATCGCGGCGGTCGGAATGACCGAGGGCGAAGCGAAGGAAGCGCTCGGCAGCGTGAAGGTTTATCTCTCGGACTTCCGCCCGATGAAAAACGTTCTTGCCGGCCGCAACGAGCGCAGCCTGATGAAAATGATCTGCGACGGCGACAGCGGGAAGATCGTCGGCATTCATATGATAGCGCCCGAGGCGCCCGAAATGATGCAGGCGGCGGCGATCGCGGTGAAGGCCGGGCTGACCAAGGCGGACTTCGACGCGACCGTGGCGATCCATCCGACGATGGCCGAAGAGCTGGTCCTGATGCGTTAGGCGTCTCTTCCCCCTCATCCAGTCTTCGCTACCACCTGCGGTGCAAGCTTCGCCGTCCTTCTCCCGTGGGGAGAAGGATATAGAGGCTTGGCGACGCAGGAGCCTAGCCGGAGTTGGATGAGGGGCGCGAAGAGCGCTGTTCCTCGCAGCAATTGACCGGCGAGCGCAGCCTTTACCTCACACCACCACCTCCCGATTGGCTTGACCCTGTGCGCCGCCCGAGCCTAACCCCCTCTGGCGCAAAAGGGAGCACCGAATGTCAGCCAATATTGCCGAGATGGAACGTCGCCGCGAGGCCGCCCGCATGGGTGGCGGGCAGAAGCGGATCGATGCGCAGCATGCCAAGGGCAAGCTGACCGCGCGCGAGCGGCTCGATGTGCTGCTGGACGAGGGGAGCTTCGAGGAGCTCGACACCTACGTCGTCCACGACTGCACCGATTTCGGCATGGAAGACCAGCAGATCATGGGCGACGGCGTCGTCACCGGATCGGGCACGATCAACGGCCGACTGGTCTATGTCTTCAGCCAGGATTTCACCGTCTTCGGCGGTTCGCTGTCGAAACGCCATGCGGAGAAGATCTGCAAGGTGATGGACACCGCGATGAAGGTCGGCGCTCCCGTCATCGGCCTCAACGATTCGGGCGGTGCGCGCATTCAGGAAGGCGTTGCCTCGCTCGGCGGCTATGCCGAGGTGTTCCAGCGCAACGTGCTCGCCAGCGGCGTCATCCCGCAGATCAGCGTCATCATGGGCCCGTGCGCGGGCGGCGCGGTGTATAGTCCCGCGATGACCGACTTCATCTTCATGGTGAAGGACAGCTCCTACATGTTCGTCACCGGGCCCGAGGTTGTGAAGACCGTCACCAACGAAGTCGTCACGCAGGAAGAGCTGGGCGGGGCGGTCACGCACACCACCAAGACCAGCGTGGCGGACGATGCGTTCGAGAACGATATCGAAACTCTGATGGCGACGCGCCGCTTCTTCGACTTCCTGCCGCTGTCCAACCGCGAGCCGGTGCCCGAAATGCCCTCGAACGATCCGTGGGACCGCAAGGAACTCAGCCTCGACACGCTGATCCCCGACAACGCGAACCAGCCCTACGACATGCACGAGGTCATTTCGAAGGTGCTGGATGACGGCGATTTCTTCGAGGTCCAGCCCAAGCATGCCGCGAACATCATCTGCGGCTTCGGCCGAGTTGAGGGCCGCACCGTGGGCGTGGTCGCCAACCAGCCGATGGTGCTGGCGGGCGTACTCGACATCAACTCGTCGAAGAAAGCCGCGCGCTTCGTGCGCTTCTGCGATGCGTTCGACATCCCGATCGTGACCTTCGTCGACGTGCCCGGCTTCCTCCCCGGCACCAGCCAGGAATTGGGCGGTATTATCAAGCACGGCGCGAAGCTGCTGTTCGCCTATGCCGAGGCGACCGTGCCCAAGATCACCGTCATCACCCGCAAGGCCTATGGCGGCGCGTACGACGTGATGGCGTCCAAGCACCTGCGCGGCGACCTCAACTACGCCTGGCCCACCGCCGAAATCGCGGTGATGGGCGCGAAGGGCGCGGTGGAGATCATCTTCCGCCAGGACCGCGACGACCCCGAAAAGATCGCCGAGAAGACGAAGGAATACGAAGACCGCTTCGCCAACCCCTTCGTCGCCGCCTCACGCGGCTATATCGACGAGGTCATCTACCCGCACTCGACCCGGCGGCGGATCGCGCTGGGCCTGCGCAAGCTGCGCGGGAAAGAACTTAGCAACCCGTGGAAGAAGCACGATAATATTCCGTTGTGAGTGCGAAAAATGAGCGATCTCGTCGGCATAGGGAAAGCGTTAGAACCCTTCTCGCAAGGTGCTGTAGGTCTAGTGCGACGTATCTTCGGCCCAGCTAGCTCAGAGCTAGGTGAAATATTGCGAGATAGAGTTCGTTCGTATCGTGCAGATAACATCAAGCAGATCGTAGAAGGTGCTGCTCGGAAAGTTGGCGATGACGAAGATGTTCTCGAGCTTCCGTTAAGGTTTGCCTTGCCCTTCATTGATGCTGCTGCGCAAGAAGATGACGAGCTGATGCAAGATATGTGGTCGGCCCTTCTTAGCGATGCCTCCAAGGGTGTGTCTGATGCTCATTACATCGTGATGGAATCCATCAAAGGTCTAACCCCGGCTTCGGCTCAGATACTGTTCGAACTGAGCCGTAAGCGCGGAGACATAGAAGTTTTTGCGGAGTGGGAGTATTCCGGTTGGCTCCAAGAGAAGTTCAGCTCACTCTTCTCCGAGAAAACGGATCTGTATGTGCTTGGAGATGCAGAAGCTTCTGCAAATGGTAGGCCGGATGACGAAGGGGGTATCACCAACCTATTCAAGGAATTTGAGAGAGACAACTGTATAAAGTTGAGAAAAATTGAGTATACGTCTTCAGTTGTAAATGCAAATAATAAACAATTCATGAGATTCGAAGCTTCAGAAGAATTTGATTCATTCTCGACACGTATACTTGAGAGGCTCAATTTAGTTAATTCGTTCCGTCTAGAATTTAAAAGAGATTCTTTTGATTTCTGTTGTTTCGGCGTTTTTCTAAACGATTTGGGCCTCGAGGTCGCAGCGCATGGTGCGCAAAAAGAAGGCGTCAAGAAATGAAACTCGGCCGTCTCAACCATATCGGCGTCGCGACGCCTTCGATCGCTGACTCTGTTCGCTATTACCGCGACACCATGGGCGCGATGCAGATCACCGAGCCGTTCGACCTGCCCGAACAGGGCGTGAAGGTCTGCTTCGTCGATACGCCCGACAGCACGGGTGAAGTCGGCAAGGGCACGCAGATCGAGCTGATCGAGCCGTTCGACGAGGCGAGCCCGATCAACGGTTTCCTCGCCAAGAACCCCGCCGGCGGCCAGCACCATGTCTGCTACGAGGTTGAGGACATCGAGGCGGCGCGAGAGTGGTTCGAGGGGAAGGGCAAGCGCATCCTCGGCCCGACGCGCATCGGCGCGCACGGCACGCCGATCTTCTTCCTCCACCCCAAGGACATGATGGGCCAGCTGACCGAGATCATGGAGACGCCCAAGGAGGGCGCGCACTGGTCGAACTGACCCGATAGCCCCCTCCCCATGTGGGGAGGAGGGTTGGGAGAGGGGAGTTCGACGCGGCGAGGGCTTTACGCCCCTCTGCAAGCTTCGCTAGGCCGCTTTGCGACCAAGCTATGCTATCCTCTCCCCGCACGGGGAGAGGGATGAGGACCTACGGATGACCGACGCTAAAAATTCCCGGCCAACCCCCGCAGACTGGCAGGCCAAGGCCGACAAGGAAGTCAAAGGCCGCGACTTGACCTGGCACACGCTGGAGGGCTTCGACGTGAAGCCGCTCTATACGGCGGAAGATACGCAGGACATCGACCCCGGCCTGCCCGGTTTCGAGCCGTTCACGCGCGGGCCCTATGCCAGCATGTACACCGGCCGTCCGTGGACCATCCGCCAGTATGCGGGCTTCTCGACCGCCGAGGAATCCAACGCCTTCTATCGCCGCAACCTCGCCGCCGGGCAGAAGGGGCTGAGCGTTGCCTTCGACCTCGCCACGCACCGGGGCTATGACAGCGACCACCCGCGCGTGGTCGGCGATGTCGGCAAGGCGGGCGTCGCGATCGACACCGTGGCCGACATGCAGATTCTGTTCGACCAGATCCCGCTCGACACGATGAGCGTGTCGATGACGATGAACGGCGCGGTGATCCCCGTTCTCGCGTTCTACATCGTCGCGGCGGAGCGGTCGGGCGTGTCGCAGGACAAGCTTTCCGGGACCATCCAGAACGACATCCTCAAGGAGTTCATGGTCCGCAACACGTATATCTATCCGCCCGAGCCGAGCATGCGGATCGTGAGCGACATCATCGCCTACACCTCCGACCACATGCCGCGCTTCAACAGCATCTCCATCTCGGGCTACCACATGCACGAAGCGGGCGCGACGGCGGTGCAGGAGCTCGCTTTCACAATCGCCGACGGCAAGGAATACGCGCAGCGCGCGATGGATACCGGCCTCGATATCGACGCCTTCGCCCCGCGCCTCAGCTTCTTCTGGGGCATCGGGATGAACTTCTTCATGGAGATCGCCAAGATGCGCGCCGCGCGGCATCTGTGGCACGACGTGATGGAAGGGCTGGGCGCGAAAGATCCCAAGTCCAAGATGCTGCGCACGCACTGCCAGACTTCCGGCGTGTCCCTGCAGGAGCAGGACCCGTACAACAACGTCATCCGCACCACGATCGAGGCGATGGCGGCGGTGCTGGGCGGCACGCAGTCGCTCCACACCAACGCGCTGGACGAAGCGATCGCGCTGCCGACCGATTTCTCCGCCCGCATCGCGCGCAACACGCAGCTGGTGCTGGAGGAAGAGACCGGCATCACCAACGTCGCCGATCCGCTGGGCGGCTCGTATTACGTCGAGGCGCTGACCGCCAAACTGGTCGAGGAAGCCGGGAAAATTATCGACGAGGTCGACGCGGCGGGCGGGATGACCAAGTTCGTCGCCACGGGCGAGCCCAAGCGGCGGATCGAACAGGCGGCTGCCGAGAAGCAGACCAATGTCGATCGGGGCGAGACGGTGATCGTCGGCGTCAACAAGTACCGGCGCGAGCACGAAGATGAGATCGAGACGCTCGATATCGACAACCACAAGGTCCGCCAGTCGCAGATCGCGCGGCTGGAGAAGGTGCGTTCGCAGCGCGACGAGATGGCCTGCCAGGCCGCGCTCGACGCGCTGGCTCGCGGCGCTGCGCAGACAGAAGGCAACCTGCTGGCGCTGGCAGTCGAGGCTGCGCGCCACGACGCGACGCTGGGCGAGATTTCCAGCGCGATGGAAGACGTCTTCGGCCGCTACGACACTAAGCCGACGCCGGTGAAGGGCGTCTATTCCAAGGCCTATGCCGCGGATAGCCGCTACCAGCAGGTGGTTGAGGGCGTCGACGCGGTCGAGCAGCGGCTGGGCCGCAAGCCGAAGATCATGATCGCCAAGATGGGCCAGGACGGGCACGATCGCGGCGCCAACGTGATCGCGAGTGCCTTCGCCGACATGGGCTTCGACGTCGTCTCCGGGCCGCTGTTCCAGACCCCGCAGGAAACGCTCGAAATGGCGCTCGCCGAGGGTGTCGACGCAATCGGCGCCTCCTCGCTGGCAGCAGGCCACAAGACGCTAATCCCCGAACTGATCCGCCTGCTCAAGGACGCGGGCCGCGCCGACATCAAGGTAACCGCAGGCGGCGTGATCCCGCAGAGCGACTACCAGTTCCTGCGCGATGCAGGCGTTCAGGGCATCTACGGCCCGGGCAGCAACGTGGTCGAATGTGCAGCCGACATGCTGCGGCTGCTGGGGCACAATATGCCCCCGCCCGACGACGAACTGGACGAGGCGGCGGAGTGACCTCGCCTGCCGACTGCATCCACTGCGGTCATCCGTTGAGCACCCACCACGCGGGCGGCGATGGCGAACTCGCCTGCGCGGTGAAGGGCTGCGACTGCATCGGCTATGTGGCGAAGCGCGAGTTGGGGGAGTGATGATCTCTCCTCCCGTCATTGCGAGCAACCGACAGGTCGCGCGGCAATCCATGGCCCGGAATCTGGATTGCTTACCCCGGCTCCGGGCCGGGGTCGCAATGACTATGGAGGAGGCGGAATGACTCTCGCCTCACCCGACACCCCGAACTTGATCCGGGGCCGCTTCTTCTTTGGTGGCCGCAGAACGAAGCGGAATCGCCGCCTGCGCGGGGGCGAGGAAATGAGTTCACTTCATAGTCGAGGTATTGAGTTGCCCCACATCCGCACCCACCCGTCCGGCGAGGCCACCCAGTGAGCGCCCCGCAAAGCGGCGCGAGCTTCCTGCCGCTGGCCGCGATGATGTTCGCGGCCGGGTTGGGCATTCCCGTCTTCGCCTCGCTCAATGCCGGGCTGAACCAGCAGCTCGGCAGCCCCATCGCCGCGACCGCCGTCACCTTCGGCATCGGTCTGGTGATCTCCACGACCGTGCTCGCCTTCGTCGGCTTCCCCAGCGCGTCGGACTTCACGCTCGACATGCCGTGGCTTTACGGGGCCTCGGTCTTCATGCTGTTCTACGCGACCGCGATTGCTTTCTCTGCCCCGAAAATAGGGCTCGGCAACGCGATCTTCTTCGTCCTCATCGGCCAGCTCATCGCGGCTGCCACCATCGACCATTTCGGCCTGCTCGGCGTGATCCAGAGCTCGTTGACGCCCAAGCGCATACTGGGCATCGCGGTGATGGCCGTCGGCCTCTATCTCGCCAGGAAACCTGTATGACCCAAATCCGCACCGACTGGACCCGCGACGAGATCACGGACCTCTTCGACCTTCCCTTCACCGAACTGCTGTTCCGCGCGGCGAGCGTTCACCGCGAGAACCATCCGCCCGAACAGGTCCAGCTGTGCACGCTGCTCAGCATCAAGACCGGCGGTTGCCCCGAGGATTGCGGATATTGCTCGCAGTCGGTGAAGGCCGATAGCGGCGTCGAGGCGACCAAGCTGATGGATGTGCGCGCCGTGCTGCAAACCGCAGCGCAGGCGAAGGATGCGGGCAGCCAGCGCTTCTGCATGGGCGCCGCGTGGCGCAACCCCAAGGACCGCGACATGCCCGCGATCGTCGAGATCGTGAAGGGCGTGCGCGCCATGGGACTGGAGACCTGCATGACGCTGGGCATGCTGACGCCGAAACAGGCGGACATGCTGAAAGAGGCGGGCCTGGATTACTACAACCACAATGTCGACACCGGGCCCGAATATTACGAGCGGGTGATCTCGACCCGCAATTACCAGGACCGGCTCGATACGCTGCAGAACGTGCGCGACGCGGGCATCAACGTGTGCAGCGGCGGCATCGTGGGCATGGGCGAGACGCGCGAGGATCGCGTCGGCTTCGTCCACACGCTCGCCACGCTCGAGCGGCATCCCGAAAGCGTGCCGGTCAATGCGCTGGTGCCGGTCAAGGGCACGGTGCTGGGCGACATGCTGGCGGACACGCCGCTCGCCAAGATCGACGATATCGAATTCGTCCGCACCGTGGCGGTCGCGCGCATCTGCATGCCGATGAGCATGGTGCGGCTCTCCGCGGGCCGCGAAAGCATGAGCGAGGCGACGCAGGCGCTGTGCTTCCTCGCGGGCGCGAACTCGATCTTCACCGGCGACAAGCTGCTGACCGCGCCCAACGCGGGCGACGACAGCGATGGCGCGTTGTTCGCCAAGCTGGGGTTGACACCGCTGATGCAGGAAGAGCCTGCGCGCGCCTGCAAGACGGCGGAGCCTGCCGAGTGAGAATGCTTCTCGCGCTGATCGCGCTGGTGCTCTCCGGCCCGCTCGTGGCGCAGGAGCCGGGCAGCGCCGAACCGATCACCATCGGTACCACCTATCTGATCGACTATGCCGACGGCGATCCGCATCAGATCAACGTCTACCTGCCCGATGGTTATGCGGAAGGGTCCGGGGGGTATCCGGTGCTCTACCTGATCGACGGTGGGCTCGATCAGGATTTCCACCACGTTGTCGGCACCACCGCGCTCAATGCCCTGTGGGGCCGGTCGCAGCCGGTGATCGTGGTCGGCATCCAGACCGACGATCGCCGTGCCGAGCTGATCGGCGACAAGGGCAATGCCGAAGAGCGCAATCTCTTCCCCACCGCAGGCGATTCCGCGAAGTTTCGCGCCTTCATCCGCGACAAGGTTAAGCCGCTGATCGAAGCGAATTATCGCACCAGCGGCGAAGATGCGGTGATGGGCGAGTCGCTCGCCGGGCTGTTCATCGCAGAGACCTGGCTGGTCGAGCCAGACCTGTTCGACAGATACGCCGCGATCGACCCGAGCCTGTGGTGGCACGATATCGCGCTGGGCAAGTCGGCGGCGGGTGTGGTGAAGGACGGGCGCGAGCGCGGGCCGATCCTGCTCAGTTTCTCCAACGAAGGCCCGATGACCGAGAAGGGCACCCGGCTGCTCGCGCAAGCGGCCGGGGACAAGGGCTGCCTGCTGCCGCGTAGCGACCTGACCCACGCGACCGCCTATCACGTGCTGACCCCGCAGGCGCTCCAGTTCCTGTTCCCGACCGGTACCGATTTCGACGAGGAATGGGGCTTCACCGTGGATTGCGCGGGCTAGGCCTTGTCACTCGGCTTCTCCGTCGACGAGTTGCTGCCCAAGGCGCGCGGTGGCGGCGTGCTGAAGATGGGGCTCGCCAAGCTGGACGGGAGCGAGTGGCTACAGCCCGGACCCGAGCTGGCCGCGCGTACGGCAGGCTTCGATGCTTTTCCGGAAGGCGTCCAGCTCTTGCCGGAGGGCGATCCTGCGGGCCGTGAACTTGCGGCCATGCTCGGCCTCGACGGGGCATTGCCCGAAGCAGCTGCGGCCCACCACGAGGATATGTGCCTGCTCACCCGCCGTGGTGACGAAGAACAATACCGCCTCGTCGGCGCGGCGGTCGCATGGCCATCCGACTGGACGCCCGCCGACAAGCTTGGCCTGCCGCTAAGAGCGCTCCACGCGCCGATCCAGGGGTACGAGGAACAGCTGGCCAGCGGGGTGGATCACTTCATGGCGAAGCTCAAGCCGGGCGCAATCTACGGGCGATGCAACTGGTTTATCGCTGCGACCGGCGCGCGCCGCTGGGTTGCCGGTCCTCCCGAACGGGCTTTTGCGCATGTCACGGCGGATAACGCCGGCAGCACGCTGTTCGTCCGCTCAGAGCGCCAGACTTTGCGTCGCCTGCCGCAAACCGGGGCGATCCTGTTCACTATCGGCATCTACGTGTCGCCACTGCGCGATATCTCGCTTGGCAATGTCCAGCGTCTCGCGCAGGCAATGCGCAGCCTGCTCGATGGGGAGGGGGAACGCAGGGGCGCGGGGGCTTACGCTCATGCGTTAATCGGCTATGCGAAGGTACGAGAAGAGGAGGCCGGACCATGATCCTTGCCGCAATGCTGCTGTTTTCCGCGGCGCAAGCCGCGCAGCCGCAAGTCGATTGCGAAAACGCGATGACGCAGACCGACATGAATATCTGTTCGTGGCAGTCCTACCAGCGGGCCGATGCCGAACTGAACGCGGCGTGGTCTCGCGCTTCGCAGCGTGCGAAGGAAATGGATCGCGACGCGGCCGAATATGATGGTGCCACCGATGCGCACGCGCGCCTCCTTGCCGCGCAGCGCGCATGGCTCACGTTTCGGGACGCCCACTGCCTTGCCGAGAACGGAGAGCGCGAAAACGGCGGGACTATCTGGCCCTTGCTACAGAACGGTTGCCTCGAAGCCCTGACCGAGGCACGCACCGCCCAACTGCGCCAATATGTTGAGATGCCTAACTGATGTTCAAAAAGATCCTGATTGCCAACCGCGGTGAGATTGCCTGCCGCGTGATCCAGACCTGCCAGCGGATGGGGATCGCGACGGTCGCGGTCTATTCCGATGCCGATGCGCGCGCGCCCTTCGTGAAGATGGCGGACGAGGCGGTGCATATCGGCCCTGCGCCAGCGTCGGAATCCTACCTGCTGGCGGACAAGATCATCGAGGCGTGCAAACAGACCGGGGCCGAAGCGGTCCATCCGGGCTACGGTTTTCTCTCTGAACGCGCGAGCTTTGTCGAAGCGCTCGACAAGGAAGGCATCGTCTTCATCGGCCCGCCGGCGAAAGCGATCGCCGCGATGGGCGACAAGATCGAGTCGAAAAAGCTGGCCAAGGAAGCGGGCGTCAACGTCGTCCCGGGCTCCAAGGATGCGATCGACACCACCGAGGACGCGCTCAAGATCTCGAACGAAATCGGCTATCCGGTGATGATGAAGGCGTCCGCCGGCGGTGGCGGCAAGGGCATGCGCCTCGCCTGGAACGACAAGGATGTCGAAGAAGGGTTCGAGGCGACCAAGCGCGAAGGCCTGAACTCGTTTGGCGATGACCGCGTGTTTATCGAAAAGTTCATCGAAGACCCGCGCCACATCGAAATCCAGGTCCTCGCCGACCGGCAGGGAAACACGCTCTACCTGAACGAGCGAGAGTGCAGCATCCAGCGCCGTCACCAGAAGGTGGTCGAGGAAGCGCCATCGCCCTTCGTGACGCCCGAAATGCGCAAAGCAATGGGCGAGCAGGCGGTCGCACTGTCGCAGGCGGTCGGGTACTTCTCTGCGGGCACGGTCGAGCTGATCGTCAGCGGCGCGGACAAGACGGGGGAGAGCTTCTACTTCCTCGAAATGAACACCCGCCTGCAGGTCGAACACCCGGTGACCGAGGCGATCACCGGCGTCGACTTGGTCGAATGGATGATCCGCGTGGCGGCGGGCGAGGAACTGCCCTTCAAGCAGGACGATATCAAAATCGACGGCTGGTCGATCGAAACGCGCGTCTATGCCGAAGACCCGTACCGCAACTTCCTGCCGAGCATCGGGCGGCTGGTCCGTTACGAACCGCCGGTTCCGGGCTGGACGGGCGCGAGCGGCCCCGCCGGGCGGCGCGGGCACGAGATGGGCGGCGGCGGGATCCGCGTGGATGACGGCGTGTTCGAAGGCGGGGAAGTCTCGATCTTTTACGACCCGATGATCGCCAAGCTGATCACCTGGGGCCCGACCCGCGATGCCGCGGCGGACTTGCAGGTCGAGGCGCTCGATGCCTTCCGCGTCGAAGGGCCGGGGCACAATATCGATTTCCTCAGCGCGATCATGCAGCACCCGCGCTTCCGCTCGGGCGAGCTGACCACGGGCTTTATTGCCGAGGAATATCCCGAAGGCTTCCAGGGCGCGGCGGTTGGCGAGCCGAGGCTGAAGCTGGTCGCGGCGCTGATCGCCGGGGCGCAATGCTCGGTCATGGCGCACGAGGGGCAGATCTCGGGCCGCCTCGATGGTGCGCCCAGGGTGCCGTCCGACTGGGTCGTGAAGATCGACGGCCGCACATTCGAAGTGGAGCTCGGCCAGGGCGGGGCTACCGTCGATGGCGAATGGATCGCGGGCACGACCGACTGGCAGCCGGGCATGGTGCTCGCCGCCGCCAACGGCAATGGCGAGAACCTGGCGATCCAGTTGCGGCGGACGAGCAGTGCCATGTGGGCGCTGACCACGCGTGGCAAGACGCACAAGGGCCTCGCGGTCCCTGCGCGCCTCGCCCCGCTGCTCGATCACATGATCGAGAAGGAGCCGCCCGATCTTTCCAAGATGCTGATCTGCCCGATGCCCGGCCTGCTGGTGAAGCTGCACGTGGCCGAGGGTGACGAGGTCCAGCCGGGCCAGCCGCTCGCCACGGTCGAGGCGATGAAGATGGAAAACATCCTCCGCGCCGAAAAGGAAGGCACGATCTCCTCCATCAACGCCGCCGAGGGCGACAGCCTGGCAGTGGACGAGGTGATTCTGGAGCTGGAGTAGTGCACCTCTCGCACGAACCCGATGCTCCGGCGTGTGAGCAGATCAGCTTCGACGACTTCCTCACGGTCGATATCCGTGTCGGCACCGTCGTGGCGGCACACGAGTTTCCCGAGGCGCGCAAGCCTGCCTATCGGCTGGAGATCGACTTCGGGCCGACGATCGGCGTGAAGAAGACCAGCGCGCAGATCACCGCGAACTACGCGCGCGAGGAACTGGTGGGGCGACAGGTCGCGGCGGTAGTCAACTTCCCGCCGCGCCAGATCGGGCCGGTCATGTCCGAAGTGCTGACTCTGGGCTTTGCGGACGAGGCGGGCGAGGTCGTGCTGTTCTCGCCCGATAAGCCAGTGCCCGACGGATCGCGGCTGTTCTGAACCGCGGCGTTTCGATCAGTCGGAGGACAGGTCGAGATGCAGGCACTGGTTGAAGTCGGTGTTCTCGTAATCGGCGAATGCTTCGCCATTTCGAAAGCCGCGCGTGCGATAGAGCGCCAGTGCGGGTTCAAACGTCGGGCCATTCCCGGTTTCGAGACTTAGCCGCGCGATCCCCTCAGCGCGTGCCAGCGCGATGATCGCCTCCAGCAAAGCCCGCGCGACTCCCTGACGCAGCGCGTCCGCGCGGGTGCGCATCGACTTGATCTCCGCGCCTTCCGCGCCGAGCCGTTTCAGCGCCCCGATCCCGAGCAACTCGTCGCCGCGCCACGCACCGAACAGCGTGATCGCCGGATCGTCTAGCCCCGTGAGGTCGAGCGCGAAGGCCTGACCCGGCGGCGATCCGGCGCGCATCTGCGTGACGTGATCGAGCGCCAGCGCGCGCACCTGCTGATCGTCGAGCGTCGCCTCGCGAATTTCGATCTCCATCGTCAGTGCGCCTGCAGCTGCTCGTCGAGGAAGGCGCCGACCTCGGTCAGCTCGACGTCGCGTGCGACGTAGGCTTCTCCTATGGCGCGCAGCAGGATGAAGGGGACCGTCGTCGCTTCCGCCTTTTTGTCGTTGCGCATGTGATCGGCCAGCGTGGCACCATCGCATTCGAGCCCCAGCGCGGCGATCTCGGTCGGCAATCCGGCGCGCGCCAGCGCGTGGGTCACACGCTCCGCGTCGCTCTGCCCGATCAGCCCGCGCCGCGCGGAGAACCGCGCCGCCAGCACCATGCCGAGCGAAACGGCCTCGCCATGCAGCAGGGCGTCGGAGAAGCCCGTCTCCGCCTCCAGCGCGTGGCCGAAAGTGTGGCCGAGGTTCAGGAGTGCGCGCGCGTCCTTCGTCTCACGCTCGTCCTCCGCGACGATCCGCGCTTTCATACCGACGCAATGGGTGATGACCGATTCGAGCACGTCGTTGTCGTGCGAGAGGATCGCGTTGCTCTCTGCATCGACGCGCGCGAAGAACTCCGCGTCGCCCAGCACACCGTATTTGAACACTTCCGCCAGCCCGGCGCGCATTTCGCGGATAGGGAGCGAGGCGAGGCAGGCGGTGTCGGCCAGCACCAGCGAAGGCTGGTGGAACGCGCCGATCAGGTTCTTGCCCGCGCTGGCGTTGATCGCGGTTTTGCCACCGACGCTCGAATCGACCTGCGCCAGCAGCGTGGTCGGCAGTTGCACGAAGCCGCAGCCGCGCTTCAGGATCGAACAGGCGAAGCCGACAAGGTCGCCGACCACCCCGCCGCCCAGCGCGAATACGTGATCGGAGCGGGTGATGCCGCGATCGAGCAGCCAGTCGGTCAGCTTCTCAAGCTCCGCCCAGCTCTTCGATCCTTCGCCCGATGGCACCTCGTACCAGTCGATCGACAGGCCTGCTGATCGAAAGGACGCTTGCAGATGCTCGCCCAGCAGCCGTTTCGCATTGGCGTCGGCGACCACGGGGATCGACCTGTGGCCGTAGGGTTCGAGAAAGGAATACGCTTCACAGTGGACCCGGCCGAGCAGGCCCGACCCGACCAGCACTTCGTAACTGCGCCCGGCGAGCGCGACATTCACGACAGCCATTGCTCGATCCCTTCGATGATCGCCCACGCAGTGCGCGTATGCGGACCCGCCTGACCTTCGACGCGGATATGCGCCTGTGCATAGAACGGCTCTCGCTCTGCCGAAAGACGGCGCAGGATCGCCTCTGGATCGCCATCGCGGAGCAGCGGTCTGTTGTCGCGCCGCGCGGTCCGTTCGACCAGCGTTTCTATGTCGCAGTCGAGCCACACGGACACCGTCCTGTCGAGCAGCAAGCGGCGCGTTTCGGAATTGACGAAGGCCCCGCCGCCGGTCGCGATCACGCCGTGATCTTCCTCGATCAGGCGGGCAATCACCCGGCGTTCACCGTCGCGAAAATAGTCTTCGCCGAACTCGCTGAAGATTTCCGCGATGGAGAGTTTCGCCGCCTCTTCGATGGCGTCGTCGGCGTCGATGAAGCTTCTTTGGAGCAGGGTGGCGAGCTTTCGCCCCACGGTGGACTTGCCCGCGCCCATCAGGCCGACGAGCGCAATCGGCCGGTCGAGCCGGGATGCAAGCGCGTCGATGCGGGCCATCGCGGCAGGTGTATGCGCGGTCTCCATTGCTCGGCGGCGTAGAGATGGGCTAGGGCGAAGGCAATAAAGGGTGTCGAGGCACGTGCAGATAGAGATTTCGCAAAAAGTGCGACAGCGGATCGCGATCGGTGCGGGCGTGGTGCTCGTGATACTTGGCTGGGCCTGGTGGGACGGTGGGGAGGAACCGCTGCATCCGATGGAACAGACGGTCAATCTGGCAGAGGCCGGGCAATGAGTATTTTCGGTAGCAGGCAGGCGCTGCTGGCCGGCGCCGCCCTTGCGGTGCTTGGTGCGCCGATCGCCTTCGCAGCGGGCAATGCGCAATCGGCCGCTCCGGCTCCAGCCCAGCAGGCGACCCCTGCTCCGAGCCCTTCGCCTACACCGCCCAGCGCCAGCCCCGCTCCATCCCCCGCAGAGACCGCTGCGCCCGAGGGCGACGGCGAAGAGCAAGGCGGCGGGGAACCGAGCGCGCCCAGTGCCAGCAACGCGCGTCTGCCCACGCTCGAAGAGCTGGAATCGCTCGACACGGACGAGCTTGACGAACTGTTGGGCCTCAAACCCAAATACGACATTCCCAAAGCGCAGCGTCGCGAGACGACCCGCGTCGGTATCCTCGACGAGGCCGAGGGCGGATTGCCCGCAGCCTCGCTTGCAAAGCAGCCGCAGGCGCTTGTCCGTGCAGCGCTGACCGGCACGCAGGGCCGCCTCGTCTCGCGCTGGGGACATATCGCGCTGCGCCGCGCGCTTGCCAGCAGGCTCGCCGCGCCCAGCGGGATGAGCGGCGTGGAGTTCGCAGGATTGCGCGCCCAGTTGCTCAACCGGATGGGCGAATTCAGTGCGGCCCGCGCGATCGCGCAGGACGTCGACGTCGATGTGTGGAACACGCGGCTCGCGGATGCTGCGGTCGATTCGTACATCGCGACGGGAGATATCGTGGGTGCCTGCCCGCTCGCGGTGCTGCGCGGCGGCTATCGCGACGATGCGCAATGGGATGCGCTGCGTTCTATCTGCAGCGCCTATGGCGGTGAAAGCGGGCGCGCGCGCAACGAACTGGCGCGGATGCGCAATGCACAGAGCCGCGGCGATCTCGAAGATATCGATGTCTTGCTGGCGCAGCGTTATGCCGGTGCGGCGGGCCTTGGAAACAGCACGGTCACCATCGAGTGGGACGATGTCGACGAACTGACACCCTGGCGGTACGGCCTCGCCGCCGCGCTGGGGATGGATATCCCCGACCGCCTGCTCGATGATGCAGGCCCGTATTATCAGCGCGTATCCGCATCGCTTCCCTCGCTCCCGCTGGCTTTGAGGGTGGACGGAGCGCGCCGCGCTGCACGCGAAGGCATCTTCTCCTCCGCGGCGCTTATCGATCTCTATTCGCAGGCCTACGCGGCGGGCGGCAACGAAGGTTCGATCGGCACCGACGCCGCGCAGCTGAGGACGGCTTATGTCGACCCCGATCCCGCCGCGCGGGTCGCTGCGATCCGCGCACTGTGGGGCGAAGATGCGCAGATCCCCTACGATCGGCAGGTACTGACCGCCTATGCCGCAGCGCGCATTCCGGCCGGGGACCAGTTCTCCGGCGATGCCGCACCATTGATCGCGGCGATGCTTGCCGCCGGTCTCGATCTGGATGCGGCCCGCTGGAGCGATGTCGTCGACGAAGGCGATGCGGGCTGGGGGATGCTTGCGGTAGGGCTGCCTAATGCGAAGCAGCCGGTTTCGAACAACGCAATCGACTCCTTCAGCGACAATGATTCCAGCACGGGCCGCGCCCGCACCGGGCTGCTGGTCGCAGGCCTGGCCGGGCTGGGCCGAATCTCCAGCGGCACACGCAATACGTGGGACCGCGAGCTTGGCCTGGAACTTGGCCGCGAAACGGCGTGGAGCAAGGCGATCGGGCGCGCGGGCGAGGTGCGCAACGCCGCGCTGGTCAGCTTGCTGATGGGTTTGGGGATGCAGGGTGACGACTGGAGCCGGATGACTCCGCGGCACCTCTATTACATCGTATCGGCCCTGCGGCAGAGCGGGCTGGAGGCTGAAGCGCGCATGATCACCGCGGAGGCGATCGCGCGGGGATAGGTCGATGGCACAGGCTGCGATCGAGGATTTTCTCGCCGCGCTGGCGGTGGATCGAGGGGCGGCGGCCAATACGCTGGCCGCCTACCGCCGCGATCTGGAAGGCGCCACGGGAATTATCGGGCCGCTGGAGGATGCAACCCGCGAATCGCTGGCGAGGCTTGCACAGGCGTGGACCGATCTTGCCCCGGCCAGCGTGGCCCGCAAGGCGTCCGCGCTGCGCCAGTTTTTCGGCTATCTCGAAGACGAGGGTCTCAGGCGCGACAACCCGTCCGCCGCCTTGCCGCGCCCGGTCAAGCGCCGGGGACTGCCCAAGGTCCTCGACCATGCGGAAATCGCGTCTTTGTTTGCGCAGGCGGAGGCCGAGGCGGAGCAGGGCAAACCCGCGGCGCTGCGGCTGCTCGCCATGATCGAATTGCTCTACGGCTCAGGCCTGCGCGCGACCGAGCTGGTGGCGCTGCCCCTCGCATCCGTGCCGCGCGATGCCCCCTTCCTCACGATTACCGGGAAGGGTGACAAGGAAAGGCTCGTGCCGATGGGGACGCGCGCCCGCGCCGCCCTGTCGCGCTGGCTCGCGGTGCGCGACGAAGAATCGAAATGGCTCTTCCCGTCGCGCGGACGCCATCTGACGCGCGTGCGGCTCTACCAGATGATCAAAGGACTGGCGGACCGCGCAGACATTCCTCCGGCAAAGGTCAGCCCGCACGTCTTGCGCCATGCCTTTGCGACGCACCTGCTCGAAGGCGGGGCGGACCTGCGCACCCTGCAGAGCCTTCTGGGCCATGCGGATATCGCGACGACGCAGATTTATACGCATGTCGAGGCGGCGAAGCTGGTCGCGCTGGTGAACGAAAGACACCCTCTGGCGCACCGTGGTGGCTTGCACATGCCGCAAGGTGCCGATAGCAGCCCCGGATGCTGACTTTTCTCGACTTCGAGAAGCCTGTTGCCCAGCTCCAGGCTCGGATTGCCGAATTGCGCGCCGCCAACGAGGGCGAGCAGATCGATATGGGCGACGAGCTCGCCAAGCTGGAGGCCAAGAGCGCCGACCAGCTCAAGGAAATCTACGCCACGCTCTCGCCGTGGCAGAAGACGCAGGTTGCCCGGCATCCGCAGCGTCCGCATTTCCGCGACTACGTAGAGCACGCCTTTACCGATTTCATGCCGCTGGGCGGGGATCGCTATTTCGGCGAAGATGCCGCGATCCTGGGTGGATTCGCGACGCTGCGCGGGCGCCAGGTCATGCTGATCGGGCACGAGAAGGGCCACGACACGCAGACGCGCCTCAAGCACAATTTCGGGATGGGCAAGCCGGAAGGCTACCGCAAGGCGATCCGCCTGATGGACTTGGCCGGGCGCTTCGGCCTGCCGGTGGTCACGCTGGTCGACACCTCCGGCGCATTTCCGGGGATCGAGGCGGAGGAACGAGGGCAGGCGGAAGCCATTGCGCGCGCGATCGAAGCCTGCCTCGACCTGCCGGTGCCGATGGTCGCCACGATCGTGGGCGAGGGCGGCTCGGGCGGCGCGGTCGCGCTCGCCAGCGCAGAGCGCGTGCTGATGTTCGAACACGCGGTCTATTCGGTGATCTCGCCCGAAGGTTGTGCGTCGATCCTGTGGCGGACCGCCGAAAAGGCCGCGGATGCCGCCGAAGCGATGAAGGTGACCGCGCAGGACCTGAAGGAACTGGGCGTCATCGACCGGATCGTGCCCGAACCGGTCGGCGGCGCGCATCGCGACCCTAAGCTGGCCATTCGCTACCTTGCCGATACCATCGACGACGAACTTGGCGCGCTGGTCGGCAAGGATGTCGCGACTTTGCAGAAAAAGCGCGCAGACCGGTACCTCGCCATCGGCGGCTGAACTCCTTTGAAGTGAAATCGGGAACCCCGGACGTGGTGGACCTGTTGAGGGGCCATAGCGTGGGGAGGTGGTGGCTTCCCGCGATCACGCATCAGGGGAGTTTGCCTAAATGTCTCGTCGTAAGATTCTTGCCGTTGCTTCGCCCATCGCCCTCGCCATGGGGCTTTCCGGTTGTGCCATGGGTGGCGCGATTCCGGGTGCCAACACACCGATCACGCAGAGCGAGGAACAGCAGGGCCGCGAATATCACAGCCAGATCCTGCAGGAATTCGGCGGCGCGATGCAGGGCAACAGCGCCAATTACGTGCGCGACGTCGGCCAGAAGATCGCCGTTCAGTCCGGCCTCGCCAATACGCCGGGTGCGTTCACCGTGTCGCTGCTCAACAGCTCGGTCAACAACGCCTTCGCAACCACCGGCGGTTACGTTTACACCACGCGCCAGCTGGTGACGCTGATGAACAACGAAGCGGAGCTTGCCGGTGTGCTGGGGCACGAGGTCGGCCACGTCGCCGCACGCCACGCGCAGCGCCGCCAGCAGGCGCAGCAGCAGAACACGCTGCTCGGCGCAGCGGGTGCGATCCTGTCGGGCATCCTGCTCGGCGATAGCCAACTGGGCTCGACGCTGGGTCGGGCGGCATTGCAGGGGTCTCAGCTCCTCACGCTCGGCTTCTCGCGCGATCAGGAACGCGAAGCCGACGAACTCGGCGTTAGCTATCTGTCGCGCGCCGGTTACGATCCGATGGCGATGAGCACCGTGCTCGAAAGCCTTGCGCGCCAGTCTTCGCTCGACGCGCAGCTGCAGGGTCGCGACAGCGCCAACCTGCCCGAATGGGCATCGACCCACCCCGATCCTGCCAGCCGTGTTCGGACCACTGCCCAGCTTGCCGCAGGCAAGCCCGGCAACGTCCTCAACCGTGAAGTCTTCCTGCGCAATATCGACGGACTGACCTATGGCGACGATCCCGAGCAGGGCGTCGTCGAAGGCCGCCAGTTCATCCATCCGGATCTGCGCTTCGCGTTCACCGCGCCCGAGGGTTTCTACGTGGTCAACGGCACCGATCAGGTGACGATCAACGGCCAGTCGGGCCAGGCGGAGCTGAAAGTGGCGCGGTCGAGCGGCAGCCTCTCGCAATTCGTGAGCCAGGCCTTCCAGGCGCTTTCCGGCCAGGGACAGGCGATCAATCCGCAAATCCAGACCACCACGATCAACGGCATCCCCGCCGCTTACGGGCAGGCGCGTGCCAATTCGGGCAATACGCAGGTCGATGTGGTGGTGTTCGCCTATGATTTCGGCGGCGGGCAGACCTACTACTACCAGGCGATTACCCCGGCGGGGCGCGCGGGCGTGTTCACTCCGATGTTCAATTCGTTCCGGCGCATCAGCTCGGCCGAAGCGGCGCAGGTCGTGCCGCGGGTCATCGATGTGGTTACGGTGCGTTCGGGCGACACCGTCTCCTCGCTCTCACGCCAGATGGCATATAGCGACGCCCAGGAAGCGCGTTTCCGCGTGCTCAACGGGCTCGGTGCGAACGAGGGGCTGCGGGCCGGCCAGCAGGTCAAGATCGTGGTGCGCGGTCGCTGACCGGAGCGCCGCACCCAGCGGACAAAGAAAAACGGCGGGGATCGCTCCCCGCCGCTTTCTTGTTTCACGCTCTTTCGAGCGGGAACTTCAGATTTACTCAGGCGATTAGCCGCCCATGTCGGTCGACACGGTGGTGAAGGTGTTGCTCAGCTGGTTGCCGAGGCTGCCCATCGCGGTGATCGCGGCGACGGCGATAAGAGCGGCGATGAGGCCATATTCAATGGCGGTCGCGCCCTGGTCGTCGTTCATCAGTTCACGGAAAAACTTCATTATCGGTCTCCTGTTTGCGTCTTCGTTACCCGGCTCTTTCCATGTCCCCTCGGATCGAGCTTCTGCCGGTCTAGGCCCGAAGGGTTGAGAATTTCCTAAGTGCGTGGGCTCAGGACCGGTCGATCGCCTCCTGAGAGGTCTCCGTCACCGTGTCCCAGGTCTTGATGACCTCGTTCGAGAAAGTGCCGATCGCACCCACCATCGCGAGGAATACGAGGGCAAGGATCAGGCCGTATTCGACGGCGGTCGCGCCGGACTGGCTGCGCCAGAGCCTCCTCAAGAAGTGCGTCATCCGAAGGCCCCCGTTCTATTGCCTTGGCTATCTGTCTCACCCAAAGTGCGACAAATGTTGGGGCCTTCTTTGGGCCATCAGGGTTAACGTGCCGTAAAATCGGGTGATTTGTGTGAAAAGAAATCCGACATACATGCCCGTGGTGGCCGCTGCGATCGGTCCCGACGGGGAGGGGCGATGGCTGATGCACCGCCGCCCCGCGGGCAAAGCACACGCGGGTTTATGGGAGTTTCCCGGCGGCAAGATCGAGCCGGGCGAGAGCCCGCGCGAAGCCCTGGTACGCGAGATCGCAGAAGAATGCGGCTTGCGCCTCGATCCCGGCGCGATGCGCGAGCGGGGGTTTGCCGCCGACCACCCGGACTCATGCGAGGACGCGCGCCCGATCCTGCTGTTGCTGCTTCATTGCGCCGTGTGGAGTGGCGAAGTGCGATCGCTGGAGGGGGGAGAGTGGCGCTGGTGCAGCCTCGCGGAGATAAGACAATTGCCCAAGCCGCCGCTCGACGCCCGGCTCGCGGCCAGCTTTGCCGGCTAATTTAATAAGGCTTGTGGGCGAATGGCGGAAATCGCGACAAAAGCATTGCCAAGCCCGAAAGCCCTGCCTATGTGCGGCGCCTCACAAGCGCCCGTAGCTCAGCTGGATAGAGCACCAGACTACGAATCTGGGGGCCGGAGGTTCGAATCCTTCCGGGCGCGCCATTACAAAAAGCCCCGGCCCCGTATGGGTGCCGGGGCTTTTTGGTTTTGGCCTCAAGCAGATGCTATTCCGGGAAGTGCCGGGGCAAGGTCGACCGTGGCGACGACGCACGCAGCCTCTCAGGCGTCGCTCAGCCGCGCTTGGCCTCGTCGAGAAGTACGGAGGTGACCGGATAACCACAGTCGCCGCGAATGCACAGGCTGCGGCCCTGCGGGCCGTCCTCGATAAACGGGACGATGGTGTGCATCGGCGTGGCTTCGGCGTGCGCGCGTGCTTCGCTGAAATCGTCGAACTGCGCGAGCCGTTCGAGATTGCGGCGGGTCGGGAAAATGACGTCGATCTCGCCGCGATCCGCCGCGGTCAGCGCATCGGCTGCGCTGGTCCAGAAAAGACGCGTGTTTTCGCCCGCATCGACCGCGATTTCGACCGCGCCCGTTCCCAGATCGGCAAGATAGAACCGCGTATCGAACACACGGGACAGTCGCTCGTTCTTGGGAAACCAGCGGGCGAATGGAATGAGGTCGTCGAGGGCGAGCGACCAGCCGAACCGTTCCAGTACTGGTGCAAGGCGCTCCTCTGCGAGCAGCAGGCTGCGGGCATCCGCCGCGCGCGCGGCGTCGATCTCGCCACGCAGGCCCAGCGCCAGGCCGGTTTCCTCCAGCGTTTCGCGGATTGCGGCGATTCTATGCGCGGCTTCATCGGGATCGCCGGTTTCGAGGGTGCGAGCCAGCTCATGGTCGGATGGATCGACGCGACCGCCGGGAAACACGGCCATCCCGCCGGCAAAGGCGAGCTTCCGGTTGCGAACCTGCATCAGGATTTCGGGAGGGGAGCCAGCGGGCGCTCGGCGAAAGATGACGACCGTGGCAGCGGGAATGCCGTCTTGCGCATTGTCCCCTGCGTCACGATTCGTCTCAGCCATCGGGTACGCCTAGCCTCGTGTCGGGATTTCTTACAATGCCCTCGTGGTAAACGGATCGGTTAACTACCTGGACCCGCGCAAACCCTGCCGACGGCGAAACTGGCACGCGGGATGCATATCAACAAACACCCCTCGATCTTCGTAAAGAGGCGGGGCCAACAGTCTCCTGGCCCCGCCTCCCCGAAATTCCGATCCGTGGTCCGCTACCGGATCAATCGGCAGTCTTCACGCCCTTGTCGGTGAACATCTGCTGCAATTCGCCTGCCTCGAACATTTCCGTCATGATGTCGCTGCCGCCGACGAATTCGCCCTTCACGTAAAGCTGGGGAATGGTCGGCCAGTCGGAAAAGGCCTTGATGCCTTGGCGGATCTCCATGTCCTGCAGCACGTCGACGCTTTCATACGTCACGCCGCAATGGTCGAGGATGTGCACCGCACGGCTGGAAAAGCCGCACTGCGGGAACAGGGGCGTGCCCTTCATGAAAAGGACAACCTCGTTCTCTCCGACGATGCCCGAAATGCGTTCTTTGGTGTCAGTCATTTTTGGAATAAACCACTATTGCTTGCGCTGTTGAAGGTCACTTGGGAGCCTGAGTGGTCAGTTGCAAGGCGTGGAGCACGCCGCCCATATTCCCGCCGAGCGCCTCGTAGACCAGCTTATGCTGCTGAACACGGCTCTTGCCCGCGAATTGCGGTGCAGTAACCTTGGCCGCCCAGTGATCGTTATCCCCAGCGAGATCGCGCATCTCGACCTCGGCCCCCGGAAGGGCCGCCTGGATCATTCCGACAATCTCGTCCGCCGCCATCGGCATGGGCTTACGCCTTGCCGATCAGCTGGCGGCGCGCCTCGACCGCGCATTCGGCCAGCTTGGCGCGCACGGTCGCTTCGTCCACGTCGGTTGCCGCTGCGGTGAGGTCGCCCAGCACCTTGCGGATCACGTCTTCGTCGCCCGCTTCCTCGAAATCGGCCTGCACGACTGCCTTCTTGTAGCTGTCGGCTTCCTCTTCGGTGAGATTCATGAGCCCTGCCGCCCATTCGCCGAGCAAGCGGTTGCGGCGCGCCGCGACCTTGAAGGCGGTTTCTTCATCGAAAGCGTATTTCGCTTCTTCGCCGCGCTCGCGGTCCTTGAAATCGGTCATTGTTCTGCTGCCTTTTCGTAAGAATAATCGCGTCTCGCGTGCCGATAGGCCCGCTTGCGCGGCCCGGCAAGCGAGCGACCTATTTGTCCATCTTCACCACAAGCTTGCCCACGGCTTGCCGGTTTTCCAGCTTCTCGATCGCCTTGTGCGCATCGTCGAGACTGTAGGTTTCGCTGACCTGCGGGCTGATCTTGCCATCCTGCCACAGTTCGAACAGCTCGGCGATGTTCTGCGCATTGCGCTGCGGTTCGCGCGCGGCGAAGGCACCCCAGAACACACCGCGAATGTCGCAGCTCTTTAGCAGGGTGAGGTTGAGCGGCATCTTGGCGATCCCCGCGGGGAAGCCGATCACCAGGAAGCGGCCTTCCCAGGCGATGGAGCGCAGCGCGGGTTCGGAATAGTCGCCGCCGACGATATCGACCACGATATCCGCTCCGTTGGGGCCGACCGCTGCCTTGAAATCGCCCGCAAGCGCCTTCGAAGCATCCTTGTCGAACGGAGGGCGTCCATAGACGACCGTCTCGTCTGCGCCCGCGTCCTTGGCAACCTTCGCCTTTTCATCGCTCGAAACGGCTGCGACCACCTTCGCGCCATAGGCTTTGGCCAGCTCGATCGAAGCAAGGCCGACACCGCCCGCTGCGCCGAGCACCAGCACGGTCTCTCCCGGCTTGATGTCGCCGCGATCCTTCAGCGCGTGGATCATCGTGCCATAGGTCATCAGCAGTGCCGATGCTTCGACCAGATCGACGCCTTCGGGCACCTTGAACAGCCGATTCGCATCGATCACCGCCTGTTCGCGCAGGCCGCCGCTGCCGATGCCGGAGAGTACGCGGTCGCCGACCTTCCAGCCTTCGACGCCTTCGCCGACCGCTGCGATCGTGCCCGAAATCTCGCCACCGGGCGAATAGGGCCGCTCCGGCTTGAACTGGTAGAGGTCGCGGATCATCAGCGTGTCGGGGAAATTGATCGCGCACGCGGCGATATCGACCAGCACTTCGCCCCTGCCGGGGGTGGGGGTATCGATGTCTTCCACGACGAGCGTCTCTGGCCCGCCCACTTCCTTCGTCAGCACGGCTTTCATGGGGTCTTCTCCCTTATGGTCTTGTCGATTGGCCGAGCGGTCGCCGGGCCGGTCGCTTAATCGGTCTGAGGGTCTTCGCCAGAGGGGATGGGCGGCAATTGCCGATCCGCCTCCTCGACTTCGGAAGAGGATTTGCGCCGTTTCCCGGCATACATCAGCGCGGCTGCGATGGCGGCGGATCCGATTGCGGCGCCGGCGGCGATGGCCGCGCTGGAAAGGCCCTTGGTGTTCTTGCTCATACCACTCCTAGTGCATGGGCGGCGATTTCGTTGCAAGCAATGTGCAACACGCGGCGCGAAATGCAGAGAAAATTGCGCGATTGTAATGGTGCCGTAAGGAGTGGCGTGTTAGCTTACACTCATGTCAGCAAAGCCCTTCGCCTTTCCGATCGCCATCAAGCCGGCCGATATCGACTTCATGGGGCACGTAAACAACGCCCGCTACCTCGGCTGGGTGCAGGACGCTGTGCTGGCACACTGGCGCAAATTCGCGCCTGCCGATGCGGTCGCGGAACGTGCGTGGGTCGCGCTCAAGCACGAGATCACGTATCGCAAGCCCGCCTTCCTCGAAGACGACATCATCGCGCGCACCGTGCTGGAAAGCACCCGCGGGGCTCGTGCATTCTATCACACGGTGATCGAGCGCGGCGGCGAAGTGCTGGCCGAGGTAAAGTCGAGCTGGTGCTGCATCGATGCGGAAAGCCTGCGTCCCGCACGGATCGGCGAAGAGATCGCACGCCACTTTTTCCCGTCTGTGGAATAGACTATATCGCGCACCATGCAGGTGCTCGTCCCCCTCCTTATCGTCCTCGCGACCATCGCTGCGATGGAATGGGTCGCGTGGGCTAGTCACAAGTACATCATGCACGGGTTCGGCTGGGGCTGGCACCGTGACCACCACGAACCGCACGACAAGATGTTCGAGAAGAACGACCTTTACGGCGTGGTGGGTGCGGCGATGAGCATTTCGATGTTCATGCTCGGCAGTCCGCTGGTGGCGGGCAATTATGCGTGGGCCCCGGCGACTTGGATCGGCGTCGGCATCCTTGGCTATGGGATCATCTACACGCTGGTTCACGACGGCCTCGTCCACCAGCGCTATTTCCGGTACGTGCCCAAACGCGGCTACGCCAAGCGGCTGGTGCAGGCGCACAAGCTGCACCACGCAACCATCGGAAAAGAGGGCGGGGTAAGCTTCGGCTTCGTGCTCCCGCAGGACCCGGTCAAACTGAAAGCCGAACTCAAGCGCCAGCGCGAGGCGGGCGAAGCAGTCGTGCGCGAGAGCGCGGGGGCCTAGGCGTCCGCATCGCACGATGGCGGCTCGGCTGGACCTGACCGGACGCTGGGATGGTACCTATCGGTATTCGAACAATTTTGGGCCCGAGACGCCGTTTGTCGCAGTCCTTTCGGAAGTCGGGGAGCGCTTCTCGGGCGAAATTATCGAACCCAACGCGTATCGCCCGGTTACTGCGCACGCGCAGGTGGAGGGTCTCCGCTCGGGCAGGGCGATCGAATTCACCAAGACCTATCGCCTGGCCGGGCCAGCTTACGAGACCCCGGTCGATTATAGCGGCCGCATGAGCGAGGATGGCCAGTCCATCACGGGCACCTGGTTCTTGCCAGAGTTCGACGGAACCTTCGAGATGCATCGCGAAGCGAGCGAAACGGTTCCACAAGAGAGCGAAGCGGCTGAGAAGGTGTCACTCACGCGCTAACTCCGCGCTGTCTCCCTTGCCGGGGCGGGTCGCGCTCGCGTTGCGCGCTTGCTCCTGCAGCGCAGGGAACCTATCCAGTCGCACCGGGCCGCGGATCGCGCCCGGCGCATACACCCTGAGGCCCGTTGCTCCAGCCAGAGACTCTTCGCGATCATCCGCTGTTGGAGCCCTTGCGCAGCGAGCGCGGGCGGCGGGTGGTCGGGCTCGTCGTCGCGCTGCTGATCGAGGCGATCCTGCTGATCGTGCTCCTGACGCTGAACATCCATAACGAGCCCACCGCCGCACCGGGCAGTTTGACCGTGGTCGATCTCAAGGCGCAGAACGAGCCGCCGGACGATCGCGAGGAGCCGGAACAAGAGCTGAGCGATACCGCGCAACCGACCGAGCAGCCCGCGCAGACGCAGGACACGCCCGTCGAGCGTCCCGAGCCGGTGCAGCCCGATGCCGTCGCGCCTCCGCCACCGATCGCGCAGGCGGTGATCCCGACGCCGTTCAAACTGCCCTCGGCGAAGGAGCCTGAGCGTCCGGCCCAGTCTGAAGCGCCCAAGCAGGTCTACGGGCCGGTCGACACCGGATCGCAGTCGGGCATTCCCGATTCCAAGGTGGTCGGCACCGCGCCCAACGGGGAACCTCTCTACGCCGCGCGCTGGTATCGCGAACCGTATGACGGTGAGCTGTCCGGCTATCTCTCCACCGCGAACGGGCCGGGCTGGGGCCTGATCGCGTGCAAGACTGCGCCGCAATTTCGCGTGGTCGACTGCGTGCCGATCGAGGAATCGCCGCGAGGGTCGATGATCAACCGTGCGATCCTGGCAGCCGCGTGGCAATTCCGCGTTCGCCCGCCGATGCTCGGCGGCAAACCGCAGATCGGCAGCTGGGTGCGTATCCGCATCGACTATCGAAGCCGGCTCTGATGCCTGGGGATTAGCCCGCCGAAATCCGCGCGGCGTGTTCCTTCACCAGCGCGATCATGTTGGGCACGCCCTGCGTCCGGTTGCTCGACAGCTGGTTCCTGAGATCGAACGGTTCGAGCGCGCCGACCACGTCCATCTGCGCGACTTCTGCTGCGGGCCTGTCCTGCACGGCGGCGATCACCAGCGCGACGATGCCCTTGGTGATCGCGGCGTTGCTGTCGGCCAGGAAGTGCAGCTTGTCCGCCTCGCCGGTCGGATAGACCCACACCGCTGCCGAGCAGCCGCGCACCAGCGTGGCGTCGGTCTTCAGCGCGTCGGGCATTTCCTCCAGCTCGCGTCCCAGCTCGATCAGCAGGCGATAGCGTTCGTCGCCTTCCAGGAATTCGTATTCTTCGCGGATATCGTCGAGACTGCGCATGGGTCCGCATTTAGTGATAATCCCTCTCCCCTCAAGGGGAGAGGATACGCAGCCCTGATGCCGAGAGGCATCTTGGGCGGAGTTGGAGAGGGGTATGCTGGAGAGCGTACCTCGAACGCCCCTCTCCAAGCTGCGCTAGCTCTTCACAGAGCAAGCTCCGCTATCCTCTCCCCGCCCGGGGAGAGGGAGTTTACCCCGAAATCCCGCCGGGACGGGTGAGGGCGTAGTAGATGACGTAAAACCACGAGAGGAAGCCGTGGACGATCGTCCAGACGATCGATTGGTGCAGCGACCAGGAGATCGCCACCGCGATCGCGCTGCCGAGGCCGATGCCGGCCTGCGCGGCCTGGCTTTTCGCGCCGCTCACAGATCGACCCCGTTGGCGATCGCTTCCAGCTTGCGGATGCGTTCGCGCATATCGGCGAGCGTGATCGGCGCCACACCGCGCGTGTCGTCCGGGTCGCGGCGTCCGTTGGCGACGGCGTCCAGCTCGCGGCGCTTCAGCGCCAGCCAGCCTTCCCAGGCGCGCAGCAGTGCCGCAGCGACGAGGCCGAGACCGAGAAGCGATGTGGCGGCGATAACGAGTGTCGGCTCCATGACGTCAATCCTCCTTCGTGCGATCGGTGCCGGTTGCGGCGGTCGTCAGTCCTGCTCTTCGCGCAGGGCGTCTATTTCGGCGGAGATGCGGGCGCGTTCGCGCGCATCGACGCTGTTCTTGTCGTAAGCGATCCGTTCGAGCACCGCGATCCGCTCCTTGAGCGCGGAAATTTCGGCTTCGGCTTCGTCGTCGCGCCGATAGTCGCGTTCGGGTCGTTCAATCGCGGCCCGCTGCTCGCTTCCATGACGGTCGAGGAAAGCCTCGCTGTGGTATCGCGCGCGCAGCACCTTGGCAGCAGCGGCGATCAGCACGATCAGGACGATGGCAGAAGGCCAGCTCATCAGTGGGCATCCTTTCTATCGCGAAGAGATTCGATTTCGTGGGTCAGCGAGTATCCGCTGTCGGTCACGATCCGCTCGACGTTGCCCAGCCGATCCTTGATCGACCCGAGTTCGGCGCGCAGCTGGGCATTTTCCTGCGTCAGCAGCTTGAGGCGTTCTTTCGATTCCTCGCTGTTGCTCGGGTGGATGGGCACGCCCCACATGGTTTCCAGCGGGTAGCCGTGCTTGATCTTCAGCCGGGTGGTGTGGATCCAGCCGAACAGGCCGGCGCCACCGATCATCATCCCGCCGAGCACGGCGATGATGGGGATCATTGCACCATCCATCAGACCCTCTCCCGCTTGCCGATGTCCAGCGGAACGCCGCTGCTCTCGTCCTTGCGCAGCGCCTCGATCTCGTCGGAGAGCGAATAGCCACGTTCGGTGACGATCTTCTCGAGCACCTTCAGCCGGTCCGCATGATTGTCGAGCCGCTGGACGAGTTGCGCGTTCTCACTACGCAAAGCTTCGATTTCCGCCGACTTGTCGGCGCGGCTCGTCTTGCCGCCCCATTCGTCTTCCAGATCGTAGCCGTGCGTGGCGCGGATCCAGTTGTTGATGAGCCACCCGGCGGTGCACAGCGCGATGATTACGACGATCATGCCGGGGCCGCTGAGAAGCTCGTTCATCAGGCGCGCTCCCGGCTTTCGAACGAGAGCGGCGTTCCAGTCAGGTTATCTTCCACGCTACGTGTATCGCGCAGCGCTTCGATCTGGGTGGCGACGTCGTAGCCCTTGTCGGTCACGATGCGTTCGAGCACCTGGACCCGGTCTTCGAGCCGCTGGATCTGCGTTGCGTATTGCGCGGCCTTCTCGGCGCTTGCGGTGGCGGTCGTCTCGAGACCCATCTCCGCCAGCTTCTGCTGGTGCTTGGTCCAGATGGCCACCATCGGGATCATCAGCGCGAAGATCGGGATGAGCAGGGCGAGTATGCCTTCCATTCTAAAGTCTCCCCTTATTGGGTTCAGGTGTCAGCGCAGGCGTTCGATTTCGGCGTCGAGGCGCGGGTTGGAGCTGACATAGTGCTCCTCCACATTGGCCAGGCGGCGGTCGATCTCGCGCAGCTTGCCGCGGATTTCGCGAGCGGTGCGGTTCGGATTGGCGCGGACGCTCTGCCAGTATTTCTGTTCCTTCACGTCGGACGTGTAGAGGTGCGAAGGCTTCTTGTTCAGCAGCATGCCCATGATGAAGTAGGCAGGCAGGATCAGGCCGCCGGTCAGCCAGATCGAGAAGAGCGCGCCGAGCCGCCACCAGAGAACTTCGATTCCCGTGTAGTCGGCCAGGCCTGCGCAGACGCCCATCAGCTTGCCGTTCTGCTCGTCCTTGTAGAGCGTGGTGCGGGGGGTGTTCATGCGCGGGTTTCCTTCCTCTTCTTGGCGAGCAGGGCTTCCAGCTCGGCGAGTTCGTCGTTGTCGGCCTGGTTGTCGGCGATCAGGCGGGCGGGCCTGAAGTCCGCATGGTCGTGGGCGACCAGTCGCTCGACAGTGTCCATCCGGTCGTCGAGACGTTTGGTGAGCGCGTAGAGCTCTTCCAGCAGCGCCTCGTCATCGCTGGTGATGCCGCCGCCTGAGGTTTTCCACTTGGTGACGTAGTGGAGGATCAGCCACGGAAGGCCGATCAGAACGCCCAGCACGACGGTGGCGACCAAAAATTCTTCCATGGATCAGTCCCCCTTCTTCGCGTCGTCGGCCCCTTTGCCGAGCGCGCGTTTCATTTCTTCCAGTTCCTCGTCGACCTTGTCCGATCCTGCGAGGGCGGCGATTTCGTCCGACAGCGACAGCTTGCCGCTCTCGCTTTCCATCTTGAGCTGCTCGGCACGGCCTTCCGCGTAGTCGACCCGGCGTTCGAGCGAGTCGAAGCGGGTGAGTGCTTCGTCGACGCGCTCGGTCGTCATCAGGCTGCGCAGCTTCACGCGGTTCTCCGCGCTTTCGAGCCGGGCGGCGATCTGCGACTGGCGGCTGCGCGCTTCACGCAGGCGGCTTTGCAGCTTGTGGATGTCTTCCTCGTACGCCCGCAGAGAATCGTCGAGCACGCCGATTTCCGCCTTGAGCTGCTCGCTCATGTCGGCGGCCTTCTTGCGTTCGACCAGCGCGGCGCGGGCCAGGTCTTCGCGGTCCTTCGAAAGCGCGAGCTGCGCCTTCTCCGACCAGTCGGCCTGAAGCTTGTCGAGCTTCACCGTGTGGCGGTGCATTTCCTTCTGGTCGGCGATCGTGCGCGCGGCACTCGCGCGGACTTCGACGAGCGTTTCCTCCATTTCGAGGATGATCATGCGGATCATCTTCGAAGGGTCGTCTGCCTTATCCAGCATTTCGTTGAAATTGGCCGCGATGATGTCGCGGGTGCGGCTGAAGATGCCCATGAAGCCTCCGGTGTAGAATGGGGTGCCGCCCGCCGCGCTGCCTTCGGTTGCGAAGGGGCTCTGCGTGGGGGTGGGGCTGCGGCGCAACCGTTCGACCTCGTTGTCGAGGCGCGAGGTGCGGCCGATGCGGCCGGGCGGGTCGGTATAGTCGGTCATGCCACTTCCATCGTCTGTAGCACGAGCGGGCTGCTCGTTTGAATCTCATCTGCGGACAGCGGATTCATCGCGACCAACGCCGCCGTTGCCAGGATCGTGATCAGCAGGGCCTTGCCGAAATGGTGCTTTGACTGGGCTTGTTCTTGCATGATCGCGTTCCCTCACTTGGTGTTGCTCCTAACATTGCAACCCGCGTGCCAAATCAGGGAAATGGCGGAGATCTGCCACTCTCAGAAATTTCGACGAACGACATGTTGGTGATAATTGCCAAGCCTTGGGCCTCAGCGCTATATTGCGGGGCATGGAGCGGGACAATCAGTTCGTCGGGCAATCGCTCGCCTTCCTCGATGCGGTCGAGCGGACCAGTCGTGCGGCCGCCTTGCAGCGCCCGGTGCTGGTCATCGGGGAGCGCGGGACGGGCAAGGAACTGATCGCCGAACGCCTCCATCGCCTGAGCCCGCGCTGGGGCGAGCCGCTGATCACGATGAACTGCGCCGCGCTGCCCGAAACGCTGATCGAGGCGGAACTGTTCGGCCACGAGGCGGGTGCCTTCACCGGCGCGACCCGGTCGCGCGAGGGCCGGTTCGAAGAGGCGCATGGCGGCACGCTGTTCCTCGACGAACTCGCGACGCTTTCGATGGCGGCGCAGGAGCGGCTGCTGCGCGCGGTGGAGTATGGCGAGGTGACGCGGATCGGATCGTCGCGCCCGATGCGCGTGGATGTGCGCATCGTTGCGGCGACGAACGAGGATCTGCCGACCAAGGCGGAACGCGGCGAATTCCGCGCCGACCTGCTCGACAGGCTGAGTTTCGAGGTCATCACCCTGCCTCCGCTGCGCGCGCGCGAAGGCGATATCGCGGTGCTGGCCGACTATTTCGGAAGGCGCATGGCGGCCGAGCTGGGCTGGGAAGCCTGGCCCGGCTATGCTGAGCATGTCGCGACCGAGCTGGAGGAATACCCCTGGCCGGGCAACGTGCGCGAGCTTCGAAACGTGATCGAGCGCGCGGTATATCGCTGGGACGATCCGGAAACGCCCGTGGGCCATATCGTGTTCGACCCGTTCGACAGCCCATGGAAGCCCGAGGCATCGCCCGCGCCGGCCAAGAACACCACGGACATTGCACGCGGCGCTGCCGCAACCCAGCGCCCCGATTTCGACGATATTGCCGACCTGCGCGCGGCGGTCGACAGCCACGAACGCTCGATCGTCGAACATGCGCTTGGCAAGCATCGCTGGAATCAAAGACAGACCGCCAAGGCGCTTGGCGTCAGTTACGACCAGTTGCGACACTGCATCAAAAAGCATGGTCTGATGGAAGAGGGCGGCTGATCACATCCTGCAAGGCTTCGATCAGGTTCAACCACTCATTCTGATCGACCGGTTACTTCAGATCGGATTGCTTACTGTCCGCGCACTTCACTAACCTGTGCGCATGATTTCGAAAGCGCGATTGCTCGGCGGCCTCATTGCGGGCCTGGTTGCATGGTATGCTGCGGTGATTGCCGCCGACGCCCTGCTGGTCAACGGCGTGGGGGTGCAAGGCGGCTTGCGGTACGGCCTGCTCGGCGCGTTCGAACTGATCGCGGGTGGAGCCATCGTCCTGTTGGCGATGAAGATTGCCGGCATGTCTCCCAAGGCTGCGGGTTTCACGCTGGAAAAGGCCGGGTCCGACGTCGCCATCGGCCTTGGCATCGCGATCCTGTTCGGTGCGTTGCAATTCCTGGTCATCATCCCGGCAACGGGTGGAGCAGCGCGATCCGACATCGTGGCGAACGCCGCGCAGATCGGCAAGGAATGGAGCGGGCTGGCGGGATTCGTCGTACTCGCCCTGCTTGGGTCGAGTGCGGAAGAGATTCTTTTCAGAGGACTGTTACTCGGCGGCCTGGTGCTGCTGTTCGGCGACAGGGTGCCTGGCCGGGTGCTCGCGACGGTGATCGTCGCCATCCTGTTCGCCCTCAGCCACGGCTATCAGGGGTGGGCAGGTATCCTCGATACGGGCGTGTACGGCGGAACCCTCCTTTCGCTGCTCTACTGGTGGCGGGGCAAGCGGCTCGCGGCCCCAATTGCCGCTCACATCGGCTGGAACCTGATCGCATCGATCGGAATTTTCGCCTTCTATTGAACGGTGAGTGCCGCACCGGCGGCCCCCCGCTCTTGAAACTGGCCTTCACCCTCTGGCGGATCGCGGTGAGGCTCGCTAAGGGCCGCCTGCAAGACAGTGGTTTCAATTCCCCCGCGATTCCCGAGTCGCCCGCCACAGGCAGGGCTCGAAATCGCCGACCAGCTTGCGAAAGGTGCCCGCCGTGGCCTTCAAGGAAATCCCCCTCGCCCTGACATTCGACGACGTGCTGCTGCGCCCTGCGGCGAGCGAGGTGCTGCCCAGCATGGCCGACACGCGTACGCAGCTGACGCGCGAGATCGCGCTCAACATCCCGGTCATCTCCTCCGCTATGGATACCGTGACCGAGGCGGACATGGCGATCGCGATGGCGCAGCTGGGCGGGCTGGGCGTGCTTCACCGCAATCTCGATATCGAGGAACAGGTCGCTGCGGTCCGGACGGTCAAGCGGTTCGAGAGCGGTATGGTGGTCAACCCGATCACCATCGGCCCCGACGCGACGCTGGGCGAAGCGCAGGACATCATGAGCGCGAACCGCATCAGCGGCATCCCGGTGACCGATCGCAGCGGCAAGCTGCTAGGCATCCTCACCAACCGCGATGTCCGCTTTGCCGAGCATCCCGGCCAGCCGATCCGCGAACTGATGACGACGGACAACCTTGCCACCGTGCCGCTGGGCACCGGGCAGGAAGAGGCGCGCCGGATGCTGCACCAGCGGCGGATCGAGAAGCTGATCGTGGTGGACGAGGATTACCGCTGCATCGGCCTGATCACGGTCAAGGACATCGAAAAGGCCGTCACCTATCCCAACGCGACCAAGGACGCGGCAGGCCGCCTGCGCGTCGCGGCGGCGACCACCACGGGTGACAAGGGTTTCGAACGTTCGCAGGCTCTGGTCGATGCGGAAGTCGACGTCATCATCATCGACACTGCGCACGGCCATAACCGCGATGTTCTGAAAGCGGTCGAGCGGGCCAAGACCATTTCCAACTCGGTGCAGATCATCGCGGGCAACGTGGCCACGGCCGAGGCGACCCGCGCGCTGATCGATGCGGGCGCGGACGCGGTGAAAGTGGGCATCGGCCCGGGCTCCATCTGCACCACGCGCGTGGTGGCGGGCGTTGGCGTGCCGCAGCTGACCGCGATCATGGATGCCGCCGAAGAAGCCGACAAATCCGGCATTCCGGTGATCGGCGACGGCGGCCTGCGCACCAGCGGCGATGCCGCCAAGGCGCTGGCTGCGGGCGCAAGCTGCGTGATGATCGGTTCGATGCTGGCGGGTACGGAAGAGGCTCCGGGCGAGACTTTCATCTACCAGGGCCGCAGCTTCAAGGCCTATCGCGGCATGGGCAGCGTCGGCGCGATGGCGCGCGGCAGCGCCGACCGCTATTTCCAGCAGGACGTTTCGGCGCTGAAGCTGGT
Organism: Citromicrobium sp.; assembly: GCA_002729695.1. Taxonomy (GTDB): domain Bacteria; phylum Pseudomonadota; class Alphaproteobacteria; order Sphingomonadales; family Sphingomonadaceae; genus Alteriqipengyuania. The sequence continues at coordinate 89,965 of PBYQ01000032.1, read as the reverse complement.
GCCCGAAGGGATCGAAGGCCAGGTGCCGTACAAGGGCCCGGCGCGCGATGTGGTTCACCAGCTGGTCGGCGGGATCAAGGCGGCGATGGGTTACACCGGCAGCCGCACGATCGAGGACCTGCGCAAGGGCGCGCAGTTCGTCCAGATCACCAACGCAGGCCTGACCGAAAGCCACGTCCACGACGTCGCGATCACGCGCGAGGCGCCGAACTACCCGACGCGCTGATGCCGGAAGGCGGGGTAGCACCGGCGCTGCTCCAAGCCTGGCTGACCGGGCGCTCGCTTGCTCGCGGACTGCCGCTGCCGGTCGCATCTCACGGCGGCTTTCGGGTCGACACGAACGGCGAGGCCGAGCTGCGCCGGTGGGTGTTTCCCATGGCCGATGCACGGATCGGCGCGCTGGCGGGTAAGATCGACAGTCCGCGTGAACCGATCAAGGCGTGCGTTACCGCGCGCGATCTGGCCGGTCTCCTCCCCGCCGGCTGGGATGTGCAGGACACCGGGTACTTCATGGATTGTCGGTGCGCCCCCGCGGTGCCCGACCTTCCCGATGGATTCGTGGCACGTACCGAGCAAGGCGGTGACTCGGGCAGGATCGACATCGCGACTACGGACGGCGTGCTCGCCGCACGCGGGTTCTGGGGGCGGGGTGCCGAGGCGTTCGTCTATGATCGCATCGTGGTCGAGGCTACCTTCCGACGGCGCGGGCTGGGCAGGGCGCTGATGGGGTTGATCGGTCGAAACCGGCACCGGGACGACCTGCCCCAATTGCTGGTCGCCACGGAGGAGGGGTGCCTGCTCTATCTATCGCTGGGATGGGAGGTAGTGGCGCCTTACGCCACCGCATTGAGACGAAAGGGCGCTGCTGCGTGAGCTCGCTTGCCGCAATTCCCCCCCTCTCCAAGCTACGCTAGCTCCGCCGGAGCAAGCTGCGCTTTCCTCTCCCACAAGGGGAGAGGAGCAGAGGGCGCTCTCCTCCTCTCCCCTTGTGGGAGAGGATACGAAGGCTTGCGAGCTTGCTCGCTAGCCGCAGTTGGAGAGGGGTGTGAAGGGCGACGCGCGCCAGGCCCGCCCTCCCACAAGACCGGTTATCCAGGCAGGCTTAGACGTTTCCTACTTTGGCGCACCGTGCCAAGGGGAACGCATGAACCTCTCCCATCTGCCCGCCCGCCAATCGGCACTTCTCCCCGCCTTCCGCCCCCGAGTTTTTTCGCCCCTGGACACTGTGTCAGGTGTGTCAGAGCCTCGGGCGAAGGGGCGCGCGGCATGACGCCCGCTGCGCGGGTCAAGGCGGCCATCGACATTCTCGACACAGTGATCGAGGCGGCGAGGGGGCAGGGCGCTCCTGCCGATCGCATCGTTGCCGAATGGGCCAAGGCGAACCGGTATGCCGGGTCGAAGGATCGGCGCGCGGTGCGCGAGCTGGTCTATGATGCGATCCGCCATTGCGGCCCTGTGCCCGAAAGCGGTCGCGCGGCAATGCTTGCTTTGGCCAAGCGCGACAGCGCCATCGCCGCCCTGTTCGACGGGTCGCAATACGGACCTGCTGCGATCCAGCCCGATGAGCCCGTGGCCAAGACAGGGTTCGCACCGGCCTGGCTGGCCAAGCGACTCTCCGCCTCGGATGTGAAGGGCGCAGAGGGTGCCGCGCTGATGGGCCGCGCCCCGCTTGATGTGCGGGTCAATACGCTCAAGGGCGAACGCGACAGCATCGAACTGCCCGTTTCCGGCGAGCATCTCGCCGCGCCCCATGCGCTGCGGTTCGAGGCGGGTACGCCGGTCGATCAGTGGGATGCGTTTCGCGATGGCCGGATCGAGGTGCAGGATCACGGCAGCCAGCTCGCCTGCCTTGCTGCCGATGCCAAGCCGGCAGAAACGGTGATCGACCTGTGCGCGGGCGCTGGTGGCAAGACGCTTGCGCTGGCGGCGGCGATGGAAAATCGCGGACGGCTGATCGCCAGCGATACCGACAAGCGCCGCCTCAGCCAGCTGCAGCCGCGTATCGAACGCGCGAGTGTGACGATCGTCGAGCAGCGCCTGCTCGATCCCGGCAAGGAGATGGAGACGCTTGGCGATCTCGTGGGTGCGGCGGACAGCGTGCTGATCGACGCGCCATGCTCGGGCACGGGAACCTGGCGCAGGAAGCCGGAGGCGAAGTGGCGGCTGACGCCCGACAGGCTGGCGAAGTTCGCGGAGACGCAGGACATGCTGCTGGCGCTCGGCGCGAAGCTGGTGAAGCCTGGCGGGCGACTGGTGTTCGTCACCTGCTCGATGCTGGACGAAGAGGGCGCGGATCGGTTCGATGCGTTCCTGAAGGGCCACCAGGGCTGGCGCGCGGACCCGCCCGCTTTGCCGCTGGGTCGCGCGAGGGGGCAGGGCATCCGCCTCTCGCCGTTCCACGACGGCACGGACGGATTTTTCGTCGCGCGGGGCCATTTGCCGTGATAGCCTCGGGATCTATGGTTACGACCGTACCCGATCTGATCGCTTCCTCGAAGGACCTGTTTATGCGTTATGCTCCCGCCGCTGCTGCCATTTCCTTGCTGGTCGCGGTTTCGGCAAGCGTTGGCTCGGCACAGGTCGAGCAGGCCGATCCGCGCGCCGCTGCCCTGATGGTGCAGGCGCAGGACGCACTCGACGCCGGTCAGCCGCAACGCGCGATCGACGCGCTCGAGGCGGCATTCGCGGTCGATCCGCAATATACCCCGATCCTGGTCGCACTGGCCGAGGCTTCGCGGCGCGAGGGGCTGCAGGGCAAGGCGATCCGCTATTACCGCGAGGCGCTGACCCGCGATCCCGGCAATTACGAGGCGATCGCGGGCGAGGGTGCGGCGATGGTCGAAAAGGGTGCGGTTGAGCGTGCGCGGCGCAATCTGGCGCAGCTCGAATCGCTGTGCGGATCAAGCTGTCCGCAGACCGAAGAACTCGCTCGCGCGATCGCGCAGGGGCCGAAGGACAAGACCGTGCTCACCGCCGAAGCGGTGATGCCCGATGCGATGGTGACGCAGAACCTGTCGGCAGAGAACTGAGTCAGCGGCTCAGATCAGGTCGGCAAACTCGGCCACGACGGCGCGGTAGACGCGTTTCTTGAACGGGACGATCAGGTCGGTCACCGTGCTTGCCGGAACCCAGCGGTACTCGCAGAATTCGGGCGGATCGTGGGCTTCGAGGTCGATATCCTCCTCGCTCCCGTCGAACCGGGCGAGGAACCATTCCTGCTCCTGCCCGCGGAACTTGCCTCCCCACAGCTTGCCGATCAGCTCGTCGGGCAGGTCGTAGCGGAGCGGTTCGGCGGTCTGGCCGATGATCGCAACCTTTTCGGCCGTGACGCCGGTCTCTTCCCACAGCTCGCGCAGCGCAGCGTCCCGCGGGTCTTCACCCTCGTCGATCCCGCCCTGCGGCATCTGCCAGAAGTCGCCTTCCTTGTTGTCGATCCGCCGCCCGACGAACACTTCGCCCGCCGAATTGACCAGCATCACGCCCACGCAGGGGCGATAACCCAGTTCCGAAGTGTCGCGTTGCTTGGTCATCGTCATCGCCGTCGTTCCAGTGCTGCGCCCACAGCATCGATAAAGGCTTCCACATCGGCTTGCCCACTGGGAATTGCCTTACGCATGGTGAAGAATCCGTGGATGATCCCGGGAAATTCGAGATAGGTCACCTCGGTCCCCTGCTTCACCAGGCTCGCGGCGTAAAAGCGCCCCGAATCGCGCAGCGGGTCGAGCCCCGCGGTGCACAGCACGGTCGGCGGTGCCTTGCTGCAATCGCCCAGCATCGGGAGGTTGCGCGGGCTGGTCGGTTCGGCGGCGTAGCTCTGCGTGAACCACGCCATCGTATCGCCGGTGAGGAAATAGCCTTCCTTGAACTGGCGGAAGCTCTCGTGCTTGCCCGCCTCGTCGGCAACCGGGTAAATCGGCGCCTGCACCAGCACGGGCACGTCTGCGGGCTCGTCGCGCAAGGCGTAGGTGGTGACGATTGTCAGGTTGCCGCCCGCGCTATCGCCGGTGATGACCAGCCCCGTGATTTCGCGGTCCAGTTCTGCAGGAGACGAGGCGAGCCAGCGTGCCGCAGCTTCGCAGTCATCGGGTGCGGCTGGAAAGGGATGTTCGGGAGCAAGTCGATAGTCGACCGACAGCACCGGCAGGTCGAGCCGCGCCGCAAATTCGGTGCAGATCGAGTGGTAGACTTCCAGGTCGCCGATCACGAACCCGCCGCCGTGGAGGAACAGGACTGCCGGCCCGGCCTCGCGCGATTCGCGCGTGTCGTAGAATCGGCAGGGAATATCGCCAGCAGGCCCGGGTACGCTCACGTCCTTGATCATCGCCATCTCGCGCGGCTCGGCCTCACCGATCTGCGCCATCGCGCGCATGCCTTCGCGTCCGGCAACCGCACCGGCTTCTTCGATCGGCGGACGACCCATCGCCTTGAAAATATCGAGCAGCGCGCGCGTCTCGGGACGGACGAAAGCTTCACTTTCCACGGTCGGGTTCGGGTTGTCGGCCATTCGCGGGCTCCTTCCTCAAATCGGGGCCGCGTTGGATAGGCGCTGTGCGCGCAGGCTGTCCACTGATCTGCATCAGGCGGACTAGAAAAACTTGATTGCCCGCCCGTGCACGGCCACGTAGGCGGCGCACAAAGGCGCAAAATCTGTCGCGCCGTGAATGCCCGAAGGATTTGTTTCAATGGCGACTCAGGCGCCTCCAGCCTCCAACACTCCCCTCACCGAAACCCCCGACGCGATCGTCGTCCGGTTTGCAGGCGACTCGGGCGACGGAATGCAGCTCACCGGTGGACAGTTCACCCTGTCGACCGCGCTGGCGGGCAACGATCTCGCGACGTTCCCCGACTTCCCGGCGGAAATCCGTGCGCCTCAGGGGACGCTGTTCGGTGTTTCGGCATTCCAGATCAATTTCGGATCTCGCCAGATCAACACCGCGGGCGACGCGCCCGATGTGCTGGTCGCGATGAACCCGGCGGCGCTGAAGGTGAACCTGCCGGCGCTCAAGCCCGGTGGGCTGGTGATCGTCGACACGGGCGAGTTTACCAAGCGCAACCTCGACAAGGCGAAGTACGACGCCAATCCGCTCGACGACGATACGCTCGCGCCGTTCGATGTGCTGGCGTTCGACATTTCGGCGCGCACTCTGGAAGCCGTGGAGCCTTTCGGCCTCGGCAAAAAGGATGGGCTGCGCTGCAAGAACATGTGGACGCTGGGCCTCGCGCTGTGGATGTTCGACCGCCCGCGCCAGCCTCTGCACGACTGGCTGAACAAGAAGTTCGCCAAGGCACCCGATATTGCCGCCGCCAACATTGCCGCGCTCGACGCAGGCCATGCCTATGGCGAGACGGCGGAGCTTTCCGGTCCGCTGAAGCAGGTGAACCTGCCGCCGGTGCCGTCCGATCCCGGCCTGTATCGCACGATTACAGGTGCCGAAGCCATCTCGCTCGGCCTCGTGGCGGGCGGGCAGCTGGCCGAGCTGCCGCTGTTCTTCGGCGGCTACCCGATCACGCCCGCATCGGCGATCCTGCATCACCTCGCGCGGCTCAAGGAATTCGGCGTCACCACCTTCCAGGCGGAAGACGAGATTGCCGCTGTGTGCGCCGCGATCGGCGCTAGTTATGCGGGCCAGCTGGGCGTTACCTCGTCCTCCGGCCCCGGCATCGCGCTCAAGACCGAGGCTCTGGGTCTCGGCATCATGACCGAGCTGCCGCTGGTGGTGGTCAATTCGCAGCGTGGCGGGCCGTCGACTGGCCTGCCGACCAAGACCGAGCAGAGCGACCTCTATCAGGCGGTCTACGGCCGCAACGGCGATGCTCCGATGCCGGTGATCGCTGCGCGCAGCCCGGGCGATGCCTTCGAGGTTGCGATCGAAGCCTGCCGGATGGCGGTCAAATACATGACCCCGGTGATGCTGTTGACCGATGGCTACATCGCCAATGCAGCCGAGCCATGGAAGGTGCCCGATCCCGACGGGTTCGAGCCGTTTCCCGCCAAGTTCCTGACCGAACCGCGTGGCGAGGTACTGGAGCCGTACAAGCGCAACGAAAACGGTTCGCGGCCGTGGATCAAGCCCGGCACGCCTGGGATGATGCACCGCATCGGTGGGATCGAGAAGGACGCCACCACCGGCAACATCTCCTACGATCCGGCCAATCACCAGCTGATGACCGACACGCGGCGCGACAAGATCGCCAATATCCCCGTGCCCGATCAGGAAGTTGCTTTCGGTAAGACGACCGGCAAGCTGGCGGTGGTCGGCTGGGGGTCGACCTACGGCCCGATCAAGCAGGCGGTCCGCCGCAGCATCGACAAGGGCTGCTCGGTCTCCCACATCCACATCCGCCACATCTGGCCGCTGCCCAAGAACCTCGGCGAGCTGCTGAGCGGGTTCGACCGCGTGCTGGTGCCCGAGATGAACACCGGCCAGCTCAAGACCGTGCTGCGCGACCAGCTGCTCGTCGAGGCCGAAAGCCTGACCAAGACCAGCGGCCAGCCGTTCCAGATCGCCGAACTCGAAGAGGCGATCTGCGCCTATTTCGATGGCGTCCCCGGCAATGAGGGCGGAGAAGTGCGGGCCAACGAACAACAACTGCCGAGCCCGGTGGAGAGCGAATAATGAACGCACCCGTTAAAATCGAAACCACGCTCAAGGACTGGGAAACCGACCAGGAGGTCCGCTGGTGCCCGGGTTGCGGTGACTATGCGATCCTCAAAGCCGTGCAGCGTACGCTGCCGCAGCTTGGCAGCGATCCCGCGAACACCGTCTTCATATCGGGCATCGGCTGCTCCAGCCGTTTCCCCTATTATATCGAGAGCTACGGCTTCCACACGATCCACGGCCGCGCGCCAGCGGTGGCGACGGGCGTGAAGCTTGCCAATCCGGACCTCGACGTCTGGCTGGTGACCGGCGACGGCGATGGCCTCTCCATCGGCGGCAACCACATGATGCATGTGCTTCGCCGCAACGTGAACATGCAGATCATGCTGTTCAACAACGAGATTTACGGCCTGACCAAGGGCCAGTACTCGCCCACCAGCCGCGAAGGCACGCGCACGCCGACCAGCCCGATCGGTTCGGTCGACCACCCCGCCAACCCCTGCGCCTTCGCGCTGGGCAGCGGCGCGCGCTTCGTCGGGCGCGGGATCGACGTGTCGAAGAACCTTCCCGACGTGCTCAAGGCAGCGCACGCCCACCAGGGTGCGGCCTTCGTCGAGATCTTTCAGAACTGCATCGTCTACAACAAGGACGTGTTCGACGCCTTCGCCGCGCCCAAGGGCGCCGAAGGCCAGCAGCTGTGGCTCGCCGACGGCGAGCCGATGCTGTTCGACAAGGGCGAGAAGGGCTTGGCGTTCGATGCCGAGAACCTTCACTTCACCGTGGTCGATGTCGTCGATGGCGACTGGCAGGCGGCAGGCGTGCGCGTTCACAATGTGAAAAACCGGGTGATGGCGCACCTGCTCGCCGAACTGCCCTTTGGTGCCTTTCCCATGCCGCTGGGCGTGCTCTACGACGACCCCGCACCGACGTATGAAAGCGCAGTGATCGCCGAGCGCGAAGCCTCGGTGAGTGGCAAAGAACCCAACCTCGCCAAGCTGCTCAGCGGCGGGCAGACGTGGACCGTCGACGGGACGGCTGCCGACCCCGTCTAGGGCTCAATCTGCGTCGTGATCCATTGGATCGAGCCGGTGTGCGGTGTGGCTGTCTGCAGCGCGCTTGGCCGGCTCGTATAGCAGCGCGGCGGCGGTGAACGCCCACGCCGCGCCGCCGCTCCACCCGGCGACCACGTCGCTGGGGAAGTGCACGCCCAGCATCACGCGGCTCCACGCGATCATCGCGGAGATCACCATCGCGGTGCCGATCAGCGTGTAGCGGACGCTGTGCCTGCTGCTCAGTGAGGCAAAGGCCAGTGCCATGCCGATGTAGATCATCGCGGAGGCAAAGCTGTGCCCGCTGGGGAAGCTGTATCCGCCAGCCTCGGTCAGATGCGGGACGAGCGTAGGGCGCTCGCGTCCGACAAGCGTCTTCATCAGCGCATTGAGGCCCCAGCCGAGCAGTACTGTCAGCCCGAATAGCGTCGCCTCGCGTCGCATCCGGAGGAACAGCAGCGCGACGATGGCTGCGCAGGCCGAAAAGGTGGACAGCAGGACGCCGCCAAGCGCCGTGATGTCGCGCACCGCCTCTTCCAGCATGTTGCCGCCCAACGGCTGGAGATCGACGCCTGCGCGGTACAGCAGCAGGCCTGAATGATCGAAACTCTCGGTGCGCCCCTGCGTGACCAGCCAGATCATCAGGCCCCAGATGGCCCACAGCACGCCCGCTGCGATCAGCGCCTTGCTGCGGTCGATCGTAAATCCGCGCGCGGGGAGAGAAACCGTCTCGGCGGGAAGGGGGGCTTTGGGCTCGGTTGTATCGCCGACGCGGCTCTGATCCATGCCATTCGGAACAGCCCGTTCCGAATGAGGTTCCTTGCGCATGGCTTCTCCCCAAATCGTATGGCTTCGCCGCGACCTGCGGCTGGCAGACAATCCCGCGCTTTACGCAGCGGCCCAGGCCGGGCCGATCATCCCGGTCTTCGTGTTCGATGAGGAGCGGCCGGGCGATCGCTGTTACGGTGGAGCATCGCGCTGGTGGCTGCACCATTCGCTGGAGAGTCTCGCCAAGAGTTTCGGACGGCACAACGCGACGCTGATCCTGCGGCGCGGCGACAGCGTGGACATCCTCGCCGATCTCGCTGCGAAAACCGGCGCAAGCGCGATCCACGCCAACCGGCACTACGAACCGTGGTGGCGCAAGGCGCAGGGCGATCTGAAGAAAGCACTGCCCGACGGATGCGAACTGGAACTGCACGACGGCAATTACCTGATGCCTCCGGGCACCGCGACAACCGGCTCAGGCGATCCGTACAAGATCTACACACCTTTCTCCCGCGCGCTGCGAGACCTGATGCCGCCGCGCGACGAACTGCCTGCACCCGAGACGATCTCGCAGCCCGGCGATCTGCCACCGAGCGACGCCCTCGACGATTGGCGGCTGCTGCCGACGAATCCGAATTGGGCGACCGGTTTTGCGGAGCACTGGTCCGTGGGTGAGGACGCTGCGCACGAACGGCTCGACTGGTGGACCGATCACGTCGGCGAATACGACGAAGGCCGCAACCTGCCTTCGGTCGACCAGACCAGCCAGATGTCGCCGCACCTGCACTGGGGCGAGATTTCTCCGGTGCAGATATGGCACGCGCTGAAGGACAAGCGCAGCGATGGCTGGCGGACCTACGAGAGCGAACTGATCTGGCGCGATTACGCGCAGAACGTGTTGTGCCAATTCCCGCGTTACCCCGAAGAGAGCTACCGCGACGCGATCGACGACGCGAAGCTCTGGCGCAATCCGAACCGCGGGCATGTGATTCAGGAAGAGCTGGAAGCGTGGCAGCAGGGCCGCACCGGCTACCCCATCGTCGATGCCGGGATGCGGCAGCTGTGGGCGATCGGCTGGATGCACAACCGCGTGCGGATGATCGCCGCCAGCTTCCTGATAAAGCACCTGCTGATCGATTGGCGGCATGGCGAGCGGTGGTTCTGGGACACGCTTGTCGATGCCGACTACGCCAGCAACGGCACCAACTGGCAGTGGGTTGCGGGCACCGGTGTGGACAGCAACATGTTCCCCCGGATCATGGCCCCGCTCAGCCAGAGCGAGAAGTTCGACGCGGCTGGCTATGTCCGCGAATGGGTGCCCGAACTGGCGGACCTTCCCGACAGCGAAATCCACGACCCTTCGGATAAATGTCGCCCGAGCAGCTATCCCGAGAAGATTATCGGCCATCGCGAGGCGCGAGAACGTGCGCTGGCGGCCTATCGGGAGATGAAAGGCAACTGAAGCGATCCAAAGGGTTGTCGCTCGCGGGGCAGGGTTGCATAAGCTGCCAACGCATGGGGGTGACACACCAATCTCGCGGGAGCGATCTGCTCGCCGCAAGTCAGCGCTTCGTACGGCGCCCTGGCTTTCTTTCCCGGATCCTCGCGCCCGGCTTCCATAAACTGCTCGACAAGCTCGATGCCGGCATGGAGCGCGGCGCGGTGCTCGGCCGGTTACCCGATGGCAGCACGCGGTTGATCGGCGGGCGTGCGCCGGGGTTCGAGGCGGAAATCACGATCCACAACTGGCGCACGCTACTGCGCGTCGCGACCGGAGGTTCGGTGGGCCTGTATCAGGCGTGGGAAGCAGGCGAATGGTCCAGCCCCGATCCGGTGCCGTTCTTCGCGGTCTTCATGCAGAATGCGGAGACGCTGGGCGATGCGGCCCGCGCGAAGGGGGGATGGCGGCGCGCTCTGGCGTCTGCGCATCGTCGCCAGCGCAATACCCGCGCCGGCGCGGCGAAGAACATCGCGGCGCATTACGATCTCGGGAATGACTTCTACGCGGCCTGGCTCGGCGAGACGATGACCTATTCCTCGGCGCTATTCGATCCTGCGCGCGCGCCGGAAACCTTGAATGCCGCGCAGCGCGCCAAGATCGACGCGATCCTCGATCGGGTCGATCTGAAGCAGGGCGACAGCCTGCTCGAAATCGGCTGCGGCTGGGGCACGCTCGCGCGGATGGCTGCCGATCGCGGGGCCAAGGTCGACGCGATCAGCTTGTCGGACGAACAGCTTGCCTGGGCAAGACGGCAGAGCGCTGGCGATGCGCGTTTCCTGAAACAGGATTATCGCGACACAAAAGGCCAGTACGATGCGATTGCGAGCGTCGAAATGGTCGAGGCACTGGGGCACGAATACTGGCCGACCTTCATGGATTGCGTCGCCCGCAACCTGAAGCCCGGCGGACGCGCGGCGATCCAGTTCATTTCCATGAAGGACGAATTGTTCGACGCATATGCGGGCAGCGCCGACTTCATCCAGGCGTACATTTTTCCCGGCGGACTGCTGATCCGCGCGTCAGAATTCCGCGAGCTTGCGCAAGCGCGCGGTCTCGCCTGGACCGACGAGGTGCGTTTCGGACAGGACTATGCCGAAACCCTGCGGATCTGGCGCGAGAAATTCGATCGGGCAGCCAGCGAGGGGCTCTTGCCGCCGGGGTTCGACGAACGCTTCAAGGCGCTGTGGCGCTATTATCTGATGTATTGCGAAGGCGGGTTCCGCGGCGGCGGGATCGACGTCCACCAAGTGACACTGATAAAAACAACGGGAGACGGCGCGTGAAGAATGGTATCAAGGTCGCCTTGGCGGCACTGGCGCTGGGCCTGACGAGCGGTTGCGCGACCGCGCCTATGAACACCGCGTCGGGCGTCACCGCCAGCATGCCGACGGACCCGCTGCCGGTGGTCGGAGCGGAGGTGCTTTTCTGGGACGATGCGACCCGCTCGGCTCGCTTCCGTTCGATGGAGACGTTCTTCCCGGGGCAGGAGGTCGCGCCGCCGCAGGATGCCCGCGTCCTGCCCGAGGGGGCACCGCTTCCCAAGAAAACGCAGGCCACGATCCGCGACTATATGGTCAGGCAGCATGCCGCGGGTGTGATGGTGTTGCAGGACGGCAAGGTCCGCTTCGTCGATTACGGGCTCGGGTTCGGCCCCGACGGTCGTTGGACAAGTTTCTCCGTCGCCAAGAGCTTCACGTCCACCCTGCTCGGCGCAGCGTTGAAGGACGGATTTATCGACAGCCTGAACGATCCCGTTTCCCGGTATATCCCCGGGCTGAAGGGCAGCGCCTATGACGATGTGACGGTCGAGCAGCTCGCCACGATGACTTCGGGCGTGAAGTGGAACGAGGATTATACCGATCCGAATTCTGACGTCGCGCGCATGTTCAACGAGACGCCCGAACCCGGTCAGGACCAGGTCGTCGAATATATGAAGACACTGCCTCGCGAAGCGCCCGCAGGCGAGAAGTGGGTGTACAAGACAGGCGAAACCAATCTGATCGGCGTATTGGTAGAGAACGCGGTGGGCGAGACGCTGGCCGAATATACCAAGCGCAAGATCGTCGACCCGGCAGGCTTCGCGCACCCGCTGTTCTGGCAGACCGACCTTTCGGGGCGCAGTGTCGGCGGCTGCTGCCTATCTGCCGCGTTGAGTGATTATGCGCGGTTGGGCCAGTTCGCCCTCGAAGGCGGGCACGGTGTCGTGCCCGATGGCTGGTTCGCGCAAGCGGGCGCACCGCAGGTCGAGTTCGGCGGTGGCTTTGGCTACGGTTACCAGTGGTGGACCTACCCCAACACCGGCTCGGCCGCATTCCAGGGGCCATTTGGCGCGCAAGGCATCTTCGGTCAGTCGATCACGATCTACCCGGAAAAGAAGGCCGTGATCGCGATCGTTTCCAACTGGCCGCAGGCCACCGGATCGAACCTTTCCGCAGAACGCCGGAAGCTGTTTAACGCAGTCGTAGAGGGGCTGTGACCGCTCAGTAGAGGCAGGATCGGGTCACACCGCCACCTATGGGACTGGCCCACAAGGTGATGATGTCTTCCAGCACTGCCGGGTCGATCATCTGGTCGAACGCGGCCCCGGCGATGCTGCGATCCCACCAGACAATGCGTCCCTGGATCGACTGACGTCCGGGCAGGGTAAGCCAGCACATCTGATCCGGGTGCAGTCGACCGATAGAGGATGCACTGAAGCCTGCCAGCGAGAGATCGTGGACGACCGTCTTGAAGGCGGGCGATCCACTTATCCTGAGCTGCGCTGGGATTGCGATCTTAGTGCGTGGTGCGCAGCGGTCTTCCTGCACCGCCGTTTCGTAGGGCGTGCGTCCCGATTCCATGCTTTTTGTCCCGTCCAAGATATTAAACTTGCACGGTTTTCCGATCTGGCCGCTTGCTGGTTTGTAAGCAAGCGTGGCTAAGCCGGGTTAACCAAACGGAAACTTACACGCGGGCGCGGTATCCGGTTTCGAAATCTTTTTCGAGGAGCTCGGCAATGTAGTCGCCGACATCTTCGGGAGGCTTCACACTCTGCGGGTCTTCGCCGGGATAGGCCTTGGCGCGCATGCAGGTGCGGGTTGCGCCCGGATCGACAATCGCGACCCGGATCGCGCCGGTATTGGCGACTTCCTGTGCGTAGCATTCGAGCAGGTTGTCGAACGCCGCCTTGGTCGATCCGTAAGCCGACCAATACGCCCGCGGGTCCGCACCGACGCTGCTGGTGAGGCCGATCACGCGTGCGGCGTCGGCGCGCTTCATCAAGGGATGCATTCCCGCGAGAAGCGCCTGCGTGGCGAGGATGTTGGTGGTGATAGCGGTGTTGAACTGCTTGGGCTCGATCTGCGTGACCGGGGTCAGCGTCGGCAGATAGGCCGCGCAGATGATCATGTAATCGAGCGCATCCCACCGTGCCGCGATAGCCTGCGCAAGTCGGGCGACGCCGTCGCCCTGCGTCAGATCGACCGGGGCGATCGTGGCGGTGCCGCCATCCGCGTGGATTTCATCCTCGACCCGCTCCAGCGCAGCATCGTCACGCGCCGTGAGGATGACATGTGCGCCCTTGGCGGCAAGCGCCTTGGCGGTCGCTGCACCGATTCCGCGCGACGCACCGGTGACGAGAGCCACGCGCCCTTCGAAGGGGCTGTTCTGAGCCATTTCAGGCAACCTTGTTTACGGGAAAGGAAAGCTGCGCCGCGCCCGATTCCTTGCGCTCGAAATCGGTGCGCCGCGTGGGATAGTCGCCGGTAAAGCAGGCATCGCAGAATTGCGGGCACGCCTTGTCGCGCGATTCCTTGCCAACCGCGCGATAAAGCCCGTCGATCGAGATGAAGGCGAGGCTGTCTGCCTTGATGAATTCGCGCATCGGTTCCAGCTCCATGCGCGCGGCGAGCAACTGGCTGCGCTCGGGCGTGTCGACACCATAGAAGCAGCTATGCGCGGTCGGCGGGCTGGCGACGCGGAAGTGGACTTCCTTCGCGCCCGCATCGCGCATCATCTCGACGATCTTCATGCTGGTCGTGCCGCGCACGATCGAATCGTCGATCAGTACGATCCGCTTGCCTTCGACGAGCCCGCGATTGGCATTGTGCTTGCGCCGGACGCCCGAGTGTCGTGCGCCGTCCGACGGCTGGATAAAGGTCCGGCCAACATAGTGGCTGCGGATAATCCCCAGTTCGTAGGGAATACCCGACTGGTGTGCATATCCGATGGCCGCGGGCGAGCCGCTGTCGGGCACGGGGACCACGATGTCTGCATCGCATGGCGATTCGATTGCGAGTTCGCGACCGATGGCCTGGCGTGCTTCGTAAACCCAGCGTCCGGCGAAATACGAGTCGGGACGGCTGAAATAGACATGTTCGAAAATGCACGGGCGCGGCGGGTTGTCGCCGAACGGCCGGTGCGATCGGATCGTGCCGTCGAAATCGACTTCGATGAACTCGCCCGGCTCGACCTCGCGGATGAATTCCGCACCCACGACGTCGAATGCGACCGTTTCGCTGGCGAAGACGACTGCATCGCCCATCTTGCCCATCTGCAGCGGGCGGATGCCCAGCGGGTCGCGACACGCAGCCATTCCACGCGGGGTCGCGACGATCAGCGCATAGGCCCCTTCGACCAGCCGCAGCGCGTCGGTCAGCTTGTCGAGCATGGTGGGGTAGCGGCTGGTCGCGACGAGGTGAATGATCACCTCGGTATCGCTGGTCGACTGGAAGATCGCGCCCTTGCCGACCAGCTCCTCGCGCAGCGTCGCCGCGTTCGAGATATTGCCGTTATGCGCGATGGCGAAGCCGCCGCTCGCCAGATCGGCGTAAAGCGGCTGGACATTGCGCAGTCCCGCGCCGCCAGTGGTCGAATAGCGGACATGGCCGACGGCCATGAAGCCGGGCAGCTCGGCGATCGATTCCGCGCTCGAGAAATTTTCCGCCACATGGCCGAGCCCGCGCCGGGTATAGAACTGCGTGCCGTCGAAACTTGTGATCCCGGCGGCTTCCTGCCCGCGATGTTGCAGCGCGTGGAGGCCGAGCGCGGTGGTCGTCGACGCCTCGCTGCCAGCATTGATGGCGCCGAACACCCCGCATTCTTCATGCAGGCTGTCGCCGTTCTCGTCGTCGAAGGGGTGTCGCAAGTTCATGGGTGGGGACGCCCGTTGCCATTGCCGGTCGCCGCTCCATTGGCGATGTGACCGATCAATTACAAGGCTTGAAGGGCGATTGGCCCGTTCAATCACGGCTCTGCGTCCACAGAACCACAGTGGCGGTCCCCCTTTTCATTGCACAGTCAGCAAGGGCTACCTAAGGCGCAGCACCACGTACGTTAAAGACAGGCACTTCCTTGTTTCTCAGCCCGTTCGAATGGACCATCGCGAAGCGCTACCTCTGGCCCGGCAAGGGCGAGGGGTTCATCAAGCTTGTCGCAGGCATTTCCATTGGTGTGGTGATGCTCTCCGTCGCCATGCTCGTCATCGTGATGAGCGTGATGAACGGCTTCCGCGCCGAACTGCTCGACAAGATTGTGGGTCTGAATGGCCACGCGATCGTGCAGGCATACGGCCAGCGGCTCGATAACTGGGAGAGCGTGCTGGAGGACATTCGGGAGACTCCGGGCGTCGTGAAAGCTGCGCCCCTGATCGACCAGCCGCTGATGGTCACGTTCAACGGCCGGGTCGAAGGCATCATCGTTCGCGGCAACACGGCCGAGGATATTGCCGAGCTTTCCGACAAGGTCGTGCTGGGCGACATGCGCAGCATCGAGCCGGGTGCGGAAAAGGTCGCTATCGGTGCGCGCCTTGCGGAAAACATCGGCGCCCGCGTGGGCGATGTCATCACGATCATCAATCCGGCTGGGCGGCCTACACCCTTCGGCACCGTACCGCGACAGGTCGGCTACGAAGTTGGCGCGATCTTCGAGGTGGGGCTGTACGATTACGATGGCGCGTTCGTCGTCATGCCGATCTCTCAGGCGCAAACCCTCCTGCTGACCGGCGATACGATCGGGATGATCGAAGTCACGACCGAGGATGCCGAGCGCGTGAGCGAAATCATGGCGCCCATCGAGAAAAAGCTCGCCGGAATCGCGCTCGTGCGGACCTGGCAGCAGATCAACAGTTCGATCTTCGAGGCCTTGCAAGTGGAGCGGGTGGCGATGTTCTTCGCGCTGAGCTTCATGGTGCTGGTCGCCGCGTTCAACATCCTGTCGAGCCTGGTCATGCTGGTCCGTGCGAAGACGCGCGACATCGCGATCATGCGAACGATGGGGGCGGGGCGGCAGTCCATTCTGAAAATCTTCGTCACCACCGGTTTCACTGTCGGGGCGATCGGCACGATGGCGGGGCTCGCGCTCGGCGCAGTGGTGCTGACCTTCCGCCAGTCGATTCTGACCGTCATCAGCTGGGCGACGGGGCAGGACCTGTGGAATCCCGAAGTGCGCTTCCTGACAGAATTGCCGTCGAAAACCGACCCCTGGGAGATTTTCGGGATCGTCGCGCTGGCGTTGATCCTCAGCTTCCTGGCGACACTCTACCCGGCTTTGAAGGCCGCCAACACCGATCCTGTGCAGGTGCTTCGCTATGAGTGATGCGGCCATCAATTCCGGCGTGGGACCCGTGGTCGAGCTGCGCAGCGTAACCCGCAGTTTCGAGCAGGGCGGGGTGCGCATTGATGTGCTTCGCGGCGTGGACCTGAAGGTCATGCCCGGCGAAATCGTCGCGCTGCTCGGCCCCTCGGGCTCGGGCAAGTCGACCATGCTTCAGGCGGTTGGCCTGCTGGAAGGCGGCTTCGGCGGTACGATCGTGATCGCGGGGCAGGCGGCGGAAAAGTCCGACAGCAAGCAGCGCACGACATTGCGCCGCGACCATCTTGGCTTCGTATACCAGTTCCACCACTTGCTGCCCGATTTCAACGCGATCGAAAACGTCGTCCTGCCGCAGCTCGTCGGCGGAACCTCCCGCGAAGCGGCCGAAGAGCGTGCAAAGGAACTGCTCATCGCGCTGGGGCTCGGCAAAAGGCTGGAGCACCGGCCAAGTCAGCTTTCGGGCGGCGAGCAGCAGCGTGTCGCTGTCGCCCGTGCGCTCGCGAACAAGCCGAAGCTTGTGCTGGCAGACGAGCCAACCGGCAATCTGGATGAGGCGACATCGGAAAAAGTGCTCGAACAGTTTCTCGATCTGGTTCGCGGACAGGGAAGCGCCGCGCTGGTCGCGACACATAACGAGCGACTGGCAGCGAAGATGGACCGCGTGGTCCGCCTGCACGAGGGTTTACTCGAATAGGGCGCAATTCCTCCGGACCCGCCGCGTGCCTGCTGCGTTGATGTCAAAAACCAGGAGGCAAGAATATGAGCGACCATCCCACCACCTACAATGCAGAGCCTGCGCAGAGCGGGATTGCATGGGATGACCGGGCGGAAATTCATCGCAAGGATGACGGACAAGGTGTGCTCGACGGTGCCAAGGGCCTCTACCACGGCACCTTCGCCGAAATGGTCAAGCTCATGATGGCGATGACGCCCGGAGAGCGGAGCCATCACGTAATCCAGAAGCTGGGCGACCGCATGTACGATGTCGGTGAAATCGAAGCGCTCGCCTCCGCATCCGATTATCCCGGCTGACGTGATGGACGGGCGCGTGTAGTCTCGTCCCATCACAGCGCGACCGGGGGCCCCTATGCTGGAATCGATCAACGAATGGATTCTCGCGTTGGGAGCCCAGTACAACGTAAATCCCTACATTTTTGCAGGGATTTATATTGGTGCGATCCCGTTTTTCCTCGCGTCGATCGCCTGGCTGGTGAAGCGGGCGAGGGCGGGGCGTTCGACCGTCGTGCCAACGATGCTGGCGGGGTTCTTTTTCGTGTCGGCCTATCTCTATCTCGCGATTTTCGGACAGGATATCCCGCTGTGGGTGTGGATCTTCCTCGCGGCGCTGATCGCCTACGGCGCGTGGTCGCAAGTTCGCGAGACGCGTCGGAAGATCGCGGCGGCCCAGGACAACGAAGGCGTTCCGCCCGCAGCATGAATCCATCCACCGCTTATCCCCGCTGAGCGGTTCGCCATCGCTTGAATGAGCGAGCCTGTGCGCTAGCTTGATGCAATGGCTTTCGCCCCCTTCGTTCCTCTCCGTGTGCTCTCCGCCTATTCGATGCTCGAGGGGGCTATCGAGCCCAAAGCAATCGCCAAATTGGCGACCGAGCGGGGTTTTCCCGCCATCGCGATGTGCGATCGAAACGGCCTCTACGGCAGCGTGCCCTTCGCCAATGCCTGCCTTGAGAACGGCGTGCAGCCTATCGTCGGCGCGCTGCTTGGCGTGGCGCGGCCCGGTAGCGAGGAAATCGATCATCTGCCGCTCTACGTGCAGGACGAGGCCGGGTGGCTCAACCTGTGCAAATTGGTGAGTTCGGCGCACCTCGATCGCCCGCTGGAGCTCGTTCCGCACGTCTCCCTCGATGCGCTCGACGGACAGACCGAAGGCCTGATCGCGCTGACCGGGGCAAGCGAGGGCGCCGTCACGCGGCTGCTCGCCGAAGAGCAGGCGAGCCATGCCGAACGCTATCTCGACCGGCTCGAAGCATTGTTTCCCGACCGGCTCTATATCGAGCTGGCCCGACGGGGTGATCCGACCGAACAGGCCGCCGAAGAGGCGCTGATCGATCTCGCCTATGCCCGCGACCTGCCGTTGGTCGCGACCAACCCCGCCAATTTTGCCGAGCCGCATTTTCACAAGGCGCACGATGCGATGCTGTGCATCGCGAACAGCCGCAAGCTGTGGGAAGAAGACCGCCCGCGCAGCGCACAGCCCGCCTTCGTAAAGTCCGCCCCGATGATGCAGGAGCTGTTCGGCGACCTGCCCGAAGCGCTGGCCAACACGCTCACCATCGCGCGTCGCTGCGCCTTCGCTCCACTGGAGCGTGCCCCGATCCTGCCCAGCCTTGCAGGCGATCTGGAGGGGGAAGCGCGCATGCTGGCAGAGGACGCGCGCAAGGGCCTCGACGCGCGGCTTTCGGCTTACGAAGACCTGTCCGACGAGGCGCGGCAGACTTATTACGACCGGCTCGATTACGAAGTCGGGATCATCCACAACATGGGCTTCCCCGGCTACTTCCTGATCGTTGCCGACTTCATCAAGTGGGCGAAGGAGCAGGGGATTCCCGTTGGGCCGGGGCGTGGCTCGGGTGCGGGCAGTCTGGTCGCATGGTCGCTGACGATTACCGATCTCGATCCGATCCGGCTGGGCCTGCTGTTCGAACGCTTCCTCAACCCGGAACGCGTGTCGATGCCCGACTTCGATATCGACTTCTGCGAAACGCGGCGTGGCGAGGTGATCCGCTATGTTCAGCGCAAATACGGCACCGACAAGGTCGCGCAGATCATCACCTTCGGAAAGATGAAGGCGCGCGCCGTGCTGCGCGATTGCGGGCGTATTCTCGACATGAGCTATGGCCAGGTCGACCGGCTGTGCAAGATGGTGCCCAACCATCCGACCGACCCGTGGAGCCTGCCGCGCGCACTCAATGGCGCCGCGGAGTTCAAGGGCGAGTACGACAACGACAACGAAGTGCGCACGCTGGTCGATCTGGCGATGCAGCTCGAAGGACTGCCGCGCAACTCCTCCACCCACGCCGCGGGCGTGGTGATCGGCGACCGCCCGCTGGCGGAGCTGGTGCCGCTCTATCGCGATCCGCGATCCGATATGCCGGTGACGCAGTTCGACATGAAGGTGGTCGAAGGGGCGGGGCTGGTGAAGTTCGACTTCCTCGGCCTGAAGACGCTCTCGGTTCTGCAAAAGGCGGTCGACCTGCTGGTGAAGCGCGGGATCGAGTGCGATCTGGGCTCGATCTCGTGGGACGACACGGCCGTTTATGACCTGATGCAGCGGGGCGACACGGTGGGCGTGTTCCAGCTGGAGTCCGAGGGCATGCGCCGCACGCTGACTGCGGTGAAGCCGACCAAGTTCGAGGATATCATCGCGCTGGTCTCGCTCTACCGACCGGGCCCGATGGATAACATCCCGCTGTTCGGGAAGCGCAAGGCCGGGGTCGAACCGATCGAGTACCCGCACGCGAAGCTCGAAGGCATTCTGGGCGAGACCTACGGGATCTTTGTCTATCAGGAACAGGTGATGCAAGCGGCGCAAATCCTCGCCGGGTATTCGCTTGGAGACGCGGACCTTCTGCGCCGCGCGATGGGCAAGAAGAACCAGGCGGAGATGGACAAGCAGCGCCAGCGGTTCATCGATGGCTGCAAGAAGGTCTCCGACATCGAGGCCAATGAAGCCTCCGCACTGTTCGACTTGATCGACAAATTCGCCGGCTACGGCTTCAACAAGTCACACGCCGCCGCCTACGCGCTGCTCGCCTACCAGACCGCATGGCTCAAGGCGCATTATCCCGAGGAATTCTACGCTGCCGCGATGTGCTTCGACATGGACCAGTCGGAAAAGCTGGCTGTGTTCGTCGACGATGCGCGGCGCAACGGGATCGAGGTCGCGCCGCCCGATCTCAACCGCTCCGAAGCGGAGTTTACTGTCGAGCGGACCGATGAAGGCTATGCCGTGCGTTACGGCCTCGCCGGGCTCCGCAATGTCGGTGAAAAGGCGATGGACGCGATCGTGGCCGAGCGTGAGGCGCATGGCTGGTTCGAAAGCCTCGACGATTTCTTTTCGCGCGTTCCCAAGGGGGCGATGAATTCGCGCCAGCTTGAGGCGCTGATCGCCGCCGGGGCCTTCGATCATCTGGAACCAAAGCGGGGTCTGCTCGCCGCCAATGTCGACCTGCTGCTGGCGGTCGCCGACGCTGCGATCCGTGAACGATCCAGCGGCCAGGAAGGCCTGTTCGGTGGCGAGGAGAGCGCGAACGACCACATCCGCCTGAAAGAGGCCGAGGACTGGCCGCGGGCCGAGCGCATGGCGAAAGAGCGCGAGACTTTCGGCTTCTACTTCTCCGCGCACCCGATCGAGCAGTTCCGCGACGTGGCGAGCGCCAATGGCGCGCGCAGCTATGCGTCGCTGATGGCGGGAGGGGGACCCGCCGGAGAATCGCGTGGCAAGGCGCTGATCGCTGCCATGGTCGAAGGGGCCAAGCGCGGCCAGACTCGTCGTGGCAAGGACTTCATCCGGGCCGACTTCTCCGACAGTTCGGGCCAGTTCAGCGCCGCCTGTTTCGAGGAAAGTCTCGTCGCGCAATTCACCAAATGGGCCGAAGACAGCACGTGCGTGCTGCTGACGGTCGAGCTGGACAGTCCGTCTCCCGACGAGCCTCCGCGCATCACCATTCGCGGGGCGAAACCGCTGGCGCAGGTGGCCGGTGGTCAGCGGATGTTGCTGACGCTGGATGTGGCGAGCGAAACCGCGCTGCAAGAACTGTCCCTGGCGTTGCAGCCCGGCCCCCCGGGATATGGCGAAGTGCAGATCGCGCTCGATCTCGGTAGCGAGCAGCGGCCGGTCCTGAGGCTGGGCAACGATTTCAAGGTAGACGGCAAGCTTGCCGACACGCTTGGCAAGATCGAGGGGATCGCGAACATTACGCTGGTTCCGAAGACCGGGCCGAAACTGCACCGCGCAGCCTGATTTTTCGTTCTTCCGGGCTTGCGGTGGCGGGCCAACCTGCGCATCCTCCCCCAAAATATGCCACGAAGGGAGAGACGATGCTCGGAGCGATGCAAGACTGGGACCTGCTGGTCACCCATGTGATCGACCATGCCGCACGCGAGGCTTCCACCCGCGAGATCGTGACCCACTGGGCCGATGGAAGCGAAACGCGTACCGACTGGGCCGGCATCCGCCGCGACGCGCTGAAGATGGCGCAGGCGCTCGAAGCGCTCGGCATCCAGAAGGGCGACCGCGTGGCTAGCCTTGCGATGAACCACTCGCGCCATCTGGTCAGCTGGTACGGGGTCGCCGGGATGGGCGGGGTGCTGCACACGATCAACCCGCGCCTGTTCGAAGACCAGCTCGAATACATCGCCAACCACGCCGAAGACCGCGTGCTGATCTACGACGCCGCATTCCAGCCGATCGTCGACAAGATGAAGGACCGCTGGACCAGCATCGAGCACTACATCTGCTACGATCCACCCGAAGGCTCCGACGCGATGGCCTTCGAGGACTGGATCGGCGCGCAGGACGGCGATTACCAGTGGGCCAAGATCGACGAGCGCGACCCATGCATGCTGTGCTACACCAGCGGGACGACGGGCAACCCGAAGGGCGTGCTCTACGAACACCGCTCCACCGTGCTGCACGCGCTCGCCGCGATCCAGCCGCCTGCCTTCAACTTCGATGCTTCCTCCGTGATGCTGCCGGTGGTGCCGATGTTCCACGCGGCGAGCTGGGGGCTGCCCTTTGCGGGCGGTATGGCGGGGATCAAGTTCGTCTTCTCTGCGATCAACGAGCCTGCGGTGCTGTGCGACCTGATGGACCGCGAGGGCGTGACCGACAGCGCGGGCGTGCCGACTGTGTGGCTCGCGACCTTCCAGCACTGCGATGCGAACGACCGGCCGCTGCCCAAGCTGCGCGCCGCCACGATCGGCGGCTCGGCCGCTCCCAAGTTCATGATCCGCCGGCTGATGGAGGCGGGGATTCGCGTCCAGCACGCCTGGGGCATGACCGAAACCTCGCCCATTGGTACGCTCGGCGGGCCGACCTGGGACTGGGACCAGCTCACGCTCGACCAGAAGGTCGACAAGGCGGCCATGCAGGGTCGCCCGATCTTCGGCGTCGAACTGCGCACGGTCGATCTCGATGACCCGACCAAGACGCTGCCGCGCGACGGCGAGACTTCGGGCGCGCTGCAAATTCGCGGGCCGTGGGTTATCCGCCGCTACTTCAAGGCGGACGAAGACGCGCTGACGCCCGACGGCTGGTTCGACACCGGCGACGTCGCGATCCTGCACCCCGACGGCACGATGCAGATCACCGACCGCACAAAGGACGTCATCAAGTCGGGCGGCGAATGGATCAGCTCGGTCGAGCTGGAGAACGCGGCGGCGGGCCACCCCGCCATTGCCGAGGCTGCCGCGATCGGCATGCCGCACCCCAAGTGGGACGAGCGCCCGGTGCTGTTCTGCATTCGCAAGGAAGGCCAGTCGGTCACCGCCGACGAGGTGATCGAGTACCTGAAGGATCATGTCGCCAAGTGGTGGCTGCCCGATGCGGTCGAATTCGTCGACGACATTCCCCACACCGCGACGGGCAAGATCAGCAAGAAGGACCTGCGCAATCGTTTCAGCGACTACCAGCTTCCCGAGCTGCGCGAGGCCGAGGCACCGCCCGAACCGGCTATGGCGGGCGGCGATCCGGCGGAGGACGAAGACGCCCCAGTCGAAGGCCAACGCAAGCGCGGCATCTTCGGGCGCATGTTCGGAAAGGACTGAGGTGGCGGCATGACCCCCCGTGCGATCCTGGCGATCCTGATCGGCCTCGGCCTGGCGATGATCGCGTTTCTGGTGATGACGATGGCCCTGCTCGCCGCGCGCGGGCCCGACTTCCTTTCACCGCAGGCGATGACGCTGATCGGCGTGGGCTGTGTGCTGGTCGTCGCCCGGCCCGCGTGGGGCATCGCCGGCCGCGTCGTTTCGCCCAAGGAGTGACCCTTTGACCACTTTCATCGATCCCAGCCGCGAGAACTTCGAGGCGTTCAAGGCGCTCCCGCGCGACCGCCCGATCCACATGCTCAACCTGCTGCTCTACCGCGACGAAGCCACCTATCCAGAGGGGCACGAGCATGCGGGGAAGGGCTGGAGCGGGCGGCGCGCTTACGAGGAATACGGAAAGACCAGCGGGCCGATCTTCACCCGCGTCGGCGGCAGCATCGTGTGGCGCGGCACGTTCGAGACGATGGTGACCGGCCCCAGCGACAGGCGCTGGCACGATGGCTTCGTGGCGTCCTACCCCAACAGCGGTGCGTTCTTCGAGATGATCAAGGACCCGGCCTACCAGCAGGCTGTGGTCAATCGCACCGCTGCCCTGCTCGATAGCCGACTCGTCCGATTCGCGCCGGGAGAGGGCGGCAGCACCTTCGGCTGATTACCGTGGCGGGGCCGCGCCGCTGACACACCTGACACAGTGTCCAGGGGCGAAAAACCTGTGCCCCTTGTGGCGCATTGTTGCGAGCCGATCGACCATGGGAAAGAGCGGGCGTGACACTACCCGCGACCGGTCGAGTAGGACAGCGGATTGCAAACCTGCAGGTCGACTTCCGGCAGCGCCCGCGCGCCGCCTCAGTCGTACAGATAGCCGGAGAAGTCCTCTACCGAACCTGCCCAGAGCTGGATCTGCCGGCGATAGTTTTCCATCGTGATCTTGCCGTCCGCGATGATGTACATGCGCAGCGAGATTTCGCCGTCGGGCGCCACGTAGGCGCGCCCGAAGTTCTTGAGATAATTGTACTTGTTCACCGCCGCGAAGATGTCCGCATCGGATGCGCCATCGGGTCTGCTGAAGGTCGCGAGCATCGATGTGCCCAGGCAGTCGGTCGAGGTGTCCTGATCCTTGCAGGCCATCAGCAGCCCATCGGCGATCAGGCCGTTCGCAAACTCGATGGAGATATTGGGGGCGTCCTCGCTCTCCTCGTGCGTGGCACCGAGCTGGTCCAGCGTTGCGAGGAAGGCGCTGCGGGTAAAACGGTCGAGCTGGCGGTTGGCGTCGAAGCTCTGCGCATTGGCCACGGTTCCCATGCCAAGCGCCATTGCAGCGACAAGAAGCACATTTCTCATTCTCGAAAATTCCCCCGACTGGCGTCGATCCCGACTTGCTCCAGCCTAGTGGTGGCAGACCCAAAGGCAAGATGGCTAAAGCAGCCTCAGCTGACCGTCCGTCATGGGCGGCCTGAACCGGCTGCTGTCGAGTTCGAAGACTGGCCTGCCGAGGCCTGCGCGCTTCTTCGCAAGATCGAAGCGCGCACGGAACAGGTCCGCCCACACCCCGGTGGGCTTCATCCGGCTGAAGAAGCTCGGGTCGTTATCCTTGCCGTCCCTGATCGAGCGGACGATTCCCATCACCTTGTCCTTGCGATCGGGGAAATGCGTGTCGAGCCATTCGCGGAACAGCGGCGCGACCTCGTGCGGCAGGCGCAGCACGATCCATCCCGCCGATGTGACGCCCAGTTCGGCCGCGCGCGCGACGATCCCTTCCATCGCATCGTCGGTGATCGCGGGAATGACTGGCGCGATTGAGCAGTGCGCGGGCACGCCCGCCTCCACCAGCTTGCCCAGCGCGGCCAGCCGCTTGGCGGGCGAGGGCGCGCGCGGCTCGACCAGGCGCGACAGGTGCGGATCGAGCGAGGTGACCGAGATCGCCACCGCAATCAGGTTTCGCTTCGCCAGCTCCCCGATCAGGTCGAGATCGGCCAGCACCCGATCGGATTTGGTGGTGATGGTGACCGGATGGCGCGCGTCGAGACACACCTCGAGTATCTGGCGCGTGATCCGGTAGCGGCTTTCGATCGGCTGGTAGGGATCGGTATTGGTCCCCATCGCAATCGGGCGCGGTTGGTAGCCCCGCTTGGCCAAAGTCGCGCGGAGCAGCTCCGCAGCGTTGGGCTTCGCGAACAGCTTCGTTTCGAAATCGAGCCCCGGCGACAGATCGAGGTAAGCATGGGTGGGCCGCGCGAAGCAGTAGATGCAGCCATGCTCGCAGCCCCGGTAGGCGTTGATCGAACGGTCGAACGGAATGTCGGGCGACTGGTTGAAATTGAGAATCGAACGCGGGGCTTCCTCGGTAACTTCGGTGCACAGCTTGGGGGCAGGGCCGTCGATCGCCTCGCGCTCGTCACGCCAGTCGCCATCCGCCTCGCGCGCGGGCAGGTCGAAGCGGGCGGATACGTCGCCGCTCTGTGCTCCTCTGCCTTTGATATGTTCCATGGAGCGGAACATAGAGGGAACATTGGTGGGAGTCGATCCCGATTTTTGAGGGCGTTTGCGATCACCGGGGCACGCGGCAGCTCTGAGACTTTCGCGTCGTTTAGTTCGACGTCTCAAATGGGGTGGGAAGCGGACATCTCACTTACCCCGAACAACGCGCCGGCGAGACCTTAAGGCGCCAGCAAAGCTCGCCGCCCCGTAGAGCGCAAACCCTCCGATAAGAAACGTGGCCTGTATCTTTTCGGAAGAAGTGAACGCAAACGAAGCCGCCAATGCGCCAGAAACTAGGAAAGCGAGAACGTAGCGCCACTTGGCATTCTCGAAATCGTAGAAATCCTCCACGATCTCATCCTTTCGAGTTTCCATGCCCCATGCAGCGTAACCCAAAGATTGCTCGTACGACCAATCCATCAGGAGTAGGAGGCCAAGGCTGAAAAGGCCGATTGCAGCCGGAGATGAGGGGGAAGGGAAGGCCAGCATTGGAACTGCTAGAAGAGAGCAGCTTATCGCGAACAAACCCCATCTCATATCCGAGGAATGCCTTCCTTCTCCAATGTCCGCAATGGGGTCGTTTTCGGACTGGCAGCTTTTGGGAATAGCGAACCCGGAACCAGACTTTCGGAAAACACTCACAAACCCCCGCCTTCGTGACCCAATCAGCCCAGCGACACCTGCAGCACCGCGGCGCCCAGCCATAGCGACAGCAAGAGGACCGACTCCCAGCCGATCCCACCCGGCCCCTGCTTCTCTCGCCGCAGCAGGCCCAGCAGCAGGACGGCGGTCATCAGGCACACCAGCGCCATCCAGAACAGCGACCGCTCTCCGATCGCGTGGTAGATCGAGCCGTGGCGATAGGCGACGTCGCTGGCGGAGACGAACAGCGCATCGAACATGTTGCCGCCGATGATCCCGCCGATCGCGAGTTGCAGTGCGCCGCGCCGCACGGCTGCGATGGTGGTCACTAGTTCGGGTAGCGAGGTGACGATCGCGGTGCCGAGCGCGCCGACCACGCCTTGCGAGATGCCCAGCGTCGCGCTCAGCGCAAGGCCGGTCTCGCCGACGAGGTAGCCGCATGCCCCTACGATCAGCACCAGACCGGCGAACAGGCTCGCGAGCAGGGGGGTGGAGCGCGGGTCGTTCTCGATATCCTCGGCCTCGACGCGCAGGCCCGGCGTTTCCTTGGGCTGCCACATCGGCTCCTGCCGGATCGAATGCGCGTTGTGCAGGCCGATCAGATAGACCGCGACCATGATCGGGCTGACCGGGTGGACGCCGAAAAACGCGACCTGCGGCGCGGCGTAGGCCATGATCGGCATGACCGAGAGGATGATGAGCACGGTCGCCTGCCCAAGGTTCACCGTGCTCGCGCCCGCGTGCTCGAGGTTGACCTTGCGGTAGAAGATGTCGGCCAGCGCGAGGAACATGGTCTGCGCGGCGATCCCGCCCATGGCGTTGGACACCGCAAGCTCGGGCGCGCCGCTGGCGGCGGTGGTGATCGAGGTGACGATGCCCGAAATGCTTGTCCCCGCGCCCAGCAGGACCGCGCCGATCAGCGCTTCGCCGAGGCCCGTGCGGTCGGCCAGCACATCCGCGATGGCAGCCATCTTGCTGCCGAAATAGGCGATCAGCAGCGCGCTCGCGATGAACAGCGCGCCCAGCCAGGGCAGGGGGAGGGACTGGATGTCGGGCATGGGGCTTGCTGGAAGAGCGGCCCCGCGTCTCTATCGTTCCAGCGTTACCGTTCGAGCAGGCGGGGCATCAGCTCGACGAAGTTGCAGGGACGATGGCGGATATCGAGCTGGTCCTTCAGGATCTTGTCCCACCCGTCCTTCACCGCGCCATTCGATCCGGGCAGTGCGAAGACGAAGGTGTCGCCCGCCAGCACCGCGCAGGCGCGGCTCTGGACGGTGGAGGTGCCGATGCTTTCGTAGCTGATCCAGCGGAACAGCTCGCCGAAACCGGGGATGTCTTTGTCCTTCACCCGGTCGAGCGCCTCGGGCGTGACGTCGCGGCCGGTCAGGCCGGTGCCGCCGGTGGTGATGATCGCGTCGACATCCTTGCTCGCGATCCAGCGGCGCAGCACGTCGTAGATCTCGCCAGCATCGTCGGGGCAGATCGTGCGCTCGACCAGATCGTGCCCCGCCTCGCGCACGCGCGCCTCGAGCAGGTCGCCCGAGGTGTCGGTGCTCGCGTCGCGCGTGTCGGACACGGTGACGATGGCGATGCCGATCGGCTGGAACGGGCGGCTTTCGTCGATCGCCATCAGTGGCCCCTTACCGGCTCGTGAAGCGCGGGTTGGAAGGCTTCGCTTCGGGGAAGGCGGGCCAGCGGTTCATCGCCAGCGCCTGCCTGCTGGGCGAGGGCGCCGCGGCCTGCCGCTCGTACATCCAGTAGTTGCGCGTGACGATCGCGACATAGCCGCGCGTTTCCCAATAGGGGATCGATTCCATGTAGAGCAGCGGGTCGTCCTGGTCGCGGACCTCGGTGTTCCAGCGGCCCACCGGGGTCAGGCCGGCGTTATAGGCCGCCATGATCTTGGGCAGCTTGCCCTGCGTCGCGGGATGATCGCGCAGCATCTGCAGGTGCCGCTGACCGAAGGCGAGGTTGATGTCGGGGTGCGACAGATCGCGCGCATTGCCGCTGACACCGATCGCGCGCGCATGGTCCTGCGCGGCGGCGGGCATGATCTGCATGAGGCCGCGCGCACCTGCCGGGCTGACCACCTTGGCGCGGAAGTTCGATTCCTGCAGAGTGTGCGCGAAGGCGAGCGCCGGGTCGACCTGCCAGCCATTGACCGGGGCCCAGCGGGCGACCGGGAAGCGCAGCGCCGGATCGGGCGTGCCGCCACGCGGCGCGTTGTGCGCCATCCACAGCTGGGTGGAGGGCAGGCCAAGCTCGCGCGCTAGCCGGGAAAGCGCGGTGAATTCCGAAGGGTCGCCGATCCGCGCCTGGTGCCGCAGCACTTCGTCGGCCAGATCGTCGCGGCCCAGCTCTGCCAGCGCGACCGCAACGCGCACGTTCTCTTCTCCGCTCAGCTGTTGCCAGTCGCGCGCGTCGAGATCGGGCGTCTGGCCCGCGCGCGGCATGGCCTCGCCCAGCTGTTCGCGGGCGAGCATGCCATACAGCGTCTCGTCCATCATCGCCGCGCCGCGCAGCTTTTCCGCCGCCTTCTCGGGCTCGCGGCAGCGCACATAGGATCGGCTGGCCCAGTAGTATGCGGCCGCCGAAAGCTCGGGATTGATCGCGGTGGCGGCGGCGCGGTCGAAACCGTCGGCGGCGGTTGCGCAGTCGCCCATCCGCCAGGCGGAGATGCCGACTACCCAGTCGCCTTCGGGCACCCACGGCCCGCTGCCATCGCGCACCGTGCGCGCCATCGCGAGCGCGGCGGCGTCGTTGTTCTCGATGTAATAGCTCCACGCGACGCGGCGGCGCCATTCGGCCCGCGCTTCGCTGCTGAGCCCGGCATCCACCCCGTCGAGCAGCAGGCGCGCGCCGTCGGGGTCGTCGTTGCTGATCTTGTCGAGGATCGCCACCTTGATGTCGCCCGGCATCGTGCCGTCGTCGGTATCGCGCGGCAGGATGCGCTTGCTGGCATAGCCCTGCGGCAGGAAGCTCTGTTCGGGTGGCAGGTAGGGCGCGCTCATCAGCCCGCGCTTGGACGCGAGATCGGTGATCTGCTGCGCTTGCGGCAGGCGGCTGCCCTTGGCGAGCCACGCCTGCAGCGCAGGAAGTTCGATGCGGGGACTGTTTGCGTCGAGGTAATATTCGGCCTGCGCCACCAGCTTGAGCGGTTCGTCGGGCCGCTGCGCCAGCAGGCTGTCGACCGTGCTCCAGTCGCCTGCGTCGAGCGCGTCGAACACCTTGGCGTAAAACGCACGATCGCCGCTGGAGAGGACTGCGGGCAAGTTGGGATTGGCAGCACGCTCGCGGAAATAGTCCGCTGCGGTTTGCTGGGCCATCACGGGGCTGCCGCCGGCCAGAGCGGTCAGCGTCGCGGCGAGGGGCAGGAGGAGTCGTTTCATCGGGGGCTGTCGCTCCAGTCGAGCCATCGGTTCCATGTCTGTGCGCGGGCCCGGGGACTGCGCCGCATGGTGGGCAGGTCCGGTATCGCGAAGACCGGAATGTTAGCGGAATCTAGTGGGATAGTGGTTAACGCGCGCGGCTCCTGCGCCGTCTCGTGCGCCAGCAGCGACCAGACGCGTTCGCCGCATGCAATTACACGCTCCGGCCGAGCAAGCGCGATATGGTGGAGCAGCAGTTTGCCATAGCCTGCCGTGCCGAGGGCCTCCCAGTCGGGCCGCAGGGCATGGCGCGGCAGGATGCTGGCCAGATAGCGTTGGTCCTCCGCGAAACCCATCGCGCGCAGCATGTTGGCTGCAAGCGTGCTGGCGGGGCCTGCCAGCAGGGCTTCGCCCTCGGGCTGGTCGAGCACGATCATGGCCTTCGCCGCCACCGAACCCAGCGGAGCGACGCGGGGGTAGGAACCGGGCGGATCGACCGCATCGCTTTCCATCCACCATTTTTGGAACGCTTCGAGGTCATCGGGCCACGAGCCAGGATCGCCGGGGTAGTTGCCCGCATCGTCCGCCGCGATGAACCGCGAAACCGCATTGCGTTTAGGCGGCTGGGGCGGTGCTTGCGCTGCGGGCTTTTCCGCTACGACGGCGGCCTCTTCGGGCTTGGCATCGCGGCTGCGCAGCCACGCGCCCGGCGCGTCTTCCACGTGTTCGCCGACCCCGGCGACTTCCCACCACTCCATGCTCGCGACGAAGGCGTCGCGCATCTCTTGGGCGTGGGAAGTATGGTCGACCATTGCGCGCTAGGTCTTGACCTGTGGCGCGCGGGCAATCAAGCCGTAACCAACGTAATTTCGGCCCGAAAAGAGCTGCGAGGAAGATATGATCGAACGCGAATCCATGCCCTGCGACGTGCTGATTGTCGGCGCCGGCCCCGCCGGGCTCTCCGCAGCCATCCGTCTCAAGCAGATCAATGAAGAGCTTGAGGTCGTCGTCCTCGAAAAGGGATCCGAGATCGGGGCGCACATCCTTTCGGGCGTCGTCCACGATCCCAAGGCGCTGAACGAGCTGTTCCCCGACTGGAAGGACATGGACTGCCCGATTGGCGAAGTCCCGGTGACCGACAACTGGCACTGGGTGCTGCGCAAGAACGGCAAGTTCCCCATGCCGCACGCTTTCATGCCCCCGCTGATGAGCAACAAGGGCAACTACACCGGCAGCCTCGCCAACCTGACCCGCTGGCTGGGCGAGCAGGCCGAAGGGCTCGGCGTCATGGTGTTCCCCGGCTTCCCCGCCGCCGAAGTGATCTACGGCGACGACGGGTCGGTCGCGGGCGTGATCACGCAGGACATGGGCATCGCGGCGGATGGTTCGCAAAAGCCCGATTTCCAGCCGGGGATGGAAATCCACGCCAAGTACACCCTTTTCGCAGAGGGCGCGCGCGGCAGCCTGACCAAGCAGCTCAAGGCGAAGTTCGATCTGGAGAAGGACTGCCAGCCACAGACCTATGGCCTGGGCATCAAGGAATTGTGGGAAATCGACCCCAAGAAGCACGTGCCGGGCCGGGTGATCCACACGCAAGGGTGGCCGCTCGATAACGACAGCTGGGGCGGCGGCTTCCTCTACCACATCGGCGACAACCAGGTCGCGCTCGGCTTCGTGACCGCGCTCGACTACGCCAACCCGTACCTGTCGCCCTATCACGAATTCCAGCGCTGGAAGCACCATCCCGATATTCTCGACATTATCGAGGGCGGGAAGCGCGTGGCCTATGGCGCGCGCGTGATCAACGAAGGCGGCTGGCAGAGCGTGCCGCAGCTGGCGTTCCCTGGCGGCGCGCTGATCGGTTGCTCGGCAGGCTTCGTCAACGTGCCCCGGATCAAGGGCAGCCACACCGCGATGAAGAGCGGTATGCTGGCCGCGGAAAGCGTGGCGTCGGCGATTGCAGCGGGCAAGGAGCACACCCAGCTCGACGATTACGAAGAGAACCTGCGCGAAAGCTGGATCGCGACCGAGCTCAAGAAGGTGAAGAACGCGCAGCCCGCGATCGCGAAGCTGGGCGGCGATTTCGGCACCGTGCTGGCGGGCATCGACATGTGGATGCGCACGCTCAAGATCGGGTTGCCCTTCACGCTGAAGCACACGCCTGACTACACGCACACCAAGCGCGCCGACCTGTTCGACCCGATCATCTATCCTAAGCCCGACGGCGTGATCAGCTTCGACCGCCTGACCAGCGTCGCCTACAGCTTCACCAACCACGCGGAGGACCAGCCCACGCACCTGAAGGTGAAGGACATGGAACTGCAGAAGGAAAGCGAGCTGGGCGTCTACGCCGGCCTCTCGCAACGCTACTGCCCCGCAGGCGTCTACGAATGGGTCGAGGACGAGGATACGGGCGAGATGACCTACGTCATCAACGGCCAGAACTGCGTCCACTGCAAAACCTGCGACATCAAGGACCCGAACCAGAACATCATCTGGACCGTGCCGGAAGGCGGTGGCGGGCCGAACTATCCGAATATGTGATAGTGAGCATGTGATGGTAAAGAGGACACCGATTGCCCTTTTGGTAAGCGCAATCGCATTGTCGACAGGGCCTATTTCAGGCGCTCATGCGATCTCGTGCAATGCAGGGCCGTACATCATATTTTTTGATGAGGGCGAGGCTTATGTCGATAAAAGCGGACAGGACGTCCTTGATAACGTTTCGGAATCTGCAGCCAATTGCGGCTATGGGCTGACATTCATCGCAGGTCACTCTGACGGGTTTGAGAATGCTTCTGTCGCGATGAAAAGGGCACGCACGGTTCGCGCGTACCTGGTGGCACACGGAATCCCAGACGACGACATTGAAATGCAATCATTCGGATCATCGAAGCCAAGGATCCCGGTTCGCTCTTCGCGGCCCGAACCGCAAAATCGCAGGGTCGAAATCATGCTGTCGAACTCGCGAGACGTAACTTCGCCGCAGTGACGCACGTCCGCGAAACCGCTTACGCTAAGCTCAACCTTGCGCTGCATGTCCGTGCACGGCGCGAGGACGGGTATCATGAGCTGGAGACGCTGTTCGCCTTCTGCGAGCATGGCGATGTTTTGAGCGCGCAAAGTGCCGAGCGCGACGATGTGCGCGTGCTGGGCGAGTTTGCGAGCAACGTGGGCGACCCCGGCGACAACCTCGTCGCGCGCGCCTTGGCCGCTCTGCCGCATCCGGACGGCCTCTCCATCACTCTCGAAAAGAACCTGCCCGTCGCGGCGGGGCTGGGCGGGGGCTCGGCGGATGCTGGCGCGGCGTTCCGGCTGGTCGAGAAAACGCACGGCCTGCCAGACGACTGGCAGGCGCGCGCGCTGGAACTCGGCGCGGATGTGCCCGCCTGCGTCCGCTCCGAAATGGCGATCGGGCGCGGGGTGGGGGAGGAGCTTGCGCCGCTGGAGAACGATCTTGCGGGCACGCCCGTGCTGCTGGTCAATCCGCGCGTCGCGCTCAGCACCGGGCCGGTTTTCAAGGCGTGGGACGGGGAGGATCGCGGGCCGCTGCCAGATGGTTCGGCCTCCGATATCGCCATCAAAGGCCGCAACGACCTCGAAGCGCCGGCCATCTCGATCTGCCCGGTGATCGCCGATGTGCTTGCCGAATTGCGCGCCACGGCGCCGATACTCGCGCGCATGTCGGGCTCCGGCGCGACCTGCTTCGCGCTGTATCACAGCCTCGAAGCCCGCGATTCTGCGGCGCGCGCGATCGCTCGGTCGCACCCGGGGTGGTGGCAGATGGCAACCGCCCTTAGATAGGGCGCATGAGCGAACGGCATTCCCCCTTCATCCGGATCGGCACACCCCAGCGCGGCGGCATTATCGCGGTCGCCGACCATGCGAGCAATTTCGTACCCGACAGCATCGATCTGGGCATCGCGCCCGATCTGATGGAGCAGCACATCGCGATCGATATCGGCACGGCGGGCGTGACCGTGCGGCTTGCCCGCCAGCACGGGATCGCCGCGCATCTGGCCAATGTCAGCCGCCTCGTGATTGACCTTCACCGCAACGAGGGCGACATGGGCCTCGTCGTGACCAGCAGCGACGGACATACGATTCCCGGCAATATCGGTGCCGATATCGAGCGGAGGATCGCGGCGTATCATCGGCCCTATCACGAAGCTTTCGCGCAGATGGTGGCCGAGGCGCAGCCATCGCTGATCCTCGCGATTCACAGCTTCACGCCCGTCATGGGGTCCACCGGCGAACAACGCCCGTGGGATGTGGGACTGCTGTACAATCAGGACGATCGCGCAGCGCGCATCGCGATAGACCTGTTCGAAGGCATGGGTTTCACCGTCGGCGATAATCAGCCCTATTCGGGCAAGCAGCTCAACGCGACGATGGACCGCCATGCCGAAGCCAACGGCATCCCCTATCTGACCATCGAGCTGCGGCAGGATCTGGTCTCGCGCAAGAGCCACCAGGCCGTGTGGGCCGACCGGATCGCGCAGGTCGCGCAGCAGGTGCAGGCGGCGCTCTCCGCAACGCCGGAAACCTGATGATTACCTTTTGCGTCTAAAGCTCATCGCTCTCCGGGTTGCAGGAGACGTTTGAAGGTCATGTGGATGCGAATTGCTGCTGCACTCTGCGTGGCCGGGATCGCCGTATTGCTCGTCACTTGCGGAGGCGACGTTGTCGCGGGCGCGGGGGGCGGCAATGCGGGCGATCCACCGGGCACCTTCACCCCGCCTTCCGGCACCGATGGAACCGGCGGCTCGGGTCTGCCGCCGCTGAAAAGCACGACAATCGCCTGCGCGCTCACCGGATCGACCACCTTCGACAGCACCTGTTCGGTCGAGCGGGTCGAAGTCGAAGGCGTGAGCCTGCTGACCGTGTTCCATCCCGACGGCGGTTTCCGCCGGTTCGAGCAATTGGCGGACGGTTCCGGCCTCGCAGCGGTTGCAGGCGCGGACGCGGTGACGCAAACGCTCAAGGGTGACACGCTCGAAATCGCCATCGCCGCAAATCGCTACCGATTCCCCGTCTCCTTTCAATGACGGGGCGCTCGCGCCGCTCCAGATCCTGACCGTCGAACAAATGCGCGCTGCCGAGGCGGCGCTGTTCGATGCAAGAGTCGAGGAATGGACGCTGATGAGCCAGGCCGGGCAGGGCGCGGCCGACTGGATCGCGCGGCTTGCTGCCGGTGGGCCGGTGACCGTGCTGTGCGGGCCAGGGCATAATGGCGGCGACGGATATGTCGCGGCGGCCGCCCTGCGCGCCCGTGGCCTGCCCGTGAAAGTCGTCGCCCCGATTGCGCCGAAGACCGATCTGGCCAGGCGCGCCGCAGACACGTTCAATGAAGAGGTGTTGGAGCGTGCCGAGAACCAGCATGGAACGGTGTTCGTCGATGCGATGTTCGGCATCGGCCTGTCGCGCCCGCTGACCGACGAGCATCTCGCCCTTATCCGTACGCTCCATGATGCGCATACGCGCTCGGTGGCGCTCGATGTGCCCAGCGGAATCGACTCCGACAGTGGGGAGGGGCCGGAAGATTTGCCGAGCTTCGATCTGACTTTGGCCTTCGGTGCTTGGAAACCCGCGCATTTCGGCGGAGGTTCGCTCGCGAAGATCGGTGCGCCGCGCCTGGTCGAGATCGGTGTGCCCGATCGGGGTGCGAGCATAATGCTGTCGGAGCATGAGCGCATCGCCGCTCCCGATTTCGGCGCTTACAAATATACCCGCGGGCTGGTCGCGGTGGTCGGTGGTGCGATGCCCGGTGCCGGGTTGCTGGCATCGCGCGCTGCCGCGCTGGCGGGCGCGGGATATGTCAAATGGATGAGCGCGCACGACCATCCGGGCCACCCGCCCGATCTTGTACGCGACGACTCGCCATTGGATGATGCACTGTCCGACAAACGGATCGGTTGCGTGCTCGTCGGGCCCGGGCTCGGTCGCGGCGACGATGCGCGCGAGAGGCTGGCGGCGGCACTCGATTGCGGCAAGCCGCTGGTGCTGGACGCCGATGCGCTGCACCTGTTGCGCCCGGACATGCTCGCCGACCGGACCGCGCCCATCCTGCTGACGCCGCACGCGGGCGAACTGGGGACGCTGTGCGAAACCTTCTCGGTCGATGGCGATACCAAATGGGATCGCGCGGCGCGGCTTTCGCACGAGTCCGGCTGCGCGGTGCTTGCCAAGGGCCCCGACACGCAACTGGCCTGCGACGGGCAGCTGCGCTTCTTCCCGCCCGGATCGCGCTGGCTTTCTGTCGCAGGATCGGGCGATGTTCTCGCCGGGATAGCTGCTGCGCGCCTTGCAGCGGATAGTGACCTGATGCGCGCGACCTGCGAGGCGGTGCATCTGCACTCCCGTGCGGCGCGTGTCGCCGGGCCCGGGTTCACTGCGGGAATGCTGGCCGAGGCGGTCAAGCAAGCACTGGCGGACATGATATGAGCGATACTGTAACCCGCATCGCCGCCAAGGGCGACGGCCTGACCGAGAGCGGTCGGCACGTGGCCGGCGCCGTCCCCGGCGACACAGTCGACGCAGATGGCACGATCACGCCCGGTCCCCACCATATCGACCCGCCGTGCCGCCATTTCCCGCAATGCGGTGGCTGCGAATTGCAGCACGCCGACGACGCGATGCTTGCGCAATTCGTTGGTGAGCGCGTCGCCTTTGCTGCACAATCGCAGGGGCTGGAGCCGGGCGTGCTCGCGCTGCCGCATCTTTCGCCGCCGCAAACCCGCCGCCGCGCCTCGCTTCACGCGCAACGCGCAGGCGCAAAGGTGGTGATCGGCTTTCGCGAGTGCGGATCGCACCGGATCGTCGACATGGCCGAATGCCATGTATTACACCCTGCGCTGTTCGCGCTGGTCGATCCCTTGCGGCGTCTTCTCGGGCATTGGCAGGGCAGGCTGGCTGCCGATATCCAGCTGACGCTGGTCGATCAGGGTGTGGCGGCACAGATCAAGGGCACCGCACCCGACGGGCTCGCCCAGACCGAAGCCTTGCTCGATTTCGCGCGCGAGAATGGGCTGGCCCGGCTCTCCATCGACGAGGGCTTCGGCGCGGAACCGGTGTGGGAACCGCAACCGGCGACGGTGACGTTAGGCGGTGTGCCGGTCGATTTCCCGCACGGAGCTTTCCTTCAGCCGACGCAGGACGGCGAAGAGGCTTTGTTGTCCGCCGCGCGCGAATGGACTGCCGGGGCGGGCACGATCGCCGATCTGTTCGCGGGGCTCGGCACCTTTGCCTTCGCGCTTGCCGGACCGGCCAAGGTGCTGGCGGCGGAAGCCGACAGGGCGGCGCATCTCGCGTGTCAGGCGGCGGCGCGTAGCAACGGCAAGCCGGTTCATTCGCTGCATCGCGATCTTTTTCGCGATCCGCTGACGGCGGAGGAAATCTCGAAATTCGATTACATCCTGCTCGATCCCCCGCGTGCGGGTGCGCGCAATCAGATCGACATGATTGCGCAGAGCTCTGTCAGCCGCGTGGTCTATATCAGCTGCAATCCGCAAAGCTGGGCGCGCGATGCGCGGCGGCTGGCCGATGCGGGCTTCCGGCTCGCGGAGCTGCGCCCGGTCGGGCAATTCCGCTGGTCCACACATGTCGAACTCGCGAGCCTGTTCGTGCGCTAGGCGCGCGGCCTCAGCTGCGCAGGGCTTCGACCAGTCGTTCTTCCAGCCATTCCTTTGCGTGCGGCTCCGCGAAAGCATGGCTCGCACCCTCGCAACACGCGACCCGCGCGTCGTCCGCTGGCCATGCGCCCTGGAATGCCTGCGCGGTGCGATCCGCGCTGGCGAGCAGGATCGTCACGGGCCCATCGAAACGTTCTAGCCCGGCGCGCATTCGGGTCGCGAGATTGCCCGGCGAAGACGCGGGGCGCGCCGCCTTGGCGAGGCCGCCTGCAAGTTTTCGCATATCGACGCCGCCGCGCAGAAGGCGGGCAACCTCACGCGGATTGCGCAATTTTTCAGCATAGCGCGCGCGGATCGCCTGCGGAGGCGGGCTGTCGTCGGCGTCGTCTTCGATCGTCCAGGGGTTGCTGAGCACAAGCCCATCGCACCCTGCGCCGCTTGCCAGCATCAGCGCGCTCGCCGCGTCGCAATTGCCGAGCGCGAAGACCCGGTTCACTTGCGGAGCGATGGCCCGGAATGCCTCGATCGCGGCACGAATGTCGGGCTCCGATTGCGTGAAGCCGAGGTTCTCGCCCTCGCTGTCGCCGATCCCGCGCCGGTCGTAGCGGAACACCGGAAAACCGCGCTTCGCGATCGTCTGGGCGAGCCTTGCCTGGCCGCGAAATGCGCCGGATCGTATTTCGTTACCGCCGCTGACCAGCAGCAGCCCAGTGGTCAAAGGCGCCGTGTCGAGCGTTGCGGCGAGCGTTGAACCCTCGCACGAAAAGGTAAGATGGAGGCGACGCCTCATGCGCTGTCTCGCATTGCGATCGCGATCACCGCGGCGAGCGCGTCCGCCTGCGCCGCGTCGAAATCGGGCTCGGCGCGCAGCCACAGTGGGCGACCACCGATGGTTTCCTGATCGAGCACGATGACGCCGGTTTCGGGTGGCGGCAGTTCGGCGGTTTCGAGCGCGGCGAACATCTCAGGCCCGATCTGCCATCCGGCCAGCGCGATGCCTTCGGTGCGACCCTTGGCCTCGATCTCTTCGCGGGTTTCGGGGTGGCCTGCCTCCTTGGTGGAGATGATCCGTGCGCGCATCATGCTGCGCAGCACCTTGGGCCCATCTTGCGGCGCATAGTCCCATCCCGGCAGCCCGGTAGGGCGCAACAAAGCGCCGCCGCGAACCGTCAGAACCGCGCTGGCACGAAAATGCCCAGCCGCTTCGGCAGTGGCGGTGCGCCATCCGTCGAGCGTCTGTTCGGCAAGGTGGGCCCGGCTTTCGTTGCAGCCGGGAAGATCGGGCATGAAGGAGTCGATGCCCGACGCATCGAGCCTGCGCAGGGCTTCGACCAGCAGGTGACGCAGCTTGTTCGCCTCTTCGAACAGCGGCGGAATCACGAGCAGCCGCATGGCTCGCCCGCCATCGAACGCCAAGGCGGCTTCGTTCCGCGTCCCGCCATCGACGGTGGGGCTCGGCCATTCGATGAATTTGAGCGGTGTCGTCACGAGGTGACGGTCTTCGCCTCGGCGAGGGCGAGCAGGCCGCCGTAGGTCTCCAGATGATCGCCATCGACCTCGTCGTCTTCGATGATGATATCGAAGCGGTCTTCCATCTCGGTCAGGAGATCGGCGACCGCCTGGCTGTCGAGTTCGGGCAGGTGGCCGAACAGCCCGCTGTCGGGCGTCAGTTCGGCAGCACGCTCTTCCGACAGGCCGAGCACGTCGCGCAGGATCGCGCGGAGTGTGGAATCGATCTTCGAACGTGCCGGACCTGTCTCGTCCGACTGCGGTGATACTTGTGCGGTCATGGGCCCCGTGTACCTGCCATGAAAGTGGCGGCTGCCCTAGCGCCGGGGTTCGAGACTGGCAAGGATGGCGCGCGCTGTGCGTTTGGCGAGCGGCGGCCACGCCGCGGGCCGGGACGGATTCAGCGCGTCCAGCCGATAACGCGGGCGCACCTCCTCCATCCAGTCGCTCTTATACGCATCCGAACCTGTGCCGAAGTCCACCATGCGCACCTTGTCGCGGTCGATCACATGCTCGAACAGCGCGGCGGACAAGGTGGTGCCGGGCGAGATCGGTTTGGCGCTTTCCAGATGCGCAAGCTTGTGGATGTAGGCGATGCCGTTCTCCACCGTCCAGAACTGCGCTGCGACGGGGGTGCCTTCCGCGTAGGCCACGCCTAGCCGAATCCGTCCCGCTGCGCCTTCTTGTTCTGCGAAGCGGCGCAGGAGATCGGGTTCGTCCTCGCTCGGCTTCCAGCTTTCGGCGTAGATGCTTTCGTAATGATCCCACAGTCTTGCATCGAAATACTCGATGATTTCGACCTCGACCTTCTTCGCCTTTCGCTTGAGCGTGGTGCGCAGGCGCCCCGGGCGGCTGGCCCAGTACTCCGCAAAGCTGCGGCCCCTGACGTTCAGCACATGGTTCTCGTCGCACTGGTCGAGCGAGACCGCCCATCCGGCCGCGCGGAAGGCGCGGGCGAGGCGGGTGGCGGAACCGTCTTCGTCGGGCAGCGGCCAGAGGATCACGCGCGGTGCCTCGCGCTTGAGGTCGCGGGCGAGAGTAGCGAGCGATGCGTCGCCCGCTGGCCCGACGGGTGCCTGAGGACGCCAGGTGAAGGCGTACCAGTTGCGCAGCGCTTCGATACGTCCGTCGACGCGGTTGAGCGAGAGTCTCGCGAGACCACCCTCTGCCGCCGCTTCGGCTTCGAATGCACCGGCGCGCGACTCGGCGAGCAGGGCG
The DNA here is from genome assembly GCA_002729695.1 of Citromicrobium sp. Lineage (GTDB taxonomy): Bacteria > Pseudomonadota > Alphaproteobacteria > Sphingomonadales > Sphingomonadaceae > Alteriqipengyuania. The sequence goes on along the minus strand of PBYQ01000032.1, from coordinate 49,843 downwards.
AACCATTCCGGTCGGTCGAAGGGAGACGTGGCAGGACACGCGCAGGCTGGTGGCTGCGCAGCTTGCACAATAGTAACCTCCTTGTGATAGCGACCCGTCTCAGCATTCACGAGGCCAGAACTCCCTTCCGATGACCACGCCAGACCCAACCCCTTTTCCGATCGACCACGCGATACAACGCGGTGGTGATGCGGACCCGGCGCTGGCCTTGCGCGAGGGCACCCTTAGCTACGCGGACTTAAGAACCCGTGTCGGTGGCTTGGCGTCATGGCTGCGCGAACAGGGCGCGGAACCGGGCGCGCGGATCGCGTCGTGGGGCGCGAAAGGCGAACTCACCTGCCTGCTGCCGCTGGCTGCGCCGCGCGCCGGGCTGGTCCATGTCCCCATCAATCCCATGCTCAAGCGCGCGCAGGTGGCGCATATCCTTGCCGATAGCGGCGCTTCGCTGCTGATCGGCACTCCCGCGCGGCTCGCCACGCTGGAAACGGACGATGTGCCTTCCGGGTGCACGGTGATCGGCGAAGGAGATGTGCTGGACGCTGCGCGCTCTGCCGATCTGATGCCGGCTTCCGACGCCGACCCCGAAAAGATCGCAGCGATCCTTTACACCTCGGGTTCGACGGGGAAGCCCAAGGGGGTGGTGCTGAGCCACGCGAGCATGTGGCTCGGCGCGGTCAGCGTGGCGCATTATCTGAGGTTGGCGAGCGACGATGTGACGCTAGCGGTGCTGCCGCTCGCGTTCGATTACGGCCAGAACCAGCTGTTTTCGACGTGGTATGCGGGCGGCTGCGTCGCTCCGCTCGACTACCTGATGCCGCGCGACGTCACCAAGGCGGTTGCAAAGCACCGCGCGACGACGCTCGCCGCCGTGCCGCCGCTGTGGCGTCAGCTGGTGGAAGCCAAGTGGGAAGACGGTGCTGGCGACAGCCTGAAGCGGCTGACCAATTCGGGCGGTGCGCTGACGCCGGACCTGATCGACGCGATGCGCGCGACATGGCCGCGGGCGGATATCTACCCGATGTACGGCCTGACCGAAGCATTCCGGTCCACCTTCCTCGATCCCTCGCTGGTCGCGACGCACCCGACATCGATGGGCAAGGCGGTGCCTTTCGCCGAAGTGCTGGTGGTGAAGGAGGACGGCAGCCCCGCCGCCGCAGGCGAGGAGGGCGAACTGGTCCATTGCGGGCCGTTCGTCGCCAAAGGCTACTGGCGCGATCCCGAGCGCACGGCGGAACGGTACAAGCCTGCGCCGGCGCATTCCGAATATGGCGGCACGGCGGTGTGGTCGGGCGACTATGTGAAGCGCGATGCGGACGGGTTGCTCTATTTCGTCGGTCGGCGCGATGCGATGATCAAGAGCGCGGGCAACCGTATCAGCCCGCAGGAGGTCGAGGATGCCGCGCTCGCGACGGGGCTGGTCTCCGATGCCGTATGCTTCGGCGTGCCCGATGCGATGCTGGGTCAGGCGGTGCATCTGGTGGTGCGCGGCGCGGGCGATCCCGAGGCGCTGAAGGCCGCGCTGAAGCGCGATTTGCCCAGCTTCATGCAGCCGCACGCGATCGAATGGCGCGAGGCGCTGCCGCTCAATCCCAATGGCAAGATCGACCGGACCGCGCTCCATCGCGAAGTCAGCGAAAGGATCGCCGCATGAGCGCCTCCAGTCGAAGGCGCGATCCCAACGCCGCCAAGCCGCTCGGCCCGATCCCTCAAGGGTTCGGGGCGATCGATGGCGAACTGGCGATCGGCGGACGCAAGGTTCGCGATCTGGTGGAGGAGGCGGGCGATACTCCGCTGTTCATCTATTCGCGCGACATGCTCGATGCGCGGATGGCGGAATTGCGCGCTGCGATGCCCGATTGGCTGGCGATCCACTACGCGGTCAAGGCCAACCCGCACCCCGACGTGATCGCCCACATGGCGACGCTGGTCGATGGGTTCGATCTGGCATCGGGCGGCGAACTGGCGATCCTGCAAGGCGTCGGCATCGATTCCGATCACATCAGCTTTGCCGGACCGGGCAAGCGCCCGCGCGAGATCCGCGCGGCGATAGAAGCTGGCGTCACGCTCAATTGCGAAAGCGAGACCGAGGCAGCGCGCGCGCTCGAAATCGGCGCGGAGCTGGACGTCACGCCCAAACTCGCGGTACGGGTAAACCCCGATTTCGACATGCGCGGATCGGGTATGAAGATGGGTGGCGGTGCCAAGCAGTTCGGCCTCGATGCGGAGCGCGTCCCGGCGCTGATACGTCATCTGATCGCTAACGGCGCACACTGGCGTGGCCTGCACATCTACACCGGCAGCCAGACGCTGGAGGCCGACGCCGTGATCGAGACGCAGGGTCATGTGCTCGACCTCGCGGCACGGATCGCGCGCGAGGTGGGCCAGCCGTGCCCCGCTCTGAACCTGGGCGGTGGTTTCGGCATCCCCTATTTCGCGGGCAACGAACCGCTCGATATCGATGCTGTCGGCGCTGCGTTGGATAAACGCTTCGCCGATCTGCCCGCCGAACTGGCGGACACCGAAATGGCGATCGAACTCGGCCGCTATCTGGTGGGAGAGGCGGGCGTGTATCTCACCCGGATCGTCGACCGGAAGGAAAGCCACGGCGATCTCTTCCTCATCACCGACGGAGGCCTGCACCACCAGCTTGCCGCTTCGGGCAATTTCGGGGCGGTAGTGCGACGCAACTATCCGCTCGCAATCGCCAGCAAGTTCGACGCTCAACCTGTTGAAATTGCGAATGTTGTCGGATGCCTTTGCACCCCGCTCGATCGGCTGGCGGACAAGACGGAACTGCCGCGTGCGGAGATCGGCGATCTGGTCGCGGTGTTCTGCGCAGGAGCCTATGGAGCGACCGCGTCGCCGATGCATTTCCTCGGGCAGGGGCCTGCCATCGAGATGCTGGTTTAGAGAAGATCCTCCCCTCCCTTGGGGAGGGGATCGAGGGGTGGGGGCTCTGCCGTTGATGGTCGGATTGCCAGCTGACTCGAGCCCCCCCCTCCCGACCTCCCCCCGAACGGGGGAGGAGATGTTCGTTTACCTTTCGCTAACCCGCCGTCCCGCTTCGGGACCGCACCCGGACTCTTCCATTAGCTAACGGGATATTCACCCTTTTTCGCGAGGAACGATCCCAAATCGTCGGCCTGTAACGGTGGCGCGCTTCGCGGGCGCGCCATCTGACCGACACGAATGGAAGGATCGATCCCATGCGCACAGGCGCAATTGCCCGGTTTGCCGCTCTTGTCTTCGGATTGCTGGCACTCGCCGGATGTGTCGGTGGAGGCGGCGGGCCGGAGCTGCCGCCTGCCGCTTTTGTGGCGACTCAGGAAGGGCCGAGCCAGGAATACGTGATCGGCCCGCTCGACGAGCTTTCGATCAACGTTTGGCGCAATCCCGAGCTCAGCGCGACCAATATCCAGGTCCGCCCCGACGGGCGCATCAGCATTCCGCTGGTCACCGACATGCCTGCCGTGGGGAAGACGCCTGCCATGTTGCAGGAGGATATTCGCCTGCATCTGTCGCAGTATATCGAACAACCGATCGTCTCGGTGATCGTGACCAAGTTTGCGGGCACGTTCAGCCAGCAAGTGCGGATCATCGGCGCGACCGAAAAGCCCGCTTCGATCCCCTACCGCGCCAACATGACCGTGCTCGACGCGATGATCGCGGTCGGCGGGCTCAACGAATTTGCGGCGGGCAATCGCGCGAAGCTCATCCGGTTCGATCCGCGCGTCGGGCGGCAGCGCGAATATGCCCTGCGCCTGACGGACCTCCTGCGTCGCGGCGACAGCAAGGCGAATGTCATGCTTGCTCCCGGGGATGTGATCATCATCCCCGAAAGCATGTTTTGAGGGGCTAGCACGCAGTGAACGAACTTTTCGACGAGGTACGCTCAGCGCTGTACTCCGCCTGGAGCCGCAAATGGCTGGCACTGGGCGTGGCGTGGGCTGTGTGTCTGGCGGGCTGGCTGTTCGTCGCTTCGATCCCGAACACCTACGAAAGTCGCGCCAAGATCTTCGTCCAGCTGGACGACGTCCTGTCGAAACAGATCGGCATCGCGGGTAGCGACATGACCGATATTGCGCGCGTTCGCCAGCGTCTGGCCAGCGCCTCCACGCTCGGGCAGGTGATCGAGTCGACGCGGCTGGGCGAGGGCATAAATTCGCCCCGCGCCATGGAAAGTGCCATTTCGGGCCTCGCCGAGCATGTGAAGGTGCGCAGCGAGGAGGACAACCTCTTCGAAATTACCGCCGACATGGGGCAGGCCCGCTTCACCGACGCCGAAAACGCCAAGCTGGCGCAGGATGTGGTTCTCAAGCTGCTCGATATCTTTCGCGAGGCAAACGTCGAAGGCACGCGGGGCGAGGTGAGCGACGCGGTCGCGCTGCTCGACCAGCAGCTCGATGCGCGTGCGAAGGAACTGGAACAGGCCGAGGCTCGCAGGACAGCGTTCGAATCGGAGCATCCCGAACTGATCGGCGGCGCGGCTGGAATTTCGACCAAGCTGCAGTCGGCACGCTCCGAAATGCGCGGCGTCGAAGCGGACCTTGCCGCAGCGCAAAGCGCTCTCGCCGCGATTACCGGCCAGCTTGCCAGCACACCGAGGACTATTCAGGGCATGGGCGGTGCCGGCGGCGGCAGTGCGCTCGACCAGGCCGAAGCGCAGGTTGCCGAGTTGCGCGCTCGCGGATTGAAGAACAGCCACCCGGACATGCAGGCGGCCCTGCGCCAGGTGCAGATCCTGCGCCAGATGGGCGGCGGTGCGGCCTCGGCGGGCGGGATGCCGAACCCGGCTTACAGCTCGCTCGTCTCGATCCGTGCGGAAAGGCAGGCGAATGTGCAGGCGCTGCTGGCGCGCAAGGCAGCGTTGCAGGCCGATATTTCGATGACGATGGCCGATCAGGTCAGCGAGCCGGGCCTTGCTGCCGAAGCGCAGCGGATCGGGCGCGATTACGAGGTGCTCAAGAAGAAATACGACGAGCTTCTGCAGGACCGTGAGGAAATGGAACTGCGCAGCCAGGTGGAAAGCCAGCGCAGCTCGTTCCGCTTCGACATCATCGACGCGCCCGGCGTGTCTTCGCGCCCCGCAGCGCCCAATCGCCCTCTGCTGCTCCTTGCGGTGGCCATTCTGGGCGTCGGTGCCGGGCTGGGCAGTGCGATCGCGCTGACCATGCTGAAATCGACCTTCTCGACCAGCGCAGGGCTGAAAAGATCGCTCGGCCTGCCGGTGATCGGGACGATCTCCAAGATCGTGCCGCCTTCGCGAAAGGCGAAGGAGGAACGCCAGTTGCGCCTGTTCTACGCAGGGTCGGGGGCGCTCGCCGGACTGCTTGTCGTGCTGCTGGGCATCGAGTTCGTCCAGGTCGGCCAGGTGATGGCGTGAGGAGGCAGGCATGACCGAACACCGTCCGATCAAGACATCCAAGGATGACGAAAGCAGCTCGCTGCTCGAACGTGCCAGCGGCGCCTTCGGCCTGAACAATCTGGGTGCGGCGCCGATGCCGACCAGCTTCGACGACGTGCCGATGAAGCGGGCGCGCCCCTTGCGCAAGAATACTGTCGAGAGTGCACCGGTCGCGCCGCCGCCTGCGTCGCCGCCCGATCCCGAAACGATCTCAATCGAGGGATCGGCTCCCGAGGCCAGTCTGCCGATACCCGCGCGGCCCGCTGCTCCGCCGCCTGCCGTGATCGAAGGCAATGCCAATGCGATCGCCCTGTCTGGCGAACCCATCGAGGTCGATTTCGCCCGTTTGAGGGAGCGCGGCTATATCGATCCCTCGGGCCAGGCGTCCGGCCTGGCGGAGGAATTCCGCATCGTGAAGCGGCAGGTGCTCGATGCCGCGCGCCATGGCGCAAGGGGGCTCGCCCGCCGCATCCTGATCAGCTCGCCCCACGCGGACGAGGGCAAGACTTTCTGCGCGGTCAACCTCGCGCTCTCGCTTGCTGCGGAAACCGATCTCGAAGTGGTCCTGATCGATGCCGATCTGGCCAATCCGTCGATCAAGGAAGTGTTCGGCCTGCCCGAGCGCGCGGGCCTGATGGACGTGCTCACAAGTCCCGATCTTCTGGTCGAACAGCACGTCCTCCAGACCGATATCGGCGGTCTCTGGCTGTTGCCGCCCGGTCGTCAGGGCAATTACGCGAGCGAAGCGCTATCGAGCCGTCGCACCGCAGAAGTGTTCGAACGCCTGACCGCCCAGGCCCCCAACCGGATCGTGCTGATCGATAGTCCGCCTGCGCTCGCCGCGTCGCCCGCTGCGGAGCTGGCAAAGCATGTGGGCCAGACCATCCTGGTCGCGCGCGCCGACCGGACGGGGAAGAGCGCGCTCGAAGACGCAGCTCAGCTGCTTTCCGCCTGCCCGGACATCAAGCTTGTCCTGAACGGCGCGAATTTCAGCCCGAGCGGTCGCCGTTTCGGGAGTTATTACGGATGAGGATCCTTCCCATGACCCGCCTGCCCGTACTCGCGTCCCTGCTTGCTGCCGGGGCTCTGCTGCCTGCACCCGCTTTCGCCCAGTACGGGTGGAGCGATGACGAGGTGACGACCAGCGGCGGATCGACTGCGCAGGCGTCCCCCTATCCTTCGGGCGAACAGTCCGACGGCGGCTACGACGGCAACGGCGATGACTATGCCAACGGTGGCGGTTCGCGCCCGGCCGGTGCGCCCGTGCGCCAGCGGTTGCGGATCGATCCCTATATCGAAGCCAACCAGGTCATCACCCAGCGCATCCAGCCAGATAGCGACACCTCCGTTTACGGCTCAGTTGCCGTCGGGGTCGATGCCTCGGTTCAGGGCCGCCGCGCGGGCGGCTCGGTATCCTTGCGCTATGATCGCGTGATCAGTTACGGCGACGACCTGTCGCCCAATGTCTCCCCGAGCGACAGCCTGTCGGGCGTGGCCCGCGGCTATGTGGCTGCCGCACCGGGGCTGACGCTGGAGGCAGGCGGCCTCGCGGCGCGCACGCGGGTAGATTCGAATGGCGGCAGCACGATCGCCAGCGGCCAGCCCATCGACAGCGATAACGAGGCGCGCGTCTATTCGCTTTACGCGGGGCCGAACCTTTCGACCAATGTCGGGCCTGCGCAAGTCTCGGCTAATTACCGCTTCGGATACAACCGGGTCGAGGAACCCTCGGCCACGCTGGTCGATAATACGGCCACCCTCAGCGACGTAGCAGAGGAAAGCATCGTACATTCCGCCAATGCCAGAATTGCGGTCGATCCCGGCCGTGTTCTTCCGGTGGGTGTGGCGGTGGGTGCCGGCGCGTTCCAGGAAGAGGTTTCCAATTCCGACCAGAGGGTCCGCGATTTCTACGGTCGGGGCGACCTGACCTTCCCTGTCGGCCCCGGCCTCGCCGTGGTGGGCGGCGTCGGTTACGAATATGTGCAGGTCGCCAACCGCGACGTGGTTCGCGATGGATCGGGCAATCCGGTGGTCGGCAGCGACGGACGCTACCAGACCGATGACAGCTCGCCGCGCAAGATCGCGTTCGAGACGGAAGGCCTGATCTGGGATGTGGGCGTCGTGTGGAAGCCGTCGCGTCGCACCCAGCTGGAGGCGCATTACGGGCGCCGTTACGATAGCGACACCTATTACGGCACGTTCAGCTGGCGACCGAGCTCGCGGTCAGCGTTCAATGCGTCGGTCTATAGCGGCATCAGCGGCTTCGGCGGGGTACTTACCAACTCGCTGGCCAACCTGCCGAGCGGCTTCATCGCCTCGCGCAACGCCCTTACCGGCGATTTCAGCGGCTGTGTGTCGGGCACGGGCACTGCGGGGTCTGCCGATTGCCTTGGCGGTGCGCTGAGCTCGGTTCGCAGCGCGGTCTTCAAGAATCGCGGCGTCAACCTCGGCTACTCCGCGACCAATGGCCGGGTCACGACCGGTTTCGGCCTCGGTTACGATCGCCGCAGCTATTACGGCGCGCCGGGCACCTTGCTCGCAGCAGCGAACGGCCAGGTCGATGAAAGCTTCTACGGCAACGTGAGCCTGGGTGCGCCGCTGGGCCCGCGCGGCTCAGTCGCGGTGAACGGCTACGCCAGCTACCTGAAGCAGGCCGACGATGCGTTGAGCGATGCGCTGCTGCTGGGCGCTTCGGCGGCCTACAGCCGGTCGATCCTCGGCAACCTTTCCGCCCGTGCCGCGCTGTCGCTCGACACGATCGACAGCGAACTTATCGACGAAACCAACGCGTCGGCCCTGCTTGGCCTGCGCTACGACTTTTAAACGCCCGAGGGACTAAGGAAAATCATGTTCGACCAGTATTACGGTTTCTCGGGCCGACCCTTCCAGCTGACGCCGGACCCGAATTTCTATTTCGAGAGCATCACGCACCGCAAGGCGTTGAGCTATCTCGGCTACGGGATGGCGCAGGGCGAGGGCTTCATCGTCATCACCGGCGAGATCGGAGCGGGCAAGTCGACGATGGTCGCGCACCTGATGCGCAAGGTCGATCCCGAGCAGATGACGGTCGGCCAGGTCGTGACCAGCAATCTGGACGGATCGGAGCTTGTCCATCTCGTCGCGCAGAGTTTCGGTCTCGACGTCGCCGGACAGGACAAGGCGAGCGCACTGGGTGCGATCGAGACCTTCCTGCACGAGGAAGCGCGTGACGGTCGCCGCTGCCTGCTGGTGGTCGACGAGGCGCAGAACCTAAGTTTCGAAGCGCTCGAAGAGTTGCGGATGATGAGCAATTTTCAGCTCGGTTCGCACCCCTTGCTGCAACAGCTGCTGCTCGGCCAGCCGGAATTTAAGCAGACGCTCGCCCAGCACGACCGGCTCGAACAGCTTCGCCAGCGCGTGATTGCGGCGCATCACCTTACCGCGATGGAGGTGCAGGAGGTCGCACCCTATATCGAACACCGTCTGTCGCTGGTGAACTGGAAGGGCTATCCGTCTTTCGATCCCAAGATTTTTCCCAAGATCCACGAGGCAAGCGGCGGTATCCCGCGCCGGGTCAACCAGATCGCGACGCGCCTGCTGCTGATGGGTGCGGTCGAGCAGCGCAGCCAGATCGATTGCGCAATGCTGGATCAGGTCGTGGAGGAAATGGCGCGCGACAGCCGGTCCGAGGAGGCCCAAGAGCGCAAGCCCGCATTCTCCCGGCCCGCCATTGATCTTTCGTCGACGTCCGCCCCGCCGCGTGCCCCGGCTTCGCGCCCGGCTCCGGCTCCGACCCCGACTCCGGCACAACGGGACAGCAGCTCGCCTCCGCGGCCCAACGATGACGAAATGTCCGATCTTCGCGCCGCGATCGCCACGCTGTCGCGTGCGATCGAGGGTTCGCCACGCACCGATGGCGATCTCGCCAAGCGCGTGGAGGCGCTGGAAACGCGCCTTGAGGAACAGGAACAGAGCGTTCGCTACCTGCTGCAATTGCTGATCGAATGGCTCGACAGGGACGGTCGCCAGAAGGCCGCCTAGTCATGGACCTCGCGCCCGCCCACCAGCCTCCCCCGCCGGCACCGAAGGTCGTCAACGGCCTGTCGGTCGATGTGGAGGACTGGTTTCAGGTCGGCGCGTTCGAGACCACTATCGAGCGCGGCGACTGGGATGGCTGCGAACTGCGCGTCGAGCGCAACGTGGAGACGATCCTCGCGCTGTTCGACCGCGCTGGAGTGAAGGCGACGTTCTTCACGCTCGGCTGGGTGGCCGAACGCGTGCCGCACGCGATCCGCGCGGTCGTCGATGCCGGGCATGAACTCGCCAGCCACGGATACGATCACCAGCGCGTATTTACCTTCGCGCCGTCCGAATTTGCGGAAGACCTGAAAAGGTCCCGCGGCATTCTGGAAGACATCGGCGGCACCAAAGTGACGGGCTACCGCGCGCCAAGCTTTTCCATCGACGCGCGCACTCCGTGGGCGCACGAGGAACTTGCCGCGCAGGGCTATACCTATTCGTCCAGCGTCGCACCGATTGCGCACGACCATTACGGCTGGCGCGACGCACCGCGCTTCGCCTTCCACCCGGTGGAAGGGGCCGATCTGATCGAACTGCCGGTAACCACCGCAATGCTCGGCCAGCGCAGGCTGGCGGCTGGTGGCGGAGGGTTCTTCCGCACATTGCCCTATGCTTTTTCGCGTTGGGCCATCGCACAGGTCAATCGGGAAGAGGGTCGCCCGGCGGTGTTCTATTTCCATCCGTGGGAGGTCGATCCGGACCAGCCGCGCGTGGCGGGAGCGCCGCTCCGCTCGCGCCTACGGCATTACACCAGGCTGGCGGCGATGGAGGGCAAGCTCGAACGCCTGTTGCGCGATTTCGCGTGGGGCCGGATGAACGAGGTCGCTGCTGCCGCAACGATCAGGACCGAGAGGGAGGCAGCATGAACACACCCTTTGCCCCCGCATGCGCCGGCGCGACCACCGTCGCGGTTGCAAATCTGCACGACGACGCGGTGGCGGACCGCATTGCCGCTTTCGTCGAAGATCGCCACGGCAGCCCATTTCATCTGCCCGAATGGCTCATCGCGGTCGAACGTGGGACAGGCCAGCGCACGTGCGGTCTTGTGGCGGAACGGGCAGGGCGGATCACCGGCTGGTTGCCTATGACACTGGTTCACTCGCCGCTGTTCGGACGGGCTTTGGTTTCGAGCGGTTTTGCCGTCGATGGCGGCCCGATCGCGAGCGAGCCGCACGCGGCTCAGCGCCTTGCCGATGCGGCGTGCGAACTTGCAGTGCGCCATTCGTGTGCGGAGGTCGAACTGCGCGGTGGCGCGACACCATCGGGGTGGGAAGCGATCACCGGCAAGCATTGCGGCTTCGTCACCGATATGGCGGCGGACGACGAAGCGCAGCTGCTCGCGATCCCGCGCAAGCAGCGCGCCGAGGTCCGCAGGAGTTTGAAGAACCCGCTCACTGTCACCGTCGGGGTCGCCGAGCGGGACCGTGAGGCGCACTACGCCTGCTATGCGGCGAGCGTGCACAATCTCGGCACGCCGGTGTTTCCCCGCAGCCTGTTCGATGCGGTGCTGCGCAATTTCCACGAGCGTGCCGATATCCTGACCGTCTGGGAAGATGGCGAGCCGCTCGCCAGCGTGCTGACCCTCTACCATCTGGGGACGGCCTATCCGTTCTGGGGCGGGGGTGTGTGGCGCGCGAGAGAATCGCGTGCGAACGAGCGGATGTACTACGCGCTGATGTGCCATGCGCGCGATGCAATGGGCTGCACTCGCTTCGATTTCGGCCGCTCCAAGACCGGCAGTGGGCCCTATAGCTACAAGAAGAACTGGGGGTTCGAGCCGCAGCCGCTCGCCTATTCGCGGTGGACCGCACCGGGGGCCGAGGCACGCGACGTCGACCCCACCAGCAGTGCATTTGCGCGCAAGATCGCAGCGTGGAAGGCGTTGCCGCTGCCGCTCGCCAACAGGCTTGGTCCGGTCATCGCAAGGGGGCTCGCATAATGGGCGAAACGCTGTTCCTCGCACACCGGGTGCCGTTCCCGCCCGATCGTGGTGACAAAATCCGGTCGTTCCATGTGTTGCGCGCGCTTGCCAAGCTGGGGCCGGTGCATGTCGGGACGTTCGACGATCACTCCGGCTACGGCGACGAGTTCCTTTCCGGCATTGCCGCCAGCCACCACCTCGTGCCTGCGCGCAAGCGCGACATGATCGCGGCTGCAGAGGCGATGGCCAAGGGCCAGCCCGTCAGCCTGGCGGCCTTCGCCAATGATCGCCTGCACGAATGGGTGGCGCAGGTGCTGCACTATCGCCCGATCGACGCGATGTACGTGTTCTCGGGCCAGATGGCCCAGTATGTCCCGCCGCATTTTCCGGGTCGGGTCGTGCTCGACCTGTGCGATGTCGATAGTGCCAAGTTCGAAGCCTATGGCGATGCAGGGCACGGGCCCAAGGCGTGGATCCATGCGCGCGAGGGCAGATTGCTGGCTGCGGCCGAGGAACGCTTCGCGCGTGCCGCCGATACCACGCTGCTGATCAGCGAGAACGAGGCGAACCTGTTCCGTACCCGCGTATCCAGCATGCATCAGATCGACCTGCGCGTGATGCGCAACGGGATCGACGCGAAGTTCTTCGCACCGGGGGCGGTCAAGCCGGAGCCGACTTTGTACGGACCGGGGCCGAACATCGTGTTCACCGGGCAAATGGACTACGCGCCCAACGTCGCTGCGGTCGAGAGGATGGCGCAGCGTATCCTGCCCGCCATTCGCGAGGTGCATCGCGATGCCGAGTTCCACATCGTCGGCCGCGCACCCACTCCGGCGGTGAAGGCGCTTGCCAAGCATGCCGGGGTCACCGTGTGGGGCGAAGTGCCCGATGTGCGACCTTATCTGGCCGAGGCCGACATCGTCGCCGCGCCGCTGACGATCGCGCGCGGTATCCAGAACAAGGTGCTCGAAGCGATGGCGATGGCGAAGCCCGTGCTGCTTTCGCCCGAGGCGGCAACGGGGATCGACGGCGAGGATGGCGTACATTTCGCTATCGCCGAGGGAGACCGGATGATGGCTGGCCGCGCGCTCGCGCTGATAGACGACCGCGCAAAGTCGCAGGCGATGGGAGAGGCGGCGCGTTCTTTCGTGCTTGAACATCAGGGCTGGGCTGCGATGCTCTCCGGGCTGGGGGACCTTCTGCGGCCTTCGCTGGCCGATCCGGTGCGCGATGCCGCCTGAGCTTGCCCAGGGGCTAGACCGTCGGTCGAAAACAGGGGCGCTTCGGCGCCTGCCAGCCGCATGGGCGAAGTCGCTTGGCTGGCTCGCGCTGGCCTGGTTCGCCGCGTTTCTGCTGACCTCTCCGCAATGGATCGCGATGGGGCATCAATGGCTGACCGTCTCGGCCTACCAGCATATTCTCTTCGTACCGCCGATTATCGGCTGGCTTGTCTGGAACCGGCGGACGGTCCTGGCGCAGGTGACCCCGCATGCGTGGTGGCCGGGGCTGGCGCTGGTGCTCGGTTCGCTGCTGCTCTGGCTCGCCGGATCGCTGACCTCGATCGACATCGTGGCGCAAGGCGCAGCGGTGCTGTTGCTGCAGGGCGTAACGATCGCCATCGTCGGCCCGAGGGTCGGCGCGGTGCTTGCCTTTCCGCTCGCCTTTGCATTTTTCCTCGTGCCCTTCGGCGAGGAAATCGTGCCGCCGTTGCAGGCTCTCACCGCAGAGATGGTCATCGGCCTGACCCACCTGAGCGGCATCGACGCGACCATCGATGGCGTGTTCATCGCCACCCCGGCGGGGCTATTCGAAGTGGCCGCAGCATGCGCAGGCGTGCAGTTCGTGGTCGCAATGGTCACGCTTGGCGTGCTGGCCGCGAAGGTCGGGATGAGCCGCTGGCCGCGCCGGATCGCCTTCATGGCGCTGTGCGTGATCGTGCCGATCCTCGCCAATGGTGTGCGCGCTTGGGCAATCGTTGCGGTTGCGCAGGTTGTGGGTGCGGAGCGGGCCGGCGGGATCGATCACATCGTCTACGGGTGGTTCTTCTTCGCCATGGTCGTTGCGCTGGTCATGGCGCTGGGATGGCGCTGGTTCGATCGCGACCCGGAGGCGGAAGGGCTGGCTGCCGCCGCATGGGCGAACAAACCGCTGATCGCGGCGCTCGATTCCAGACACGCTCGCGCCAGCACGATGGCACCGATACTTGCTGCTGCGATCCTGCTGGTGGGCCTGTGGGCAGGGCTTGCGCGTGCGGGCGATGCTTCTCTGCCAGGTCTCACGGCCCCGACGATCGGGGGATGGGCGCCGGTCGAGACGCCGCAAAAGCCCGCCTGGCAACCCGTCGGGAGCGAGGCGGGCCAGCGTCTGCACGCGATCTATCGGAACCCACAGGGTGAAGAGGTCGATCTCTATCTTGCCGGATATGTCGGGCAGGCCGACCCCACCGCGAATGCCGAGGGGGCGGTCCCTCCCGATACCGCGTGGCGATACGTGGCTGCGGTGGCGGCACCCTCGCCGATGAAGGGCGAGGAACTGCTCGCCTTCGGCAGCGAAAGGCGGCTTGCATGGTCGAGCTATGTCGCACGCGGCAACGCGACAGCCGATCCGTTTGCCTTTCGTCTCGCGGGTTTGGGCGACAGGCTGATGCTCAGCGCCGAGCCGCGCTGGCTGGTCATCATCTCCACAGCATCGCCATCGACTTCGCAGGCGGGCGATCTCCTGCGCCGTTTCAACGATGAGTCGGGCGGGCCAGAGGCGCTGGTGGCTGCGGCGCTTTCTCGCTAGGGCACGCGAATGTGCGGCATTGCTGGCCTTTTCACCCGTGATCCCGGGGCGAGAATCGACCTTTCGGTCCTGACGCGCATGCGCGACGCGATGCGCCACCGCGGCCCCGATGGGGCGGGGATATGGAGCGATGATGGCGTAGGGCTCGCCCATCGCAGGCTCTCGGTCATCGACGTGGAAGGATCGCCGCAGCCGATGCATTCGGGCGATGGGCGGGCGGTCATCACCTTCAACGGAGAGATTTACAACTATCGCGAATTGCGGAGCGAGCTGGCGGCGCTGGGGCACCGTTTCAGGACGCAGGGCGATACCGAGGTGATCCTTGCTGCGTGGCGCGAATGGGGCACCGATTGCCTTCAGCGCTTCAACGGCATGTTCGCTTTCGCGATCTACGACTGCGCCACGCGCAGCCTGTTCCTCGCCCGTGATCGGTTCGGGGTGAAGCCGCTTTTCACCGCGGCCTTGCGCGACGGAACATTTGCTTTCGCTTCGGAACTCAAGGGCTTGCTGGGACATCCTGTGATCGATCCTAAGATCGACCCACTCGCGATCGAGGATTATTTTGCGTGGGGCTACGTGCCCGATCACCGCTCGATCCTCGCCGGGGTGGAGAAGCTGCCCGCAGGCCATTACCGCATCGTCGAACATGGCAGGGCCCCGTCTTCACCTGTCAGCTGGTACGACGTGTCCTTCGATCAGCAGCACCGAATGACCGAAGCCGACGAGGGCGAGGCGATCCGTGCTCTCCTCAACGATGCTGTCGGCTCGCGCATGGTGAGCGACGTTCCGATCGGGGCGTTCCTGTCGGGCGGGGTGGACAGCTCCACCGTCGTCGCGCTGATGGCGAAGCAGGCCGATTTCCCCATAACGACGTGCTCGATCGGTTTCGACGTGGCCGAGCTCGACGAGACCGAGCATGCCCGCCTGATCGCAGGGAAGTTCGGCACCCGGCACCACGAGCTGATCATGGATCCCGGCATGTTCGACAGGATCGATGGTATCGCGGCGATTTTCGACGAGCCCTTTGCCGATGCCTCGGCCCTGCCTACCGCGGAGGTCTGCGCGCTCGCTCGCCAGCATGTAACCGTGGCGCTATCGGGCGATGGCGCGGATGAAGCCTTCGCAGGCTATCGCAGGCACGTTTTCCATGCCGCCGAGCAGGGTGCGCGCGATCTCCTCCCCGCGCCCGTCCGCAAGGCCCTTTTCGGTCCGCTAGCGGCGCTTTACCCGAAGGCAGACTGGGCACCGCGCCCGCTGCGCGCCAAATCGACCTTCCAGGCGCTGGCGATGTCGGGCGAGGAGGCCTACGCCAATGCCCTGTGCGTCATGCCGCCGATGGCTCGTAGCGCGCTGTTCTCGGATCGGATGGCGCGCGATCTTGGCGGATATCGCGCCGAACAGCCGCTGATCGATCTCATGCGGTCGGCTCCCGCGCGCAGTGGCCTCGACCGGGCGCAATACGCCGATCTCAAGTTCTGGCTCCCCGGCGACATCCTGACCAAGGTGGACCGGACCAGCATGGCGGTAAGCCTCGAAGCGCGCGAGCCGCTGCTCGACCATCGACTGGTCGAGTTCGCCGCCGGTCTGCCACAAGCGAGCAGGGTGCACGGCACGGAGGGGAAGGTTGCGCTAAAGCGCTCGATGCAGGGCCTCTTGCCGAACGATATCCTCTATCGACGCAAGCAGGGATTTGTCCTGCCGATCGCGCACTGGTTTCGCACCGATCTCAGCCAAGCGGCCCGCGAAGCAGCGCGCAGCGAAACGTTGCTCGACACCGGCTGGTTCGATGCGAAAGCCCTGTCCCGGCTCGCCGAGGACCATATTGCCGGGCGTCGCGATCACGCACGCGAGCTGTGGCAGCTGCTGATGCTGGAACGAAATGTGAGTCTTTTGAGCAACAATTAGACTCGTTCGATCGCAAAAATGATCCAAATTTGGGTTATGGTAAATAAATCGTTGCCGCGGAGTCCCCCAGAGGTTTAGATTCGCTTTGCGCAGCGGGCTTCCGCCCGTCCGTCAAAAAGAACACGGGGGTCGCAATGAACCGGGTCAGCACCAATTTCGAGCAGCACATCATCCTCGATGAATCGGGCAACCCCTCGCTTGTTGAGGATGCGCCCGCGATCAGACCTGCTCTGTTCGCGCTGTCCGAACTGCGGGTCGAATATGATAGCGTTACCAAGGCGCTGTGGACCCATATGGTGCCGTCGGGCCGCCCGAGTTTCACTCCGTCGATGCTTTGCGATTTCGAACGCTGGCAGGATTTGATCCAGGCGAGTTTCGGCCCCGACGATTTGCGCTATCTGGTGCTTGGCAGCCACGCGCCGGGCGTATTCTGCTACGGCGGCGACCTCGCGCTGTTTCGCGAACTGATCATCGCGGGCAATCGCTCGGCACTGGTCGATTATGGTCATCGCTGCTGTCGCATCCTCCACCGTAACATCAGCGCGCTCGGCCTGCCGATGCTCACCATCGGGATGGTGCAGGGCGATGCGCTGGGCGGCGGGCTCGAGGCATTGCTCTCGTTCGACTTCATCATTGCCGAGGAAAGCGCGACCTTCGGCCTGCCCGAGATCATGTTCGGCCTGTTCCCCGGGATGGGCGCGCATGCATTTCTCAGCCGCCAGCTTGGTTCCGTGGAAGCGGAACGGCTGGTCACGTCGGGCAAAACCCTGTCCGCAAACGAGATGCTGGAACTCGGCCTGGTGCATGACGTGGTGCCGGACGGGACGGCCGAGGAAGCCGTGCAAAGCTTCATCCTCAAGAACGACCGCCGGCACGCAGGCTTGCTCGGATCGCGGCGTGCGACGAAGCGCAACTGGAACCTCTCGCTGTCCGAACTGACGGATATCACCGAAATCTGGGCCGATACCGCGCTCAGGCTGACCGAGCGCGATCTCAAGCTGATGGGCCGGCTCGCCGACAAGCAGCGCCGCACATCGTCGGCGCGCAAGGTCGAGCCGGCCTGACGCGTCAGCGCGAGTCGACCAGCACCACTTCGGCGTCTTCCAGCGCCTCTACCGTAAGCACGCCTTCATCCTTGGTGGCGACGCCATCTCGCGGACCGGCTTCATGCCCGTTGACCTTGATGCGCCCGGTGGGGGCAACAAGGTACTGGTGACGGCCCGGTGCCGCACGCCATTCTGCGGTCTGCCCGGCCTTGAGCGTCGCAGCGGCCACCTTCGCATCGGCCCTGATCGATAGCGCGTTATCGGCTTCGGGCGTCCCGCTGGCGAGAATCTCGAACCCGCCATCGCGGCTCGCCTTGGGGAATTCGCGCTGGTCCCAGCCGGGGGCCTCGCCTTTGCTGTCGGGCAAAATCCAGATCTGGAACAGCGTCGTTTTCTCGTCTTCCACGTTGTATTCGGCATGGGTGATGCCGGTGCCTGCGCTCATCACCTGAACGTCGCCCGCAGCGGTGCGGCCCTTGTTGCCCAGCGAATCCTCGTGCGTGATCGCGCCGGTCCGGACGAAGGTGACGATTTCCATGTTGTCGTGCGGGTGGGGCGGGAAACCGCTCTGGGGAGCGATCGTGTCGTCGTTCCACACGCGGATGCGGCCCCAGCCCATGCGGGCGGGATCATAGTAGCTGGCGAAGCTGAAATGGTGCCGGGCATCGAGCCAGCCGTGGTCTGCAGCCCCGAGGCTGTCGAAGGGTCGGATATCGATCATGCGAGTATCTCACATCGGCGGGGAAAGATTGTCCGCCGGAACGCGCACTATGTGGGCGCTACCAGAGGCCGGTTCAATCCCGCCGCTGCTCACTCGGTCCCGTGCCCCAGAGCCATGTAATCCGCGCTCTGCATTTCGCGCAGGCGGCTGACGGTCCGTTCGAATTCGAAGCTGCCGTCGCCCGACGGATAGAGCGCTTCGGGTTCGGCGGCGGCGGTCGCGAAAAGCTTTACCTTGTGCTCGTACAGGGCGTCGATCAGCTTGGTGAACCGGATCGCCTCGTTGCGGTTCTCCGGCCCGAGCACGGGAATGCCGACCACGATCACCGTGTGAAACGCGCGCGCAATCGCGAGGTAATCGGCCGAGCCGCGGTTCTCCCCGCACAATCGCTTGAAGCTGAAAACAGCCACGCCCTTCAGGCACTTGGGCACGTGGAGCTTGCGCCCGCCGCCGAGATTGAGCGAGCCGCTGGGCACGTGCTCGGCATCTTCCGGGTTGTAGTCGGTCAGCCGGAAGAACGCCTCGCGCACCTGCGCCGTAGCTTCTTCGCCCAGCGGAGTGTGCCAGCTATCCAGGCCTCCAAGACGGTGAAGCCGGTAATCGGTCGGTCCGTTGAGCGACAGGGTATCCAGTTCGCGTTCGACCAGTTCGATGAAGGGTACGAACAGAGAGCGGTTGAGCCCGTCCTTGTAGAGATCGTGGGGCGGGCGGTTGCTGGTGGTGACGATGGTCACCTTGTGCTGCTCGATCAGCGGAGTGAACAGCCGCGCCATGATCGCCGCGTCGGCGGTGTTGGTCACCACCATCTCGTCGAACGCGAGGCAGCGGACGTCCTGCGCGATCCGCTCTGCCACGCGGCGGACGGGGCCCTCGGTCTTCTTCTCGCGCTCCTCCGCGATCATCGCGTCGACTTCGAGCATGAAGGCGTGGAAGTGGACCCGCCGCTTGCGCCCGATATCGAGGCATTCGAAGAACAGGTCCATCAGCATCGATTTGCCGCGCCCGACGCCGCCCCACATGTAGAGGCCGCGCGGATTCTCCGCCTTCCGGCTGCGAAGTTTGCCGAGTAGGCCCTTGCGCTCGCTGGTCGCTTCCAGCTCCGATTGCAGCTGGTCGAGCCGCTCGACCGCCGCGCGCTGGTCTGCGTCGTCGCGCAATTCGCCTGCGGCCAGCAGCGCCTCGTACCGTTCGAGCACGCCGGTCAAGTCAGGCGCCGCCCCGTGAGGAAAGCTTGCGTACGATGCCCGAGAAGCTCGCCACGACGTGATCTTCCTGAACCACCTGGCCGCGCAGGAACACCATGCGTCCGGTCTCGCGCACGATTTCGGTCACAGCGTCGAGCGGGAGGTCGGGCTTGCCTGCGCCGACGAACTGCGTCGAAAGCTCCAGCGTGACCGACGGGCCCGCTTCACCCGTGCCCAGCAGATGGACGGTCGCGAACAGCGCGATGTCGATCAGGGCGAGGGTGGTCGCGCCGTGGATCATCGCTTGCAGGTTGGTGTGGCGATGCTCGGGGATCATCCGCAGGCGGCACGATTCGCCTTCGCGCCGGGTGATCAGCTCACCCAGAACCGCGTAATTGAAGCGCGTGCGATCGATCGGGTTCCAGCTGTACCAGCCGTCACCACCCGGAATCTTTTCGTAGTCGAAGTACTCGCTGGCTCTGCTCACCGGTCGTTAGCGCGCGCGATCAGATCGCGCGCTCGGCCATCATCTTCTTGGTTTCGGCGATCGCCTTGGCGGGGCTCAGGCCCTTGGGGCACACGTTCGCGCAGTTCATGATCGTGTGGCAGCGATACAGCCGGTACGGATCTTCCAGCTGGTCGAGCCGCTCGCCGGTCATTTCGTCGCGGCTGTCGGCGAGCCAGCGATAGGCTTGGAGCAGGATCGCGGGGCCGAGGAACTTATCGCTGTTCCACCAATAGCTGGGGCACGCGGTCGAGCAGCAGGCGCACAGGATGCACTCGTAGAGGCCGTCCAGATTCTCGCGCTCTTCGGGGCTCTGCAGCCGTTCCTTGCCGCTCGGCGTCGGGCTGACGGTCTGGAGCCAGGGGCGGATGCTGGCGTATTGCGCGTAGAAGTGCGTGAAATCGGGCACCAAGTCCTTCACCACTTCCATGTGCGGCAGCGGAGTGATGCGGATGTCGCCCTTCAGATCTTCGATCGCGGTGGTGCAGGCGAGCGCGTTGGACCCGTTGATGTTCATCGCGCACGATCCGCAGATGCCTTCGCGGCACGAACGGCGGAAGGTCAGCGTCGGATCGATCTCGTTCTTGATCTTGAACAGCGCGTCGAGAACCATCGGGCCGCACGCATCCAGATCCAGCTCGAACCGGTCGTAATGCGGGTTTTCGCCGCTGTCGGGGCTGTAGCGGTAGATCTTGAACTTCTTGACGCGGCCGGAACCCTCCGGCGCGGTGTGAACCTCGCCCTTGTCGCGGATCTTGGAATTCTTGGGGAGGGTGAAAGTCGCCATGGGAAGGTCCTGAATTCTGCTTGGGTCTCACCTAGCGCCTGCGGCGGAAGGTGCAAGGGCACTAAAGCCTGTCTTTTCGGTTCGCCTGACACACCTGACTCAGTGTCCAGGAGAGGAAAACGCAACCGGGGCATCCGGTGCGAAGATGGCAGGGCACGGGCTTAGACGACATGACGGAAGTAGGACAGCAGATTGACCGGGCGATCGTTTTCGGCGCGAGCGGGGGAATAGGCTCGGCGCTGGTCGCCGAACTGGTCGCGCGCGGCATCGGGACGGTTTTCGCAGCGGCGCGCACCCGCCCGAAGGACTTGCCCAAGGGTGCGATCTGGGTCCGCTTCGATATCGATGACGAGCGGACGATTGCCGCCGCGGCGCAGGCTACCGGCAGCATGCCGCTCGATTGCATGATCGTCGCCAGCGGCGTGCTGTCGCTGGAGGGCGAGGCGGGGCCCGAGCGCAGCTACAAGCAGGTAGAGAGCGCGGCGATGGCGCGCGTCCTGCACCTCAACACCATCGGCCCGGCGCTGATCGCCAAGCATTTCCTGCCGCTCCTACCTCGCGATCGGCGAGCGGTGTTCGCTGCGCTTTCGGCGCGGGTCGGCTCGATTTCCGACAACCGGATCGGTGGCTGGCATTCGTACCGGGCGAGCAAGGCGGCGCTCAACATGCTGGTGCGAAACTACGCGATCGAGCTGGGTCGCACGCACAGCCAGGCGATTAGCGTCGCATTGCATCCGGGGACGGTCGACACCGCTTTGTCCGAACCCTTCCAGTCGAACCTGCCCGATGGCCAACTGACCGCGCCCGCCGAGGCGGCGCGCAACATGCTGGGCGTGCTCGATGGACTGTCGCCGGAGGACAGCGGCAGCCTGTTCGACTGGGCGGGGGAGCGGGTGGAGTTTTGAGCAGTCGCTATTAAGACCAGCCGCTTGTGCTGAGCTTGTCGAAGCACTCGTTTTATTGAAGAAAAGTGCTGCCCTTCGACAGGCTCAGGGCGAGCGGCTCTCTATATTTTCGGCCGCCCTACACCCCAGAGCGCTTAGCGGTTTCGAGGATTACCGCCGCAAAGCCTTCCGGGTCGTCTTCCTGGATGAAGTGATGCCCGCTGAGCGTGCGGTGCAGCGGATTATCCCGCGCGCCGGGCACTTTCTCGCGGAACTTGGCATCACCGCCGCGCGTGATCGGGTCCTTGTCCGAAAAAGCGCAGGTGAAGGGCTTGTCGAATTTCTCCAGGACCTCCCACGCCTTGAGCTGGTCGGGCACGGCCTCGTTTTCGCCGAGCGGGACGAGCGAGGGGAAAATGCGTGCGCCCGCCTTGCTCTGCCGGTTGGGGAAGGGCGCGTCGTAGGCGCTGACTTCGGCCTTGCTTAGCGTGCGGACGGTCGCCTTTTGCAGGATATTGCCGACCGGGAAGATCGGGCTATGCTTCGAAAACGCCCGCCATTTCTTGAATGCGTCGGGCGCGGGGTCGCCGGCGGGCAGGCCGCCGTTCGACAAAACGACGCCTGCGAACCGATCGGGCATCTCGGCGACCAGCCGCAATCCTATCAAAGAGCCCCAGTCCTGGCAGGCGAGCACGATGTTCTTGAGGTCCATCGTCTCCACCCAGTCGCGCATCCACGCGACGTGCAGGGCGTAGGAATATTCGCTTTGCCGCGTGAGCTTGTCCGACTTGCCGAAGCCGATCAGATCGGGTGCGAGCACGCGATAGCCCGCCTCGACCACGGGGCCGATCATGTGGCGGTAGAGATAGCTCCAGCTCGGTTCGCCATGCATCATCAGCACCGGCGTCGCGGCGGCATCGCCTTCGTCGATATAGTGCATCCGCAGCCCCTCGCGCAGCAGGTGATAGCGCGGCTGGAAGGGGTAGTCGGGCAGGTTGGCGAAGCGGGAATCGGGCGTGCGGTGGACGAGGGGCATCTTGGTCGATCTTCCTTTTACATCCACCGCACGCTGTTCGTTACGCCCCGAAGGTGCGCTGCCACCAGCCACCGCGGCGCGGCTTGTCGTCGTCGCCTTCGGTGCCATTGTCGGCGTCGTTCGACGATGCCTTGGGGGCGGGGGCCTTCTCGGCAGCCGCTTGCGGATCGGCAGGCGTATCCTCGGGCCCGGCAACCACGGCGATATCGTCGTTCAGCTGCTCCTTGGGAGTGGCAGCCTTGGCAGCCGGTTTCGCGGCCTTCTTGGCCGCAGCCTTGCGCGGTGCCCGTGCAGCGGGCTTCTTCGGCGCTGCATCACCATCCTCCGCCGTGGCGTCGTCGGCCTTCTTGGCGGCGCGACGGCGCGGTTTCGGCTTTTCCTCGGTCGTCTCGTCCGCAGGAGAAGCCTCGGCGGTGTCGGCCTTCTTGGCACGCGAGGCGCGCTTCTTGGGAGCGGGCTTTTCCTCGGCCTTTGCCTCTTCGGCTTCGGCCGGCGCGTCGTCGGCCTTCTTGGCGCGCGAACGGCGCTTGGGCTTGGGCTTTTCCTCGGCCGTGGCAGCATCCGCGGCCGCGGGCGCATCATCCGGCCCGGCGACAACCGCCATGTCTTCTACCACGTGCTCGGAGACCGCTTCCTGGCCTTCGTTGCCGTTCGAATCGTCCTGCTTCTTGCGGCGACCGCGACCACCGCGACTGCGACGCTTGCGCGGCTTTTCGTCGCCATCCTCGCCGTTCGAGTCCGATTCCCTGGCGGGCCGATCCTCGTCCGAAGAGGAATCGTCGGGCTGGTCGTTCGAATCCTCGCCTTCGCCGTTTTCACGCCGCTTGTTGCGACCGCGGCCACCGCGGCGGCGTCTGCGCTTTTTCCTCGGGCGACCGTCTTCATCGTTACCGTCATCGGAGCGGTCGTTGGAGCGGCCGCCGCGATCTTCGCGCTCTTCGCGCTCATCGTCCTCGTCGCTGTTCGCCTCGTCCTCGATGTCGTCATCGGCGTCTTCGATCACAATCGGCTCGAACCGGGGTGCCTCGGTCGGCTTGGGGCCCGAGCTGGCAACCGTCATCTTGGCGCCTTCGTCCTCGCCTTCCGGAACGATCTCGACCTTCACGCCATAGCGTTCCTCAAGCTCGACCAGATCGGCGCGCTTGGAGTTGAGCAGGTAGACGGCCGCCTCGGTGCTGGCCGACAGCGTGATGATCGTGCCCTTGCCCTTGGCTGCCTCGTCTTCGATCAGGCGCAGCGCGGAGAGACCGGCGGAGCTGGCGGTGCGGACGAGGCCCGTGCCGTCGCAATGCGGGCATTCGCGCGTGGTCGCTTCCAGCACGCCGGTGCGCAGGCGCTGGCGGCTCATCTCCATCAGGCCGAAGCCCGAGATGCGCCCGACCTGAATGCGCGCGCGGTCGTTCTTGAGCGCGTCCTTCATCGCGCGCTCGACCTTCCGGATATTGGAGTTGTACTCCATGTCGATGAAGTCGATCACGACCAGGCCGGCCATGTCGCGCAGGCGCAGCTGGCGGGCAATTTCCTTCGCCGCTTCAAGGTTGGTGGCAACCGCCGTCTGCTCGATCCCGTGCTCCTTGGTGGAGCGACCCGAGTTGATGTCGATCGACACCAGCGCCTCGGTCGGATTGATGACGAGGTAGCCGCCCGATTTGAGCTGCACGACCGGTTCGTACATCGCGCGCAGCTGGTCTTCCGCGCCGTAGCGCTGGAACAGCGGCACCGGATCAGAATAGGCCTTCACCCGCCGCGCGTGGCTGGGCATCAGCAATTTCATGAAAGCGCGGGCGGACTTGTAGCCTTCCTCACCCTCGACCACGACCTCTTCGATCTCGCGGTTGTAGATGTCGCGGATCGCGCGTTTGATCAGGTCGCTGTCCGAATGGATCAGCGATGGCGCGCTGGAACCAAGCGTACGCTCGCGGATCTCGTCCCACAGGCGGGCGAGGTAGTCGAAGTCGCGCTTGATCTCGGTCTTGGTACGGCTGAGGCCTGCGGTGCGGACGATCAGGCCCATCGTGCGCGGCAGGTTGAGGTCGCCCACGACCTGCTTCAGCCGCTTGCGGTCCGATGCGCTGGAAATCTTGCGCGAAATCCCGCCGCCGTGCGACGAGTTCGGCATCAACACGGTGTAGCGTCCGGCGAGGCTGAGATAGGTGGTCAGCGCCGCGCCCTTGTTGCCGCGCTCTTCCTTGACGACCTGCACCAGCAGCACCTGGCGGCGCTGGATGACGTCCTGGATCTTGTAGCGGCGACGCAGCGCCTGGCGGCGGGCGCGCGCTTCGTCGACTTCCTTGGCGCGGCTCGAACGGCCCTTGCCCTGACCCTGGCGACGCGGACCGCCACGTCCACGACGACCACCGCGACCGCGACGACCGCCATTGCCTTCGCTCGATTCCTCTTCGTCGGAATCCTCGTCGTCATCGTCATCGTCGTCCGAAGAAAGCTGGCCTTCCTCGATCGTAGAGACACGGTCCTTTTCCGAAGTGTCGATTTCCTCGAGCCCGTCTTCGGCGAGGTCTTCGGCGAGCGCTTCGGCGGATTCCTCGTCCTCTGCGTCGTATTCCGAGCCGGGCATGTGGCCCGCTTCTTCCTCTTCGGAACGCAGCCGCTCTTCTTCCTCGGCGGCTTCCGCCTCTTCGGCGAGCAGAGCGTCGCGGTCTTCCTTGGGAATCTGGTAGTAGTCGGGATGGATTTCGCTGAACGCCAGGAACCCGTGGCGATTGCCGCCGAAGTCGACGAACGCCGCCTGCAGCGACGGTTCTACACGCGTAACCTTGGCGAGGTAGATATT
The DNA here is from genome assembly GCA_002729695.1 of Citromicrobium sp. GTDB lineage: Bacteria > Pseudomonadota > Alphaproteobacteria > Sphingomonadales > Sphingomonadaceae > Alteriqipengyuania. The sequence continues at coordinate 24,816 of PBYQ01000032.1, read as the reverse complement.
GCCCTTGATCTGTTTGTGTTCAGCCGACTCGAAGTCGAATTCTTCTATCCGGTTGCCCTTGAGAACGGCCACACGGGTTTCTTCCGTGTGGCGCGCATCGATAAGCATGCGCATTGCCATTGTGTAATCTCCACGCGTCTCGCCTGCGCCAGCCTGGTGGGGCCGTCGCGGCGAAACGCGCCATCTGTCTTGAAAAATCGCCCGGCTTTGCAGCCTGAGCGGGATGGAAAATCCGCCGCCTGCCCAATGATGGGCTTGCGGGGAGCGTATGTGTCTGCTGCCAGGCGCACGTCTGCCGGTTGTGTGGCCCCTGCAACGCGCCCGACCGCACGGCCGATGGGCCTTGCGGTTTCGAGTTTGCTGGGGGTGCGCATTGGTTGCATCAACCTGTTGTCTTGTCTTGCCACCGTACGGGAAGAATGGCCCGTGCGGTCGATATCGTCGTCCCGATCGCCTGCCGCCCCGTCCCGGTCGGGAAATCCGACCGCCTGGACGAGGGTGCGCGCCTCGCGACCCGAAGGGGCTAGCATCGCGGGACAAGCGCGGCAACTCTATTGCGCAGGCGCGCCTCGGCAATTTACAAAGCATCCCGGATGGGCCGCTTCTTTCAAATTCTCGCAATCTTCCTGCTGCCGGTGGTGCTGGTGGGCGGGGTGTACCTTGCGGGGCTGACCATTCCCGTCCCGCATCTGGGCCGCGATTACGTGATCACGCTGGTCCTGCCCAAGTCCGGGCAGCCGGTCGACCTTCCCAAGATATACGGCCCGCCGGACAATTCCCGCCCGCTGGTGGTGATCGACGCAGGGCACGGCGGTAAGGACCCGGGTACGGTTTCGGGAGACCGGTACGAGAAAGATGTAGTGCTGGAACTGGCGCTCGCGCTGAAAGACCGCCTGATCGAGGAGGGTGGCATCCGCGTCGCGCTGACCCGCGAGGACGACACGTTCCTCGTCTTGCAGGAACGGCCCGAGATCGCGCGGCGGCTCAATGCGGACCTGTTCATCTCGCTCCACGCGGACAGTGCGGGCGATTCAGAGCGTGCCTACGGCGCCAGCGTCTACACCCTGTCGCGCGAGGCATCGAGCGAGGCGGCGGCCCGCTTCGCCAATCGCGAGAACAATGCAGACCTGCTGAACGGCGTGGTGGTCAAGAACCAGAGCGATCCGGTGAACGACATCCTCGTCGAGCTGTCGCAGCGCCGCGTGCAGGAAACCAGCCGCGAATTCGGCCAACTGATCGAGCGGGAGGGGAAGGGCAAGCACCGCTTTCATTCGCAGACCCAGCGCTCCGCCGCGCTCGCCGTGCTGCGCGCTCCCGATGTGCCTGCAGTGCTGTTCGAAGTCGGTTTTCTCACCAATGCAGACGATGCGGCGCAGCTTTCGTCCGAGGAAGGGCGGCAGGAGTTCGCGACCTTCGTTGCCCGGGCGATCCGCATTTTCTTCGCCCGCCAGTCGACCAGCGAAGGCTGAGCGCGGCGATGTTCACCATTGGTTATGGCGGTGTGCGAAAGAGGCGTGCTAAGGGCCCCTCCGCATCATGACCGAGATCACACTAGACCATCTGAGCTATCGTATCCGGCGCGGATCGCAGGATGCCTTTGCCGAGTTCAAGCAGACCTGGCACGACAACTGGGCCGTCCGCTGGATAAGCTATGGCGCAGGTGCGTTCGTGCTGCTGCTTGTGATCGCGTGGTTGCTGATTGGTCGCAATCTGCCCGATGCCTCCGCGTTGCAGGATTACGAGACGCCGCTGCCCACCGTGGTGAGGGGCGACGATGGCGAAATCGTCGGCAGTTACGCCCGCGACAGGCGCGTGCAGCTGAACTTCGTCGATTTTCCCAAGCCGCTGATCAATGCGTTTCTTTCTGCCGAGGACGAAACCTTCTGGAGCCACAACGGCGTCGACATCACCGGCACGCTGAATGCCGTGATCGACTATGCCCGCAAGGCCGGGACGGACGAGCGCGCGGTCGGCGGTTCTACGATCACGCAGCAGGTCGCCAAGAACGTGCTGTTGAGCGACGAATACTCGGTCACCCGGAAGGTGAGGGAAATTCTCGTCGCCCGGCGGATCGAGCAGACGCTGACCAAGCCTGAGATCCTGACGCTTTACCTCAACGAAATTCCGCTGGGGCGCCGCAGCTTCGGCGTGCAGGCGGCGAGCCGCGCCTATTTCGACAAGGATGTCGAAGACCTGGACTTGCAGGAGATGGCGTTCCTCGCGATCCTGCCCAAGGCACCCGAGCGCTATGGCCGCAAGAAGTATGAGGACATGGCGATCGAGCGGCGCAACTGGGTGCTGTCCAAGATGGTCGAGAACGGCTGGGCCACGCCCGAAGCTGCCAATGCCGCAAAGGCCAAGCCGCTGGGGCTAACCAAGGGCGCGAGCAGCATCCGCAACGCCGACGCGGGCTATTTCATCGAGGAAGTGCGCCGCCAACTGCTCGACCGTTTCGGCGAGACCGCCGATGACGGCCCGAACAGCGTGTATGCGGGCGGACTGTGGGTGCGCACCTCGCTCGACCTCCAATACCAGAAGGCGGCGCGCGACGCGCTGCGCAAGGGGATGCTGCGCTATCACGGTGGGCGCGGCTGGAGCGGCCCTGTCGCGACGCTCGATCCGAGCAAGGGCGATCTCGGCAGCCAACTCGCCAGCTCCAATATCGGCATCAACTACAAGGACTGGCGGGTCGCTGTCTCCACCGGATCGGGTCAGATCGCATTTTCCGGCGGTGAGACTGCCAGACTGGGCAACGCGCCCAGTTCCTTGCGCGTGGGCGACGTCATCGCGGTGCGTCCCGATGGCAATGGCTGGCGGGTTGCGGTCATTCCCGAGGCATCGGGCGGGATCGTGGTCGAGGAACCGCAAACCGGCCGCATCATGGCGATGCAGGGCGGGTGGGACAGCCGGCTGGAAAGCTTCAACCGTGCAACGCAGGCCAATCGCCAGCCCGGGTCGACCGTCAAGCCGTTCGTCTATGCCACCGGGCTGGACCAGGGCATGACCCCGGCGAGCCAGATCGATAACAGCAGCTTCTGCGCCTATCAGGGTGCCCAATATGGGCAGAAATGCATTCGCGGCGGCCGCGCGGGTACCTACACGCTGCGCTACGGCCTCGAAAACTCGCAGAACGTGATGACCGCGAACATCGCCAACGAAGCGGGCATGCCCAACGTGATCAAGACCTACGAGCGGGTCGGCATCGGTTCGTACAAGCCGTATATTGCGTTCGCGCTGGGCGCGGGTGAGACGACGGTCGAGAAGATGACCAACGCGTTCTCCACGCTCGCCAACCACGGGCGCTACAACGATCCCACCGTGATCGACTATGTGCAGGATCGCCGCGGCAAGGTGATCTGGCGTTCGGACAAGCGCGATTGCGAGAAGTGCAATATGCCCGAATGGGACGGCTCGGCGATGCCGCGGCCCGGCCCGATGGGACGCCAGACCGTCGATGCGCGCACCGCATTCCAGATTACCCACATCCTCGAAGGCGTGATCACGCGCGGTACCGCCAAGACGCTGCGCGGGACCGGCCTGCCGCTGTTCGGCAAGACGGGCACGACCACCGGGCCGAAGGACGTATGGTTCGTCGGTGGAACGCAGCAGCTGATGGTCGGCACCTATCTGGGCTTCGACCGGCCGCGCAACATGGGCGGCTATGCGCAGGGCGGCACGGTCGCCGCACCGATCGTGAAGGATTTCATCGAGGAAACGCGCGATCGCTGGCGCAGCAATCCGGCGGTCGCCCCCGCAGGGGTACGCATGGTCCGTATCGATCGCCGCACCGGTGGGCGCGTTTACGACCAGTGGCCGGGCACCGACGACAACGCGGCGGTGATCTGGGAAGCATTCAAGCCCGATACCGAACCGCCCCGGTCGACCCGCGCGTCGGAAATCGCGGCGCAACGGCAGGAACTGCTCGACCTGATCCGGCGTGCGCGCCGCGCGCAGGCGAACATGAACCAGGCTGCCGAGCGCGAGGAACCGCCCGAGAGCTTCGTCGAGGAACAGGGCGGCATCTACTAGCCGCCGCCTCACCAACCCCCGGGCCGGTGCGCGGATCGCGGCTTGCGTTGCTGGCCCCGCCGCCCTAGCGCTGCCCGCCCGTTTCTGGAGAGAATACCATGCGTGCCGAAGGGCAGGCCCACATCGATCGGATCGAAGCCGCGCTGGCGCTGGTGCGCCGGTCGCTCGACTGGGAGCGCGCGCTGCGCGAACTCGACGAGCTTAACGCGCGGGTCGAGGACCCGACCCTGTGGGACGATCCCAAGCAGGCCCAGGCGATCATGCGCGAGCAGAAGCGGCTGGAAAGCGCGATCGGCACGGTCAACACGATCTCGTCCGAAATGGCCGACGCGATCGAGTTCATCGAAATGGGTGAGGCCGAGGGTGACGACGATATCGTGACCGAAGGGCTCACCAGTCTCGAAAGGCTGGCCGCGCGCGCCGATGCGGACAAGGTGCAGGCGCTGCTTTCGGGCGAGGCCGACGCGAACGATGCCTATCTCGAAGTCCACGCGGGTGCGGGCGGTACCGAGAGCCAGGACTGGGCCGAAATGCTCATGCGGATGTATGTCCGCTGGGCCGAAAAGCGCGGTTTCAAGGTCGATACGGTCGAGTATCAGGCGGGCGAACAGGCCGGCATCAAGTCGGTCACGCTGCAGATCAAGGGCGAGAATGCCTACGGCTACGCCAAGACCGAAAGCGGCGTGCATCGGCTGGTGCGGATTTCGCCCTACGACAGCTCGGCGCGGCGGCACACCTCGTTCAGCTCGGTCTGGGTCTATCCGGTGATCGACGACGACATCGAAATCGAGATCAACGAAAGCGACCTCAAGATCGATACCTACCGCGCAAGCGGTGCGGGCGGGCAGCACGTCAACACGACCGATTCCGCGGTGCGCATCACCCACCAGCCGACGGGAATCGTCGTTGCCAGCCAGAACGACCGCAGCCAGCACAAGAACCGCGCGACCGCGATGAGCATGCTGAAAGCGCGCCTGTTCGAACGCGAAATGGCAGAGCGTGAAGCCGTCGCATCGGGCGAATATGCCGAAAAGACCGAGATCGGCTGGGGCCACCAGATCCGCAGCTACGTCCTCCAGCCCTACCAGCTGGTGAAGGACCTGCGCACCGGCGAGACCTCGACGGCGCCAGGCGATGTCCTCGACGGGGCGATCGACCCGTTCATCTCCGCCGCGCTCGCGCAGCGCGTGACGGGCGAGTCGGTCGATGTGGAAGATGTCGAGTAGCGCCATCGCCATATTGCTGATCTAATGCATCCTGCGCTCTCCGAGCGCGCTTCCATTTCGAAGAAGGATGCATTCGCATGGCAATCGAAGCGTACATTGGCGAATTGATGCTCTTTGCCGGGGAACGAGTCCCCTAGGGCTGGATGCCTGCAGACGGTCGCGAAATGTCGATCGCGCAGAACACCGCACTGTTTTCGATTATCGGTGCGCGCTTCGGCGGCGACGGTCGAACCAGCTTCGCATTGCCGGACATGAGCGACTCCGCGCCGGTCAAAGCCGGGATGGTATGGTGCATTGCCGTGCAGGGCGTCTTCCCCAACTTCTGAGCGGACCGATAGCTGTGTGCTTGGCCCGCTTAGGGACTTTGCCAATCACCGGGGCACCGCTAAGTGCGCCGGGATGAATGTGAGGCTAGCAACCCTTTGCGCCTTGGGCATGGCGCTATGGCTCGCCGGGTGCGGTCCCGCGAACGATGCGGCCGCGCGCCCCGAGACCGCGCGCGCCTTCCCCGAACCCGACCGCCCGGTTTCCGAAGTGGGTTCCAACCAGTTTTCCACCGAAGACAAGCGCGACAGCCAGGGCGAGGCGCAGAAGGTGATGGATCTCGCCGCGATCGAACCGGGCATGACCGTGGCCGATATTGGTGCGGGTGAAGGCTACTACACGATCCGCCTTGCGGAGCGGGTGGGCGAAGAAGGCAGAGTGCTGGCGCAGGATATCGACCGCGGTGCGCTGGAGCGGCTCGGTCGGCGGGTTGAGCGCGAACGGCTCGACAACGTGTCGATCAAGTTCGGTGCCGCCGACGACCCGCGCCTGCCCGAAGACAGCTTCGACCGCGTTCTGCTGGTCCACATGTATCACGAGGTGGAGGAGCCCTACGCGTTCCTCTGGCGTCTGTGGCCCGCGCTCACGCAGGACGGGAAGGTGATCGTGGTCGATATGGATCGCCCGACCGACCGCCATGGAATCCCGCCTGCGCTGCTTTCCTGCGAGTTCGAGCGGGTCGGCTACCGCCTCGACCGGATCGAGAGCGCGCCCGAAATTTCTGGATACTTTGCACAATTCAGTCGCGGCGCTACAAGGCCCGACCCGGACGACATCGTTCCCTGTACAGGGCAAGGCAGCGCGGCAATGGCCGACGAGGCGAAATCGAGGGGCTAGAGCGCACCCCGATCTGAGATAATTGGAAATTTCATGGCATTCAAAGGACTGCGACCGATCGAATATGGTGGTCGCGAAGTGTGGCCGCTGATCGAAGGCGGCAAGGGCGTTTCAGCGACCAACCACCTGAGTTCCGGTGCGTGGGCCGCTGCGGGCGGGATCGGCACCGTGTCTGCGGTCAACGCCGACACTTACGACAGTGACGGCAACCCGATTCCGCAGGTCTACCCCCAGGCCACCCGCAAGGAACGGTTCGAACAGCTGGTTCGCTACGCCATCGACGGCGCGACCGAACAGGTGAAGCGCGCGCACGAGATCGCCGGCGGCAAGGGCGCGATCAATATCAACGTGCTGTGGGAAATGGGCGGCGCGCAAGCCGTGCTCGAAGGCGTGCTGGAAAACTGCAAGGGGCTGATCACCGGCGTCACCTGCGGTGCGGGCATGCCCTACAAGCTGGCCGAGATCGCCGCGCGCTTCAACGTGCACTACCTGCCGATCGTCAGCTCTGCGCGCGCCTTCCGCGCGCTCTGGAAGCGCAGCTATTCCAAGGTGCCCGACCTGATGGCGGCGGTGGTTTACGAAGACCCGTGGCTGGCGGGCGGACACAACGGCCTGTCCAACGCCGAAGACCCGACCAAGCCCGAAGACCCGTATCCGCGCGTCAAGGCGCTGCGCGAAACGATGCGCAAGGAAGGCGTGTCGGAAGATACCGCCATCGTCATGGCAGGCGGCGTCTGGTTTCTGCGCGAATGGGAAGACTGGATCGACAATCCCGAGCTGGGCAAGATCGCCTTCCAGTTCGGCACGCGGCCGCTTCTGACCGAGGAAAGCCCGATCCCGCAGGTGTGGAAGGACATGCTGCGCACGGTCGAGCCGGGCGACGTGCTGCTGCACAAGTTCAGCCCCACCGGCTTCTATTCCAGCGCGGTCAAGACGCCGTTCCTCTACGACCTGATGCACCGCAGCGATCGGCAGATTCCTATCTTTAAGCGCGACGAGGAAGACGGCACGATCCCGCTCTCCGATCACGGCAAGGCCAAGTATTTCTTCGTCCACCCCGGCGACCAGCGCAAGGCGCAGGCGTGGATGCACGAAGGCTTTACCGAGGCGCTGAAGACGCCAGACAACACCGTGGTGTTCGTCACTCCGGAAAGCGCCGAGCAAATCCGTGCGGACCAGCAGGGCTGCATGGGTTGCCTGTCGCACTGCCAGTTTTCGAGCTGGAAGGATCACGACGATCATACCACCGGTCGGCTCGCCGATCCGCGCAGCTTCTGCATCCAGAAGACGCTGCAGGACATCGCGCACGGCGGCGACCCGGACGAAAACCTCGCCTTCGCAGGCCACGCGGCGTACCGCTTCAAGACCGATCCGTTCTATTCCAACAACTTCACCCCGTCGGTGAAGCAGTTGGTGGATCGGATCCTGACCGGAGACTGACCCTCGTGACCCAGCCGAGAGACGGAAAACGCGACGATTCGCTGGCACCGTCTTTCGGCACATGGCTGCGCGAACTGCCCAACCTGCCGATCATCTGGTCGAGCCCGGTCCGCCGTGTCCGGCTGCCTGAAGGTGCGGGGGAAATCGCTGCGGCAAAGCAGCGCCCGCCCGTACTGGTCCTGCCCGGCATCCTGTCGAACGACGGTGCCACATCGCTGATGCGACGTACGCTCAATGCGGTCGGCTATCCGACCTATCCGGCGCGGCTGGGCCTCATCACCGGCATCACCGAAGAAGTCTTCGCGCGCGCCGAGGCGCAGCTCGATCATGTGTTTCGCGAGAAGGGGCGGCCCGTGATCGTGATCGGCATCAGCCTTGGCGGACTATATGCCCGCGTGCTTGCGCAGCGGCACCCGGACAAGGTCGCCATGGTGATGACGCTCGGCACGCCATTCTCGGGCGACCGCCGCGCGAATAACGCATGGCGCCTTTACGAAGCGATCAACGACCATTCGGTCGACACTCCGCCATTGCCTGACGACCCGCGCCAGAAGCCGCCGATGCGGACGATCGCGATCTGGTCGCCGCTCGACGGGGTGATCGCGCCCGCTTGCTCGCGTGGGGAAGAGGGCGAGTGCGACCGCGCGATCGAAGTGCGCGAAAGGCACTTCGAATTCTCCGCCAGCCGCCGCTCGATCGAACGAATCCTCAGGATCCTCGAAGAAGAAGTTGGCGCGCTCTAGGGTTCGAAATCCCAGCCGCGCTCGCCGTGGGTCGCGATATCGAGACCGGCTGCCTCGCGCTTCTTCTTGACCCGCATCGGGGCGACGATGCCGATACCGAGCGCCAGGATCGCCGTCATCACCGCGCTCCAGAGCGCGACCGCAGCAATACCCACCGCTTGCGCGCCGAGCTGCCCGAGTGGAGTCATTCCCTCGGCATAGCCGGTGCCGCCAAGCGCCGAGGATACGAACAGGCCGAGCAGCAGCGTGCCGAGCATTCCGCCGACGCCGCTGATTGCGAAAACGCCCGCCGCGTCGTCGATCCCCCATTTGCGAATCTGGAGGAGAGCACCGAAGCACACGACGGAGGCGAGGGCACCGAACAGGATCGACGCGCCGGGCGAGATGTAAAGCGCCGCCGGGGTGATCGCGACCAGTCCGGCCAGTGCGCCGCTGGCCCAGCCCAGGCTGGTGGTCTTGCCGTTGCCGATCCGCTCTATCAGCAGCCAGACCAGCGCCGCCGTGGCTGCCGCGACATGGGTGTTGATGATCGCGGTGGAGGCATCGTCGGTCGCGGCGAGGGCAGAGCCTCCGCTAAAGCCGAACCAGCCGACCCACAGCAGGGCAGCGCCTGCCATCGACAGGATCGGCGCATGGGGAGGCATGGGTGCCTCGGGGAAGCCATTGCGGTTGCCCATGATGATGGTGGCGACGAGGGCGGAAACGCCCGCGCTCGTATGGACCACCAGGCCGCCTGCAAAATCGAGCGTGCCGAATTCGCTCGCGAGCCATCCGCCACCCCATACCCAGTGCGCGATGGGGGCATAGACGATGGTGCTCCACGCCGCGCAGAACAGCACCACCCACGAAAGCCGTGCGCGGCCGGCCCACGCGCCGATCATCAGCGCGGCTGCGAACAGGGCGAAACCCATCTGGAACAGCACGAAGGCGCTTTCGGGAATCGTGGTGCCGATCCTGACGTTGGTCAGCTCGATCAGCATCCATGCGCGACCATTGCCGACCCACCCGCCGGTCACGTCCCCGAAGGCGAGCGTGTAGCCGGTCACGATCCACAGCAGCGAAACGATGCACGCCACGGCCCCGATCTGCATCGCGACAGAAAGCACGTTCTTCGCGCGGCCCCGGCCGGCATAGAGGAGCACCAGCCCCGGCAGCGACATCATCAGGACCAGCGCAGATGCGGCGAGCAACCAGGCGGTATCGCCGGTATCGTTAACGACGATTTCCCCCACATCCTGCGCATGGGCGGGCATTGCGAGCAGTCCCGACAGAATCAGCGCGAGCGACAGGAATCTTGGCATCGGGCAGGCGTCCTCAAACAAACATGGCGCGTCGGAAGGTTCGCCGACGCGTCGAGAACAAGCCTCATAGGCCCGATTTTGCGCATATGTGGTTAATCTAGAGTAGCGCGTCCAGCACCTGATCGGGCGGACGGTGGCCGTCGGCCCAGAAGCGGATGTTTGCGATCACCTTTTCGCCGGAGGCAGCACGGCCCTCGGCGGTGGCGCTGCCGATATGCGGCAGGGTCATCACGTTGGGATGCTCGAGCAGCCGCTGGTCGACCGCTGGCTCGTCCGGATAGACATCGAGCCCGGCCCCCGCGAGGTGACCGCTCTGAAGCGCCGCAATCAACGCCTCCTGATCGACCAGATCGCCGCGCGCGGTGTTGATGAGGCAGGCATCGGGCTTCATCCGCGCGATCGCCTGCGCGTCGATCATGTGATGGCTTTCCGCGTTCGACGGGCAGTGTAGGGTGAGAATGTCGGTTTGCGAGAGCAATTCACCCAGACTTTCGACATAGGTTGCGCCGAACATCCGCTCCACCGCTTCGGGCAGGCGCTTGCGGTTGTGGTACGCGATGTCGAGCCCGAAGGCCTTGGCGCGGTGCGCCACCGCTTGGCCGATCCGGCCCATGCCGACGATGCCCAGCACCTTGCCCGCCAGCTTGCGACCGAGCAGCGCGGTCGGCGCCCAGCCGCTCCACTCGCCGCTGCGCACGAGCGAGACGCCTTCGCGCATCCGGCGCGGAACGCCGATGATCAACGCCATCGCAAGGTCGGCGGTGTCCTCGGTGAACACGCTGGGCGTGTTCGTCACGGTGATCTTGCGTTTGGCGGCTGCTGCCAGGTCCAGATGGTCGGTGCCGGCACCGAAGCTTGCGATCAGCCGCATCCGGTCGCCAGCGGCGTCGAGCATCTCCGCATCGATATGATCGGTGACGGTGGGCACCAGTACATCGCATTCGCGCATGGCCGCGATCAGCTGTTCGCGCGTGTAGGGCGTGTCGCTTTCGTTGAAGCGGCAGTCGAAAAGCTCCGCCATGCGATCCTGCACTACGGGTGTGAGGGCGCGGGTCACGATGACACGGGGGGTGCCTTCGATGCGGCGGGCGGAAAGTTCGGAAGCGCTGGGCATGTCCCGTCGTGATTGGCGCGTGGTGCAAAACTGGTCAAGCGCAGTCACGAGCCAGCTTGTCAGTCGGCCGGCGCTTGCGGTAAAACCTGCCGCCATGCTGAGACGCGCCATTCCGCTCGCCATGGGCCTCGCCCTGATCACCGCGACCCCCGCCGGGGGCAAGAACGACGACGTGCCCTATTGGGCGACGATCGACGTGACCGAGGCGAACATGCGAGTGGGCCCGAGCCGCGAATACCGGATCGATTGGGTCTACAAGCGCAAGGGCCTGCCGGTGAAGGTGCTGCGGATGCGCGAAGGCTGGCGGCTGGTTCAGGACCCGGACGGCGACAAGGGCTGGATCGCCGCGCGCATGCTCAGCCGCGAGCCGGGCGGGATGGTGATCGGCAAGGGCCTCGCCGAGATGCACGAGAGCGGCAGCGTAGGATCGCCGCTGATGTGGAAGCTCGAGCCCGGCGTGGTCGGGACCCTGGGCGACTGCAAGGCCAACTGGTGCGAGTTTTCGGTCGGCAAGCGGAGCGGCTTCGTCGAAGCAAGCCGCCTCTGGGGGGCGGGCGAGCCCTAGGGCGCGGGCTCTATCCCCTCATCCAGCTTTCGCTAATTCGCTTCGCTCAAAAGCTCCAGCATCCTTCTCCCCCCGGGAGAAGGATAGCGAAGGTTGAGCGCGAAGCGCTTTACCGCAGCTAGGATGAGGGGCCAGAAGCCCCCTTACACCATCTCCACCGCAACGGCCGTGGCTTCGCCGCCGCCGATGCACAGCGAAGCGATGCCGCGCTTCTTGCCCTGCTGTTTGAGCGCGTTGAGCAGCGTCACGATGATCCGCGTGCCGCTCGCGCCGATCGGGTGACCCAGCGCGGTGCCACCACCGTTCACGTTGATCTTGTCATGCGGGATGCCGATGTCGCGCATCGCGAACATGGCAACGCAGGCGAAGGCTTCGTTCACTTCCCACAGGTCGACGTCTTCCGCGCTCCAGCCGGTCTGTTCGAGCAGCTTTTCGATCGCACCGATGGGCGCGACGGTGAACTTGCTCGGCTCCTGAGCGTGCGCGGCGAGGCCGACGATCTTCGCCACCGGAGTCTGGCCATTTTCCTTGGCGACGCTCTCGCGGCTCAGGACCACGGCGGCCGCACCGTCCGAGATGCTGGAGGAGGTGGCGGCGGTAATCGTGCCATCCTTCGCGAAGGCGGGGCGCAGCTGCGGGATCTTGTCGGGATTGCCCTTGCCGGGCGCCTCGTCATGCTCGACCGTGGTTTCGCCCTTGCGGGTGACGATGGTGACGGGGACGACTTCGCCATCGAAGGCACCGCTTTCGATCGCTGCATTGGCGCGGCGCAGCGATTCGATGGAGTAGTCGTCCATTTCCTCGCGGGTCAGCTGGTATTCGTTGGCGGTGTCCTGCGCGAAGGTGCCCATCGCGCGGCCTTCCTCGTAGGCGTCTTCCAGCCCGTCGAGGAACATGTGGTCGTACGCGGTGTCATGGCCGAGGCGCGCGCCGCTGCGGTGCTTCTTGAGCAGGTAGGGCGCGTTGGTCATGCTCTCCATGCCGCCCGCGACCACGTAATCCACGGTGCCGCTGGCGAGTGCTTCGGAACCCATGATGACGGTCTGCATGCCGCTGCCGCACACCTTGTTCACCGTGGTCGCCTGCACCGACTTGGGCAGGCCCGCCTTGATCGATGCCTGACGGGCAGGGGCCTGGCCGAGCCCGGCAGGAAGCACGCAGCCCATGTAGGTGCGGTCGAACTTGTCCACCGGCACGCCCGAGCGGTCGACCGCCGCCTTCACCGCCGTCGCGCCGAGATCGGTCGCAGTGGCGTCGGCCAGTGCGCCCTGCATGCTGCCCATCGGGGTACGCGCATAGGAGAGGATGACGATCGGATCTGCTTCGGAAAACTGGGGCATTGGTAAGTACGTGCCTTTCTGTTGTCGCAACGCTTTGGCTCAATTCGCGTTCGATGTAATAGCACTGCCAAGAAACACAATCGGAGAGCCGAGACATGAGCGAGACCGCACCCCAGACCCTTGATCGCATTCTCGAAACGCAGCGCAGGGCCTTCGTCGCGGCGCGGCCGGAGCCACTCTCGGTTCGGCGCGACCGGATCAAGCGGGCGATTTCGATCCTCTCCGAACATGGCGAGTCGCTCGCCGAAGCGATGAATTCGGACTTCGGCAGCCGCAGCTTCGAAGGCTCGATGATGACGGACATCGTGAGCACGATCGGCTTCGGGAAATACTGCCTCAAGAACATGGAGCACTGGGCCGCGCCGGACAAACGCTCGGTCCGCTTCCCGCTTGGCCTGATGGGCGCGAAGGCGGAGGTCCGCTACGAACCCAAGGGCGTCATCGGGATCATGAGCCCGTGGAACTTCCCGGTGAACCTCAGCTTCGGCCCGCTGATGCAGGTGCTCGCCGCGGGCAATCGCGCGATGATCAAGCCGAGCGAATTCACGCCCGCCACCAGCGACCGGATGCGCGAACTGGTCGCCGATGCCTTCGGGGAAGACGAGGTGACGGTGATTACCGGCGGCCCCGATGTGGCGCAGGCGTTCTCTTCGCTGCCATTCGACCATCTGGTGTTCACCGGATCGACCGAAACGGGCCGGAAGGTCATGGAAGCGGCGGCGAAGAACCTGGTGCCGGTGACGCTGGAACTGGGCGGCAAGAGCCCGACCATCATCGGCAAGGGCGCCGACCTGACCCGCGCGGGTGAACGCATCGCGCTCGGCAAGATGCTCAACGCGGGGCAAATCTGCCTCGCGCCCGATTACCTGCTGGTACCCGAGGATCAGGAAGAAGGCGTTGTCGCGGCGGTGCAGCTGGGCGTCCACGAAATGTACCCCACGCTGCTCGACAACGAGGATTACACCGCGATCATCTCCGACAAGCATTTCGAGCGGCTCAAGGGCATCGTCGAGGACGCGAAAGCCAAGGGTGCCGAGGCGATCGAGGTCAATCCGGGCAAGGAATCGTTCTCGGGCGCGAACACGCGCAAGATGCCGCTCACCATCCTGCGCAACGTCACCGACGACATGAAAGCGATGCAGGAAGAGATTTTCGGTCCGGTGCTGCCGGTGAAGACCTACAAGGCGATCGACGAGGCGATCGATTACATCAACGATCACGACCGCCCGCTCGGCCTGTATTATTTCGGCGGTGGGAAAGAGGAGGAGCAGGTGCTCGAACGCACGATCTCGGGCGGGGTGACGGTCAACGATGTGATCTTCCACATCTCGGTCGACGACATGCCGTTCGGTGGGGTCGGGCCTTCGGGCATCGGCAGCTATCACGGTCCCGAAGGCTTCCGCGAATTCAGCCATGCGCGCAGCACCTATACCCAGCCCAAGATCGACGTTGCCAAGCTGGCGGGGCTGAAGCCGCCCTATGGTTCGGCAGCGAAGAAGGCGATTGCGCGCGAGATGAAATAGTCTCGGCCAAAGGCCATCGCGTCGGCCAGGGCGCAATTTGCATAAATTCCAACGGGTGTTGCACCTCAGGCTCCCTTGCGCCCCGGCGGCGCGGGCCTTAGAGGCGGGCACCGAAAGCCAGACTCTTGGAAATTCGCGTGATCGATCTCGAACAATATCTCCCAATCCTGATGTTCCTGGGCGTGGCGCTGGCCATATCCTGCGTCTTCGTGTTCCTGCCGATGGGCGTCTCGCGCCTGACGGGGGTCCATAACCCGACCGCCGACAAGCTCAGCGAGTACGAATGCGGCTTTCCCGCGTTCGAGGAACCGCGCAGCCAGTTCGACGTGCGCTTTTACCTCGTCGCGATTTTGTTCATCATTTTCGACCTCGAAGCGGCGTTCCTGTTTCCGTGGGCCGTCAGCCTCGATTTCACCGGCTGGTCGGGCTGGACCACGATGATGATCTTCATCGGGGAACTCGCCATCGGCCTTGTCTATGCCTGGAAGGTAGGAGCGCTGGAATGGGAGTAGATACCAGCCCCACGAACCCGAAGCTCAATCCGGCGCTGCATGATGCACCGACCGCCCAGCCGGGCGAAGTGCGCCAGCCCGATCAGGAGTATTTCCACGCGCTCCAGACCGAGGTGAACGACAAGGGGTTCCTGCTTACCAGCACCGAAGACCTGTTCCAGTGGGCCCGGACCGGATCGCTGTGGTGGATGACCTTCGGCCTCGCCTGCTGCGCGGTCGAGATGATCCACGTCAACATGCCGCGCTACGACATGGAACGCTTCGGCGTCGCCCCGCGCGCGAGCCCGCGTCAGAGTGACGTGATGATCGTCGCGGGCACGCTGTGCAACAAGATGGCCCCGGCGCTGCGCAAGGTTTACGACCAGATGTCGAACCCCAAGTACGTCATTTCCATGGGCAGCTGCGCCAATGGCGGCGGCTACTATCACTATTCCTACAGCGTCGTGCGCGGCTGCGACCGGATCGTGCCGGTGGACATCTACGTTCCCGGCTGCCCCCCGACCGCAGAAGCGCTGCTCTACGGCGTGATGCAGCTGCAGCGGAAGATCCGCCGCAGCGGGACGGTGGAGCGCTAAGGATGGCTGTCCTCCACTCCGCCCCCAAATTCACCCTCATCGACGGGTTGAAGGATGCGCTCTCCGGCGCGCTCGGCGACATGCTCGTCGAAGCGAAGGAAGAGCATGGCGAGCTGCTGCTGACCGTGCAGCGCGATTCGCTGGAAGATGCTCTGCGCCTTTTGCGCGACGAGCATTCGTACCAGCAGCTGATGGAGATCGCCGGGGCCGACTACCCGAGCCGGCCGGAGCGGTTCGAAGTCGTCTACATGCTGCTCAGCCTCACCAAGAACAGCCGCATCATGGTCAAGGTGACCGCTAGCGAGACGACCCCGGTGCCCACCGCGACCACGCTGTGGCCCAATGCGGGCTGGCTCGAACGCGAAGTGTTCGACATGTACGGCGTGGTGTTTGCGGGCAACATGGACCTGCGCCGCATCCTGACCGACTACGGTTTCGAAGGGCATCCCTTCCGCAAGGACTTCCCGCTGACCGGCTATGTCGAGCTGCGCTATTCCGAAGAGGAAAAGCGCGTGGTCTACGAACCGGTCGAGCTGGCGCAGGACCTGCGCACTTTCGACTTCATGTCGCCGTGGGAAGGCGCGGACTACGTTCTGCCGGGCGATGAGAAGGCGCATACGCCGCCGGTCGACGAGCCGAAGACGACCGACAAGCCCTCGGACACCGGGGCAGGGGCCAAGACCGACAAGGAAGCCGAAGACAAAGTCAGTAAGGGTGCGCCTGCCGAGGAAGGGACCGAAGAGGACCGCACGCCCGCACCCGAGCCGACCGAGGACCGCAAGGATCGCCCGAAACGCAAGGGCAAGACCAAGGACACGGCTGCTTCCACCGAGCCGAAGGGAGGCAAGAAGTGAGCGGACTTCACCTCGAGGAATCGCCGACCACAGGCGACGACGAAATCACGAACTACACCATCAACTTCGGCCCGCAGCACCCCGCGGCGCATGGCGTGCT
This sequence comes from Citromicrobium sp., assembly GCA_002729695.1. Lineage (GTDB taxonomy): Bacteria > Pseudomonadota > Alphaproteobacteria > Sphingomonadales > Sphingomonadaceae > Alteriqipengyuania. The sequence goes on along the minus strand of PBYQ01000032.1, from coordinate 8,333 downwards.
GCGCATGGTGATGGAGCTCGACGGCGAGATCGTCGAGCGGATCGACCCGCATGTCGGCCTGCTGCACCGCGGCACCGAAAAGCTGATCGAGCACAAGACCTACCTGCAGGCGCTGCCCTATTTCGACCGGCTCGATTACTGCTCGCCGCTGTGCATGGAGCACTCCTACGTGCTCGCGATCGAGAAGCTGCTCAATCTGGAAGTGCCGATCCGCGCGCAGTACCTGCGCGTGCTGTTCGCCGAATTGACCCGCATCTCCAACCACATGCTCAACATCGGCAGCCACGTGATGGATGTGGGCGCGATGACGCCCAACCTGTGGGTGTTCGAACTGCGCGAAGACTGCATGAACTTCTTCGAGCGTGCATCGGGCGCGCGCATGCATAGTGCCTGGTTCCGCCCCGGCGGCGTGCACCAGGACGTGCCCGAGAAGCTGCTGGTCGATATCGGCGAATGGCTCGACACGCGCCTGCCAGAACTTTTCGGCGACGCGATGAGCCTCGTCATGGACAACCGCATCTTCAAGCAGCGCAACGTCGATATCGCGGTGGTCAGCCGTGAAGACGCGATCAAGTGGGGCTTCTCCGGCCCGCTGATCCGCGCCGCTGGCGTGCCGTGGGATTTGCGAAAGTCGCAGCCCTATGACGTGTACGACCGGATGGATTTCGAGATTCCGGTGGGCACCAATTCGGACTGCTACGACCGCTTCATGGTCCGCGTGCAGGAAGTCTACCAGAGCGCGAAGATCATCAAGCAGTGCCTGGCCGAAATGCCGACCGGCCCGATCGCATCGGACGACCGCAAGGTCTCCCCGCCAAAGCGCGGCGAGATGAAGCAGTCGATGGAAGCGCTGATCCACCACTTCAAGCTCTACACCGAAGGCTTCCACGTGCCCGCGGGCGAAGTCTACGTCGCGACCGAGAGCCCCAAGGGCGAATTCGGCGTGTACCTGGTCAGCGACGGGTCGAACAAACCCTACCGCTGCAAGATCCGCCCGACCGCTTTCAGCCACCTGCAGGCGATGGACATGATGACCAAGGGCCACATGCTGCCAGACGCAACCGCCATTCTCGGCGCGATCGACGTCGTGTTCGGGGAGTGCGACCGATGAGCGAGTGGAAACTGGCAATGTCGCTGGGTTTGATAACAGTGGGCGCTGGTATCGTCTTGGCAATGGCTGTCTATGATAAGCCGTGGGGCATTTTTGCAGCCGCACTAGGCGCCGCGATTATCGGTGCAGCGGTTAGGATGATTTGGAACAAGCGGGAGAAGTTCCTTGGCTGATCGTACCCCCGCACCCGACACCCCCGAACTGCGCGAGCGGTGGGGCAGTTTCGCCTTCAACGAAGCCTATGAGGCGAAGGCGCAGAAGGCGCTTGCCCGCTATCCCGAAGGGCGCAAGAAATCCGCGGTGATGCCGCTGCTCGACCTTGCCCAGCGGCAGGTCGGCGAGGAAACCGATACGCAAGGGTGGCTGCCGCTGCCGGTGATCGAGTATGTCGCGAGGTATCTCGACATGCCGGTTATCCGCGTGCTCGAAGTCGCGACCTTCTACTTCATGTACAACATGAAGCCCGTGGGTAAGTACCACGTGCAAGTCTGCGGCACGACGCCGTGCATGCTGCGCGGCAGCGACGACATCATCGCCGCGTGCAAGGCACGCGGGATGAAGATGGGCCACGTTTCCGACAATGGCCTGTGGACGCTTACCGAGGTCGAATGCATGGGCAACTGCGCGACTGCGCCGATGGTCCAGATCAACGACGACAATTACGAAGACCTCACCGTGGAGCGGCTCGACGCCGTGCTCGATGCGCTGGCCAAGGGCGAGCAGCCCAAGACGGGCACGCAGGAGCCGGGGCGTCACACGTCGGAGCCTTCGGGCGGGCCGACCACGCTGAAAGAAATGGTCACCGAGAACCACGATTACCGGGGCGAATGGTGATGGAAGGTGCAGCCAAGAAAGGGTTCCCCGTCATCGGGTTCGTCTTCCTGGTGCTTGGACTGGTGAAGTTCGTGCAAGGCGACGATTGGGTTGTGTGGTTCATCCTGGGCATCGTGTTCGGCGGCCTCGGGATTTTCGGTCGCGGCAAGCAAAGCGAAGGGGCGGGCGAGTGACCCCCAAGCGGATGTATCAAATGGCTGCGGCGCTGTTCTTCATCGCCGCGATCCTGTTCTTCGTCTCCGGGAATACCGCCCTGGGTGCGACATTCCTTGCGCTGGGCGCTGCGTTTCTCGCAATATCCAACGGTAAGCTGGATGAAGGCGAGACGAGCATGAAAGAGGGCGAATGATGGAAATCAATATCGTCACCATCGTCATCGCGCTGATCGCGGTCGCCATCGCGTGGAAAGTGCTGAGCGGGATTTTCAAGACGCTCGCGCTGCTCGCGATCCTCGCCGTGGCGGCCTTTGTTGTGTTTGGAGTTATGGCATGAGCCTGGCCGATAAGGACCGTATCTTCACCAACCTTTACGGGTTTCAGGACTGGCGCCTGAAGGCCGCGCAGGCGCGTGGCGACTGGGACGATACGAAGGCGCTGCTCGCCAAGGGGCAGGATTCGATCATCGACGACATGAAAGCCTCGGGCCTTCGCGGTCGCGGTGGTGCGGGCTTCCCCACCGGCATGAAGTGGTCCTTCATGCCCAAGGAAAGCAAGGACGGCCGCCCGAGCTTCCTCGTCATCAATGCCGACGAATCCGAACCCGGTTCGTGCAAGGATCGCGAGATCATGCGGCACGATCCGCACAAGCTGATCGAAGGCGCGCTGGTCGCGGGCTTCGCGATGCGTGCGCGGGCCGCCTACATCTACATTCGCGGCGAATATATCCGCGAGGCGGAGACGCTGCAGAAGGCGATCGACGAGGCGTATGATGCAGGTTTCATCGGCAAGAACGCCTGCGGTTCGGGCTATGACTACGACGTCTTCCTGCATCGCGGGGCGGGCGCGTATATTTGCGGCGAAGAGACCGCGCTGATCGAAAGCCTCGAAGGCAAGAAGGGGCAGCCGCGCCTCAAGCCGCCGTTCCCGGCGGGCGCGGGCCTTTATGGCTGCCCGACCACGGTCAACAACGTCGAATCGATCGCGGTCGTGCCCACGATCCTGCGCCGCGGGCCTTCTTGGTTCGCCAGCTTCGGGCGCGAGAAGAACGACGGCACCAAGCTGTTCCAGATCAGCGGGCATGTCGAAAAGCCCTGCGTGGTCGAGGAAGAGATGAGCATTCCCTTCCGCGAGCTGATCGAGCGGCATTGCGGCGGCGTTCGTGGCGGGTGGGACAATCTGCTCGCGGTGATCCCGGGCGGTTCGTCCGTCCCGCTCGTTCCTGCAGAGCAGATCATGGACTGCCCGATGGACTTCGATGGGCTGAAAGAGCTTGGTTCAGGCCTCGGCACCGCCGCCGTGATCGTGATGGACAAGTCGACCGATATCGTCCGCGCGATCAGCCGGATTTCGTACTTCTACAAGCACGAGAGCTGCGGCCAGTGCACCCCCTGCCGCGAAGGCACCGGGTGGATGTGGCGCGTGATGAAGCGGCTTGAAACGGGCGATGCCGATATCGACGAGATCGATATGCTGCAGACCGTGACCAAGCAGGTCGAAGGCCACACGATCTGCGCGCTCGGCGATGCAGCCGCGTGGCCGATCCAGGGTCTGATCCGCCACTTCCGGCCCGAGCTGGAGCGGCGGATTGCCGAACGTGGAGAGGGTCTCGCGCAAGCCGCAGAGTAGGTCGAGACCTTTTCTAAAATGTCCCCGGCGACCTTAACTTTGTGAATATTGCCAAGGGACGATCTTTGGCGCATGGTCTTTTCCCGAGGAGGACCAGACCATGCGTGTTTCTTTAGCTGTTATTGCACTTGCCCTGGCGATGAGCGGTGCCGCCGCCCCCGCAATGGCGCAGCAGACGCCGAACCCGGCCCCAACGGGCAGCAGTCTCGGTTCGAACCCTGTGTCGAGCCAGGATTCCAATATGCGTTACCCCAACCAGAAGTATTTCGAGCGCGAGTTCGACATGCGTCGCCTGGTAAATGGCGAGGTCGATGGATCGGATTACTACTCGGATGCGATGGGGGTCGCCAATTGCCTCTATGCCTCGTCCGACGGCAAGGTTTCGCCCCTCGTGGGTGGGCCGCTGAGCGACGATCCCGGTTATTCGCATCTCTCCAAGGCGATGCGCAAGTCGAGCGCTTGCCTGCGGGGAACCAACCCGGCGATCGCGTTCTTTGTGGGTGCAGCGCTTGCAGAGAAATCCGTACTCGCAGAACACGACTCGCTCCCACCGCGCGCCATGACGCTCAACATGGATGTGGCGGAGCCTTTCTACACCCCGGCATCCGGATCGCTGACCATAGATCACGTCGGGCGCTGTCTTGCCGTGTTCTCTCCCGGTCTGGCAGAAGATGTGCTGAAGACCAAGGTGGGCAGCGAGTCAGAGAAGTCCGCGCTCGACAAGGCCTATTCCTCGACGCCCGAATGCGGGGTTTCCAAAGCGCCCGAGAAGATCCCTGCGCTGATGCAGCGTGCCGCGATCGCCTATGGCCTCGAGGCCTGGATGCGCGAGAGCGCGTCTTAAGCCATCGGGCAATCTCCATCGTCCGGGGCAGGGTGACCGCCCCGGACGCTTTTGCGCGAAAATGATGCGTATGTCGTGGCGAAAACCGTCCCGACACGTCTTGTAATACGGGACTCTATCGGCGAGAGGGGCGCATGCTTTTTTCTCGTAGGTCGCGTTCAGCCAGTGCGAAGCGGATCCGGACGGGTCGGCCTGTTTCGCGCGTTGGATTTGCGCCGACCGGTCATGAGATGGCCGATCGGGTGAGCATGGTTGCGGATGTCGACCAAATCGCCACCTCGACCTATCGATCCGAAAGCTTTACCGGGGCGGCGAAGCGTGCTTTTGCGCGCCCGAGCTCCTTGAACAGCCTGACCCGCTGTTTCGATACACCTTCATCCGGCAGATGCTGCTGCGCCAAGAGATCGACGAACAATGCCTAAAGTCACCGTAGACGGCCAGGAAATCGACGCACCCGATGGCGCGACCGTGCTGCAGGCGTGCGAGCTTGCGGGCAAGGAAATTCCGCGTTTCTGCTATCACGAGCGCCTCTCCATCGCGGGCAATTGCCGCATGTGCCTGGTCGAGGTGAAGCCCGGGCCGCCCAAGCCGCAGGCGAGCTGTGCGCTGCCCGCCACCGAGGGCCAGGAAATCCGCACGGATACGCCGATGGTGCGCGCGGCGCGGGAAGGGGTGATGGAGTTCCTCCTGATCAACCACCCGCTCGACTGCCCGATCTGCGATCAGGGCGGCGAATGCGACCTGCAGGACCAGTCGGTCGCCTATGGTCGCGGTGGATCGCGCTACCATGAGAACAAGCGCGCGGTGACCGAGAAGTACATGGGCCCTCTGATCAAGACGATCATGACCCGCTGCATCCACTGCACCCGCTGCGTGCGCTTCTCCGAAGAGATTGCGGGCGTGGACGAAATCGGCGCGCTCTATCGCGGCGAAGACATGCAGATCACGACCTATCTCGAGCAGGCCGCGCAGCATGAGCTGAGCGCCAACGTGATCGACCTGTGCCCGGTCGGCGCGCTCACCAGCCGCCCCTACGCCTACGAGGCGCGTCCGTGGGAGCTGAAGAAGACGCTGAGCATCGACGTGTCCGACGCGGTCGGCGCCAATATCCGCCTCGACAGCCGCGGGCGCGAAGTGATGCGCGCGCTTCCGCGGATCAACGACGACGTCAATGAAGAGTGGATTTCGGACAAGGCGCGCTATCAGGTCGATGGCCTGACCGCGCGGCGGCTCGACCGCGTGTGGATGCGCGCGAAGAAGGGCGGCAAGCTCGCCCCGGCCAGCTGGGAAGAGGCGTTCGACGCGATCGTGAAGGCTGCGAAGAAGGGCGGCGAGGGCTCGATTGCGGCGGTCGCGGGCGATCTGGTCGATTGCGAGACGATGTTTGCGGCCAAGCGTCTGCTCGCCGAATTGGGCTCGGACAAGCTCGAAGGGCGCCAGACGGGGCTCGATTACGATTGCTCCAGCCTCGCGGGGATTGCGTTCAACTCGACGCTCGCGGGGATCGAGACCGCCGATGCGATCCTGATCGTCGGCAGCCAGGTCCGCCACGAAGCGCCGCTGATCAATGTCCGCCTGCGCAAAGCGGCGAAGCGCGGTGCCAAGATTTTCCTGATCGGGCCCGAGTGGGACACGACCTTCGCCTGCGAATTCCTGGGCGAAGATGCAGGCCTGCTGCACGATCTGCCAGGCCACGTGGCCGATGCGTTCAAGGACGCCGCGCGGCCGGCGATCATCGTCGGCCCCGGCGGGCTCGCGGCGGGTGCGCTGCACCCCGCGCTTTCGCTGGCGAACGACTGGAACCTCGTGCGCGATGTGGACGGAGAGGCGTGGAACGGCTTCAACGTCATCCACACCGCCGCTGCTCGCATGGGCGCGGTGATGCTCGGTTACGCGCAGAAGGGCGGGATCAAGGATGTGGTCGACGCCGCGCCTGCGGTGCTGCTGTCGCTCGGCGCGGACTCGCTCGATTACGGCGCATTCGATAAGAGCCTGAAGGTCTATATCGGCCACCACGGCGATGCTGGTGCGCACGCGGCGGATATCATCCTGCCGGCAGCCAGCTACGCCGAGAAGGATGGAACCTACGTCAACACGGAAGGCCGCGTGCAGTTCGCCGAGAAGGCGGTGTTCGCACCCGGCGATGCGCGTGAAGACTGGACGATCCTGCGCGCACTGGCTGATGCTTTCGGCGTGACCGTGGGCTTCGACAGCTTCGCGCAGCTTCAGTCCGCAATGATCGAGGCCGTGCCCGCACTGGGCGAGGAAGGCATCGCGCCGCTGGGCAAGCTGCCCAAGGGCAAGAAGACGCCCAAGGCCAAGGGCGCGATCACCTATCCGATCGTCGACCCGTACCTGACCAATCCCATCGCCCGGGCCAGCGCGACGATGCAGCGCTGCTCGGCCGAACTGGTCCACGGTGAAGAGATGCTGGAGGCCGCGGAATGACCGAATTCTTCCAATCTCTCGGCATGAACTACGAATGGGCGTGGTTCGTCGCGACCATCGCGGGCATCCTGCTGATCGCGCTGCCGCTGATGCTGGCGGTCGCCTACGTCATCCTGATCGACCGCAAGGTCTGGGCTGCGATCAACCTGCGCAAGGGCCCCAATGTGGTCGGCCCGTTCGGCCTACTTCAGAGCTTTGCCGACGGTCTGAAGGTGTTCCTGCAGGAAACCATCATCCCGAGCGCGGCGAACAAGGGTATCTTCATCATCGCGCCGATCATCACCTTTACGGTGGCGCTTGCCGCGTGGGCGGTGATCCCGTTCGCGGATGGCGTCGTGCTGGCGGACATCAATGTGGGGCTGCTCTACATCCTCGCGATCAGTTCGCTGTCGGTTTACGGTGTGGTGATGGCGGGCTGGGCGTCGAACTCGAAATATCCGTTCTTCTCCGCCATGCGCGCCGCCGCGCAGATGATCAGCTACGAAGTCTCGATCGGCTTCATCCTGATCTGCGTCGTGCTGTGGGCGGGAAGCTTCAACCTGACCGCAATCGTCGAGGCGCAGCGCGGCCACGGCTTCGGCATCGTCAACGGGTTCTATTTCAACCTGCTGCTGTTCCCGATGTGGGTGGTGTTCTTCATCAGCTCGCTTGCTGAAACCCAGCGTGTACCTTTCGACCTGACCGAGGCGGAGAGCGAGCTGGTTGCCGGTTACCAGACCGAATATTCCAGCATGGCCTTCGCGCTGTTCTGGCTGGGTGAATACGCCAACATCTTGTTGATGTGCGCGCTCAACACGCTGCTGTTCTTCGGCGGGTGGCTGCCGCCTGTCGACTGGGCGCCGCTGTACTGGGTGCCGGGAATCATCTGGTTCCTGCTCAAGACGCTGTTCTTCTTCTTCATGTTCAGCTGGGTGATGGCGACCGTACCGCGCTATCGCTACGACCAGCTGATGCGGCTTGGCTGGAAGGTCTTCCTGCCGATGAGCCTGATCTTCGTTTTCGTCATCAGCGGCTACCTGATGGCGACCGGACATTTCGGAACCCCCGCATGAGTATAGCCCAGACAATCAAGGCCTTCACTCTCTACGAGTTCGTGAAAGCCCACGCGCTGACCTTGAAGTACCTCTTCAAGCCGAAGGCGACGATCAACTATCCGTTCGAGAAGAATCCGCTTTCGCCGCGGTTCCGTGGCGAGCATGCGTTGCGTCGTTACCCCAACGGGGAAGAGCGCTGCATCGCGTGCAAGCTGTGCGAGGCGGTGTGCCCGGCGCAGGCGATCACCATCGAGTCGGAGCCGCGCGCGGACGGTTCG
>PBYQ01000031.1 GCA_002729695.1 Citromicrobium sp. | reverse complement strand
TCGAGCAGCGCGGCCTGCGTCTTGGGCGGGGTGCGGTTGATCTCGTCCGCCAGCAGCAGCTCGGTGAAGATCGCGCCGCGCGTCAGCGTGAACTGGCTGGTCTGGAAGTTGAACAGGTTGGAACCCAGGATGTCGCCCGGCAGCAGGTCGGGCGTGAACTGGATGCGCCCGTAATCGAGCCCGGTGGCGCGTGCGAAGCACTGTGCGAGGAAGGTCTTGGCCGTTCCCGGCGGCCCTTCCATCAGCACGTGGCCTTGCGCGATCAGCGCGACCAGCAGGTGATCGATCACCGTGTCCTGCCCGACGATGGCCTTGCCGACCTCGGCCTTCACGTCGGCTGCCAGCGTGCGGAGCGTTTCGAGTTCGGTAGTCATAGCGTCCTTTCGAGATCGCGGAGCGAACGGGCGGCGCGCAGCAGGTCGCCGCGTTGCCGCGCCGCGCGCAGGGTCTGGAGTCGATGTTCGAGGCTGGGCGCGTCGCGCGCCGCAAGCGCGGCCTCGATCGCGTCGGTGTCGTGGTCCTTCAGCCCCAGCTTGCGGGCGACGCGGGCGCGGATCAGGTTGCCGTAAGGCTCGCGCAGCAATCGCAGGCGGCGGCTGCGCGCGATGACCTGCGCGCCGTTGGCGATCAGCTGGCTCTTGCCCGGCGCAATCGCGGGGGCGGGGCGCAGGGCCGGGCCGAAGCGCGCGAAGCCGCGCCACAGGGCGATGGCCAGCGCAATCAGCAGCGTCAGCGTCGCGGCGAGAAACGGCGGCTCGAACGCCAGCGTCAGCAGGTTGCGGGCCGCACCCAGCCCGTTGAGCGTCAGGTCGAACCGCACCGGATCTTCGGTCCCCTGTCGCGCGATTCGCACCAGGTCGAGCGCCAGCATCGCGCGCGTTTCGTCCGCGAGCCCCCAGTTGTTCAGCAGGTCCGGCTCGGCCACCAGCATGACCCCGAAGACCGCCTGCCCGTCGGTACGCCCGGGATCGAGATAGAGGTCGCCATCGAGATAGCTGCCGTCGTCGGCGAGGTAGGCGACGAGGGGGCGATCCTGTTCGTCGACCACCAGCGGGGCGAGGAATCCCTGTGCCGTATCGACGCCCACCGTCAGGATGGCCTGATCGCTCGGCAAGCTTCCTTGCGCGCCAAGACCGGCCCACTTCGCTGTCCGATGGTCGAGCATGCTTCTCGTGAAGGTCAGTTCCTTGCCTTCGATGGTCGCAGTCCATTCCTCCGGCGCACCGAGCAGATGCACCCAGCCGGGTTTGGCGCCGCGCTGGCTGGCGGGCAGGGCGAGCCACTTGGGCGCGACGATCATCGTCGGGCCGATCGTGCGCCGCCGGTCGACGATCTTGGTCAGCTCTTCGGCGTCCATTTCCGCCGGAGGGGTCAGCACCAGCAATCCGGGATCGTCGAGTGCGGCCGTGTTCCGCGAACGGATGACGGGGAAGCCGTCGGCCTCCAGCAGGCGGGTGAGACCTGCGAAACCGTTCAACCCGGTGCTCGCGGCGTGGGCGCGGCCATTATTGGCATTGCCCGACAGCCCGCCCTGGCCGACGAGATAGAGGAAGGCGACGAAAGCGAGGATTGCGAACAGCACCAGCACGAAGGTGCCGCGCTTGCTGAACGCGCCCGAGTTTGCCCCATCCGCCATGTCAGCCGCGCTCCAGCGCGAAATCTGCGTAGGCCGAACGCGCTTCGTGCCAGTCGCTCTCGCTCAGGTCCTCCAGCGCGAACAGCGCGCGCTCCACGCTGCGTGCGATGGCGATGAAGGCGCGCCGCGCCTTTTCGGGCAAGGCGTCGAGCCGTCCCAGTTCGCGCGCGGTGCTCGACGGGTGGACCAGATCGGGGCGGCGGCTGGAGATCTGGCCGATGCTGCGCGCCAGCAGCAGCCGCACCGCCTCGCCGTAACGCCCCTGCGCGGCCAGCGCATCGGCATCGCTCAGCAAGGCTTGCGCCTCGGCGCGATCGGGCGCGAGGTCGACCTCGGCCTCTTCCACCACGTCGCGTCGCTTGAACACGTCGAGGCCCAGTATCCGTACGACGAGCATGATCAGCAGCGCAACGCCGATCGCCACCAGCACCCATTGCAGCACCGGCCATGCGGCGGCGATGGCGTGCGCGACGGGGCCGAAAATCGAATTGAGAATTTCGCCCACCGCGCGCAGCCACTCGGGCGTCTGCGGAGGATCGGGCGGCGCAATGGGGGCGAACTGCAGATCGGAATCGCTGCGCACCGCGCGCCAAGCGTCCGTTGCCCCCCCGTTCGTCGCTGCCCCTGTCGTCACAATGACAAGGCTTGGCATGGGGTCATGCGCGCGGCAAGCGGTTGTCCATTCGCGCACCGCATTTCCGATAACGGGCGTGGCACTTGCGCATACCCGGGATGCTGGCTAGATCGCGCGCCACATTCCACGCTCACTTTGCCAGGCATATTTCGATGAAAGACGATCGTAACACCGCATTCGGGTGGATTTTGTTTTCGGGCGTTATCGCTCTCGGGGCGATGAGCGTCAGCTCGATGATCTTCCACGCGGACGATTCGGAACTTCCCGAAGGGGCCAAGCCCGGTTTCTTCATCGAAGGCGAAGAAGCCGGTGGCGCAGAAGCCAGCGGCCCGCCGCTCGCCAACCTGCTCGCATCGGGCAGCGCGTCGGCTGGCGAGGCGATCTTCGCCAAGTGCTCCAGCTGCCACACGATCGCGCAGGGCGGTGCCGACGGGATCGGGCCGAACCTGTATGGCGTGATCGGCAAGCCGATCGGCAAGCACGAGCCGGGATTCGCCTATAGCGCCGCGCTGAGCGGGCACGGCGGCGACTGGACCTACGAAAATCTCGACGCCTGGCTCACCAGCCCGCGCGCCTTTGCCAACGGCACGAAGATGAGCTTCGCCGGCCTTTCGAGTGCGGAAGATCGCGCCAACGTGATCCTGTACCTGATGGAAAACGGTGGCGGTCCGCCGCTGCCCGCGCCGGTCGCCGAGGGCGGTGACGACGAGGCTGCGGCCGAGAACGCCGACAATCCGGGCGAAGGCCCCGGTGCGGTCGAAGGTGCCGAAGCGGGCGAAGCCGAATCGGCCGGCGCGATGGCTGGCGACCAGCCGGTGCCCGAGCAGGGCGCAGCCACCAACGACGGCGAATAAGCGATGTGATCGGGGACCGCGCAGAGCGGTCCCTCAGCCTTCGCGGCCCTTGAATCCTTGCGCGACGACGTACCATTCGGACGAGCCCTTGCGGCTCGCCGGTGGCTTGGCGTGCTTGACCGTCTTGAAATTCTTCTTGAGCAGGTTGAGCAGCTCGACGTCGGTACCCCCCGCCAGCACCTTGGCAAGGAATTGCCCACCGGGCGCCAGCGTCTGGATCGCGAAGTCGGCGGCGGTTTCGACCAGCCCCATCGTGCGCAGGTGGTCGGTCTGCTTGTGGCCAACCGTATTCGCCGCCATGTCCGACATCACGAGGTCGGGCGCGCCGCCCAGGTGTCCCATGATCGTGTCGGGCGCTTCGTCCGCCATGAAATCCATTTCCAGGATCGTGACGCCGTCGATCGGCTCGGTCGGCAGCAGGTCGATCCCCACGATGGTCGCCTGCGGGCGTTTCTTCTGCGCGATCTGCGACCAGCCGCCCGGCGCGATGCCCAGATCGACGATCCGATTCGCGCCGCGCAGGATGCCGAATTTCTCGTCCAGCTCGATCAGCTTGAACGCGGCCCGGCTGCGATAGCCCGCGGCTTTCGCCTCGCGCACATAGGGATCGTTCAGCTGCCGCTCCAGCCAGCGGTTGGAGGATGCGGTGCGCCCGCGCGCGGTCTTCACCCGCTTGTCCGGATCGCGTCTCGAACGGCTCATGTCAGTTTCTGCTTTCCGGGTTGGGGCCCTTGGCACCCGCGAAATCGGCGGCCATCAGGCTGCGCAGGATGCCTTCGCGAATCCCGCGATCGGCCACGCCAAGGCGATCGGCAGGCCACAGGTCGAGGATCGATTCGAGGATTGCGCAGCCTGCCACCACCAGTTCCGCACGGTCGGGCCCGATGCAGGGCAGCTCGCCCCGCTCGTCCTGGCTGAGGCTGGAAAGGCGCGTCGAAATATCGCGCATCGCCGCCGAGGGCACGATCAGCCCGTCGACCGCGCGCCGGTCGTAATGCGGCAGCTCCAGATGAAGGCTGGCGAGCGTGGTGACCGTCCCGCTGGTGCCGAGCAGGCGGATATCGTCTTCGCGGGAGGCGTCGCGAATCCGCTCTGCAAAAGGGGCGAAGCTTTCGTCCACCGTGCGGCGCATTTCGGCATAGAGCGCCAACCGGCCCGCCCTGTCTTCGGCGGGCGGGGCCTTGCCGATCACCGTGTCGGTCAGCGAGACGACGCCCCACGGCACGCTCTGCCAATCGAGGATGCGCGGGATCGCGCCGTCGCCCGGACCGACCAGGATCAGTTCGGTCGAGCCGCCGCCGATGTCGAAGATCAGCGCGGGCCCTTCACCCTGTTCGAGCAGGACGTGACACCCCAGCACCGCCAGCCGCGCCTCTTCCTGCGCGGAGATGATGTCGAGCACGATGCCCGTTTCCTCGCGCACGCGATCGATGAACGCCGCGCCGTTGGTGGCCCGGCGGCAGGCCTCGGTCGCGACCGACCGGGCGAGGAAGACGTTGCGGCGGCGCAGCTTCTCGGCGCAGACGTGCAGCGCGCCGAGCGCCCGGTCCATCGCCTCGTCGGACAGCCGGCCCGACAGCGCGAGCCCTTCGCCCAGCCGCACCACACGGCTGAACGCGTCGATGACGGTGAAATCTTGACCCGACGGGCGCGCGATCAGCAGGCGGCAGTTATTGGTGCCCAGGTCGAGCGCGGCATAGGCCTGTCGCCCATGCTTGCCGTGGCGCGCAGGCCCGCGCACGTTCGAACGCTTGTCGAAGACGTTGTTGCGCCGCTGGCCATCGGCTTTGCGAGGGCGTCGATTCGGCTCCATGGGCTTCGGAGAGTTGTAGCGCTTGTCTGCTACCTTGCCGGACGTCGTGCCCTCCGGTTCGCAAGCCCTGTTGTTATCGTCCGGCGGCGCGAAGTCCGCCATAATTGCAATTTCCATACCGCCCGCGGGAGAGTTCCCTCGGGGACCTGACGCGCATGCTAACGATAGCGGCGCGGCGGAGCAAGGCCGCGCTCCTTTTCGACGCTTGACGCTGCGCCCACACCTTTCTAGATGCGCCGCTCCGCGAAGCATTCCGCGTCTCGCCGCGCGAGACCCACGCGGACCGGCTGTTGCCCCGTCGTCTAATGGTAAGACTACGGACTCTGACTCCGTCAATTGAGGTTCGAATCCTCACGGGGCATCCAGCTTTTCGATCCTCATGACAGATAGTTGACCTCTCCCCGGCGTTACCGACGGGCGAAGGCTCCCCGTGCCTTGTCGAACAGCAGGATCGCCACCAGCGAAACGCCGAACAGCGGCAGGAGCAGCGCCAGCACGACAATCCCCGCGATCAAACCGCGCGGCAGGCGGCCCCCGGGTGGCGGGGCTGCCAGCTTCCCCTTCGGCCTGCGCTTCAACCACATGAGCACGCCGAGCACGGACAGTGCGATCAGGGCCAGTGCGATGACCAGTCCCATGATCTGGTTGGTGAGGCCGAACAGCGCGCCTTCGTGCCACGCGATGCCGATATTGATCGCCCGGTCGATCGGGTGCTTGTCTGCAAAGCCGTTGCGTGAAAGCTCCGTGCCAGATTGCGGGTCGTAGGTTACAGAGCGGACAAGCGGGCGGTTCTGCGCCTCCGACTTCACCGTCCACACATTGCCGGTCGGCGGCCCGAAGCGTTGCGGGGCGTGGGGCGGCAGGACCAGGACCGGGAAGGCCATATCCTCCGCCTCCGCCCGCTGCACGGAGGCGGCGAGCGGCAGCGATTGCTCCGGCATATCGGCCCTCATCTGCGGACTGTGGCTTGCAGTGCCGTGATCGTGCGCCACCGGCGCGGCGACGGCAGCCTTCTCAGCGCCGATTTTCCACTCCTGCACGCCTTCGACGAGGCCGAGCTCGCCGCGCGCCCATTTGAACGCACTGCCCCATGTGCCCGCCCAGGGGAGGCCGCTTGCCAGCATCACCAGCACGAAGCCTGCCAGCCAGAAGCCGGTGACCCGGTGCAGGTCCTTCATCAGTGGGCGGCCTTTCAGCGAAAGCCGCGGCCACAGCGTTCCGGCAGCGCGAAAGGGCCTCGGCCACCACAGGTAGAGGCCGGTCAGGATCATCACGATCGTCCAGCTCGCGGCCAGTTCGACCAGCCGGTCGCCCCAGTCGCCCATCATCAGCGAGCCGTGGAAGCGCGAGACCGCGTTGGAAATCCGCTCCGCCGGGTCGAGCGTGCCGAGCACCTGCCCCTGCGGCGAGACGAACACTTCGCTCAGCGATCCGTCCGGCAGCCCCATCTGCACCATCGCGGCATCGCCCGGTTCTTCGGGCAGGCGGTAATGGTTGAACGAGCCATCGGGAAACGCCGCTTCCGCCGCCTCCAGCTGCCGGTCGGCCGACACCGCGCCCTCCAGCGAGAGGCCGCGATAATCGCGTTCCTCCCACCGGTCGATCTGCGGCTTGAACAGATAGATCGACCCGCTGACCGACAGCAGCAGGACGAAGGGGAGCACGAACAATCCGGCGTAGAAATGCCAGCGCCAGATCGTGCGGTAGGTCGCGGTATCGGCCATCGTCATCTCTCCCTTAGAAGCGCGCGCGCACGCCGCCGAAGACGGCGCGACGCTCAACCGGGTAGAAGATCGCCGAGGCGGGCGTGGCGGTGATCGCGGCGCTGATGTCGCCCACCGCCTTCTTGTCGAAGAGGTTGCGCGCATCCACGAACAGGTCGATTCGGTCGGTCAGCGTGGCCCCGGCGGTGATCCCCACCAGCGCATAGCCATCGACCTGCAGGCTGTTGTCGTAATCGGCGAAGGGCCCGTCGGGCACCCACTCGACATTGGGCGCGATGTGGAGGCCGTCGGTCCCCAGCCGCAACTCGGCACGATAGACGTGCTCGGGCACCACCGGCAGGCGGTTGTCGCCGTATTGCGGATCATCCTCGAAGTGGAAGTCGCTGTACGTGTAGATCTGCCGCAGGCGTGCCCACTCGGTGAGATCGATCGACAGCGCCGCTTCCACGCCCTGATGGCGGGTCTTGCCTGCATTGAAGGTCGACGCGGGAATGTCCGGCCCCACGGTGAACTGCAGCAGCTCGCCGTCGATGTCCGCGCGATAGGCCGCGAGATCCCACTCGCCGATGCCCACGCGGCCGCGCGTGCCGACTTCGGCGGTCCACGCACGCTGGGGGTCGAGGTTCACGAAGCTGGCGATCTGCGCCACCTCTGCAAAGCCCGGAAATTCGACCGAGCGGCTGTAGTTAGCGAACAGCTGGATGTTCTCGTTCGCCGCGAACAGCACGCCGAACTTGGGCGAGAACCCGTCGAATTCTGCACGCCCGTTGATATCGGTCGCGCCGCCCGCGAAGCTGTCGAGCAGCAGGTGCTGTTCGCGAAAGCCCTCGGCATAGACCGCGCCTGCGATTAATTGCAGCGGTTCGACCGGACGGAAGCGGAATTCGCCATAGATGTTGGACGTCGAAGCGCGCTGATCCGCGTTGAAGGTTGGCGCGACGCGCTGCCCGTTGACGTTCACGAAACGCTTGGCGTCGGTGTCGCCAAGCCGCGTCTCGCCGCCCAGCGTCAGCTCGAAGGGGCCCGTGGCATAGTCGAACCGGGCATAGACGCCGCGATCGGTCGATTTGTAATCGAGCACCTGGAAGATCGGGTGGTGGAGCGATTTGGCGTTGACGAACCCGCCCACGTCGAGCTGGCCCCCGTCGAACGAGAACCGCGTGCGGTTCTGGAGGCGGATCGAATCGATATCGCGCGCCTGATCGCCTGCAAAATTGCCTGTCTCGGGCGCAGTCAGCGCCGTGGCGAGAGTGAGCGCACCCGGCAGTTGCTGGTCGATCGAATTCACGCTGGCGTAGAAGCGGTTCTCGATAGTGTCGGCGATCTGTAGGCCGACATTGCCGTGGAAACGCAGCGATTCGCGCTTCGCATGGTCGCGGTCGCCATTGGAGCTATCGTAGCTGATCGCGGCCCACGCATCGCCCGGTCCGCTCTGGACGCCGTAGGAGGCAAGCCCGCGATAGGTCTCGAAACTGCCGGCATCGCCGCGCAGGTAGAGGCCCGATGCCGTTTCCCCCGTCGGGGTCACGCCATTGATCGCGCCGCCCAGCGTGCCCGACCCGAAACGGAGCGCATTCGCCCCGCGATAGACTTCGAGATATTCGAAGAAGATCGGCTCCAGTTCCTGGAAATCGCCATTATCGTCGGCGAGGTTGATCGGCACGCCGTCCTGCAACAGCGTGAGGCCGCGCATGTGGTATCCGCGCGACAGGCCCGATCCGCGGATCGAGATGCGCACCTCCTGCCCGTAACGCGGCTGGAGGTAGACACCGGGCGAGAAGGCCAGAGTGTCGCGCAGGCTGACGAGCGATTTGTCCGCGTATTCGTCGTAAGTGACGACATCGGTTCCACCGGGGGTTTGCGCGGCGCGCTCCTCGGCTTCCTTCGCGGCCCGTTCGCCCGTCACGATTATGGTGCGCTGCGGATCTTCCGCGGGGGCGGTGTCGGCGGCCTCGTCGACGATCAAGTCTTCGGTTGCGGCATAGGCAGGCGGGGCGCCAGCCAGCATGGCTGCGCCCAGCGCTACATGGGAAATCTTCACGGTAATTCTCCGATGCGCGGCGCGCGCGGACAATCCGGCCCGGAACGCGGCGCGCGTGATCTGATTGGATGGGTGGTGTCAGATCGACGGAGGCGGGCCGCGCAGGGGCGGTCGCAGATGCGGACGCGCAGGAAGCGACAGAGCGCGGATCGGCCTGAGGCCGAGCATGACTGCGTAGGCGATCTCGTCCGCGAGAATGGTCTCGCCGGGAGAGTGGAGCGCCAGCTTGGCAGCGCCCGCCAGCGTACAATGCCCGCCGTTCGACGCGGTCGGCGTGGGATCGCCCTCGTCCCCATGGCCCATCGCGGCATGGTCGATCGAGGCGTGGTCGATCGAGGCGTGGTCCATCGACGCATGGTCCTTCGCCATGCCGTCGCTTCTATCGCGCGCTTCGTGATACGCCGTCACCGCGCGGGCCAGCGGATGGGTTTCGGGACAGACAGAGACCGTCGGCAAGCCGTGCTCGCCCGCTGCGATCATGTACCCGGCCGGCGCCAGCGCATTGAGGGCGAATGCCAGCAGCAGGATGCCGATCATCCTCCACGGTGGCGATCGCCTGATATGGTGCAGCGCGGACATTCGGTCGGCTGCCTAGTCTTCCTGCCGGTTCGCGTCACTACCAAACAGCGCGGCCTTGCCGGGGATCGCCAAGCCGCCTATCTGCGCGCCTATGACGAATAATAGCGGTGTGCGCGATCTCTACGATCGGCGATTTTATGGTGCGGACGAAGAAGCGGGTTTCGTAGAGGAGGGGTCGAGCACCGACACCCCGCAGACCCGGCACCCGGCCTACAAGCTGGCCTTCCGCGACGACGATTTCCTGTTGCAGCCGGAACTGCGCCCGGTGCGCTTCCAGCTCGAACTGCTCAAGACCGAGATGCTGCTCGACCAGGCAGGGGTGGGCAGCACGCTGGTGATGTACGGTTCGGCGCGGATTCCCTCGCCCGATCAGGTCGAGGCGCTGGAAGAGGTCGCCAAGGGCCAGTCCGAGGATGAGGCCAAGGTCACCAAGCGCCTGATCGAGAAGGCGAAGTACTACCAGGAAGCCTACAACCTCGCGCGGATGGCGACCGAAAAGGCGATCATCGAGGATGGCGAACGCCAGTTCGTGGTCACCACCGGCGGCGGTCCGTCGATCATGGAAGCGGGCAATCGTGGCGCCAGCGATGCGGGCGGGGAGAGCATCGGGCTCAACATCGTGCTGCCGCACGAACAGGCGCCCAACACCTACGTCACGCCCTATCTCAGCTTCCAGTTCCACTACTTCGCGCTGCGCAAGATGCACTTCCTGCTGCGCGCCAAGGCGGTGGCGGTGTTCCCCGGCGGGTTCGGCACGTTCGATGAATTCTTCGAGCTGCTGACGCTGATCCAGACGGGCAAGATGAAGCCCATGCCGATCCTGCTGTTCGGCAAGGATTTCTGGAACCGCGTGATCGATTTCGAAGCGCTGGCCGAGGAAGGGACGATCTCCGCCAAGGATATCGACCTCATCACCTGGTGCGAAACCGCCGACGAGGCGTGGACGGCCATTTCCAAGTTCTACGACCTGAAGGACTAGCTCCTAGCCCTCCAGCTTGCGTACGGCCTGGTGGCCGAGCGGGCCGGAGCCGTCGCCGAAGCCCGGCGCGCTTTCGATCGCGGCGCGGGTGAATTGCCGCGCGAGCCGTATCGCGTGGTGCAGCGGCTGGCCGTGGCCCACCAGCGTGGCGATCGCCGCCGACAGCGTGCAGCCCGTGCCATGCGTGTGCCGCGTCGGGATCCGGGGATCGTCGAACTGCATGTGAAACCCGTCGGCGCTGACGAGGAAATCGATCACGCGTGCGTCTTCGGTGTGGCCTCCTTTGGCAAGCACCCACGCGTCACTGTCTTCGGCCAGCGCCACCGCAGCTTGGATGATGGCATCGCTGTCGTTCAGGTCGCTCCCTGCGAGGATCGCCAGCTCGGGCAGGTTGGGGGTGATCAGCGTGGCGAGCGGGAACAGCTTCTCGCGCATGATCTCCACCGCGTCTTCCTGCAGCAGCCGCCCGCCACTGGTCGCGACCATGACGGGATCGAGGATGATCGGCACATCGCGCGCTTCGGGCAAGGTCGCGAGCAGTTTGGCGACTTCGCCGATAATGTCCGCATCGTGGAGCATGCCGATCTTGATCGCGTCGGCGCCGATATCGGAGAGGCAGGATTCGATTTGCTCGGCCACGAAATCGCCGGTCAGCGGCGTGACGCCCTGAACCCCGCGCGTGTTCTGCGCGGTGATCGCGGTAATCGCGCTCATCGCATATCCGCCGAGCATGATGATCGTCTTGATGTCGGCCTGGATGCCGGCACCGCCGCTCGAATCCGAGCCGGCGATGGTCAGGATGCGGGGAGGGGGTTTCGTCGTCATGCCTCGAACTTGCGCTGTGTGCTGGCGGGATAATCCTCCAGCAGTTTCGGCGAACGCGTCGGGCGGTCCATCAGCTCACCCCCGCAATTGGGGCACCGATCGTCGAGCGCTTCGGCGCATGGCGCGCAGAACGTGCATTCGAAGCTGCAAATGAACGCGCCGGGACGGGCGGCGGGCAGGTCCGCGCCGCAGCGTTCGCAATCGGGCCGCATCTCGAGCATCAGGATGCCTCGCGCACGGCGGCGCAGATCGTGTCCACGACCTGCTCGACCTCGGCAGCGTCGTCGCCTTCGGCCATCACGCGGATCAGCGGTTCGGTGCCCGAGGCGCGGATGACCAGTCGGCCCCTGCCTGCCAGCGTCGCTTCCGCATCGGCAATCGCCTGTTTCACCGTCGCCGCGTCGAGCGGGCTCGCGCCTTCGTAGCGCACGTTCTTGAGCAGTTGCGGCACGGGCTCGAACATCCGCAATTCCTCGCTAGCCGGACGGTTGGAGCGCACCAGGGCAGCGAGCACGCGCAGCGCGGCGACCGTGCCGTCGCCGGTGGTCGCGTGGTCGAGCAGGATCATGTGGCCCGACTGCTCGCCGCCGATATTGAACCCGCCGCTGCGCATGCGGCTGAGCACGTGGCGGTCGCCGACCTTGGTCCGCTCCAGCGTCAGCTCCATGCCTTCCAGATAGCGCTCCAGCCCGAGGTTGCTCATCACCGTGGCGACCACCCCGCCGCCGCGCAGCAGCTGCTTTTCGGCCATGCGCGTGGCGATCGAGGCCATGATCTGGTCGCCGTCGACCGTCTCGCCCTTCTCGTCGATCACGATCAGCCGGTCGGCATCGCCATCGAGCGCGATGCCGATATCGGCGCCGGTTTCGACCACCTTGGCCTTGACCGCGTCAAGCGAGGTCGAGCCGACTCCGTCGTTGATATTGGTGCCGTTGGGCTCGACGCCGAGCGTGATGACCTCCGCGCCCAGTTCCCAGATCGCGCTGGGGGCGACCTGATAGGCGGCTCCATTGGCGCAATCGACCACCACCTTCAGGTCGTCGAACCGGATTTCGTCACTCACCGACTGCTTGACCGCGTGGATATAGCGTCCGCGCGCGTCCTCGATCCGTCGTGCGCGGCCGATCTCGCTGGCGGGGACCAGGTCGGGCTCGCACCCCATCAGCGCTTCGATGGCGGCTTCGTCTTCGTCGGAAAGCTTGAAGCCGTCGGGGCCGAACAGCTTGATGCCATTGTCGCGGTAGGGGTTGTGGCTGGCGGAGATCATCACGCCGAGGTCCGCGCGCATCTCGCGGGTCAGCATGGCGATGGCGGGGGTGGGCAGCGGGCCGGTCTGGATCACGTTGACGCCCATGCTGGTGAAGCCCGCAACAAGCGCGCTTTCCATCATGTAACCCGAAAGGCGCGTGTCCTTCCCGATCACCACGCGGTGGCGATGGTCGCCGCGCCGGAAATGCGCGCCCGCCGCCTCTGCAACGCGCATCGCCATCGCGGCAGTCATCGCGCCCTTGTTGGTTTCGCCCCGGATGCCGTCTGTGCCGAAATACTTGCGTGCCATGAAGAGGTCTTCACACCTTTGCCTGTCGTCTCTACCGATCCTTGGATCGACGTGCGGGCGTTTTGGACGCCTGCCATCCAAGAGGGAAGGGGCAAATCCGGCTTGTCGGCATCTGACCCCACGCGACCAGCACGGCTGGTCACATTGCGCCTGCCGATCTGGTGGACCTTCGGCGGGCTCGTCGGCGGGCTGCTCGCCGGGTCGCTGATCGCGAACAGGCCGGTGGCGGACGCGATCCTGCCGGTGAGCGAGCCGATCGGCGCGCTGTGGCTGCGCGCCTTGCAGATGACGATCATCCCGCTGGTCGCCGCGCTGCTGGTGCTGGGCATTACCCAGCTGGCGAGCGCGGCGCGCGCAGGAGCCACCGCCCGGCGGATGCTGGTGTTCGTGGCTGCGGCGCTCGTCTTCAGCGGGGTCGCGACGCTGATCGCCATGCCGCTGCTACTGTCGGTGGTCCCCCCGCCTGCCGGGGCGCAGAGCCTGCTTGCCGCCAATGTCGAACCGCAGGAAGTGCCCGGCCTCGCCGAATTCTTCCTCTCGCTGGTCGCGCCCAACATCATCGCGGCGGCGGCCGAGACCGCGATGCTGCCGCTGACGATCTTTTTCGCGCTGTTCGCGGTCGCAATCACACGCCTGCCACCCGAGCAGTCCGCGACGCTGCGCGGGTTCTTCGAATCGGTGGCGAACGCGATGCTGCTGGTGATCGGCTGGGTGCTGTGGCTCGCGCCGGTAGGCGTCTTCGCGCTGGCGATGGGCGTCGCGGTGCGCGCAGGGGGAGACGCGGCGTTCTTCACCCTGATGCACTACATCCTGACGGTCGCGGCGATGGGCGGGATCGTGCTGGTCGCGGCCTATGTGGTCGGCGCGCTGCGGCACGGGCCGCTGGCCTTTGCGCGCGCGATGCTGCCCGCGCAGGCGGTGGCGATCTCCACCCAGAGCTCGCTCGCCAGCCTGCCAGCCATGCTCGCCAGCGCACGCAGGCTCGACCTGAGCGAGAACGTGTCCGAATTCGTCCTGCCGCTGTCGGTCGCGATCTATCGCGCGACGAGCCCGGCGATGAACCTCGCGGTCGCGATCTACGTCGCGCACCTGTTCGGCATCGAGCTGAGCTGGACCGCGATGCTCGCCGGGCTGGCGGTGGCTTTCGTGATCTCGATCGGATCTGTCAGTCTGCCCGGCACGATCAGCTTCGTCGTGTCGATCGGCCCGATCGCGCTCGCGATGGGCATACCGGTCGAACCGCTGGCGCTGCTGGTCGCGGTCGAGATGCTGCCCGATATCATGCGCACGCTCGCCAATGTCACCGCCGACGTCGCTTTGACGAGCGCGGTCGACCGGAATTCTGACGGCGATCTTGCAACGGATAGCGCCCTCGGGCGTTCTGGACCTGAAAGCTGATCTCAAACCCAAATAACGGGAGACACCAGAAATGGCATTCGAAGTAACCCCCTTGCCGTACCCCGACACCGTGCTGGCCCCGGCGGTCTCCGCCGAGACGCTGAGCTATCACCACGGCAAGCACCACAAGGCCTATATCGACAAGACCAACGCGGCGATCGAAGGCACCGACCACGCGGACAAGTCGCTCGAGGAAATCATCGCCGCCGCGCGTGGCAGCGACCAGGGCCTGTTCAACAATTCGGCCCAGAGCTGGAACCACGGTTTCTACTGGAATTCGATGGCGGGTGAGGAATCCGCGCCGTCGGACGAATTGAAGAGCATGATCGAAAGCGCCTTCGGCTCGGTCGATTCGCTTAAGGAAAAGCTGCAGGAACGCGGCGCCGGCCACTTCGCGAGCGGCTGGGTGTGGCTGGCCGAGAAGGGCGGCGCACTCTCGATCGAGGAAACGCACGATGGCGACACGCTGGCCGACAAGGACGGCGTCAACCCGCTGCTCGTGATCGACCTCTGGGAACACGCCTATTACCTGGATCACCAGAACGCGCGTCCCGCCTACCTCAAGGCGCTGACCACCGAAAAGCTCAACTGGAACTTCGCGAGCGAGAACCTCGCCCGCGGCGAAACCTGGACCTATCCGAGCTAAGCCAAGCGGCTATTCGATAAAGAGAGGGGTCGGGCCGCGATGGTCCGGCCCATTTTTCTTGTGCGCGGCCCTCAGGCCGGGCGCGTCTCTTCCGCCGATCCTTCCGCATCCTCGATCAGCGGGGTCTGGAACAAGGGCTCACCGAACATGAAGCCGACTAGGTTGGGGCGGCCCACATGGTCGAAGAACGCGGTCACCATCAGCAGGATCGGCACCGAAAGCAGCGCGCCGACCGCACCCCAGATCCACGAGAAATACGAGAACGCGAGCAGGATCATCACCGGGTTCATCGTGAACCGGCGGCCGAGGATCGCAGGCGTCACCGCATTCGCTTCGATCACGTGCAGCGCGACGTAGGAGATCGGCGGGATCAGGCCGAGGAAAACCGTGTCGGCGGTGCCGAGGCCGAACAGCGTCAGCAGCGCGGTCATCGCGAGCGGGCCGATATAGGGCACGAAGTTGAGCAGGGTGGCGAGGCCGCCCCACATGATCGGTGCGGGCAGGTCCATCGCCCACGCGCCCAGCGCCACGACGATGCCGACCCCCAGATTGATCCACGCGACGGTCAGGATGTAGGCGGCGACCCGGTCCTGCACTTCGCGCAGCACGCGCGCGGCCTTCACGCTGGTGCCGAAGGTGGTCCGCCCGAACAGGATGTTGCGGCGCAGGCGGCTGCGCGCCTCGACCATGAAGAACGCCATGAGGAAGGTCAGCATGACTTCGAGCAGCAACAGCGGCGCGCTGATCGCGACTTGCTGGAAGACAGACGGCCCCGCCAGCGTGACCTCGTTGCCACCCGAGCCGAGCAATTCGGCCAGCCGCTCGTTCGCCCGCGCAAGCCAGGCGAAGTCCTCCTGCATCTCGTGATATCGCTTGCCGATTCCTTCGATCAGTTCGGGCAGGCGGTCGTACAAGGTGAAGGCCGGTTGCAGGATCGCCCCGAAAGCGAGCACCACGATGGCGAGGAAGATGATCAGCGCGAGCACCGAGGCGAGCGTGTTGGGCACGCCCCATGAAGAAAACCGGTCCGCCAGCGGGGCGAGCAATACGCTGAGTATGATCGCGCAGGTCAGCGGCAGGAACACCACCGACCCGATCGAGAGGACGAAGGGCAGCGCGAGGAACAGCCCGACGCCCAGCAAAAGCACCAGCGTGCTCAGCAGGCGCAGTTCCTGCTCAGCCAACAGGGTCCGCTTCTTGGATGGTCCACTGCGTCCGGGGGCACGCAAGGGTGCCGAACCGGGTGCGGTCTCTTCGCTATCGCTTACCGCCGGGGCCATGCCGATAGCCCTGCGTCAGGTGCGCCCATTGGTCGGTTCTGCCAAGCCGTTGCCGGCAGCGACATCGTCCAGCTCTTCGAGAATCGCGCGGTGCGCGGTGTCGTCGTCGATGGAGCGCTTGGGTATGTCGCCGTCGGCAAGCATCTCGTTGAGCGCGGCGCGGGCACGGCCCACGCGGCTCTTGATCGTGCCCACCGCGCATCCGCAGATATTGGCAGCTTCTTCGTAGGAGAAGCCACCAGCCCCCACCAGCAGCAGCGCCTCGCGCCGTTCGGGCGGCAGGGTGAGCAGCGCACGGTGCATGTCGGACAGGTGGATCGGCTCTTCCTGACCCGCAGGCGCGGTCAGGATGCGTTCGGCAACGTTCTCGTCGTATTCGCCGCGGAAACGGTTGCGGCGCATGTCGGTGAGGTAGGCATTCCGCAGGATCACGAAGGTCCACGCGCGCATGCTGGTGCCCGGCTCGAACCGCTCCTGTGCGGCCCACGCCTTCATCAGCGTTTCCTGCACCAGGTCGTCGGCCATGTCGGGGCGGCCACACAGGCCGCGCGCGAAGGCGCGCAAATGCGGGACGACACCGGTCAGTTCGCGCTTGAACTCGACCGGGTCCGCCGCGGGGGCGGGGAGGGAACTCATTCGCTGCCCCCGTTCTCGTTCGCCTGCTTCTTCGGCTCGTCGAGCTGCGCAAGCAGATCCTTGAAGGTGTCGGGTATCGGTTCGTCGACCACCGAGTCATAAAGACTGCGCAGGCTGTCTGCCCATTGAGGCTGGCTCATCGGGTCGCCGTTCTCATCGCGGCCAAGTCGTGGAGAGCTTTTCGCATCCGGAGTGTTCTTGCTGTTCATGCCTGTCGGCTAACATGGGTGTTCGTTGGTCGAAACCCAAGTATGCCCTTCCCAAAATCGATCCAAGACAACAGGAACGTTGCGGGCCGCGCGTGGTTCCCTAGCTGTATCAGACCGACCATTCTTCGCCGACCGCGCGGAGAAGACAAATCCTAGCGGGGCAGATTTGGCGTCCGACAACGCACACCAGATACGGCGATTCAGGCGGTGGCTGATCCACTACCCCAGAGCCGTGCCGGTTCTGATCTTCCTGCTGATCACCGCCATCACGGCGTTAAGCGTGTTCGCGATCGAGCGTGGGGAGCGCAGACGCGAGCAGGCCGTGCTCAGCGAAACCGCGCAGGTCATCGCCTCTTCGCTCGACCAGCGGGTCAACACCAGCGGCTCGTACCTTGTCGCGGGCGCATCGCTGATCAGCACGCTCGACCGCGTCCCGGCTACGCTGTTCCGCCGTTTCGCGACCGAGCTCAGGCTTGATGCGGATTATCGCGGATCGGTGGGGATCGGGTGGAGCCCGATCGTCCCGCGCGGCGAAATCGGTTCGTTCGAGCAGCTGGTCACGCGCGAGACGGGAACCGCGTTCAAGATATCCCCGCTCCCGTCCGAAGCGAGCAACTTCGCGGTCCCGGTCACATTCTTCCAGCCCATGCTGGACATGAACCGTAGGGCCATCGGCTATAACATGTATGCCGAAACGCGCCGGCGCGAGGCGATGCAGGAAGCGATCCGGACGGGACGTCCGACCGCGACCGGCCCGCTCGACCTGGTCCAGGACCGCGAGGCCCGCCGGGGCTTCATCGTCTACATGCCGGTGTTCGAGCCGGAAACGCGCGGCGAGATGATCCGCGGCTTCGTCTACAGCCCGTTCAACTCGCAGGACTTCCTCGATTCGGTGCTGACCCGCGAGGTCGTCGGCTCGCGCGGCGTGCGGTTGTACGATGGGGAGCCCAAGCCTGCCAATCTGATTGCATCGCACGCGCCGGAAAAGATGACGGGCAATGTGACGCGGCTCGAAGTTTCGCTTGCCGATCGTCCGATGACAGTCGAGGTCGAGTCGGCGCGCGGCGATGCGCTTTCGCTGCTGTCGATGATCACGCTGCTGTTCGGGATCGCGGTCGCCAGCCTGTCGATGCTGGTCGCCCGCTTGCTGACCCAGCAGGCGCATGAGGACCAGGCCGCGCTCGATTTCTATGCCGAGCAGAACTCGATCCGCAACTCGCTTACCCGCGAGCTGAACCACCGGGTCAAGAACACGCTCGCCAACGTGCTCTCGATCGTCGCGTTGACGCGCAGGCGGGCCAGCTCGCTGGAAGATTTTGCGAGCGGGCTCGACGGACGCATCCGGGCGCTGTCGGCCACGCACGACCTGCTGACCCAGTCGGAGTGGGGGACGACCCCGCTGCTGGCCGTGCTGGAGGCGGAGCTTGCTCCCTATGCCAGCGCTGCCGAAGCCACGCTCGACCTGACCGGTCCCGATGTGGAGCTGGCCCCCAACGATGCGCTGTCCTTCGGTCTGGCGATGCACGAACTGGCGACCAACGCGGCCAAGTACGGCGCCCTGTCTGTCGAGGGTGGCACGCTGAAAGTAAGCTGGACCCGCCTGTCCGAAGATCTGGTCGAGGTCGTGTGGCAGGAAGGCGGGGGGCCGCCCGTGCCGACGAACCGCAAGCGTGGCTTCGGCACCGAACTGATCGAGAAGATCGTGGCGCACGAGCTCAAGCATCCGGTCGATCTGCGGTTCGAGTCCAAGGGCGTGCGATGCGTATTGCGGGTCCCGATCCGCCGCCCGACCGAGTTCCGCATGCGCGCACGCCGCAGCCAGCTGCGCGAAGGCCCGCCCCGCAGCTGAGGCGTGGGGCACGGGGGCTGGGCAAAAGGTGCAGCCACGCTGTGCAGCCGGTCCGTCGAACGGGAAGCACAACAAAAAAGGGCGCCGCAATCGCGACGCCCCTTCGATTTGCAGAAACGATTGGTGCCGTCAGGCGCTCGCGTTCTCGCGGTGCGTGTTGAAGAACAGCGCCTGGCTGATCGCGGCGCGGACGGTCGATTCCTGGAACGGCTTGGTGACCAGATAGGTCGGTTCGGGCCGGTCGCCGGTCAGCAGGCGTTCGGGATAGGCGGTGATGAAGATCACCGGCACGCTCCCGATGCTCAGGATATCGTCGACCGCGTCGAGGCCCGAGGATCCGTCGGCAAGCTGGATGTCGGCGAGGACGAGGCCCGGCGTCTTTTCAGCCACTACTTCCTGTGCCTGCGTCCGCGTTGCGGCGGTGCCGCAGATGTCGTGGCCAAGCCCGCGCACCAGATCTTCGAGCTGCATCGAAATCAGCGGTTCGTCTTCGATGATGAGCACGCTGGTGGCGGATTCGCGATCGATCTCTGCGATCGCGTCCTGCACCATCTTTTCGACTTCCTCGGCGGAGATTTCCATGATCTCGGCCGATTGCTCGATCGTGAAATCTTCGAGCGTGGTCAGCAGGAGGGCCTGCCGATTGAGCGGGGTGACGTTCTGGAGGCGGTCTGCTTCGACATCGCCCGGCAGATCGGCGCCATCTCCGTGGTTGGAAACTTCCAGATAGGCGCTCGACCAGACCTTGTTGAACGCGCGATAAAGCGGCACGCGCCCGCCTTCGAGCGATGCCTTGAGATCGTCGTCGGCCAGCGCGGCCTCGAGCGTGGCGCGCACGAAAGCGTCGCCGGTTTGCTGCGATCCGGTGAGCGCGCGCGCGTAGCGGCGCAGGTACGGAAGATTCGCAGCGACATTTTCACCAATGGACATAAGACTTGTTTCCCGTCTGAACCTCTCCCGCCAACGTCTCGCACGATGGCCGGTTCCAAGAGTTGGGAAAGATGGGTTCTCCCATGGAGAAGACCACCGTTTTCGCAGGGGCTGAAAAAAAATTCAGGTCCGCAGGAACCGCATTTCGAACAGAGCATTTCCCCTATGTCACCGCCGAGACCCCCCTCCCGTCCAAGCGGCCGGTGATACGATCCCGAAGGCCTTCGTTCCGCAGCACGCGGATCGAAGGCCTTTTTTTTTGGCTGGTCGTGTTCGATGGACTTACGGGCCGGTGCGGGTGGTTTCTCGACTCCCGCTGCGATCAGCGTCGCAGGCGGGCGAACAGCGAAGGCTTGGCGCTGCCGCGCGCGAGCGAAACCAGCTCTTCGAAATCGTATGGCTTTGTCAGCACGGGGCCGAGATCCGCAATATCCTGAGGGATTTCATTCGGCGATCCGGTGGCGAAGATGACCTTGGGTGCCTCCGCACCCAGTGCGCGGAGCAGTTCGGCGATCGCCCAGCCATCGCCCCGATCCGCGAGATGCACGTCGAGAATGACGGTTTCGACCTTGCTGGCGCGCAGGATTTCCATCGCCTTTTCGGTGCTTGCAGCAAGCGAGACGTCGCGCGCGCCGGCGGCAAGCAATGCGTCCTCGACCGCCAGGGCGAGCACGGCATCGTCCTCTACCACCAGTATGGGGCCGAATTTGCGCGTGTTGTGTTCGGGTGCGCCGTCAGGCGGCATGGAAGATCGTCCTTGGCCAAAGGTCTGCCGCAAGGCAGGTTCAGGCAATCGAACGACGCAAGGTGCCTTGGCGTTCCGTTACAATTGCTTGCCGTAGATCAGATATTCGCGGTTGATGTTGCTGTCGATGGTGTCGGCGATCGCGACCATCCCCTGGTTGTCTTCGAGGATCCAGCCGATTTCGCCACGCCGCGATTCGAACATCCCTGCTGCAGCCGAGCGGATGTCGCTGATCATCATGAAGGCGAGCTGGCTAGCGAGGCGCGAATTGTGCAGCCGCTTGCGCACTCCCATCAGGGGAACGCGCATCCCGGCGCCCCGCGGCTTCTTGAGCCAGCGCAGCGTCCGCAGCCAGCCGAACGGGAACAGCTTGCCGCCGGTCCGGGCGAACAGGTCGTTGACGTCGGGCAGGGTCAGCATGAAGGCGACCGGCTCTCCATCGAGCTCGGCGATCCGATTGAGTTCGGGGTGCACGAGCGGACGCAGTTTCTTGCCGGTGTGCGCGACCTCCGCCTCGGTCAGCGGGACGAAGCCCCAGTTGTCCGACCAGGCATCGTTGAGGATTTCGAGGATGATCTCGATTTCGCGCTGGTAGTGATCGAGTTCGACTTCCCGCACCCGGATACGCGGGTTGCGTTCGCCCGACTTGACGATCCGCTGCACAAGCGGCGGAAATTCGGTCGAAATATCCAGTTCGTAGGTGTTGAGCCGTTTGACAGGCTCGTACCCGCAGGCGGTGATGTAGTGGGCGTATTCGGCGGGGTGTTGCCCCATCATGATCATCGGTGCGTGATCCTGGCCGCGCACCAGCAACCCCGGCTCTTCCCAGATCGACATCGAGATCGGGCCGAGCACGCGGGTCATGCCCTTGGCCTTCAGCCATTCCTCTGCCTTGGCGAGCAGTGCCTTGGCGACCTCGGCATCGTCGGCGTCGAAATAACCGAACATGCCTGTGCCCGGGCCCATGCCCTGTTCCGGGGGGATGGTCAGCGCAAGGTGATCGATATGCGCGCTGATCCGGCCCACCGGCTTGCCGCCGCGCTGGGCGATGAACAGCTGGACGTCCGCGTGCTGGAAGAACGGGTTCTTGTCGGGATGGACAAGCTCGATTTGCTCCGAGCGCATCTGCGGCACGAAGTGCGGGACCTGCGCGGAAAAGCGGCGGCCAAGATCGACGAAGGCCGAACGATCTTGCGATTTCGCCGCGTCGAGCGACAGGACGGTTATGTCGGTCATGAATATCCTAGCAATCAGGCGACAGCCCGATTGTTTTCCTTGGCAAGAGCGCGACGACGCGGATGGCCGGTGGCGTTGCCGCCCGACAGGTCCTTGACCCACGGATAGGTTCTCGCGACCTCTTCGTCGTACCCCAGGTTGAAAACGGTCTTCGAACGACTGGGGCGGTCCTTCTTCTCGTAATAGGTGCCCAGGAGGTGATCCCACCAGTAGTTGGTGATCCCGAAATTGCCGTTTTCGTCGAAATAGTGATGTTCGTTGTGGCGCTGCTTCATATGCTGCACCCACTTCCACTTCGGCTTGAAGCTGAGGTGCTGGATGCAGTGCATGAACTCGTAATAGCAGGTGGTCAGCAGGCCTGCCGCGAACGCCGCCGCTGTGCCGCCGACACCGCCGATCATGAAGCCGACCGGCATGGTCGCGAGCGCGATCGTGGGCAGAGTGGTGTGGAGCGCACCGAACAGGACCGACAGGTCGTTAGGGTCCTGATGGTGGTCGTAATGGATCCGCTTCCACGTGGGCGAAAGCCACTTGTGCTTGTACATCCAGGTACCGTGCAGCACGTACTGGTGCAGCAGGTGCCAGACGAGCGGATAGACCGCCACGCCCGCTCCGAACGCGGCGATGCTGGCGACAGGACCGGCAGGCTGCCACGCGTAGACCAACGCCGCAAAAACGGTCAGCGCGAGGTAGGCCATGATCGTGTAATGCTGGAAATAGGCCACAATGAGTTCGCGCAGGGTCATGCGGTCGAGATAGTGGCGCCGTTTCCAGAACGGCAGATCGGAATCCGGTTTTGCGGTGTTCGTTTCCGACACAAGCAAATGTCCTGCGTTTCGTGTTCTGAGGAGTAAGTACGCTCACTGGCGGATGATGCAATGGAGGCAAACGACCCCGACACATCCCGCGACGCTGTTCGAACCTTACCGCGACCTTCCTGAATAGACCCTGCATTGGTCGTTTATTGCGCGAAAGTCAACTAATCTTGCTGGCCATCGCAACGCGCGATCCTGCCGGAAAGCCGTGCGCCGCGTCGTTTGCGAGCTCGCGTGCGAGCCTCTGGTGTTCGACCGGATCGACGTCGCGAAAGCCCATGCGTCGATAAAATGGTGCGTTCCAAGGCACTTGCTCGAACGTCGTGAGGGTGACTGCCGTAAACCCGCAATTGCGCGCGTCGATCTGGCAGG
The DNA here is from genome assembly GCA_002729695.1 of Citromicrobium sp. Classification (GTDB taxonomy): domain Bacteria; phylum Pseudomonadota; class Alphaproteobacteria; order Sphingomonadales; family Sphingomonadaceae; genus Alteriqipengyuania. The sequence continues at coordinate 103,678 of PBYQ01000031.1, read as the reverse complement.
CGCGCAGCAGCGCGGTGCCGATGCCGCGGCCCTGCCAATCGGGGTGGACGCTGAATTCGTATACGTGAAGTTCGCGCCCGAACGGCTGGGTCACGAGAAACCCGACCAGCCTCTCGCCCGATGCCGCGACCAAACAATGGCCACGCGCGATATAGCGACGCAGGCGATCGACCGGCACGGTCTGCTGCCCGGCGACCCCCGCGAGCCCCTCGATCCGGTCGAACATCGCGCCCGCCGCGCGCTCGATCGCGGGCATGGCCGGGGCATCGTCCGGTCGCGCAAGGCGGATATTCCAGCCGGCTTCGTCCGGTCCGGTCACTCCTCGGTGCGGACCAGCACCGTCTCTCCGATCAGCAGGAACAGGAAGAACGGAGCCCACGCTGCGAGGAAAGGTGGATATCCCCCGAAATTGCCCATCGCGAGTGCCGCGTTGTCGAGCACGAAATAGGCGAAGCCCAGCGCCATCCCGATCATCGCCCTCACGAACAGCTGCCCGGACCGGGCGAGCCCGAAGCCCGCGACCGCCCCCAGCAGGGGCATCAGCACCGCCGACAGCGGGCCGGAGATCTTGTGCCAGTAGTTCGCCTGCAGCTCGTCCGTATCGCGCCCGGCGGCGCGGTAGGCCGCGATCGAATCGTCGAGTCGCCACAGCGGTTGTGCCGTCGGGTCGACCGACGCGAGCTCGATGTCCTGCGGGGTGATGCCCTTTGCGACGATCACCTCGGCGGGTTCGGACAAGCTGGCCGTGCCCACGGTAAACACGCGCGGGGTCTGCATCGACCAACCATCGCGGCCGCGCACCGCAAGCGGCGCGTCGATCTGCTGCGTGATCTCGCCATTGGGGCTGCGGCGGTAGAAGGTCACGTCGCGCAACGTGGGGGCGGGCCCGCCTCGTTATAGCTGCGCGCGGTGAGGATGTCGGGGCCGTCGATCAGGTAGATCACCCCTGAGTCTTCCTCCGCCGCCGGCAGGGCCCCGAACTTCGACTTTTCCCACGCATTGAGCTCCGCCGCGGCGCGCGTCACCACGCGCTCGTTGAAGGCAAAGGTCCCCGCAGCCACAACCAGCGCGGTCAGGATCAGCGGGGCGAGCACCTGGTGCGCCGAAAGCCCGGCGGCCTTCATCGCGATAACCTCGCTGTTCTGGTTGAGCGTCACCAGCGTGATGATCGTGGCCAACAGCACCGAATAGGGCAGGAATCGCTGGATCAGCAGCGGTATGCGCAGCGATGCATAGAGCCACAGATCGGCCTCCGTATTGCCCGGTACGGCCAGAATCTCGCCGCTGGTCGACAGCAGGTCGAGCATCATCAGTACCAGCACCAGCATCACCAGCACGGCAATGATGCGCAGCGAGAACATCTTGGCGAGGTACAGCGTCAGCGTACGCGATGGAAAAAAGTCGAGAGTCATCTGCCGGGTCTTCAACCAGTCTGTTCGGCGCGGAAGGCATCGGAGCGCCGCCGCGGGCGAAGCAGGCGGCCGATCTTCTTCACGGCCTTGGAAAAGGCATTTTCGAGCGCGCCGATCGGCTGCCCGCCGGGGACATAGGCGATCTGCCAGAACCACCAGACGATCAGCGCCACGAAGACCGCGAAGGGCCCCCACAGGCCGAGCATGGGATCGATCCGGCCGAGCGCGGCGAAATCCTGCATGTACTGGTTCACCTTGTGATAGGCGACCACCAGCACCACCGCCACGAACACGCCCAACGCGCTTGTCGAGCGCTTTGGCGGGATCGCCAGCGCAACGGCGAGCAGCGGCATGAACAGCATCATCGCCAGTTCGACCATACGGTAGTTGAGGCTGGCCTTGCTGGCGTTGCGCTGCGTCTCGCTCGACGAGTCGCTCCACCCGATCCGCAGCAGCTCGGGGAGGATATATTCGGCCTCCCCTTCGCCCCGCTGGCGGAAATTCTCGATCGCGGGCAGGTCGATCGGCAGATCGTACAGGCTGAAGCTGAGCACGCGCGGGCTGTCGCCCTCTGGGTCCTGCACGATCGTGCCGTCGGAAAGGCGCAGGATGATCGTGTCGGGATTGTCGCTGGTCGAAAGGAAACGCCCCTCGCGCGCGCTGATCGAGAGGACCTGCCCGTCCTTGGTGTTGATCCGCGCGAAGATGCCCTGCAGCTTGCGGCCCGAGTCTTCACTCGCTTCGATCCGGAGGGCCATCCGGTCGGCCAGCGTGGTGAATTCGCCGACCTTGATCGACGCGCCGAGCGCGCCCGAGCGCAGATCGAACTGCAATTCCTCGTAATAGTACTTCGAAACCGGCTGGATGTAGAACACCAGCGCGGCGTTGATGGCCATCAGCACCAGGGTGATCGCGTAGGGCACGCGCAACAGCCGGCTGTAACTGAGCCCGACCGCGCGCATCACGTCGAGCTCGCTCGACAGCGCAAGCTGGCGGAAGGCGAACAGCGTGCCCAGCAGCAGGCCGAGCGGGATGGCGAGGCTGGCATAATCGGGCAGCAGCGTGCCGAGCATCTGGAACACCACGCCTACCGGCCCGCCCTCCGTCGTGACGAAGCGGAACAGGCGCAGCATCTGATCGAGGATCAGCAGCGACGCGGCGAGCACGAACACGCCCAGCAGCGGCACGATCGTGAGCCGGAAGAGATATCGATCGAGACGCGAGTTCAGGGGCAAGGGAAGTCCCGCGAGTGGTTGATGGGTCGCTTGCGTCTCGCCCTAGCGGCAAAGCACGGCCCCGTCATCTGCGCGTTTTGCGTGCGCCCGGGGGCTATGCCTTTTCGAGCGTGCACTGGAGCGGGTGCTGGTTCTGCTTCGCGAAGTCCATCACCTGGTTCACCTTCGTTTCGGCGACTTCGTAGGGATAGACGCCGCACACCCCGACGCCGCGCTGGTGTACCTGGAGCATCACCTGCGTCGCCTCGTCGAGGTCCATGCGGAAGAACCGCTTGAGGACCATGACGACGAATTCCATCGGCGTATAATCGTCGTTGAGCATCAGCACCCGGTACTGGCTCGGCTTCTTCGGCTTGGCGCGGGTTTTGGTCGCGATGCCGATCTCGGGATTTTCGGGCGTGCCCTTGTCCGCGTCATCGTCGCCCATGCAGCGCTCCGCGGTTGAGGCCCGTCCGGGCACGACGAAGCGCATGTCGACCTGCCGGCCGTGGGGGAGGGTTGGTGCTGGTTCGCGCATAGCGGATCAATATCGTATCGTCTGGCCGATCCGCAAGGGATCGCGAGGGGCGGGGCACATCAAAACTTCGCATGGCCCGGGCCGAAATCGGCTCCGAACGAGAAAGGGGTCGGGCGTATCCTCACGCCCGACCCCTCGCATTGGATGCGGCCGGAATATCCAGCCAAGCCGTCCGCGCTTAGGCGGCGAGCTTGTTCATCTTGTCGACCGTTTCGCTCATGCGGCTGGTCAGCGGCGCGAAAGCTTCGTTGGCCAGCTTGATCCAGGCTTCGGTGTTCTTCGAACCGGTCGCGACGACATGGTCGAACGAACGGCGCATGATGTCGCCCTGGAGCTTCACGAGTTCGGTCGGCGACTTGGCGGCGGCCATCAGGCGGGCATCTTCGCTCATCTGGTCGGCAGCTTTGCGGGTTTCTTCCACGGCGTCGCGGGTCAGGTCCTGCATGCCGGTGAAAAGGATCTTGCCCGCTTCGGCCATCGCTTCGGCGTTGGCGCGCTGGAAGGTGACCATTTCGCCGGTCATCTCGGTGCCCTTTTCATACATGCCCGCGAGGCGGGTCTGCATTTCGTTCGCCATGTCGCTGGCAATGTTGGTGGTCTTGGTCTTGGTAGCCATGGTGGTGTCCTTAATCTTGGGGGTCGCGGCAGGCGCGGCGCCCGTTGTCTTCTTGGAGAGGGTCTTCTCGGGGGTAGTCTTCTTGACGGTGGCGACCTTCTTGGCCGGAGCCTTCTTCGTCACCGTCTTCTTGGCCGGCTTGGGCTTGGCGCTCGCCTTGGTGGCGGTGGCGCTGGCTGCCGGCTTCTTGGCCGCAGCGGCGGTCGGCGTCTTCGCGACCTTCGATGCGACGGACTTCTTGGGGGCAGGGGCTTCGACTGCGGGCTTCGCAGGCGTAGCAGCCTCGGTCTTCGGCGCCTCGACGGCAGGGCTCTCGACCGCCGCCTTGGGCTTGCTGTCGGACTTCGCGGCTGCGGCGTCGGCGTAAGCCTTCTGCGCCGCGGCGTCATCCTTGTCGGTAAGGGGGTCTGCCATTGGAACCTCGGGGTTTTGTTGCAATGCACAAATATGCCTTGCTACGCCGAAGTTCAAGTCTTTTTTGTGCAGCGCACCATTTCCCGCTTTGTCGGCCAGAAATAGAGGCTTAGCGGGTTTTTACGTAGCGTCCCGGGGCCGGTTCGATCACCTTGTCGGTCTTGCCACTGCCGGGCTTGCGCTTGCCGCTGGCGGCGACCTCCTTGGCGTCCTGCGAGCGGATCCATTCGATCCAGTCGGGCCACCAGCTGCCCGGATGTTCGGTCGCTCCTTCGCGAAATTCCGCCAGCGAGCCGACATCCTCGTTCTCGTTGATCCAGTACTGGTACTTGTTCGCCGCCGGCGGATTGACCACCCCCGCGATGTGGCCGGAACCCGCCAGCACGAAACGCATCGGCCCGCTGAACTGCTCGGTAATCTTCCACACGCTGCTCACGGGCGCGATGTGATCGTCCTTGCCCGCCTGGATATAGGTCGGGATATCGACCTTGCCCAGGTCGATGGGAACGCCCAGCGCCTCCAGCTTGCCCGGTTTGACCAGCAGGTTGTCGCGATAGAGCTGCTGCAGGTATTGCTGGTGCCACTTGGCAGGAAGGTTGGTCACGTCGCCGTTCCAGTGGAGCAGGTCGAACGCGGTATAATCCTCCCCCAGCAGGTAATTGCGCACGACGTAATTCCAGATCAGGTCGTTGCCGCGCAGCAGGTTGAAGGTCGCGGCCATGTAGCGTCCATCGATGAAGCCGTCGCGCTCGAGGCTCTTGATCGCCGCGATCTGCTGGTCGTCGATGAAGTGCAGCAGTTCGCCCGCTTCGCTGAAATCGACCTGTGCGGTGAAGAACGTCGCGCTCTTGACCTTGTCGAGCTCGCCCTTCTCGGCGAGCACGGCCAGCGTGGCGGCCAGCGTGGTGCCCGCGACGCAATAGCCGATCGTGTGGACCGCGCTTTGCCGCAGGCGCTTGCGCACGTGATCGATCGCCTCGATCTGGGCGGCGATGTAATCGTCCCAGACCACGTCTTTCATCGACGCGTCGGCGGATTTCCAGCTGACCATGAACACGGTCAGGCCCTGATCGACCGCCCATTTCACGAAACTCTTCTTCTCGTTGAGGTCGAGGATGTAGAACCGGTTGATCCACGGCGGGAAAATGATGAGCGGCACGCCCAGCACCTTCTCCGTGCTCGGTTCGTACTGGATCAGCTGGAACAGCGGCGTTTCGTGGACGACCTTGCCCGGTGTCGTCGCGAGATTCTCGCCCAGCACGAAGGCTTCGGGGTCGGTATGGGTAAGCTGGCCTTTCTGGATGTCGCGCAGAAGGTTCTGCATCCCATTGACCAGGCTTTCGCCGCGCGATTCCATGATCCGGTCGAGCACGATCGGATTGGTCGCGGCGAAATTGGCTGGGCTTAGCGCTTCCGCCATCGCCTGCGTGGCGAACTTCAGCTGTTCGCGCTTGGCCGGATCGACCTGATCCATCTTCTCGACCATCGCCAGCACGCGCTCGGTCAGCATCAGGTAGGTCTGGTGCAGCAGCGCGAAGACGGGCTGTTCGCGCCAGCGCGGGTCGGCGAAGCGGCGGTCTTCACGCGGCAGTTCAAGCTTGCCGCCATCGTCGCCGTCGGCGTCGCCCTGCGGCAGCATTAGCGCCTGCCACAATTGCGCGCTTTCCGCCCACCAGCGTTGCTGTTCGGCAGGGTCGGCAAACGGCAGCTGCTCGGTCCAGGTTTCGAACATCGCGAACCACTTGGCAGGATCGCCCGCCATCATCTCGCCCGTCGCTTCGATCGCGTGGCTCTGACAGAATTCGAGCCACATGGTCTGCAGGCGCGTGGCGTTTTCCGCCCACTTCTGCATGTCCGACAACGCGGTCGGGGCATCGGCGTCACCATCCTTTGCCAGCTGGGGCAAGGGTGCGAACATCATCTCCGCCCAGCGCGCCTGCGCTTCGAGCATCGCGGCAAACGGATTTCCCCCCGCCTCGTCGGACGATGTTTTCGCCATGGCCTTGCATCCTCTCGGTCAATTCGCCCAGCCGGTCGCTTGCCGGGAAATTTCTGGGCGTCCCCTCGCATACTTCAATTGCACAGATGCGCATGGCGTTCCAGAATGGAGGTGCCGGATATGCGGCGATGACGATGCGTGCGGGAGTTTGGATTGAGCGACGAGCAGTTTTACCGGATGCGGCGCCTGCCGCCCTACGTGATCGCCGAGGTCAACGCGATGCGCCATGCGGCGCGCGCGGCGGGCCGCGACATCATCGATCTGGGCATGGGCAATCCGGACCGTCCGCCTCCGCAGCACGTGATCGACAAGCTGTGCGAAGTCGCGGGCAAGCCTAGCGCGCATGGATACAGCCAGTCGCGCGGCATTCCGGGTCTGCGCAAGGCGCAGGCGAATTACTACGGCCGTCGCTTCGGGGTGGATCTCGATCCCGAGCGCGAGGTGGTGGTGACCATGGGATCGAAGGAAGGCCTGTCCTCGATGGCGACCGCGATCGTCGCACCGGGCGACGTCGTGCTCGCGCCGAGCCCGTCCTACCCGATCCACACCTATGGCTTCATCATCGCGGGCGCGACGATCCGCTCAGTCCCGACGACGCCGAACGAGGAGTATTGGGACGCGCTCGATCAGGCGATGGCCTACACCTCGCCGCGGCCGAGTGTGCTGGTGGTCAACTACCCGTCCAACCCGACCGCCGAGACGGTCGACCTCGCATTCTACGAGCGGCTGGTTGCCTGGGCGCGCGAGAACAAGGTGTGGGTCCTGTCCGACCTTGCCTATTCGGAGCTGTATTACGACGGCAAGCCGACCCGATCGATCCTCGAAGTGCCTGGGGCCAAGGACATCGCGGTCGAATTCACCTCGATGTCGAAGACCTATTCGATGGCCGGCTGGCGGATGGGCTTCGCGGTCGGCAACCCGACGCTGATTGCGGCGCTGACGCGGGTGAAATCCTATCTCGACTACGGCGCGTTCACGCCGATCCAAGCAGCGGCCTGTGCCGCGCTCAACGGCCCGCAGGACATCGTCGAGGAAAACCGCCTGCGCTACCAGCGGCGGCGCGACGTGATGGTCGAGAGCTTTACCCGCGCCGGGTGGGAAATCCCCTCCCCGCCTGCGAGCATGTTCGCGTGGGCGCCGCTACCGCCGGGCTTCGAGCATATGGGCAGCCTCGACTTTTCCAAGCAGCTGCTGGAGCAGGCGGGCGTCGCGGTGGCGGCGGGGATCGGCTACGGCGAGGAGGGCGAGGGTTACGTCCGCATCGCGATGGTCGAGAACGAGCAGCGCATCCGGCAGGCGGCGCGCAACATCAAGCGCTTCCTTCAGCGATCGAACACCTAGGAAAGATCGTTCGGGCCATCACTCCTGCCAAGCATCCATTCCGGATTGGTCTTCTTTTCCAATGGCGTAGACTTCGTGCCACTATCTGCCGCCTGACTTAGGGAGCGGGCGGCGGGGGCGCGGGCACGCAGCACAGCAACTTATTGCGAGGTGGATGGAGGCGGGCCCGTTGCGGCTCGACCTGTTCCATCGCGACGCGTGCCTCGACGGGCGCTGGCTGGCGCTGCACCCGCGCGAGTTCGCGCTGCTGTGGCGGCTGGCGGAAACGCCGGACGCGACGGTCAGCCAGAGCGCGCTGCTGCGCGACGTGTGGCGGTGCCCTTTCGAGCCGGGCACCAACCGCGTCGCGGTGCATGTCGCGCGGCTGCGCAGGAAGCTCGAGCCGCTCGGCCTCGCGGCGATGATCGCTACCGATGGCGCGGGATACAGGCTGGACAGCGCCTCGCCCTTGCGCAACGAACCATCCGAACGGATTCAAACGAATGAACAACTGGAGAGCGCAGAGATGGCATCGCAGGTCGAAGAGCAGCGGGTCGCGGTCGATATCGGCGAGGATGGCGTGGCGCATGTCCGCCTCAACCGGCCCGACAAGATGAACGCGCTCGACCCGGACATGTTTGTGGCGATCATCGCGGCGGGCGAATCGCTGATGGAGCGCAAGGATGTACGCGTGGTGGTGTTGTCGGGCGAGGGGCGCAGCTTTTGCGCCGGGCTCGACACCTCCAGCTTTGCGCGCACGCCCGACCCCGACGAACCCAAGCTGACCGACCGCACGCATGGGGATTCCAATAAATTCCAGCAGGTCGCGACCGTGTGGCGCAAGCTGCCGATGCCGGTAATCGCGGCGGTGCACGGGGTGTGCTTCGGCGGCGGAATGCAGATCGCGAGCGGCGCCGATATCCGCGTGGTCGCTCCCGATGCGCGGATGGCGATCATGGAAATGAAGTGGGGTCTGGTGCCCGACATGGGCGGCTATCAGCTATGGCGCGGCTTGGTGCGCGACGATGTGCTGCGCGAGTTGGTCTATACCAACCGCGAGTTCTCCGGCGAGGAAGCGCAGGTGCTGGGCCTCGCGACGCATGTGTCGGACGATCCGCTGGCCAAGGCGAAGGAGATCGCCGCGACCATCGCCCAGCGTAACCCGGACGCGGTGCGCGCCGCCAAGCGCCTCCACAACCGGATGCACGACGAGACGGGCGAGGCCATGCTGATGGCCGAAAGCGAGGAGCAGGCGGCGATCATCCGCCAGCCCAACCAGATCGAAGCGGTGATGGCCGGCATGGCCAAACGCGCGCCCAATTTCACGGATGCCGCTTGAACGTCTGTGCTTGAGGCCCGCAACTCCTCCCCCTGGAGGGGGAGGCTGGGTGGGGGTGTACTTCGGCCGATGGCTGGGAACCCCCACCCCCAACCCCTCCCCTTGGGGAGGGGAGTGAAATGCGGGGTGGGTTACGCGGGTGACACGTGTCACCCATGTGTCACCCTGAGAATTCGTCTGTATCTCAGTGACTTGGTGCGAGTTGGGTGACGCATTGGGGATTTTTGCGCCGCGCGCCCCTGTGGGGTGGCGTGCGTGAACGGGAAAGACGACGATAGGAAAGAGCCGTCGCCACGCTAGCCTGTGCGCTGGAAGTAGGAAAACACCCGCCGACGTTCGGCGCAACAGGCTCCTCCCCCTACAGGGGGAGGTTGGGTGGGGGTGTACTCCGGCCGATGGCTGGGAACCCCCACCCCCCGGCCCCTCCCCAGGGGGAGGGGAGCTTAGGGCGCTCGCAGACGCGAGGTAAGTCAGATCTATCTTGCTCAGTACGAGCGGGCCTGTTGTCGCGGCAACTCAGCCGAACACCGCCGCCGCCTGCTGGCCGATCATCACCAGACGCCCGTCGGCGTCCCACAGGCGCAGCCGTTCGCTCGAATAGCCTTGGTCGGCGTGGTCGCTGGCGGTTTCCGCGAGCCACCAGCCGTCGCGCGTCTGTGCCATCGGATCGAGCAGGTTGATCGCCCAGTTCATCGAGCTGACCGGGCCGGGCCGCTGCATCGCGCGCATTGCACCCGGCGGCATGGTGTCGCCGATCAGGATCAGGCGGCTGGTCGGGTCGAGGTCGTCGCCGCCCTTCAGCCGCAGCCAGCGGCGGACCACCGGCCCGCCATCGCCGCCCGAAGGTGCGGCGCGGCGCAGTTCGTAATTGTTCTGGATGAAGGCCGGGCCTTTGCCCTCCATCAGCGGCTCGGCCTCGTCGACGGGGATGGGCGCGGGTTCGACCGGCGCGGCGGGATGGACCGCGTTGGCTTCCCGCCCGGCACCGAACAGCCAGAAGGATGTGAGCGCGGGGCTGCCATCGACCAGCAGGTCGACCTGCACCTGCGTGACGTTGCGTCCCTGCCGGATCAGCTTCGCCTGCGGCGTCACCTCGGCACCGACCGGCGCGACGAAGGCCACCTGCGCGGATCGCAGCGGCGGCAGGTCGGCGAAGGCGCGGATCGCGGCGGTGTAGGCGACCAGCGCGCTCGCCCCGCCATACAGCGTGCGCCCCTGCATCCACTCGTCTGCGGGAAGGGTAACGGTCTCGCCGCGACCGGCGATGGGTTCGAGCATGGCGGAAATCGACATGCGCGGTTTCTTAGACGATGGCCGGGCGAAGAAAAGCCCGTTGCAAGCGGCAACTCAAACTTCGGCCAAACTTCAACCAGACTTCGGCGCGAAAGGCGATTGAACTGCGTGGCCCAAGCCGCTAGACGCCCCGCTCGCGCCAAGCCCGTGAACACCGGGGCCCGATGGCGGAGTGGTTACGCAGAGGACTGCAAATCCTTGCACGCCGGTTCGATTCCGGCTCGGGCCTCCACCTTTTCGCGAAGACTGTCCGGCGCCGGAATTACCCCGCAAGCGCCCCTGCCGCGGCCGCACGCGCTTCGACCTCGGCCCAGTCGCGCTCTCCCTTGCCGACCAGCCAGCTGCCGCCCACGCACAGCACCTGCTCGATGGCGAGCCAGTGGGCAGCGGTGTCCTGCTTGACGCCGCCGGTGGGGCAGAACTTCACATCGCCGAACGGCCCGGCCAGCGCCTTGAGTGCAGGGATGCCGCCATTCGCCTCGGCGGGGAAGAACTTGAAGTGGGTCAGCCCCAGATCGAGCCCGCGCATGATGTCGCCCGCATTGGCAATGCCCGGCAGGAAGGGGATGTCCGCGCGCACCGCCGCGCGGCCCAGCGTATCGGTCAGGCCCGGCGAGACGATGAATTGCGATCCGGCGTCGATCGCGGCCTGCAACTGGTCCTGATTGGTGACCGTGCCTGCGCCGACGATGGCTCCTTCGACCTCGCGCATCGCCCGGATCGCGTCGAGCGCGGCGGGGGTGCGCAGCGTGACTTCGAGCACGCGCAGGCCACCTGTGACCAGCGCCTGTGCCATCGGCACCGCGTCGGCGGCATCCTCGATCACCAGCACGGGGATGACCGGGGCGGTGCGCATCAGCTGTTCGATGGGTTTCAAGAAAGATGCTCCTTGGCAAAGGCCGCTGCCGCGCCGAATAGGCCGGGCTGGGGATGGGTGATGATCTTGACCGGGATGCTCGACATGAGTTTCTCGAAGCGGCCCTTCGCCCGGAACCGCTCGGCAAAGCCCGACTGGGCGAGCGTGTCGCGGATACGGTAGCCGAGCCCGCCCGCGATCACGACGCCGCCGAACCCACCCTGCGCCAGCGCGATGTCGCCCGCGACGCTGCCTAGCGCGAGGCAGAAACGGTCGACCGCCGCCGCCGCCAGACTGTCGCTGCCGTCCATTCCGTTCTGCCAGATGGTGCGGTCGTCTTCCTCCATCGTCGCGCGGTTTTCCATCCGGGCGAGGGTGGCGTAGATATCGACGATTGCGGGGCCGGAGACGATCCGCTCCACCGAGACACGGTTGTGCCGCCTGCGCAGCCGGGCGAGGATCGCATCCTCGATCATGTCGTGCGGGGCGAAGTCGATGTGCCCGCCCTCGGTCGCCTGCACGCGGTAGTTGCCTGCGCCGTCGCGCCAGACATGCGCCACGCCAAGGCCCGTGCCGGGGCCCATGATGCTGATCGTACCCTCGGCAGCGAGCGGCTCGTCCGGGCCGGTCAGGTGGAGGAAATCGCTGTTCGGCGCGCGCGCGACCGCATGGCCGACCGCGCCGAAATCGTTGACGATCGTGTAGGCGTCGACCTTCAGCTTTTCCTTCACCAGCGCAGGACGGATGATCCACGGGTTATTGGTGAAGCGGATGACGTCGCCGCCGACCGGCCCGGCGACCGCGATGGAGACCGCCTTGGGCAGGTCGCCGCCCTGGATGCGCCCGAAATCCTCCCACGCGGTCTGGAAGCTGGCGTGGTCTTCGGTCTTCAGCGTGACCGGTTCGTCGAGCGTGATCGTGCCGTCGTCCCCGATCGTCGCGATGACGAAGCGCGCGTGCGTGCCGCCGATATCGACCGCGACCAGCCGGTCGGTGCTGCCGCTCACAGCCCGGCCTCGGCCAGCATCGCGCTGCCGCCCTTTTCGGCGGGGTCGCTGTGGTGGCGCAGCATCGCGAAGAGTTCGCGCCCAACGCCCATTTCCTGCGGCGGCGGCGATGCCTGCTCGCGCGCGTCCCACTCGGCGGCGTCGACCAGCGCTTCGAGCGTGCCGTCGTCGGCGCTGACGCGGACGATATCGCCGTCGCGCACCTTGCCGAGCGGGCCGCCGTGGAAGGCTTCGGGCGACACGTGGATCGCGGAAGGCACCTTGCCGCTCGCGCCCGACATGCGCCCGTCGGTCACCAGCGCGACCTTGTAGCCGCGATCCTGAATGACGCCCAAGGGCGAGGTCAGCTTGTGCAGTTCGGGCATGCCGTTGGCGGCAGGCCCCTGAAAGCGCAGCACGACGACCACGTCGCGGTCCAGCTCGCCCGCCTTGAACGCCTCGGCGACCTGATGCTGGGTGGTGAACACGCGTGCGGGCGCTTCGATCGTGTGGCGCTCGGGGTCGACCGCGCTCACCTTCATGGTGGCGCGGCCCAGATTGCCTTGTAGCAGCGCGAGCCCGCCATCCTTGCGGAAAGGATCGGTGGCGGGCTTGAGCAGCGTGTCGTCGCGGCTTTCCTGCGCCGCCGGTTTCCAGACCAGATCTTCGCCCTCGATCACCGGCTCCTGTGCACCTTCGGCGAGCGATGCGCCGTAGACGGTCATGATGTCGCCGTGCGCGAGGCCTGCATCGAGCAGTTCGCGGATCACGAAGGGCATGCCGCCTGCCGCGTGGAAGTAGTTAATGTCGCCCGCGCCGTTGGGATAGACGCTGGCGATCAGCGGGACGACGTCGCTCAGCTCGTCCATATCGTCCCAGTCGAGCACGATCCCCGCCGCGCGCGCTATGGCGGGCAGATGGATCACATGGTTGGTCGATCCGCCGGTCGCAAGCAGGCCGACGACCGCATTCACGATCGCCTTTTCGTCGATGCAATGGCCGAGCGGGCGGTAGTCCGAGCCGTCCCAGCCGATCTCGGTCATCCGGTGGACGGCGGCGCGCGTCAGCTCCTGCCGCAGCTTGTTGCCCGGATTGACGAAGCTGGAGCCGGGCATGTGCAGCCCCATCATCTCCATCATCATCTGGTTGGAATTGGCCGTGCCGTAGAAGGTGCAGGTGCCCGCGCCGTGATAGCTGGCGGACTCGGCATCCATCAGTTCCTTCTCGCCCACCTTGCCCTCTGCATAGAGCTGGCGGACGCGGATCTTCTCCTTGTTGGCGAGGCCGGATGGCATCGGCCCTGCGGGCACCAGGATCGTGGGCAGGTGGCCGAAGCGCAGCGTGCCAATCAGCAGGCCGGGCACGATCTTGTCGCAAATGCCCAGCAGCAGCGCGCCTTCGAACATTCCGTGGCTGAGGCCTACCGCCGTACCCATCGCGATCACGTCGCGGCTGAACAGCGACAGCTCCATCGAATCCTGCCCCTGCGTCACGCCATCGCACATGGCAGGAACGCCGCCCGCCACCTGCGCGGTCGCGCCGCGTTCGCGCGCGAAGATCTTTATCTGCTCGGGATAGCGGCCATAGGGCTGATGCGCGCTGAGCATGTCGTTGTAGGCGGTGACGATCCCGATGTTCATAGCCTTGCCGCTGCGGATCGTCGCCTTGTCCTCTCCACTGGCGGCGAAGCCGTGCGCAAGGTTGCCGCAGGACAGCGTCGGTCGGTGCACCCCTGCCTCGCGCTGGCGGTCGATCAGGTCGAGGTAGCGGCGGCGGCTATCCTTCGAACGCTCGATGATCCGGTCGGTAACTTTGGCGAGCGTGGGGTGCAGGCTCATGCTGGGCTCCAGTAGAATTCGGTGTCTGTGCGGTCGAGAACCGCGCCGATCGGGTAAGGGCTCCTGTTCCCGTCGGACATCGCGGCGAGCAGGACGTCGCGTTTGTCGGTGCCACGCAGCGACACCATCCGATGCCGGGCGGAGCGGATCGCGCTGGCGCTCAGGGTAATCCGCGCAACAGGAGCTTCAGGCGGCAAAGGGTCGGGTGTGACCTTGAGCGCGCGCGCATCGGTCGTCAGGGCGTCGCGATAATCCGGGCCGGGAAAGATCGACGCGGTATGGCCGTCTCCCCCAGCGCCGAGCCATACGAGGTCGAGCGGCCAGGGCAGGGCGTCGAGGCGCCTGTTCGCGGCTTCGGCAGCAGCACTGTCGGCTTCGCCATCTGCCACCAGCGGGACGAGGCGCGCCCCCGTGCTCCTGAAATGGCGCTCCAGCATGGCGAAGTTGGACAGCTTGTCGGCGTGATCGACCATCCGGTCATCGCCCGGCAGGATCGTCACATTCTCCCAGTCGAGAGGACGCCCGGCGAGCAGTTCGAAGGCCGGGACGGGCGTGGAGCCGCCCGGGAAGGCGACGACGGCATGCCCCCTGTCGGCAATGGCGCTCTCTATGATGTTCGCAACCCGATCCGCGCAGGCCGCCGCCATGGCACCACCATCTTCGAAGGCGTGCCAGTTGTTCGGTGTCCAGATGCGAGTTTCGTCACTCATGCCAGGTCACCCCGTCGCGTTCGGTCAGCGCGACTGCGGAGCTCGGCCCCCAGCTGCCCGAGCCGTAGGACTTGGGCAGCATGTCGTTCTCGCTCCAAACCTTGCGGATCGCGTCGACCCATTTCCACTGCGCCTCCACCTCGTCGCGGCGGACGAACAGCGTCGGGTCGCCGTCGATCAGGTCGAGCAGCAGGCGTTCGTAGGCGATCCGGCGGCGCGCCTTGGAGAAGGCCTGCGTGAGCGACAGGTCGAGCGGCACTTCGCGCAGGGAAACACCGTCACGGTCCATCCCCGGCTCCTTCGCCATCACCATCAGCCGCACGTATTCCTCAGGCTGGAGGCGGATCACGAGGCGGTTGGCGAGCAGCTTGCCGCCGCGCTGGGCGAAGATGTTGTGCGGCACGGGTTTGAACTGGATCACGATCTCGCTGCGGCGTTCGGTCATCCGCTTGCCGGTGCGAAGATAGAAGGGCACGCCCTGCCAGCGCCAGTTGTCGACGTGGGCCTTCAGCGCGACGAAGGTCTCGGTCTCGGAGGGTTCGCCCAGATCGTCGGCATAGGCTTTCACCGCCTCGCCCTTCACCGCGCCGCTGGCGTACTGGCCACGGACCATCTCGTCCGCTTCGACGGCACGCAGGCAGCGCAGCACCTTTACCTTTTCGTCGCGCACGCTGGTCGAATCGAAATCGGCGGGCGGCTCCATCGCGATCAGCGCGAGCAGCTGGAGCATATGGTTCTGCACCATGTCGCGCAGCGCGCCGGTTTCGTCGTAGAAGCCGTGGCGGCCTTCGAGCCCCACGGTCTCGCTGATGGTGATCTGCACATGGTCGATACCTTGCGCGTTCCACAGCGGCTCGAACATCGCGTTGGCGAAGCGCAGCGCCATCAGGTTCTGGACTGTTTCCTTGCCCAGATAGTGGTCGATGCGGAAAATCCGGTCTTCGTCGAACGCGCTCGCGACCGCATCGTTGATGACGCGCGAGCTGGCGAGATCGTTGCCGAGCGGCTTTTCGAGGCCGATCCGTACGTTTTCGCCCGCCAGCCCCGCCGATTGCAGCCCGCGGATCGTGGGCTCGAACAGGAACGGCGCGGTCGAGAGGAAGATCGACAGCCCGCCCGAAATGTCGCCCAGCTTTTCGGCCAGATGGTCGAAGCCCTCGATCGTCGACGCGTCGAGCGGCTGGTATTGCAGGTGGCCGAGGAACGATCCGATCTTGGCCTCGTCCTTGCGGTCTTCAGGAAGATATTCCTCCAGCGCCTCGCGCGCGATCTCGCGATATTCGCCATCGCTCAGCTCGCTGCGCGCGGTGCCGAAGATGCGCAAATCTTCCGCGATCAGTCCGTCTTCGTGCAGTGCGTAGAGGGAAGGCAGCAGCATGCGCTTGGCAAGATCGCCGGTCGCGCCGAACAGCAGCAGGGTGGAAGAGGAAGACGCCATCTAGTCGTTTGCTCCTTCGAACGCTCGGGCCGCGAGCTGCAGTGCGCCGCTGATCCCGGAATCCTGTCCCAGCTTCGGCGCGACGATCTGCTGCCTTGAACGGCCGGGCAGGTATTCGGCTCCGAGAGCGAAGGTCCTTTCCCGTACCGCATCGAGCAGGCCGGGCGTCTGCATCACCCCGCCGCCGAGCACGATCGTTTCAACCGCGACGGTCGCGAAGGCCGTATGGCAAAGCTGGGCGAGATAGCCAGCGACATATGTATGCGCAGGGTGCCCCGGCGGCAGGTCGGACAATGTGGCGCCCCAGCGCGCCATGATCGCGGGTCCGCTGGCGAGCCCTTCCATGCAGTCGCCGTGAAACGGGCAGTGGCCGGGAAAGTCGAAGTCCTCGTGGTCGCGGCGGGGGAAGATGTGCCCCATCTCCGGGTGGCCTGCGCCGTGGACCGTGCGCCCGCCGGTCACCAGCCCGACGCCGATCCCGGTGCCCACGGTAATGTAGGCGAGCGAAGTCCCGCCCGCGCCATAGGTCGCCTCCGCCAGCGCCGCGCCGTTGACGTCGGTATCGAAGCCGACCGGGCAGGCGAGCGCTTTGGCGAGCGGCCCGGCGATATCGGTCTGCGCCCAGCCGGGCTTGGGCGTGTCGGTGATGTAGCCCCAGTTCGGCGATGCGCGGTCCAGCTCGACCGGACCGAAGCTGGCGATCCCGAGCGCGACGACCGGGCCGTGCTCTGCGAACCAGTGCGTGACCTCGGCCAGCGTCCGATCCGGTGTGGTGGTGGGAATGACCGTGCGCGAGACGATTTCGCGCGGCGAGGGGCCCACGGCGAGCACGAACTTGGTGCCCCCCGCCTCGATCCCACCCAGCAGCGGCGCTGCGTCTCTGCTTGCCATCCGGCGTTTTCTCCCCTTGCGGCGGGCTATGCCATGAGAGGCGATAGCGCTGGCAAGCCGCATTCGTATCCATCGAGGGGCCGGTCGTCCAATGCGCTCGACGCGGGGCAGGGTATCAGGCGCAAAGCGGATCGTAGGATGCGAAGTTGGCGCGGCACGCCTCAATCATTCCGCGCGTGCCTTCGATGTCGGCGACACCGACACCGGGCGGGACCGGCTGCATTTTCTCCGTCGGAGGGAAGGTGCCGTAGCCTGCGAACAGGCAGTGCCAGCTGGCATTGGCGTAGTACCGCTTGCCCGCATAGGCCGCGTCGTTCGCGCGCGACATATCTTCGTGCCGGAACCACGCGGACATCATCGCCTTGAGCCCGTCGGACAGCGCATCGTTCCTTGCGTTGGCGCGCCAGTAGTCGGTGTCGGTCCGCTGGTTGAGGCGGTAATGCGCGACGATGTAGTCGCGAATGCCTTCGTACCGCGTGGCGATCGAGGCGTTGAAGGCGTCGCGGTGTTGCGGCGTGAATCCGCCCGCTTCGTACGCTTGCGCAAATTCGAGCGCGGTCGCGATCACAATATGCAGCGCGGTCGCTTCCAGTGGTTCGATGAACCCTTGCGCGAGGCCGGCGGCAAGGCAGTTGCCGCGCCAGGTCTCTTCCACCCGGCCGACCTTCATCGTCAGGAAGCGTGCCTCTGCTTCAGGCTGCCCCAGCGCCTCGCGGAGCTCCGCCTCGGCCACGGCGTCGGTGATGTGGGCGGAGGAATAGACATAGCCATTGCCGACCCGCGTGGTCAGCGGGATGCGCCAGCGCCAGCCTGCGCGCATTGCGATGGCGTCGGTCTGCGGTTTGGGCGCGTCCCCGTGCGGTGTCGGCATCACCACCGCGCGATCGTTGAACAGATTGCTCGCGAAGGGCACGAATTTCACGCCGAGAGCCTGCTGCGCAATCAGGCTGCGAAAGCCCGAGCAGTCGACGAACAGGTCGCCCTCGACCCGCTCACCGTCTTCGCAGACGAGCGCGGTGACATCTCCGTTATCCGCCACCTCCACCTCGGCCACCTTCCGGTCGAGGTGGGTCACACCGCGCTGTGTGGCCCATGCCCGCAGGAAGCCGCCGAGCTTGTGCGCGTCGAAATGGTAGCCGTAGCTCGGCGCGAAGGGGAAGCTTTCCGCCGGGTGCGGGCCGCGCGCATGTTGGGCGAGGTCGGTGGCCAAGAACCAGTCGTCGGGATGCGCGGGCACGTCGAACCCGCGCCGTGCCAGCATGCAGTTATGGACGAAGCCGGGCTCGGAATGCAGGTCGACGGGGCCGGGGAAGGGGTGGAAATAGCTTTCGTAGCCCGCCCGCTCGCTCCACCCGGTGAAGCGGATGCCCAGCTTGTACGTCGCGTCGCACGCGGCCATCCACTCGGCTTCGGCGATCCCGAGATGATCGAAGAAGCCCTTCAGTTGCGGGGTCGACCCTTCGCCGACCCCGATAATGCCGATGGCTGAGCTTTCGACCACCGTCACGCTGCCGCCGCGCGCGGCCCACTCGCGTTGGAGCAGGCAGGCGGTGATCCAGCCCGCGCTGCCCCCGCCGAGCACGACCACGCGTGGAGGCCCACATGGCTGGGCGGTGCCGGTCACTTCTTCGGCTGCAACCGGATGGCCGCGCCGCCGCCGGGTGCGAGCCACAGCTCCAGCGTATCGCCCTTGCGGATCGTGCGCGTGTCGTAGGCGATGTTGTGGCGCGCCTCGGTTTCGTAGGTTGCGCCTTCGCCGTCCTTCCAGATCGTTGCGGTGTAGGCCTGCCCGTCGTCGAGGAAGTCGAAGTCGAGCGTGAGTGTCCGCTCGGTCGCGTCGTTGATCCCGCCGACATACCAGTCGTCGCTATTGCGATCCTTGCGCGCGAAGATCGCGTAATCGCCGACCTCGCCCGCGATCAGGTGGCTTTCGGCCCAGTCGGCGGGGACCGCCTTGATGAACTCCAGCTCCTTCGGATGCGCTTCGAGGCTTTCGACGAAATCGGCCGCCATCTGGATCGGCGAATAGATCGCGAGATAGAGCCCCAGCTGCTTGGCGAGCGTGCTGGCGATCGGCTGGTTGTCCGCACCGACCAAGCCCAGAACGCCCGGCGTGTAGTCCATCGGGCCCGACAGCATCCGGGTGTAGACCAGCGTGGGCTCGTGATCGGGGCCGTTGGCGAATGTGCCCCAGGCATTGTATTCCTGCCCGCGCGCACCTTCGCGTGCGACCCAGTTGGGGTAGGTGCGGCGCAGGCCGGTATCCTTCACCGGCTCGTGCGGATTGACCGCGATCTTCCGCTTGGCGGCCTCTTCGACCACCTTCATGTGGTGCTGCACCTGCCGCTGGCCGTCGTGCCATTCATACACTTCGTCACCGCACGGATCGGCGATGTCGGCATTGCACGAGATGATCCCGCCCGCATCGGCGACGTAGCCGGTCTTGACTACATCCACCCCGTGCGCGGCGTACATGTCGAGCGCGTCGCCCAGCTGGCGTTCGTAGACCTCGATATTGCCGCCGGTTTCGTGGTGGCCGATCAGGTGCACGCCCTTCTTCTTGGCGTAGGCGGTCACTTCCTCGAAGTCGAAATCGGGGTAGCTTTCGGTGAAGCTGTAATCGCGCCCGTTGCCGAACCAGTTGCCGTCCCACCCGACGTTCCAGCCTTCGATCAGCACGCCGCGAAAGCCGTTCTTCGCGGCGAAGTCGATATACTGCTTCGCACGTTCGGTGGTCGCGCCGTGGTTGGGGCCCTGCGCCCAGGTCCAGTCGCCGCGGATCATGCCCCACCAGATGCCGACATATTTGGCGGGCTCGAACCAGCTGACATCGCCCAGCTTGTTGGGTTCGTTGAGATTGAGTTCCAGATCGTTCTCGACCAGCCCGGCGGCATCGTCCGCAATACGGATCGTGCGCCACGGCGTGGTGAAGGCGCCTTCGCGGACGACCTTCGCGCCCCGGCTCGACGGAGCGAGCTGCGCGCGGAAGCGGTGATCCTCCATCCGCCGCAGCCACATGCCCGAATAATCGACCAGCGCCGCTTCGTGGAACGCGAGGTGCGTGCCGTCGGCGAGCCGCACGGTCATCGGGGTGTGCGCGGTCGAGACTTCCTCGATCGGGGTCTTCTTGTAGAGGTATTCGTAGCGGTTCCAGTCGCCACCCTGAATCCACCACGCGGTCGCATCCTGATCGGGCGCGATCACGAATTCGGTCAGCTCTTCGGCAATTCCCGTGACGGGCTGGTCGGGGTTCTCGGGGAATTCGTAGCGGAAGCCCACGCCATCGTCGAACACGCGCATCCGCACGGTCAGCGCGCGTTTCGAGGTGTCGCGCGTCTCGCGGAAGGTGACCGCGAGCTCGTTATGCCTGTCGTGGACGAACTGGCGCTCGCCCCACGGCTGCTCCCACGTGTCGTCGAAGCTGCTCGTCACCGCATCTTCGATCACGAAATTGCGGCGCAGCGTTTCGGCATTGGTGAGCGTGAAGCCCAGCTGGCTCTTGCCGATCAGCGCGTTCCCGTCGCGGGTGATGGTGTAGTAGGGAACGCCGTCGCCATCGACATCGAGCGTGGCGACGATCCGTCCGTCGGGCGAGGACACGTCTTCCGCCAGCGCGGGCATCGCCGTGCCCGCGAGCAGACCCGCGAGTGCGAGGCGGATCAGGCCCGCAGAAGTATTGCGGCGTAGGGGCCGAGCGAGGTCGGGCTGGCCTGGTTCACGGTACATAAAATCTCTCCCTCGGGGGTGTCGTGCAGGGCAAGCGCCTCTGCGGAAAGGTTGAAGCGGCACACGATCCGCTCGTCATCGGTTTCGCGCACCAGTTCGAGCAGCGCGCCCTCCGCGCGGCACGACGCGACTGCGCCGTTGCGCAGGGCCGGGTGAGCGTCGCGCAGCGCGATCATCGCGCGGGTGTGGGCGAGCAGCGAGGTGGGGTCCGCCACCTGATGATCGACCGCGCGGGCATGGTTTTCCTCGCCCAGCGGCAGCCATGGCGTATCCGAGCCGAACCCGCCCGCCGCCTCCGCCGCGCTCCACGGCATCGGGGTGCGCGCACCATCGCGGCTCAGCGTCAGCGGCCAGTTGGCGATGGCTTCGGGATCGTGCAGCTGGTCGAACGGAATATCGACCTGCGTGAGGCCCAGCTCCTCGCCCTGATAGAGGATGATGTTGCCGCGCAGCGCCGCAAGCAGCGCGATTTTCATCCGCGCGAAGATCTCGCGATGTTCGGGCGCGCACCAGCGCGAGAGCGCGCGCGGCGCGTCGTGGTTCTCGAACGCCCAGCTCGGCCAGCCGATGCCGTCCTCGGCGGGCCATTCGGCCAGCGCGGCGCAGACCAGCTGCGGGGTAAGCGCATCGGCGTAGAGGAAGTTGAACCCGTAAGCGGAATTGAGCCGCGCATCGCCTTGGGTGAACGCCTTCATCTCCGCCTCGGCCTCGTCGCCGCCGACTTCGGCGACGGTGAAGATCGCACCGGAATCACGGCCGTAGCTGTCGGTCACTTCGCGGATGCGTTCGATAAAGCGCGGGATGTCGGGATGCGACATGTTGTGGATGCGCAGCTGGAAATCGAACGGCCGGGTGCGCGCCCGGTTGGTCGGTGGGGCAGGCGGATTGTCGCGCAATTGCGGGTCGTGCATCGCGAAATTGAGCGCGTCGATGCGGAACCCGTCGACCCCGCGATCGAGCCAGAAGCGCGCCACGTTCAGCAGCGCGTCCTGCACCGCCGGGTTGTGCCCGTTGAGCTGCGGCTGGCTGCTGAGGAAGTTGTGCAGGTAATACTGCCCGCGCCGCGCGTCCCACGTCCATGCCGGTCCGCCGAAGACCGACTGCCAGTTGGACGGCGGGCTGCCGTCGGGCTTGGGATCGGCCCACACGTACCAGTCGGCCTTGGGGTTGTCGCGGCTGGACCGGCTTTCGGCGAACCACGCGTGTTCGTCCGAGGTGTGCGAATAGACCTGGTCGATCAGCACTTTCAGGCCGAGCGTGTGCGCCCGCGCCACCAGCGCCTCGAAATCCTCCAGTGTCCCGAAGATCGGGTCGACATCGCAATAGTCGGCGACGTCGTAGCCGAAATCCTTCATCGGCGAGGTGAAGAAGGGTGAGATCCAGATGGCATCGACGCCGAGGCTGGCGACATGATCGAGCCTCTGCGTGATGCCCGGCAGATCGCCGATCCCGTCGCCATTGGCGTCCATGAAGCTGCGCGGGTAGATCTGGTAGATCGCGGCGCCGCGCCACCACGGATGGGCGCGCTCGATTGCGGTCGCGGGGATCGTTGCGGTCGCCATCAGCGGTCCACCAGTTCGCATGCCGCCCAGCCGAAGGGCGGCAATTCCAGCTTTGCAGTGCCGGGCGCGGTGACGCTGACGGGGCAGCTGCCCGACAGCGAGACGAGGCCGCGCGCGCGGTAATCCACTTCGATATGGCGGATAATGCTTTCCCCGCTGGTGTTGAACGCGATCAGCACGCGTTGTCTGGTTTCCGGATCGACCCGCTCGACCGCGAGCAGCCCCGGCCCCTCGTGATCGAAGCCACGGATCGTGGTGAGCCCGTGCTTGAGTGCGGGGTTGCTGAGCCGCAGCTGCGACAGCTCGCCGATCAGGCGATAAAGCGGATGCGCAGTGTCGAAATTGTCGTCCGCCGTCGTCGCGTCGGTGCCGAGCAGGTCGTTGTCGTTGTAGAAATCGACCTTGCTGGGGAACATGTCCTCGCGCGCAAGCTGGTCGTTGCCGTCCGAGATGAAGCCCTGCTCGTCGCCGTAATAGACCGTCGGCACGCCGCGCAAAGTGAACATCATCGCGTGGCCGAGCTTCGTGCGCGCGAGCAGCTCGTCCGGGTCGTCGGTCCCGGCGTTCTGGCGCACGAACATCGAAAAGCGCCCGAAATCGTGATTGCCAAGGAAGGTAGGCAAGCCCAGCGCGGTGCTCGCGCCGCCCGGATAGATCGCGTCCTGTTCGAGGAAATCCGCCATCACACCCGGCGCTTCTTTCCCGCTCGCGACCAGTTGCGCCGCCGCTGCGAAGCCCATGTCGAGCGCGTAGGGCAGGCCGCTTTCGGCCATCACCCGCGCGGCGGTGACCGCGTCGGGGCTCTGGTAGGCGATCTCACCGAAGATGTGGAAATTGGAGATGCCCTTTGCCTCGGCGCGCTCCAGCATCGCGGGGACGAAGGCCTGCCAGAATTGCGGGTTCACGTGCTTGGCGGTGTCGATCCGGAAGCCGTCGATCCCGAAATCGTCGATCCAGTTGCCGAAGATGTCGATCATGCCCGCAACGACGCGCGGGTTTTCGGTCGCCAGATCGTCCAGCCCGACGAAATCGCCGTAAGTGCTGCTCTCGCCGATCCAGAAGGTGTCGCCGCGGTTGTGGTAGTAGATCGGATCGTTGAGCCAGGCGGGCACCTTCACGTTGCGCTCCGCCCTGGGGACCACCGGCGTGTAGGCGAAGGTGGGGTCGGTCAGCTTGGCCCAGTTTTCCGCGCTGGCGTCGGCGTCGCCCGCGAACCCTGCGTTGATCGGCTTGCCGTCCGGTCCGCCGCGCGTGCTGAAGGGGAAGTCGGCCTTGCTGCGATACTGGTACACATCCTCGGCGTAGCGGATCACGTCGGCGGTGTGGTTGGCGATGATGTCCATGTAGACCTTCATCCCGCGCGCGTGCGCCGCATCGACGAAGGCGCGGAATTCGGCGTTGGTCCCGAAATGCGGGTCGACCTGCGTGAAATCGGTCACCCAATAGCCGTGGTAGCCCGCGCTCTCGTTGCCCGGCGGGCCCTGCACCGGCTTGTTCTTGAAGATCGGCGCGAACCAGATCGCTGTGACGCCCATGCCCTGGATGTAGTCGAGCCTTTCGGTCAGGCCCTTGAGGTCGCCACCGTGGTAGAAACCCTTGTCCGCAGGGTCATAGCCGCTCGTCAGCCGGTCCGCGGGATAGCCACCCAGATCGTTGGCGGTGTCGCCGTTTTCGAAGCGATCGGGGAGGACGAAATAGATCACTTCGTCGGTCAGCGGGCGGGCGCGATAATCCTCGCCCGCTTCGGGATCGTGCGCGAGCGCGGGGCTTGCAAGCAGGAGCGCGCAGGCCGCGACCATGGGAGCGAGCATCTTCATCAGGCGGTCTTTCTCATTTCTGCTGCGGGCTCGCTGCGTGGCATGCAGTAGGCGCGCAGGAATTGTGCATGGCCGGGCATGCTATCGACGATGCCGCCGATGCCGCCTTCGATATCGCCGAGCATACGCTCCAGATCGACGTCTGGCATGGCGTCGGCGAGCGGATGATGGCCCTCGGGCAGCACTCCCTGGCCGACGAAGACCTGCAGCCACCCCGGCTCGGTGAACAATTCCTCGCGCTCGCGGTGCATATAGGCGCTGGCGCGAAACTGCTCGATCTTCGCGGCGAGCGTGTCGGGCAGGGCCATCTCCCGGCAGCGATCCCAGAAGGGTTCGCCCTCGCGCCCGTTGGCACGGTAATGCAGGATCAGGAAATCGCGGATCGAGCGCCACTCGAATTGCGCCTGCCGGTTGAACTCATCGACCAGCGCAGGCGCGGGGCGTCCACTGGGCAGCATCTGTAGGAAGCGCGCGATCGACGACTGGATCAGGTGGATGCTGGTCGATTCGAGCGGCTCCATGAAGCCCGCCGCCAGCCCCAGCGCGAGGCAGTTGCCGACCCACTGCCGCTGCCGCATCCCGGTGGTGAAGCGCACCCGGTTGGGCTCGGCCAGCGGATCGCCGTCGAGGTTTGCAAGCAACATCGCCTCGGCATCCTCGTCCGAGAGATAATCGCTGCAATAGACCAGACCATTGCCGATCCGATGTTGCAGCGGGATGCGCCATTGCCATCCGGCGCGGCGGGCGGTCGCGCGGGTGTAGGGTGTGAAATCGCCCTTCGTCGCACAGGGCACCGCAACCGCGCGGTTGCAGGGGAGCCACTGGCTCCAGTCCTCGAACCCCGCACCCAGTTCCTGCTCGATCAGCAGCGCGCGAAAACCGGTGCAGTCGATGAAGAAGTCGCCCGCGATCGTTTCCCCGCTCTCGAGCGTGATCGAGGCGATGTCGCCGGTCTGGTTATCGCGCTCCACCGCGCCCACCTTGCCCTCGATCCGGGTGGCACCGTGATGTTCGGCATGGCGGCGCAGATAGGCAGCGTAGAGCGATGCGTCGAAGTGGTAGGCCCAAGGCATGTCGGGCACCGGCTGGCCGGGCTTTGCCGGCCACATCTGCATCTTGAGCGCGCGCGCGGCGCGTTCGTTGAGCGAATAGCGGCCCAGCGGCGCTGCCTTGCCCTCGGCACGTGCACGCAGCCAGTATTGGTGGAACGGGAGCAGCCCCGCGCCATGACCGATGGTGCCGAAGGCGTGCATGTACGCCTCGCCCTCGCGCAGCCAGCCGTCGAATTCGATGCCGAGCTTGAAGGTGGCCTTCGTCTCGCGGAGAAACTCCGCTTCGTCGATGCCCAGCCCGCGATTGAACAGGCGGATTTGCGGGATCGTCGCCTCACCGACACCGACCGTGCCGATCGCGTCGGATTCGACCAGCGTGACGCGGGCCGAGGTCAGTCGCGCCAGCGCCGCAGCCGCCATCCATCCGGCGGTTCCGCCGCCGACGATGACAATGTGCTGATCTCTATCGCGACCCACGCTTCACCCATCCTCGTGCCTCGTCGACCTTGTCTCCGCTCGGAGGAAGCGGAGCAAGGGTGGGGGAGGGCGATGCAAAGCGCACCGCCCTCCCCCTAGGGAGCATCAGAACTTGTAGGTGAACCCGGCGAGGAAGCGCCGGCCGTAACTCTGATAATCGGTCACGGTCAGCGGACGGCTCGGGTCGGCTACCGAGACGAACGGCTCGTCGGTCAGGTTCTGGCCCTGCAGGTAGACCGACAGGCCTTCCAGCGCACCGCCCTGGAACTCGTAGCCGATCTGGGCATCGATGATCAGCTCTTCCAACGCCTGCTTGCGCGAAGTCTGGCCGTCGAAATTCCCGAAGTCGCCCTGGAAGCCGGACCTGTAGCGAGCGCTGCCGCGCACGTTGAAGCCGTTCTTCTCGTAGTAGGCGGTGCCGTTGGCGACCCACTTCGAATAGCCCGGGATGGTCCCGATTACGCCGTTCTGATCCTTGACCTTGGTTTCGGTATAACCGGCGCCGCCGGTGATGCCGAACCCGTCGAGCGCCTGGCTGAACACATCGAACGGCAGGGTGAAGGCGAATTCCGCCCCGTAGAAGCTGCCGCCGCCGGTGTTGATCTGCGTATCGAGCGTGCCCAGCGTCGGAAGCCCGGGAGTGGCACCGGTCGGGGCCGGGAAGGACGAGAAGTCGAACGGCACGCGCCCGCCGTAGATGAACTCCTTGATATCCTTGTAGTACAGCTGCAGGCCGACGAAGCCCGACGTGCCGAAGTACTTCTCGATATTGAAGTCGACCGCGTTGGCGCGATACGGCCGCAGGTAGGGGTTGCCGCCGCCGCCGCGGATGATCGGCATGCTCGGGGCCGAATTGTCGATCCCGTAGCTGATCGCAACGCGTAGGTCGTCAAGCTTGGGGCGCATGATCTGGCGCGACACGGCGAGACGCAGAACCAGATCGCTGTCGAAGCGGAGCGACAGGTTCATGCTGGGCAGAACATCCCAGTAATTGGTGCCCAAAGTGATCAGTTGCGGGCCGGTCGGAGTGAAGATGTAGCCGGTCGACTTCTGCTCGGTATTGATCGCCTGGACGCCGATGTTGCCCGTCAGGCGGGCACCACCGAAGTCCTGCTCCAGGTCGAGCTGGGCGTAAGCGGTCATCAGATCTTCGGCGACCGAGTATTCCTTACTGAGCACGAAATCGCCGTTGTTGTCCTGACGCACGATGAAATCGCCGGCAAGCAGATCGCGCGGATCGTAGCTGACGATCGGCGACAGTCCGAGGTAGGAAAGCTGCGTCGGGTCGAGCAGAACGCTCGACGGGATCGGCGCTTCGGTCGCACCGCCCGGCAGGACGAGCAGGCTCTCGTCCGCGTCGAGCGCCTTGTCGCGATCGGTGTAAGCGAGTCCGAGGTTGATCTTGTGCAGCAGGCCGGCGTCGAGTTCCTTGCCTACGCCCACGCGGAACTGCTTCAGTTCGTCGTCGACATAGCGCAGGTTTTCATAGCCGGTCTGCACGTTGCCGCCGCCCCAGCCGAGCGGGTCGGTCAGGACGATCAGGTTGGTGTCGGTATAATCGAGCTGGTTGCCGAAGACGAGGCCGGTGCCGTCGTTGGTGAAGGTAATCCGGTCTGTCGGATCGGTTTCCGGCGTACGCCAGTTGTAGCCCGTGCCCGCATAGCTTTGCAGCGACGTTTCGACACGATCGGTGCGCGAATAGCCGAAGTCGAAGAACGCGCTCCAGCCGTCATCGCCCTGGTAGTCGATGTTCAGGCCGCCCGAATAGAGATCGGCTTCCTTGTCGAACCGGTCGTTACGCACCACGCCCTGCACGTTGTCGAACGCGCCCGAGGTGTACACGCCGTCTTGCGTGGTAGCGCCGGTCGGGTCGAACGTTGCGCCGAAGTAGCTGAACGGAAGTTCGATGCCGCGCTTGATCTGCTCGTCCTTGAAGTTCGAATACAGCGCATCGACAGTGACCATCAGGTTCGGCGTCGCCTCCCACTGAAGCGTGCCATTGATGCCGAGGCGCTTGAGCTGGGTCGACGTGACGTAGCTCTTGGAGCCGGAAGGCGCCTGGTTGCCGCCGCCATTGGGGTCGAAATAGCCCCACGCGTTGAACTCCTGCACCTGGTAAGGCTCGTCGACGTAAGCGGCGGCAAGCGAGATGCCGATCGTGTCGTCGGCGAATTGATCTACATAGGTCGCGTTCGCGCGATAGCCGAATTCCTTCGATCCCGCGTTGAGCGCGCCGAGATCGGTGTAAGACCCGCGCGCGCCGATGGCGAGCACCTGTCGCCCGTATTCGAGCGGCCGGATGGTGCGGACGTCGACCGTGCCGACAAGGCCCTGACCGACCACCGATGCGGATGGCGACTTGTAGATCACAACCTGGCTGACGACTTCGGACGGGAACTGATCGAACTCGATCCCGCGGTTGTCATTGGTCGAAGTCTGCTCGCGTCCGTTCAGCAGCGTGGTCGAGAAGTCGGGACCGAAACCGCGGATCGCGATGATATTCGCGCGGCCGTTTGCGCGCTGTGAAGTGACGCCGGGCAGGCGCGCGATCGATTCACCGATCGAGTTGTCGGGCAGCTTGCCGATGTCTTCGGCGCTGACCGATTCGACGATCTGGTCGTTTTCCTTCTTCTCGCGGACCGCGTTTTCCAGCGATTCGCGGAAGCCGGAGACGATGATGACGTTCTCGTCCTTATCCTGCTCCTCGTCGCCGACCAGCTGACCCTCGTCCTGGTCGTCCTGCGTTTCTGCCTGCGCGGTCTGCGCCAGCACGCCTGCGGGGGTGAGACCGCCGATCATGGCGATGGCGAAAGCGCCGGCGCTGACGCCGCGATGAAACTTGTTACGAATAGCCATTGGTGCCCTTCCAATTCGTCGCCATCCGCCCGTGCGGATCGATCGACTTCATCCTCTACCTCGTCGCGGGACCGGCTTTTCGCAGTCGGTTACCGCACACCATGCGCAATAGGATCGGGCGCTCGCAGTCAGGAAGACAGCATACGTATACGCAATTATTCGGCGCGAAGTGCGTGTTGCATATTTGCACGCAAGTTCCTGCAAATTGCAGTTCGCCTTGGCAGACCGTTCTTCGCCCGCTCTTCACGGCCACAAGGATCGATTGGCGCGCGAGCACAATTCCACTAGTCTGGCAGCCAGCGCGGGGAGAACGCCTGCGCGCAGGAGAGCGCATGGGCCGCAGGCCGACCGGCAAGCCGACGAGCTTCGACATCGCCTATAAGGCGGGGGTTTCGCAGCCCACGGTCAGCCGCGCGCTGCGGGGCGACAGGTCGGTCAGCAAGGCGACGCGCGAACGGATCGAACAGATCGCGCGCGAGCTGAACTATACGGTCGACCGCAACGCCTCCTCGCTGCGCTCGCAACGTTCGAACACCATCGCGCTGCTGTTCTTCGAGGACCCGACTCCCGACGACAGCATGATCAACCCGTTCTTCCTCGCTATGCTCGGCTCGATCACGCGGGCCTGCGCCAATCACGGGCTCGACCTGCTGATCTCGTACCAGCGGATGGAGGACGACTGGCACACGAGATATCAGGATTCGATGCGCGCCGACGGGCTGATCCTGCTCGGCTACGGCGACTATACCACTTACGAGGCGCGGCTGCGCGAGTTGATGCGCCAGGGCACGCATTTCGCGCGCTGGGGATCGGTCAGCAGCGATACCAGCGGGGCGACCATCGGCTCGGACAACCTCGGCGCGGGGCGGTTGGTGGGCGAGCATCTGCTGGGTGAAGGCCGTCGCCGGATCGCCTTCATCGGCCATGCCGACGGGCATTATCCCGAGTTCGCCCACCGCTACGACGGGTTGTGCGAGGTATTGCGGGGCGCGGGGATCGGACCCGACCCGGCCTTGCAGCGCGACGCGATCACCACCGAGGAGGCCGGATTGTCGGCCACGCGTGACCTGATCGCGAGTGGCGCGCAGTTCGATGCGATCTTCGCGGGAAGCGATCTGATCGCCATCGGCGCGATGCGCGCGCTCGCCGAAGCGGGACTGAGTGTGCCGGGCGATGTCGCGGTGGTCGGCTTCGACGATATCCCCTCCGCCAGCCTCACCAGCCCGCCGCTGACCACGATCCAGCAGGACACGAGGGGCGCGGGCGAGCGGCTGGTGGAGACGCTGCTGGCGCAGATCGAAGGGGAGGACCTGCCGCCCGCGCGCCTGCCGACCCGGCTGATCGTGCGCGGCTCCAGCACCGCCTCCTGACCGCGACGCGCACTTACGCATTCGTATACGCCTTGTCGGCCCGGGGGTTTCGTGCAAGCCGATGCGGATGACGCATGGCGGCGGCAGTCCGCCAGCGCACGGGGAAAGGATCGCACATGGAAAAGCGGCGCCAGAGTTGGCTCGGCCTGTGGAACATTAGCTTCGGCTTTTTCGGCATCCAGATCGGCTTCGCGCTGCAGAACGCCAATATGAGCCGCGTTTTCCAGACGCTGGGCGCGAGCATGGACGATCTGCCCGCGCTGTGGGTCGCCGCGCCGCTGACCGGGCTGATCGTCCAGCCGATCATCGGCCATCTGAGCGACCGCACATGGAACCGGCTCGGTCGGCGCAGGCCCTATTTCCTGACCGGCGCGATCCTCGCCGCGCTGGCGCTGTTCGTGATGCCGCTGAGCCCGGCGATGGGTGCGCCGCTGGTGTTCGCTGCTGCGATGTTATGGGTGCTCGATGCGTCGCTGAACGTCTCGATGGAGCCTTTCAGGGCGTTTGTGGGCGATATGCTGCAAACCGACCAGCACGCGGCGGGGTACGCGGTCCAAACCGCCTTCATCGGGGCGGGTGCGGTCGTCGGATCGATCTTCCCGTTCCTGCTGGAACATCTGGGCGTCGGCAACGTCGCGCCCGATGGCGGCCTGCCCGATACCGTGCGCTGGAGCTTCTGGTTCGGCTCCGCCGCACTGCTGATCGCGGTGCTGTGGACCGTGTTCACCACCCGCGAATACAGTCCCGAGGAAATCGCCGCGTTCGCCGAAAATGCAGGCGTCGCGGACGAGCAGCCGGTCCGCGCGCTGGCGAGCAAATCCTACCTTTCGAGCGCGGCATGGATCGCGGCGGGGCTGGTCGTGGTCATCGCGGTCGGCGAATTCGCGCTGGAGAAAGAGGTGCTGCTGCTCGGCGCATTGCTGGCGGTCTACGGGTTGCTGAGCGCGATCGGGATATATCTCGCGAAGCAGGGCCGCACCACCAACATGCTTTCCAGCATCGTCGGCGATTTCTCGGGCATGCCGCCGGTGATGAAGCGGCTCGCGCTGGTCCAGTTCTTCAGCTGGTCCGCGCTGTTCATCATGTGGATCAACACGACCCCGGTGGTGACGCAGTACGTCTTCGGCAGCACCGATACGGCGAGCGCCGCGTACAACGAAGGCGCCAACTGGGTGAACCTGCTGTTCACGGTCTACAACGGCGTCGCGGCGGTCGCAGCTCTGGCGATTCTGCCTTGGCTGAGCCGTGCGGTGGGGCAGGTGATGACCCACTCGATCTGCCTGACGCTGGGCGCGCTCGGCTTCCTGATGTTCTTTGTCGTGCGCGATGCGCAGGCGCTGCTGCTGGCTGAGATCGGTATCGGCATTGCGTGGGCGAGCATCCTCGCGATGCCTTACGCGATCCTGGCGTCGAACCTGCCGCAGGCGAAGCTCGGCATCTACATGGGGTTGTTCAACATCTTCATCGTCGTGCCGCAGCTGCTGGTGGCGACCGCGATGGGATCGCTGATGAAGGCATTCTTCCCCGGCGAGCCGGTGTGGACGATGCTGTTCGCAGCCGCCGCGTGGATCGTGGCCGCGATTGCCATGCTGCGGGTTCGCGCCGCGGTGTAAGCTCCATAAGCGAAACGGCCCGCCGCCATTGAAGGCGACGGACCGTTCCGGAGGATGCGACCCCGCAAGGTTTTAGAAGCTTGCTCCGACCGTGAAGACCACGGCAGCGTCCTGGCCTGCCGCGCTGGGCAGGTCGGTGTCGATGTAGGCGACACCCAGTTCGAGGATCTTGTAGCTGACGCTCGCGCCCAGCGACCAGTCGAGATAGCCGCCCGATCCGTAGTCGAGGCTGCCGTCCGAATAGCCGAGGTGTGCGGCGAGGCTGATCGGCGTGTCCGGGATGCCGGTGCCGAGATCGCCGTAGACGTAGATGTTGTCGCTGGTCAGCGCGCTGCCCTGTTCGGGGGCGTAGGCCGCGCCCACGGTTGCCTCGACCGGGCCAAGCGCCGCGGTGACGGAGGCGTAGGGTTCGAAGTAGTCGCTATCGCCCACGCTGTCGTCGCCGTTGGGGTAGATGTAGTAGAGAACCCCGCCGTCGAGCGTGATGTTCGGCGCGACATCGCCCGACCAGCCCGCGTACACGTCGAGTTCGGCATTGCCGTAGAGCAGGCTGTCTTCGAGCGAGGATGCCCAGGTGCCGATGTAGAAGCCGCTTTCGTGGCTGATGTCGAAGCCGCCCTGGATGGCGATGTCTTCGTCGGAGAAGGAGACCCCGCGGAAACGGTAGTCGCTGGTGAGGGCGACGTTCGCGCTGACCTCGATCGGGCCGCTTTCTTCTTCTTCCGCTTCCTGCGCGAAGGCGGGGGCGGAAAGCATGCTTGCGGCGACCAACGCCAATGGTGCAACTCGGAATAAACGCATGTTTTTTCTCCACATTATGCGGTTGCCCTCTCCGCGAAAATCCGACCCCGCGCCGTGTCCCGATCTCTCTCGCTAGGATCGCGGCGCAGGGTGAAGGTTCAAGCCATCAGTAGTTGTAGGCGCGCTCGCCGTGTTCGCTGAGGTCGAGGCCGTCGCGTTCCTTCTCTTCGGAAACGCGCCCGCCGGTGATCAGCTTGGCGATGAGCCAGGCGACCGAAGCGCCGACAGCGGCCCACACAATCGCCACACCCACGGCCTTCGCCTGGATGATCAGCTGCGCGATCGCATTGTAGTCCGCATCACCCGGGCCACCGAGGCCGGGCATCATGGTGAACGCGGTGCCGAGCGAGCCGACGATGCCGCCGATCCCGTGGATGCCGAAGACGTCGGCACTGTCGTCCAGCCCAAGCTTGGGCTTCATCATGGTGACGAACCAGAAGCAGACGAGGGCAGCCACGGCACCGATCAGGATCGCACCGAAAGGCCCGCTGTTGCCCGCCGCCGGAGTGACCGCGACGAGGCCGGCGATCGCACCCGAACAGCCGCCCAGCAGCGAACCCTTGTGGCCGCTGATGGTCTCGCCCAGCATCCAGAAGAGCACGCCGGCTGCCGTCGCGACGAAGGTGTTGAGCACCGCGAGCGAGGCCACACCGTCGGCTTCGAGTTCGGAACCGCCGTTGAAACCGAACCAGCCCACCCACAGCAGGCCCGTGCCGAGCAGCGTCATGGTCAGCGAGTGCGGGGGCATCGGCTCTTTGGGGTAACCGATACGCTTGCCCAGGATCAGGCAGCCGACTAGCGCGGAGACGCCGGCGTTGATGTGCACCACCGTGCCGCCAGCAAAGTCGAGCGCGCCCCATTCGAAGATGAGCCCGCCGGTCGCCCAGACCATGTGCGCGATGGGGAAATAGACGATCGTCAGCCAGATGGCGGTAAACACCATCATGGTCGACAGCTTGGCCCTTTCCATCGTCCCGCCGACGATCAGCGCAGCGGTGATTGCCGCGAAGGTCATCTGGAAGGCGATGAAGATATATTCGGGGATCTCGACACCATCGCTGAAGGTCGCCGCGCCGGAATCGGCGGTGACGCCTTTCAGGAAGACCTTGCCGAAATCGGCGATGAAGGCGTTGCCGGTATCGCCGAACGCCATCGAATAACCGTACATCACCCAGATCAGCATCGCGAGCGAGGAGACGCACAGGACCTGGGTCAGCACCGAGGCCATGTTCTTGGTGCGGGCAAGCCCGCCGTAGAACAGCGCAACACCGGGCACGATCATTGCCATCACCAGAACGGTGGCGACGATCATCCACGCGGTATCGCCCTTGGCGATGGTTGCGGCGGCTTCTGCCGCAGCCACGGCAGGCGCGGTGTTTGCCGGTGCCTCCATGGCGAACGCGGGCGTCGCCACGATTGCGGCAAGCCCGGCGGTAGCAATGTTTCTCAAGCTAAACGTCATGTCCTGCCCCCTCAGAGTGCGGTGTCGTCGGTTTCGCCGGTGCGGATCCGCAGCGCCGAAGAAACGTCGATGGTGAAAATCTTGCCGTCGCCGATCGCGTCGGTCTTGGCGGCGGCGGAAATCGCCTCGATCGCCTTGGCTGCGACATCGTCCGCCACGACCGTTTCGATACGCACCTTGGGCACGAAACTCGTGTCGTATTCCGCACCGCGGTAAACCTCGGTGTGGCCCTTCTGGCGCCCGAAACCCTTGGCTTCGGACACGGTCAGGCCGGTGACGCCCACCCCCGTGAGCGCTTCGACGACTTCGTCGAGCTTGAATGGTTTTATGATGGCGACGATAAGTTTCATGCTTCCCCCTGGTAGCGATGTTACGGCGACGCGAACGCGCCCGTTCAATTCTTGCTTGAACGGTCACGCTTTTGTCATTTATGATGCATCGCACAATTTCCGCAGGATCGTCAATCGCGTCGATTCAGCCGGTGGGTAACCGGTTAAACGACAGAATTTGCAGGGGTTTGGGGATGGCAGGGATCGTGAGCGGCGATGTGAAATATTCACACAGGCGTACGGTTGGCAGAATTGTTGCCGCACCTGCGAAAAATCCGCCGCGTTTCACCCCGGAATCGATGCTCGCCTCGATGCAGCCCGAAGAGCTGCGGCAGGCGATGGACGACCTCAACTTTCGCACCCAGAGTGCGCTCGCCCAGTCGATCGGGGTCGATCGCTCGACGGTCAGCCTGTGGCTGGAAGGGCGCGTCGGCGTCCCGCGCCCGATCGCAAAGCTCGTCCGGCTGATGCTGGTGCATGCTTCCCGGGAAAATTCGTGAGCGGGGAGGCGGCGTCGAGCACGACGGTTCTCGCGAACGCCCGGCGGATCGTCGTAAAGGTCGGCTCTTCGCTGCTGATCGACCCCGATACGCGGACCGCACGGTTGCCGTGGCTGGAGAGCCTGGCGCAGGATATCGCGTTGCTGCGCCAGTCGGGGGCCATCGTGCTGGTGGTCAGCTCGGGCGCGGTGGCGCTTGGCTGGCGGCGGCTGGGGATCGAACGCTCTCCCCGTCTCGACCAGAGGCAGGCCGCCGCCGCCGTCGGCCAGAGCCTGCTGATGAACGCCTGGGCGCAGGCCTTCGCCCCGCTCGATATCCCGGTCGCCCAATTGCTTCTGACCCTGGCCGACAGCCAGTCGGCGGAACGATCCGCCAATGCGCGCGCCACGCTGTCGGTGCTGCTCGATGCTGGGGCGGTGCCGGTGGTGAACGAGAACGACAGCGTTGCAACCGAAGAGCTGAAGCTGGGCGATAACGACCGCCTGTCTGCGCACGTGGCAGAACTGGCCGAAGCAGACCTGCTGTTGCTTCTGTCCGATGTCGACGGGCTCTACGACCGCCATCCTTCCGATTCGGACGCAGCGCATATCGCAAGCGTGACGAGCATCGACGATGCGGTGATCGCGATGGCCGGTGGCGCGGCGAGCGAGGGGGTGGGGACCGGCGGAATGGCGACCAAGCTAGCTGCCGCGCGCCACGCCACGGCCAGAGGATGCGCCACGATCATCGCGGACGGACGCGCCGACTATCCCGTACGCAGGTTGAAGGAGGGCGCGCGCAACACGCTGTTCGAGCCGGCAAAGTCCTGACTTCGCGGGATAAATCGCGCCCTGCGATGCGGCGCTGATCTAAAAGACCCAAAAAATCCCGAATTCGGCAATATTTTTGCTTGCCCTTAAGTTTTGATGATATAAACCCCTCGCTATCGCAGCAATCGTGCTGCGCATGCGAGGAACGACGAATGAAGGCCAAGGCCGCCATGCGTACTGCCGACGAGAATGCGCTGTTTGCGCAGGGTCTCGTGCTGCTCCTCGTCCTTCTTGTATTCGTACTTCTTATTCAGCGGGGGGGAGTGCCCATCGGCTAGGCTTAGCCAGACGGACCTCTCGAACCCCGCTCTCCGATCAGGAAAGCGGGGTTTTTTATTGGGTCCGTCAAGGGATCAACGTGATGACTGAGATGACTTCCAAACGCTCCGACGCGATCACCAAGGGTGCGGCCAAGGCGCCCGCCCGCGCCATGCTGCGCGGTGCGGGCTTCACCGACGAACAGATGGCTCAGCCCATGGTTGCGGTGGTCAACACCTGGTCGACCGTGACGCCGTGCAACATGCACCTGGCCGATCTGGCCGAGCCGATCCGGCAGGGCCTGCGCGAAAACGGCGCCACCCCGGTGGACTTCAACACCATCGTGGTCTCGGACGGGATCACCATGGGCGGCGAGGGCATGCGCGCCTCGCTGATCAGCCGCGAGATCATCGCCGACTCGATCGAGCTGGCGGTGAAGGGGCATTCGCTCGACGCGGCGATCATTCTGGTCGGTTGCGACAAGACCATTCCCGCCGCCGCGATGGCGCTGGCCCGGCTCGATATTCCTGGGCTGGTTTTCTACGGCGGCACGATCATGCCCGGCCAGCTGGACGGTCGCGACCTGTCGATTCAGGACGTGTTCGAAGCGGTCGGCGCGCACGCCAAGGGCGACATGAGCGATGCCGAGCTGGACAAGGTCGAGCGTGCGGCGTGCCCCGGTGCGGGCGCGTGCGGCGGGCAGTTCACCGCCAACACCATGGCTATGGCGCTGGCGATGATGGGTATCAGCCCGATGGGTTCGGGCGATCCGCCCGCGACCGACTCTGCCAAACGGGTCGAGGCGGCGCGTTGCGGTCGACTGGCAGCCAAGTTGGCCAAGGAAGGCACCTCGGCGCGAACCTTCCTGACCCCCGCGTCGATCCGCAACGCGGCAACAGCAGTCGTTGCCAGCGGCGGTTCGACCAATGCCGTGCTCCACCTGCCCGCGATCGCGGCAGAGGCGGGCTTTGCCTTCCCGATCGAGACGTTCGACGAATTGTCGCGCAGCGTGCCGGTCATCACCGACCTGAAGCCCGGCGGGCGCTTCCTGGCGCGCGATCTCTACGCGGCGGGCGGCGTGCCGCTGTTCGGCAAGCGGCTGGCCGATGCGGGCATGCTGGAAGACACCCCCACGGTGACGGGCGACAGCCTGTTTGCGGAACTGGCGCGGGCCGAAGAAACGCCCGGGCAGCAGGTGGTCAAATCGCCTGCCGATCCGGTCAAGGCGACCGGTGGCCTCAGCATCCTCTACGGCGACATCGCGCCCGAAGGCGCGGTGTTGAAGACCGCCGGATATGGCGCGGCCTCGTTCGAAGGCCCGGCCAAGGTGTTCGAGGGCGAGGAAGCCTGCTTCGCGGCGGTCAACGCCAACCAGATCGAGGCGGGCGATGTCGTCATCATCCGCTACGAAGGCCCCTCGGGCGGGCCCGGCATGCGCGAGATGCTGGCGGTGACCGCCGCGCTCGCCGGGCAGGGCCTCGCGGGCAAGGTCGCGCTGATTACGGACGGTCGCTTCTCCGGCGCGAGCCACGGTTTCGTGATCGGGCACTGCTCCCCTGAAGCGGCCAAGGGCGGCCCGATCGCGCTGGTCGAAACCGGCGACATCATCCGGATCGACGCGGATTCCCGCCGGATCGACGCCGATATCGACTGGGATGCCCGCCGCGCGGCGCACACCCCCCAACCGCCAAACTCCATGGGGGGCGTGTTCGACAAGTACGCTCGCCTCGTTTCGTCCGCCGCCTACGGCGCAACCACCATTCCACCAGTTACCGAGTGAAGGACTGATACCATGCCCAAGACGATCAAGGTCTACACCGACGAAGATGCGAAGCCCGAACTGGTGCGCGGCAAGCCCGTCGCCATCATCGGCTACGGCAGCCAGGGCCGCGCCCACGCGATGAACCTGAAGGACAGCGGCTGCGAGGTCATCGTCGGCCTGCGCGACGGTTCGCCGACGGCGGCCAAGGCACGCGCCGATGGCCTGACCGTGATGCCGGTCGCCGAAGCGGCAAAGGCCGCATCGCTGGTCGCGCTGCTGACCCCCGACATGAGCCACGAGGCGATCTTCGCCTCCGAAATCGCCCCCAATCTGGAGCAGGGCGATGCGATCCTCGTCGCGCACGGCTTCACCGTGCTCTACGAACGCATCCAGCCAGCCGCCGGGATCGACGTGATCCTGGTTGCGCCCAAGGGGCCGGGCGATCTGGTCCGTCGCGAATACGAACGCGGCGCTGGCGTGCCCTGCCTGTTCGCGGTCCGTCAGGACGCGACCGGCGAAGCGCGCGACCGCGCGCTGGCCTATGCCAGCCTGATCGGCGGGACCACCGCGGGCGCGATCGAAACGAGCTTCCGCGAGGAAACCGAGACCGATCTGTTCGGCGAACAGGCGGTGCTGTGCGGCGGCGCGACCGAGCTGGTCGCCGCCGGGTTCGAGACGCTGGTGAACGCGGGCTACCAGCCCGAGATCGCGTATTACGAGTGTCTCCACGAGCTCAAGCTGATCGTCGACCTGCTGTACGAAGGCGGGTTCGAGAAGATGCACGAATTCGTTTCCGAAACCGCGATCTACGGCGATCTCGTTTCGGGTCCGCGCGTCATCAACGACGAGACGCGCGCGCGGATGAAGGACGTGCTGACCGACATTCAGGACGGCACCTTTGCGCGCAACTGGATCGCCGAAAACGAGGCCGGGAAGAAGAAGTACGACGCAATGCAGGCAGCCGATCTGTCGCACCCGATCGAGGCCACCGGCAAGGAACTGCGCGGCCTGATGGCCTGGTTGCAGACCGACGAGAAGAAGAAGGAGCAAAAGGCCGCGTAATCGCGCGTGCCTTTGCCTGAGTGAAAGCCATGAACGCCATGACCCAGCCCTTATCCAGCCCAGAGAGCCAGCCTGCCACCCGCACGGGTGCGCAGCTGGTAGTCGACACGCTGGCGGCGCTGGGCGTCGAATGCGTGTTCGGCTATCCCGGCGGCGCGATCATGCCGGTGTATGACGCGCTGCCACAGGGCAGCACGCGGCACATTCTGGTGCGTCACGAGCAGGCTGCGGCCTTCGCGGCGGACGCCTATGGCCGGATCACGGGGCGTGCGGGCGTGTGCCTGGCGACCTCCGGCCCGGGCGCGACCAACCTGATTACGGGGATCGCCAATGCCTATCTGGACTCGGTCCCGATGGTGGCGATCACCGGGCAGGTGGCGCAGCCGCTGATGGGCACCGACGCGTTTCAGGAAACCGATATCTTCGGCATGACCATGCCAATCGTGAAGCACTCGATCATCGTCCGCCGGCCCGAGGATATTCCCTCGGCACTGGCGGAAGCCTTCGCGATTGCCGAGGGCGGTCGCCCCGGCCCGGTGCTGGTCGACCTGCCCAAGGACGTCCAGCAGGCGACCTGCGAGCCGGCGCCGATGCGGCGTATCTCGAGCGACCTGTTGCCCGCGCCTTCGCACGAAGCGATTGCCGATGCAGAGCGCCTGATCGCGGCCGCCAACCGGCCGTTGTTCTATCTGGGCGGCGGGATCGCGCGCGCCAATGCCAGCGAGATGGTCCGCCGGATCGTCGATGAGAGCGGCATTCCTGCGGTCGCCACGCTGCAAGGGCTGGGCGTGCTGCCGCCCGAGCATCCGGCGATTCTGGGAATGATCGGGATGCACGGCCATCGCCCGGCGAACATGGCGGTGCAGGAATGCGACCTGCTGAT
The DNA here is from genome assembly GCA_002729695.1 of Citromicrobium sp. Classification (GTDB taxonomy): domain Bacteria; phylum Pseudomonadota; class Alphaproteobacteria; order Sphingomonadales; family Sphingomonadaceae; genus Alteriqipengyuania. Next base: position 64,475 of record PBYQ01000031.1, on the reverse strand, counting down.
CGTGCTGGGCGCGCGCTTCGATGACCGGGCGACGGGCAAGCTGGCGGAATTCGCCCCGCATGCCTCGGTGGTTCACATCGACGTCGACGCCGCCGAACTGGGCAAGCTGCGCTTCGCCCACGCCGCGGTGTGCGGGAATATCAAATCGAGCCTCGGCGCGATCGACTTCGCCGCTGGTGAGATCGACGCGTGGACCACCGAGACCGCAGAGATTCGCGCGCGCCATCCGCAGCGCTACGATGCGCCGGGCAACGGCATTTATGCACCCGCGATGCTCAAGACCTTGTCCGAGCGGGTGGGCGAGGACTTCGTCGTCGCCTGCGACGTCGGCCAGCATCAGATGTGGGTCGCGCAGCATTGCCGCTTCTCGCGCCCGCAGGCGCACCTGACCAGCGGCGGTCTGGGCGCGATGGGCTTTGGCCTGCCGGCCGCGATCGGGGCCAAGCTGGCCGAGCCTGACAAGGAGGTCTTCGCGATCTGCGGCGATGGCGGGTTCCAGATGAACATCCAGGAACTGGCGACGCTGCGCCGGTACCAGATCCCGGTGAAGATCCTGCTGCTCGACAATGCGATGCTGGGGCTGGTGCGCCAGTGGCAGGAGCTGTTCTTCGAAGGAAACTACTCCGAAGTCGACCTGTCCGACAATCCGGATTTCGTCGAAGTCGCCAATGCCTTCGGCATCGAAGCCTTCGGGATCGAGCGCCGCGAGGAAGTTGATGGGGCTATCGATCGCCTGATCAATGCGCGCGGTCCGATCCTCGCGCATGTCCGCATCGACCCCGAAGAGAACGTCTGGCCGCTGGTGCCGCCGGGCGCATCGAATGCCGAAATGATGGAGAAGCGCAATGACACTTGAACATATCCGCATCGAATTTCGCTGCGCGGAAGGCGCGCTTCGCCGGACCCTCGGCGTGGTCGAGGCGCGCGGTTTTGCCGTTCGCTCGATGCAGATGGGCAGCGACGGCGATGCCGGGGGGATGACGCTGGCGCTCGCTCCGCTGGACCCCACTCGCAAGGTCGAAAGACTGCTGCGCCAGCTGGAGCGGTTGCAGGACGTGCAGGCCACAATCCACCTGAGCAATGCCACCCCGGTCGCGGAGGTGATCCATGCCGCACGAGCCTGAGGTATCCGAGGTAGCGGGGGACACCCCGAACCGGGTCGCGATTTTCGACACGAGCCTACGCGATGGCGAGCAGGCCCCCGGCTTCTCGATGAACACCGCGCAGAAGCTGAAGCTGGCGCACGCGCTGGCGAAGCTTAAGGTGGACGTCATGGAGGTCGGCTTTGCCGCCGCATCCCCCGGCGATGCCGAGGCGATCCACGCGATCGCGAGCGAGATCGGCTACCTGCCCGATGCGCCGCTATTGTGCTCGCTGGCGCGGTGCACCGAAGGCGATATCGACGCTGCCGAGCGGGCGCTGGGGCCTGCGCGCCGCAGCCGTCTGCACCTCTTCTTCGGCACCAGCGACCTGCATCTGGCGGCCAAGCACAAGATGGAAAAGCCCGAAGCGCTCGCCACGATCGAGCGTGCGCTGCGCATGGCCAAGGGCCGCTTCACCGAAATCGAGTTCTCCGCCGAAGACGCGCTGCGCACCGAGCCCGCCTTTCTCAAGGAAGTGCTGGAATGCGCAGCGGCGGCGGGGGCCGATGTGCTCAACGTGCCCGATACGGTAGGCTATACCTCTCCGGAAGAAATCTACGCGCTGTTCGCGGACCTGACCGCGAATGTCGAACGGCCGGAGCATGTCGTCTTCTCGACCCACAACCACAACGATCTGGGCATGGCGGTCGCCAACAGCCTCGCCGCGGTGCGTGGCGGCGCCCGGCAGGTCGAATGCACCATCAACGGCATCGGCGAGCGTGCGGGCAACTGCGCGCTGGAAGAGGTCGTGATGGCGCTGAAGACCCGGCCCGATCACTACAAGGCGGCCAGCGGCGTCGAAACGCGGGAGATTTTCGCGGTCAGCCGGATGCTGGGCGAAGTCACCGGCAACGCCCCGCCGCGCAACAAGGCGATCGTCGGGCGCAATGCCTTTGCGCACGAGGCGGGCATCCACCAGCACGGCGTGCTGGCCGACCGGCGCACCTACGAGATCATGAGCCCCGAAGACATCGGCCTGCCTTCGAACGCGCTGGTGCTGGGCAAGCACTCGGGCAAGCACGCGCTGCGCGCACGGCTGGAGGCGCTGGGGCATGGCGATCTGGGCGGCAACCGGTTCGAAAAGCTCTATGCCGACTTCAAGCGGCTGGCTGATACCAAGCGCGAAGTGACCGACAACGACCTGTGCGATCTGCTCGCCGACGATGGGCGCGGGCACGCATGGGAACTGGTCCGGGTCGAGATGCGCACCGGGACCAAGGCCAACGACCGGCCCACCGCCAAGGTCACGCTCGACCACGCGACGCGCGGGCGGCTGACCACGATCGGCCACGGCACCGGCCCGTTCGAGGCTCTCACCGATGCCTTCTGCGTCGCCGCCGAGGTCAAGCACGGCACGCTCGAATCGGTCGATGCGCACCAGCTGAGCCGCGAGATGGAAATCGAGGTCGGCCTGCTGGTCGATGGCGTCACCATCGCCGGTCGCAGCCAGCACACCGATGTGGTGATCGCGGCGGCGCAGGCGCTGCTCGCGGCGTTCAACAACCACGCGCGCATGGCGGACGCCGCGCGTCTGGCCGACGCAGCCTGAGAGTAGAGCAATGGCACGATCCCTGTTCGACAAGCTGTGGGACGCGCATGTCGTCGTCCCTGAAAGCGAGGACGCGCCCGCGATCCTCTTCATCGACTTGCACCTGGTGCACGAGGTCACCTCGCCGCAGGCCTTCGCCGTGCTGGAAGAGCGCGGTCTCAAGGTCCGCCGCCCCGACCTGACGCAGGCGACGCTCGACCACTCGACGCCGACCCTGCCTGCGGGCGCGGACGGGCGGCTGCCCTACGCGACCGAGGCGGCGGAGAAACAGGTCCACCAGCTCGAGGCGAACTGCGCCAAGCATGGCATCGACCTGCTCGGCCTCGACGACGCGCGGCGCGGGATCGTCCACGTGATCGGCCCGGAAATGGGCCTGACGCAGCCGGGCAAGACGATCGTGTGCGGCGACAGCCATACTTCCACCCACGGCGCGTTCGGCGCGCTCGCCTTCGGGATCGGCACGACCGAGGTCGGCCATGTGCTGGCAACGCAATGCGTGCATCAGCGCAAGCCGAAGAGTATGCGGATCACCTTCGAAGGCGCGCTGTCGCCCGGTGTCGGCGCGAAGGACATGGCGCTGGCGATGATTGCGCAGATCGGCGCCGACGGCGGGCAGGGCTACGCGGTCGAATTCGCTGGCGAAGCGGTCGAGGCGCTTTCGATGGAAGGCCGTATGACGCTGTGCAACATGGCGATCGAGGCCGGTGCGCGCGTCGGCATGATCGCCCCCGACGAAACCACTTTCGCGTACCTCGAAGGGCGCGAGCGCGCGCCGCAGGGCGAGGATTGGGACGCAGCGGTTGCCCGCTGGCGCGAGCTGCCCTCCGATCCCGATGCAAGCTTCGACACAGAAGTCACGGTCGATGCTGCGGCGATCCGTCCGATGATCACCTACGGTGTGTCCCCCGATGCCGCTGCGCCGGTCACCGGCAATGCACCGCAGCCCGCCAATGACTCGGAGCGCGAGGCCGCCGAATACATGCGCTTCGCCGCCGACCGGCCCTTTGCCGAGGCGAAGGTCGACCGGGTCTTCATCGGCAGCTGCACCAATTCGCGCCTGTCCGACCTGCGCGAAGCCGCCGAGGTGATGCGTGGACGGCAGGTGGCCGATGGCGTTGTCGCGCTGATCGTCCCCGGCTCCGAGGTCATCCGCCAGCAGGCCGAGGCCGAAGGTCTGGACGCGATCTTCACCGACGCAGGGGCCGAGTGGCGCCTGCCCGGCTGTTCGATGTGCATCGCGATGAACGGCGATCAGGGCGCGCCGGGCGAACTGGTGGTGTCGACGTCGAACCGCAACTTCGTCGGGCGGCAGGGCAAGGGCGTGCGCACCGTGCTCGCCGGACCCGCCACCGCCGCCGCCTGCGCCATCGCGGGCCATATCGCCGACCCATCGCAATATATGAGCACGGAGACGCGCGATGCAGCCTGATCCGTTCAAGCGGCTGGAGGCGCGCACGCTCGTCGTCCGCCAGAGCAATATCGATACCGACCAGATCATCCCCGCGCGCTTCCTCACCACCACCACGCGGGAAGGGCTGGGCGCGAACGCGTTCTACGACTGGCGCTACACCGCCGACGATCAGCCCAAGAACGCTTCGCCCTTCCCGGTCGCGGGTGCGGGTGACCGGCAGGTGCTGGTGGCAGGGCCGAACTTCGGCTGCGGCTCCTCGCGCGAACACGCGCCGTGGGCCTTGCTCGACTACGGGTTTCGGGCGGTGGTCAGCTCGGACATCGCCGACATCTTCAAGAGCAACTCGCTCAAGAATGGCCTGTTGCCGGTCGAGGTCGATGCCGAGACCCACGCGGCTCTGCTCGACCGCCCGGGCGTCGCGATCGCCATTGACCTGGAGGAATGCACCCTGACCACCGAAGACGGCATCGAAGCCAGCTTCGCGGTCGAACCTTTCGCCCGACGTTGCCTGCTCGACGGGGTCGATCCGCTGGGCCACATCCTCGCGCACGACGCGCAGATCACTGCATATGAGGCCGCGGCGTGACGCATAAGATCGTACTTCTTCCCGGAGACGGGATCGGCCCCGAAGTCGCCGCCGCCGCGCGTGCTGCGCTCGAAGCGGTCGCCCCCGCGCACGGATTGTCGCTCTCCTTCGAAAGCCACGACATCGGCGGCTGCGCTATCGACGCGCATGGCGATCCTTTCCCCGAAAGCACGGCCAAGGCTTGCGCCGGGGCCGACGCGGTATTTCTGGGCGCGGTCGGCGGCCCGAAGTGGGACGGTGGGGGCCCGCGGCCCGAAGCCGGGCTCCTCGCGCTTCGCAAAGCGCTTGGTGCCTTTGCCAACCTGCGCCCGATCACGCTCTTCCCAGGGCTCGAACATCTCTCTCCGCTCAAGGAAGAATGCGTCGCCGGCACCGACATGCTGATCGTGCGCGAGCTGACCGGCGGGATCTACTTCGGCGACAAGGTGGAGGGCGACGAGACAGCCTCCGACCTGTGCTCCTATTCGCAGCCGGAGGTCGAGCGGATCGCCCGCATCGCCTTCGACGCGGCGCGTGGTCGCAAGGGCCGCGTAACCTCGGTCGACAAGGCCAACGTGCTCGCCACCAGCCGCCTCTGGCGCAACACGGTGGTCGCGCTGCGCGATGCCGAGTACCCCGATGTCGAACTCGATCACGTGCTGGTCGATGCGATGGCGATGAAGCTGATCGAGCGCCCCTCCGCCTTCGACGTGATCCTGACCGAGAACATGTTCGGCGACATCCTGAGCGACGAGGCATCGGTGATCGCCGGGTCGATCGGCCTCGCGCCCTCCGCCTCGTTGTCGGAAAGCCACGGCGGGCTCTACGAACCGATCCACGGATCCGCCCCCGATATCGCGGGGCAGGGCAAGGCCAACCCCGTCGGCGCGATCCTGAGCGCCGCGATGCTGCTGCGCCACGCGCTGGGCGAGGGCGATGCCGCCGCTGCGATCGAGCGGGCGGTAAGCGAATGCCTTTCGGAAGGTGTCGGCACCGGCGATATCGGCGGCAGCGCCGGGACCGAGGAGGTCGTACACCGCGTGTGCGCAAGGATTGCAGAGCCCAACCCCAGCATCCCCCTTGCAGGCACCGCATCGCGAGGATAAGGGGCGTCCCTCCAAGCGAAATGCCGCTTTAGCTCAGTTGGTAGAGCACATCATTCGTAATGATGGGGTCACGTGTTCGAGTCACGTAAGCGGCACCACCTTTCCCATAATATCCGCGCGCCGCTGTAAGGCGAAAGGCCGTTCGGTTAGGTACGCCCGTGCGAAGCGAATGGGTGGGCTTTGGCATCACTCCAATATGTGCGCGCAGGCACTGCAGGCGTCGCTGCTTGCAAGCAACGCCGAATAAGTCGGCACGCTGTTATCGTATTGTTATGTCGGGGGCCGACCACCGCGATGGGCGGTCGCTCACACTCGAATGCTCTTCGAACCAGTTGATCGCCCAAGCCGCGTCTCGGCGCAAACGCGAACTTGGGGAGAGCTATGCAACACAAGAAAACCATCGCTGCGGTGGCTGCGGGATTGACACTTGCGATCGGAGGCGCGGCACTCATGCCCGGGCTGGGCCTGGTCGCGGCAGACCATCTCGATCCGCCCAGCAGGACCGATCCGTCGGTCGATTCCACGCCTGATCGCGCTGCCGATATCGCGGACCTTTTTGCGTGGCACGACGCGGACAATGTCTACTTCATCATGACCTTCGCAGGCCCGCAGGCGACCGACCAGCCGGCCACCTACGACCCGGACGTCCTCTACACCATCAACGTCTCCAACGATTCGCCGCGCACTACGGCCGACTTTCCGATCTATGTCCGGTTCGGCGCAGGTTCGGGCAGCAACGAATATGGCGTTCAGGTTTCGGGGATTCCCGGTACCAGCGGCCCGATCGAAGGCTCGGTGGAAAAGACGCTTACGCAGGAAGGCGCCACGGTCCGTGCAGGCCTGTTCGACGATCCGTTCTTCTTCGACCTGCAGGGTTTCAAGGACACCGCATCGACTGGCACGCTGAGCTTCGATTCTTCGCGCGACTTTTTCGCCGGACAGAACCTTACCGCCATCGTCATCAGCATTCCGCGCGATCGGATCGAGAATGGGACAAGCCCGATCGATGTATGGGGCACAACCGCGCGTATCGGAGGACAAATGTAATGGAAACGAACAAACGCTCCATCCGCCGCACTCTTCTGATGACGGGGTCGCTGGCTCTCATCGCGGGAACATTGTCGGGCTGCTTTGACGACGACGACCAGCAGCCGGACCCGACGCCCACGATGGCGCCGTCGCCTACGCCGACCCAGACCACTTACGACGTGACCCCGTGCCTGCAGCAGGAAGTGGCACCGGGAGTGTCGGTCGCCGGTCTGATCGTGCCCGATACCCTGACGCTGGACCTTAGCGGAACCTCGGGCTTCCCCAATGGCCGCAAGCTTTCGGATCCGGTCATCGACGTAACGTTGGCTGTGATCTTCCTCGATCTCGGCACCCATTCGGCGACGACGCTGGCCGGACTGCCCCTGAATCCGCCTTCGAACGATGTGGCATTCCAGTCCTCGTTCCCGTTCCTGGCGCCGCCTCAGGGTTCGCCGCCGGTGACCACCGCAACGGGGACTACGTTTACCTTCAGGTCGAGTTCGCCCGATCAGTATACGCGCGTAGACCGAATGGGCATGCCCGCCGTGTCGACCGCGTTGATCGGGTCCGACACCAAGGTGGCCTATAACGATGCCGACCCCGCGGACGATGCCAGCGGTACTTTCGTACCCGAGCTGACCGAGCAGTTGACCGGCTTAACCAATGCACTGGCCGACGACCTCGTGGCAGCTGGCCTCCAGCCGTGCGCTACCGCGACCACCGCGAGCTGACACCTCGAAGCTGATCCAGCCCCGGCGCAACCTCGCCGGGGCTGGCTCGGTCATTGGGAGACATAGGATCATGCCGCGAACTCGGCTCCTGATCTTTGTGCTCGGCTTTCCGGCGGTTCTGGTCGCCGGGCTGTTCCTGGCACCGAAAATTGTGCCGCATTCGACCGAGGAACCGCACTATTCGGCAAGCGATTTGCCGCACGCAGGATACGGCCCGGTCAGCCAGGGCGACGCGGAAACGAAGGTGCGCGAGCGGATCGAATATGCGACCGAACTGGCGGCAGAGAGACCGGACCAGTGGTTGCCGAAACAGGTCCTCGCCCGGGCTCTCAGATCCCGGTATCTCGTCGATGGCAACGCGGACGCATTGCGCGATGCGGGGCGCCAGCTCGCGCTTGCGCGCAGCGTTGCCGACGATGGAGCTGGTCCGGCCCTCGTTTCGGCGGAATGGTCGATGGAAGTGCACGATCTCGACGGAGCCGAAGCTGGGCTGGCCGCATACGACAAGAGTGTCGTGAAGCTTTCGACCGGCGAACAGGCGACTGCACTCGAACTTCGTGGCGATATCAATTTTTACCGCGGCGACATCTCTGCTGCGGAACGTTTGTACGACGCAGCCCGGAAGATCGAGAACGGACCAAGCGTGCAGGTCCGGCTCGCGGTGCTGGAAAAATCGCGCGGCAATTTCGATGCCGCGATCACTCATCTTGTAAATGCGGCGAGGCTCGACAGCCTCAGGACCCCGCAAACCCTCGCAAACATCGCGTTGCAGGCAGGCGCGATCGAATTTGCACGGGGGCGGTACGATGTCGCTCAAAAGTGGTACCGCAAGGCAGACGAGCTCTTCGCCGACTACTGGAAGACCAAGCTCTATCTGGGGGAAGCAGCGCTGGTAGCGGGCAATACCGACCAGGCAGCAGCCATGTTCGAAAATGTCGCGGTCGACACGGGAGACCCCCAGGCCATGGACGCGCTCGCCATGCTCTACCGCCGGTCGGGTGACCGGCAGCGAAGCAAGGCGTGGGCCGCGCGCGCATCTGCCGAATGGGAAAAGCGCGTCGGAGACATTCCATCGGCCTACGTCGCGCACGCAGCGGAACACGAACTGGCTTTCGGCGATCCCGCAAGGGCGCTCTCCTATGCGCGCAAGAATGCGACCACCCGGCCCAATGGCGAGGCGTATCTTCTGCTCGCCCGGGCATTGTCAGCAAACGGGCAAGACAGCGCGGCCATGCGGCAACTGATGCGCGCAGAGAGGGCCGGCTGGAAGAGCGCACGCCTCTATGTCGAGATCGCTCAGCTCAGTGCGGCTTTGGGGGATGAGGAGCACGCGGCCGAGGCGCGGGACATGGCCCTGAAACTGAATCCGCAAATCTATTCGCCAGAGGCGACCCTCATCTGGTTCGCGCACGGATGAGCATGACCAGATCCCTCCTGTTCGCGATGCTGGCGATCCTGTGGATTGTTCCGGCAGCTGCCCACACGAGCGCGAGCAGCGAGGTGCGGCTGGAGCCGACCAAGACCGGCATCGTGGCTGATGTGACGATCCCTCAGGCCGAATACGCCTACGCCAGTGGCAACACCGCATCGAACGATCAGGCTTCGCTGGCAGATGCGAAACGTTACCTACTGGCCCACACCGCCATACGATCCGCCGATGGATCGGAATGGAATGTCACGATTGCGGATGTCCACTTTGCCAGGAACGCGGGCACACCGGACCTGCTTGCGAAGATAGCCTACGATCCGCCGGCGGGGGCCGCCCCCGACAGGTTCGACTTCGAATGGTCTGCCGTGATCGCCAACACGCCAGATCACGTGACCCGGGTCGTTCTCGACAAAAACGACCTGTCCGGGCCGCAATTGATCGGACTGCTGCGCGAAGGGAATACACAGGTCACGGTGGTTGCGGGCCGATCGACCGCGCTCGCCCGATTTGGCAGCGCGATCCAGGTAGGTGCCGAGCATATCCTTGGCGGGCTGGATCACCTCGCGTTTCTGGTCGCCTTGTTGCTGGCAGCTCCATTGCTTGCAAAGAACGGCCATTGGCAGGCGCTGCGGAGCGGCAAGGAAGCGGCCATCGCCGTAGCGCAGCTCGCGAGCGGGTTCACAATCGGCCACAGCATCACGCTCATCAGCGTCGCGCTGACCGGGCTTACCCTGCCGGCCCCGCCGGTCGAGATTTTCATCGCGGCCACGATATTGCTCGCCGCGTTCAACGTCATCAGGCCGATCTTCGCCCGGCGCGAACTCTGGATCGCGGTTCTGTTCGGCCTCGTTCACGGGTTGGGTTTTGCTGGCTTCATCAGGGAGGCCGATGCCGACCTGACCCGCAATATTTCGACCCTGCTCGGTTTCAACGTTGGGCTCGAACTGGTGCAGATCGCGGTTATCGTGGCAGTCGTTCCGTTGCTGCTATTCATCGCCAGGCGAGGCTTTTACAGCCCGTTCCGGATCACGGCCGCAGCGGTATTGATCGCTTCATCGGGGTTCTGGATGGTGACCAGGACGGTCGACGCGGTGGCCTGACCGTTCAATGCGTCACGCGATGTCCACGCCCCGATTTGAATTCCCATTTGTAGGCCGCGAAACCCCGCACCGAAACGATCTGGTCGAAGTCCGGATCGATTTCCCTGAAGGTCGAACGGACGCGACCGACATACACCGAAATCGATTGGTCGAAGACATCGCCATCAAGCCATTCGGCGAGATAGGAGCGTGTCAGGGCACGCCCTCTGGCAGCGATCAGCGCTTCGACGATCTGATGCTGAACCCTCGGCAGTTCCAGTCTTTCGCCTTGGAAATACAGAACTCCGCGATCTTCGACGATAATGTTGCCGTAGGCAATCTTGGTGTCTTCCACCAATTGCTCCCCGCAATGCGGGCATGTCTGATTTGGCATGTCTGCGTTCTCCCCTCGCCGATCGGGATGCCGTGAGCGGAGTTACAAGGGAGAAGCCGGTTCGGATGCACTCGAGGCGGAAAAAATTTATCTTCGACGTTTCAATGCTATGGATTGTAGATGGGCGCGGGAAGGAAAGAGGGGACTGTGACTGATCGGAAAGCCATCCTGGTCCAATCCCTGACGGCAGTCGCTGCGGGAGACCGCGCATCGCTCCAGACGGTTTACGACATGACGTCGGCCAAGGTCTTCGGCACGATCATCCGGATTGTCCGTCGGCGCGAGGTCGCCGAAGATCTGGTGCAAGAGGTCTACGTAACGGTATGGCGTCGCGCTGGCCGGTTCGATCCCGCCAAGGGCAGCCCGATCACGTGGCTTTGCACGATCGCCCGCAACTTGGCCCTGAACAGCCTGCGCAATCGCGGGCGCGACGATGAATTCGGGGATGACGAGTTTCCCGACCTGGCCGATACTTCGATAGTGCCCGCGGACGACTGGCTTTGCACACAGGAAGACAGTGTCGCCCTGGCCGATTGCCTGGAGACCCTTCGGGAAGATCACCGCCGGTCGATCAAACTGGCGTTTTTCGAGGGGCTTTCGCATTCGGAGCTGGCGGAAAAGGTCGACGTTCCTCTCGGCACGTTGAAAAGCTGGATCAGGCGCGGGCTTGCCGGGCTGAGAGGATGTCTGGGTGGCTGATACGACCTCACCCATCGATGACGACGCTTTTATCCGCGCGGGCGAACATGCGCTCGGCGTGCTTGAAGGCGAGGAACTCAGCGCGGCTCGCCGCGCGATGCTGGCGGATGGCGACTTCGCAGACGCGGTCGAATGGTGGACCTACCGTCTGGGTACGATGGCCGAGGCGACATCGCCTTTCGCGGTCTCGGCAGCAGTTTGGCGTGGTATCGAGGCGCGGATCGACGCGATCGAGGCTTCGGATCGCAGCGCTGCCGCCTCGCTGGCAGATCGGAGAATGTCGCGGTCGAGCGTGGCTGCACTGTTCGCCGGTGCGGCTATGGCAGTGGCCAGCCTGGTGCTTTTCCTCGCAACACCGCGCGTATCCGAGGCGCCGGACCAGTCGCCCAGTTCGCAGGCGGGCCCGCAGCTCATCGCCCAGCTTCAGGACGAGGACGCGTCTCGCAAGCTCGCCGGGGTGATCGACATGGCGGGCAACAGGCTCGCCCTCAATGTTTCCGGATTGGAAGCCGAAAGCGGGAAGACCCCGGAATTGTGGGTCATTCCGGCCGGGGGTGCGCCGGTTTCGCTGGGCGCGATCCCCGGATCCGGGGCTTTCGACCGCGCGCTCACGCCGGAAGAAGTGCGCCTGCTCGTTGCAGGATCGACCCTCGCCGTGACATTTGAGGATGATGACGGCCAGCGCCACGAGACTCCGACCTTGCCGATCCTATTGGCAGGGACGCTTGATCAGGTCTGATCTCCGGATCATTATCCGACCATCGGCCGATTGATCGGCGCATTGCTGTCTTATCAACCAATGGGGTCGCGTGTTCGTATCACGCCAGCGCCGCCCCACCGGCTGCCAATCCGCGCACCGCACTAAGGTGACCGGCCGTTCGGCCCTGCCGCATCCAACTGGTGGGGCATTCGTGGTCGTTCGCGCCACTATGCGCAGCGCATCCCAGGCACCGCACCCTCCACTGTCCGCATGCAGCGCAAACAAGGGCGCGCGCCGTGATCGCATTCCTGTTTCGCGCATGAAGACGTCCCCGACCGGGAAAGACATTCACACGAACGTGAGTGAATGTTGACATGACGACTCGATTCGCGGATGAGGGCTCCACCACGGCGCAAAGATGGCCGGGAGAAAATGGAGAGGACTATGAGGGGATCGCTTCTGGCGACCGCATCTGCGGCCGCGTTTGTGTTCTTGCCGACCGCAGCCAGCGCTCAGGCTGCCAGCCAGTCGCAAGACGATGTCGACGCGGAGACCGAAACCGTCGAAGAGATTTCGCCCGCGGCCAAGGCCGGAGAGGGCAACACGATCATCGTCACCGCAACCCGGCGCGAGGCGCGGCTGCAGGATGTGCCGCTCAGCGTCAGCGCTTTCACCCAGGAAGAGCTGACCGCGAATGGCATCGTCGGTTACGAGCGGCTTGCGCGCGAAACGCCAGGCGTCGTGCTCAACCGGCCAACTCAGAACTTCAACAATTTCACCGCGCGCGGTATCTCGACCAACGGGTACAGCGCTGGCCTGCAGGCACCAGTCGCGATCTATATCGACGAACTGCCGATCTCCGCGAACGGCAACTCGACGATCCTCGACCCGAACCTTTACGACGTCGAACGCGTCGAATTCCTGCGCGGCCCGCAGGGCACGCTGTTCGGTTCGGGATCGCTCGCAGGCGCGATGCGGATCATTACCAAGGCGCCCAATCCGAACCGGTTCGAAGCGTCCGCGCTGGTCGACCTGGGCTACACCGAAATGGGCGGGCTGCGGCAGCGCTACAACGGCATGGTCAATGTGCCCATCGCGGAAGATACCGTCGCATTTCGCGCGGTCGGTTATTACCGCAACGAAGATGGCTGGGTCGACAATATCGGCACCGGGATCGACGATGCCAACTCGATCGAAGCTTACGGCGTCCGTGCTGCGCTGCTGATCGAGCCGACCGACCGGTTCTCGGTCAAGCTGTCGGTGAACAAGGAAATCAGCAATCCTGCCGATTCATCGCTGACCAACCCTAACCTCGGCAAGTTCGTCCGCAGGACCGACCAGCCCGACCTGTTCCAGAGCGACCTGCTCGCGATCAACGCCACGGTGAACGTCGACTTCGGCTTTGCCGAGCTGGTGAGCTCGAGCACCTATTCGGACCTGACCGGCGACTTCATCGTCGATCTTGCCGGCACCTACAACCAGTTGGTGCCATTCTCGCTCGACGCGGTGGGGGCCGACGACATCTTCGTTCAGGAAGTGCGCCTGACATCGTCGCACCCCGGCCCGATCGAATGGATCATCGGCGGCTTCTACTTCGACAAAAGGCGCAACGTCGATTTCGATTATCGCACAACGCAGGCGTTCCTGAACCAGACGAACACCACCCAGTTTACAGACCTGTATTACCAGCGGTTCAAGAACTACACCGACATCAGCGAAAAGGCTGTGTTCGGCGAGCTGACCTATCGTTTCAGCGACAGCTTCTGGGTTACCGGCGGGCTGCGCTACGGCGAGGTCGAGGTGCAGACCACGACCCGCGGCGGCGGCTACAACAGCAATTTCCTCACCAGAGGCTATTGCACCGTGTTCACAGCGCAGTGCCTGGGTTTCATACCGGCGCTGACGATCACGTCCATCCAGCCATCGACCGGGTTGCTGGCGAAGGACGACAAGCTTTCCTGGAAGGCTAGCGCTTCGTTCAAGCCGAGCGCCAACCTCACAACCTACGCGACCGTGTCCACCGGCTTTCGTCCGCCGGTCGTCAATGCGCGCGCCGGGCTTGCACCGCCGGCGGCGCAGCCGAACGACATCACCATTCCAGCCGGGGCAACTTCGGACAAGCTGACCAACTATGAAGTCGGCCTGAAGGGGTCGTTCTTCAACAATCGCTTCACTGCCAATCTGGCCGCCTTCTACATCGACTGGAACAACATCCAGGTGCAGGCGAACCGCGTTTCGGACGCAATCCAGTTCGCCACAAATATCGGCGGCGCGGTGAGCAAGGGCTTCGAATTCGAACTGGTCGCAAGGCCGGTCGACGGGCTAAGGCTGTCGGCGAGCGGGGCTTATATCGACGCCCATATCGACGATCTGTCGGCAAGCGAAGCGGCGATATCGGGTGCGGAGCCCGACATCCGGCTGGCAACGCCCGAGTTCCAGGGTTCGGCAACTGCGACCTACAGCTTCGCGGTCGGTGATACGGAGACGGCCTTCGTTACCGGCAATGTAGCCTATGTCGGCTCGTTCCCCGGCCTGTTCCCGAACGTGCCCGGGCAGCCCAACGTGCAGTCGCCGCAATACGACTTCACCGACGAGTACGTTTTCGTCAATGCCTATGCTGGGGTGAACCTGACGCCTGATCTTTCGGTCACGGCCTATATCGAAAACGTAACGAACAACGATGCGATCACCTACGTCCACCCGGAAGCTTTCCTGGATGGGCGCTACGGTCGCCTGCGTCCGCGCACCTTCGGGCTACGGACCAGCTACACGTTCTAGAGCCGTCTTCCCCCGCGCGCCCACATGGGCGCGCGGGGCCCAAACTGGCGTGCATTGCTCACCTTGGATCGAAGGGGGCGACCCGCGCTGCACTACCCAGGTGATTATCGTGCAGACTTACAGGCTACTTCATTTCTTCGCCCTGATATCCATCGCCTTTGTCTCCAGTTGCGCCATGGTCGCGTCGGCGGCGGCGCCCGGCGATGCCCAAGATGCGGGCGGTGCGGTAGTCGATGCGCCAGCAGGTTCGGTCAGAGGAACCAGCGAAGGTGCAGTCGCTGTTTACAAGGGTATTCCCTACGCCGCCCCGCCGGTGGGTGAGGCACGCTGGCAGCCGCCGCGTCCTGCGGAGCGGTGGGACGGTGTGCGCGATGCAACGGCGTTCGGCCCGGCGTGCTATCAGCCGACCGTCCCGGGTGCGGCCAACGGCATCTATTACGAAGACGTCGGTGCGATGAGTGAGGATTGCCTCTCGCTCAACGTTTGGACTCCGCAAGATGCCGAGAATGCCCCGGTGTTCGTGTGGATCCACGGCGGCGCGCTGGTTTCGGGCGCGAGCAGTTTCGAAATGTATGACGGTGCGCGGCTTGCGAAACAGGGCGTGGTCGTCGTGTCGATCAACTACCGCCTCGGTGTGCTGGGTTTCCTTGCCCACCCCGAGCTCAGTACGGAGTCGCCCGAGCAGATCTCGGGCAATTACGGGCTCATGGACCAGATCGCGGCGCTCCGCTGGATCGAGCAGAATATCAAAGCCTTCGGCGGCAACCCCGACAACGTGACAATCGCCGGGGAATCGGCAGGTGCGCTGAGCGTCATGTGGCTGATGACTTCGCCCGCGGCGCGTGGCCTGTTCGACAAGGCGATCATGGAAAGCGCCTACATGATATCCTCGCCTGCGCTGAAGACAGCGCAGAACGGGCATCCTTCAGCAGAATCGATGGGGACCTGGCTGCAGGGCCAGCTCGATGCGCCCGATCTCGCCGCGCTACGCGACATGGAGCCGGGCGCGCTGGTCAACCGCGCGGCCCGCGCAGGTTTTCTCACCTGGAGCACGGTCGACGGGAAGCTGATCCCGCATCAGATCGCCGAGACTTTCGATCGCGGGGAGCAGGCGCCCGTTCCCCTGCTTGCAGGGTTCAACAGCGGCGAAATCCGCTCACTGCGTCGTCTTCTGCCGCCTGCTCCTGCGACCAGGTCGGCCTACGAGGAAAAGATCCGCGAGCAGTACGGCGATCTCGCGGAGGTCTTCCTTGCGCTCTATCCGTCCGACAATATCGACGAGAGCATGCTCGCTGCCACCCGCGACGCGCTCTACGGCTGGACTGCGGAGCGGCTTGCGCGAAAGCAGACCATCCTTGGCGAAGACGCGTATCTCTACCTGTTCGACCACGGCTATCCTGCGGCGGACAAGGCCGGGCTGCACGCCTTCCACGCGTCAGAAATTCCATACGTTTTCGGGACTATCCACGACACTGCGCCGAACTGGCCGAGCATTCCCCGCAAGGCTGACGAGCGCGAGCTTTCGGGTGCGATGATGCAATACTGGACGAGCTTCGCGCGTGACGGCTTACCGACGGCGCACGGTCAGGTGGATTGGCCCGCCTACGGGCCGGATGCCAACTTCATGGTATTCGACGCGGTGCCGCAGACCGGCAAGCAGTTGCTCGGCACGCGTTATGCGCTGAACGAGGCGGTGGTGTGCCGAAGGCGTGCGGCGGGCGACCAGCCGTGGCACTGGAACACCGGAGTTGCGAGCCCGCCCGTCCCCCCGAAGGTCGAGGGATGCCAATGATACCGGGTGCGATGCAGCCTTATTCTCTGACGGTTGACAAGTTTCTCGATCACGCGGCGAAATGGCATTCCCGTTCGCAAGTGGTTACTGCCACGGGAGCCGGTGACTCGACCCGGACCGACTACCTTGCGCTGCGGGCACAGGCGCAGCGCGTTTCGGCGGCGCTGGCGGAGCGCGGCGCAGGCCAGGGCGATGTCGTCGCGACGCTCGCATGGAATACGCAGGAGCACCTCGAAAGCTGGTACGGCATCATGGGCATGGGCGCGATCTGCCACACGCTCAATCCGAGGTTGCTACCCACACAGCTCGCCGCGATGCTGGGCGAGAGCGGTGCGCGCTTATTGATCCTGAGCGCCGACCTCCAGCCGCTGGCGAGCGACGTTCTAGCTCTGGGTACGGCGATTAAAGAGGTGCTCCTGATCGATAACGGTCTGTCTGCCGGGCAGATTGCCGGTGACACGTTCAAGGCAGGGACTTTGGCCGATGCGACGCGGCAGGCGACGCGCGAGGTGGAATGGGGTCGCTTCGACGAGGATGCGCCCTGTGGACTGTGCTTCACCTCGGGCACGACAGGGGCGCCGAAGGGCGTCACCTACACGCATCGTGGCAACTATCTGCACACCCTGCGCCAGCTGCAGGCAGATGTCGCAGGGCTGACTGGCGAGGATGCCATTCTCACCATGGTTCCGATGTTCCACGCCAACGCCTGGGGCCTGCCATTTTCGGTTCCGGCGGTGGGGGGCAAGCTTGTCTTGCCAGGGCGACATGCCGACGGAGCGACACTGGCCCGGCTTATCGTCGAGGAGCAGGTCACCTTGGGGGTCGGCGTGCCGACGGTCTGGCTCGGGCTGATGGATCATCTCGACCAGACGGGGGAGGATCTGCCTTCCCTGAGGCGGATCATGGTGGGGGGCGCTGCCATGTCTCCTTCCTTGATGGAGCGGATCGAGCGGCGCGGTATCCGCGTGCAGACGACCTGGGGGATGACCGAGATCTCGCCCTTGGGCACCGCGATGCCGCCAGCTGCCGGGACGCGGTCACCTTCCGCTTCCGGCCGTCCCGCGATCGGGATCGATCTGATGCTGACCGATGCATCGGGGAAGGCGCTGGACCGGCAACGCGGGGCGGAAGGCCACCTGTGGGTGCGTGGTCCCAGCGTGGTGGAACGTTATCTGGGGCAGGCAGAACCCGTGACCCAGGATGGGTGGTTCGATACCGGCGATCTGGCGCGCATCGACGAGAGCGGTATCCTGACGATTACCGGGCGTGCCAAGGACCTCATCAAATCGGGCGGGGAGTGGATCAACCCGGCGGAAATCGAGGCGATCGTAGGTGCGCATCCCGATGTGTCGCAAGCTGCGGTAATAGGCCGCGAGCACGCCAAGTGGGGCGAGCGCCCGGTTCTCCTGGTCGAACTGCGCGACGGGGCCGAGATCGGCGACGAGGCGCTGCTCGACACGCTGGACGGCAAGGTCGCGAGCTGGTGGAGGCCCGACAGCGTGCTTCGACTGGCGAACATGCCATTGGCAGCGACGGGAAAAATCGACAAACTGCGCTTGAGGTCGGAATACGGCCGATGACCACTCTTTCGGAAAGGCCTGCGCTGCGCCAAGCGCCGCGCGCACAGAGGATAAGCGATTTGTCGAATACCAAGGCGCGGGCCAAGCGTCCCACCAAAGCCGAACAGCGTGCCGAAACGACCGAACAGATCCTCGACGAAGCGGAATACCTCTTCTCGCGTCACGGCCTGCACGGCGTAACCCTGAAGGACGTAGCCAAGCGGGTGGGTGTCCACCACACGCTCCTGAACTATTATTTCGAAGACAAGCAAAAGCTGTTCGAGGCAGTCTTCGGTCGCCGCGCGGTGGTGGCGAACGAAGTGCGCATGAAAGCGCTCGACGAATACGAGCGAGAGACCGACGGCAAGCCGACGGTCGAAGGTGCGCTGCACGCCTTCCTCGATACCAACCTCGATCTTTACGGGGAGGGTGGCGATCAATGGCGCCATTCCGGAAGGCTTGCGGCGCTGGTCTCGAACACTCCCGAATGGGGCGCCGAAATGTTCGATGAATGGTTCGACCCCGTCGTCCTGCGGCTGATCGAACTGCTCAAGAAGGCGCTTCCCGATGCAGCGGAAGAAGACCTGTTCTGGGGCTACCATTTCACCACCGGCGCGCTGATGCTCACGCTCGCGCGGACCGGACGTATCGACAAGCTTTCGGGCGGGCTCGCCAAGTCCGAGGATTTCAACGCGGTCAAACAGCGCATGGCCCGCTTCATGGCGGCGGGGATCAGGGACATCTGCGCCAAAGACGACGCAGAGGAAGCTTCGAAAGGCTGATTTGGGCGGGTTTCCGGACTTCAGCGAGCAGAAGCCTTCCCAGTAAGATATTAACTCGCTAGAGAGTGAATGATTGTTGGAAAGGGTTTGGGACAGATCGATGGGCGAAAGCAGGGCACTCGAAGGCAGGGTTGCAATCATCACCGGCGCGGGCGGCGGCTTGGGCCGGTGCCATGCCCTTGAACTCGCGCGAAACGGCGCCAGGATCGTGGTCAACGATCTCGACGAAGGGGCTGCCGGAACGGTTGCCCAGACGATCCGCGAGAACGGCGGAGAAGCGATCGCTGCGGTATGCTCGGTTACCGATGAAGCGGCGGTCGCGCGAATGGTCGACAGGGCGACCGATGCGTGGGGGCGAATCGACATTCTCGTCAACAATGCGGGCATCCTGCGCGACAAGAGCTTCGCCAAGATGGACATGGCGGACTTCCGCCTCGTTCTCGACGTGCACCTGATGGGCGCGGCGATCTGCACCAAGGCGGTGTGGGGGCATATGCGCGCGCAGGAATACGGGCGGATCGTGATGACCACGTCGTCCTCGGGTCTCTACGGCAATTTCGGCCAGGCGAATTACGGCGCGGCCAAGATGGCGCTGGTCGGCCTGATGCAGACGCTCGCCATCGAAGGCGCAAAGTACAATATTCGCGTCAACGCGCTCGCGCCGACCGCGGCAACGCAGATGACCGGCGGCGTGCTGGCGGAAGAGGCTCTTGCCGAGCTCGACCCGGCACTCGTCAGCCCCGGCGTGGTCCAGCTGGTCGGCGAGGATGCGCCCACCCGGGCGATCCTGTGCGCCGGTGCCGGGCATTTCGCCGCCGCGAACGTCACTCTGACCGACGGCGTACAGATCGGCGGCGGCCAAGATGCGGCGGCGGAGGTCGCGCGTAATTGGTCCGCTATCGTCGATCGTTCGGGCGAGATCGTGCCCGAATACGGCTTCACCCAGGCGGAACGCGAAGTGGCGGCGGCGAAGCGCAAGCAAGAGCAAATGGCTGCAGCAACCTAATAGGTCTGCGCCGGCACACGCGGGAAAACCCGCGGTGCGTGAT
The DNA here is from genome assembly GCA_002729695.1 of Citromicrobium sp. GTDB lineage: Bacteria > Pseudomonadota > Alphaproteobacteria > Sphingomonadales > Sphingomonadaceae > Alteriqipengyuania. The sequence goes on along the minus strand of PBYQ01000031.1, from coordinate 44,681 downwards.
GAGAGAGGAGCGAAGAAGGCATGAACCGGCTCTGCATCAGTGCGTGCATATTGGCGGCCACGCTGCTGTTGGGCGGCTGCGCGACACCCGGCTCTGCGCCCGAAGCGATCGCGGCACCGCTCGTGAGTACAACGGGCGGCGAGCTGCGCGGCGTGCGCGAGGGCGATCTCTCGGTCTTCCGGGGCATCCCTTACGCCGCAGCGCCGACAGGCGATCTGCGCTGGGCAGCGCCTCGCCCTGCCGAAAGTTGGGAGGGCGTGCGCGATGCGAGCGCCTTCGGACCGGGCTGCATCCAGCCGCCCGTGCCCGCGACGAGCCTGTACAACGACCCGCCATCCTCGACCTCCGAAGACTGCCTCACGCTCAACGTGTGGGCGCCGCAGGATGCGAAAGACGCGCCAGTGATCTTCTGGATCCACGGCGGTTCGCTGCGGATCGGGGCGAGCAGCCTGCCGATGTACGATGGCTCGCAATATGCGCAGCGCGGGGTGGTGTTCGTGTCGCTCAACTATCGCCTCGGCCTGCTCGGCTGGATGGCGCATCCCGAGCTGTCGAAGGAATCCGCCGATGGCCTCTCGGGCAATTACGGCCTGCTCGACCAGATTGCCGCGCTCAAGTGGGTGCGGGACAATATCGCCGCTTTCGGAGGCAACCCCGACAATGTGACGGTGATGGGCGAATCCGCCGGTGCGCTCAGCACCACCTATCTGATGGTGAGCCCCCCCGCGCGCGGCCTGTTCGACAAGGCGATCATCCAGAGTACCAATCTGCGCACCTTCCCCGCGCTGGCCGAGCCTGCCTACGGGATGCCCTCTGCCGAGCAGATCGGGGTCGACATACTCACCAAGCTCGGTGCGAGCGACATTGCCGGTGCGCGGGCGATGGACGCGCAGGACCTGATCAACCGTTCGACCATGGCGGGCTTCAATCCGCAGGGCACGATCGACGGGGTGGCGCTGCCCCGCCAGCTGATCGACACCTTCGACAGCGGCGAACAGGCGCACGTGCCGGTGATCGTCGGATACAACGCACACGAATACCGCCCGGTGGGGGCGCCGGGCGTGGCCATGCCCGCCGACGCGGACGAGTATGCGGCCCGGATCGGTGTTATCTACGGCGACCTGGCGTCCGAATTCCTGCGGATCTATCCGCATGAAGGGGGCACCGATGCACTGCTCGACGCGACGGGCGACGGCATCTTCGGCTGGTCGGGCGAACGGATCGCGAAGAGCCAGCAGGCACTGGGCCTCGGGTCCTACTTCTACGTTTTCGACCATTGCTACCCCTCGGCGCGCGCGCGCGACCTGTGCGCGTTCCACGCCAGCGAACTGCCCTTCACCTTCGGTAACTTAAGGGGCGAGGACCTGCCCGATGTGTGGCCGGTGCCCGACGGGCCCGATGACCGCGCAATCTCGAACGCGATGCTCGACTACTGGACCAGCTTTGCCGCCAACGGCGTGCCGCGCGCTGTCGGGCTTCCCGACTGGCGGAGCTACGGCGCGGGGCAGAACTTCATGGCGTTCAAGGATGCGCCGGTGGCGGGTCGCGATTTCAAACCGGGAATGGTCGAACTGCACGAGGCCTTCGGTCGCCAGCAGCGCGAGGCCGGGGATGCATGGGGGATGCTGGTGGGCCTCGGGGCCAAGCCCGCAACGGACAAGAAATAGCAGCGAACAGGGGATAGCATGAGCACCACCGACACCAGCGGCCTTGCGCCCGCTCCGCCGACGGAAACGCCTTATTCGAAGGCATCGTACCGATATTTCGTGCTTGGCGTGCTGACGCTCGTCTACGCGCTCAACTTCGTCGACCGGCAGCTGCTGGTGATCCTGCAAGAGCAGATAAAGGTGGAGCTGGAGCTTTCGGACACGCAGCTTGGTCTGCTCTCGGGCCTGTCGTTCGCAATCTTCTACGTCGTCTGCGGCATCCCGATTGCACGCTGGGCTGACAAGGGCGTTCGCCGCAATATCATCGCACTTTCGCTGACCGTGTGGAGCGGGATGACCGCGATCAGTGGTCTGTCGCAGAACTATCTTCACCTGCTCCTCGCGCGGATCGGCGTCGGGGTGGGCGAAGCAGGCGGCAGCCCGCCCGCCCACTCGATGATTTCGGACATTTTCCCGGAAAAGGAACGCGCGACCGCTCTCTCTGTCTATTCCATCGGTATCTACATCGGCATCCTTACCGGCTTCGCGTTGGGCGGTTTCATCGCCGAAGCCTTCGGCTGGCGGATGGCCTTCTTTGTGGTCGGTGTTCCCGGCATCCTCGTCGCGCTGTTCCTGCGTTTTGCCGTCGCGGAGCCGATCCGCGGCTGGTCCGAAAAGCGGGAAACCGAAGCGGGCAACAACCCGACCTTTTTCACGGTGCTCAAATTCCTGTGGTCGCGGAAGACCTTTCGCAATCTTGCGCTCGCGGGAAGCCTGCAGGCGATGGTGATCTACGCCATCGGCAACTGGTTGCCTTCGTTCTTCCTGCGCTTTCACGAGATCGGGCTGGCAGAACTGGGCATCTGGATGGCGCTGACGTCGGGATTCGGCGGTGGTCTGGGCTCGTTCTTTGGCGGATGGTTCGCGGACAAGATGGGGCAGCGGGACCGCCGCTGGTATGTGTGGGGCTCCGCAATCATGATCCTCGCCATCACGCCGGTGCTGCTGGTCATCCTGACGACCGGCGACATGAAACTGGCGCTGCTACTGACCGGTGTGTTTCACTTCCTGTCCGCGTCCTACCTCGGGCCGGCACTAGCCGTGTCGCACGGGCTGGTGGGCTTGCGGATGCGCGCGCTGACCTCGGCGATCTTCTTTTTCTTCATCAACCTGATCGGGCTCGGCCTCGGTCCGTTCATTGTCGGGAACCTGAGCGATCGCTTCATGGCTGCCGGGTCCGAAACGGCGCTGCCCACCGCCATGCTGATCGTCGGGTGCGCGGCCTCGCTATGGGGCGGGGCGCACTACCTGCTCGCATCCCGGCACATCCGTAAGGATATCGCGGACAGCCCGGCGAGCGCGCCGAAGGTCGAGGCGCTGTGATCGGGGCGGGCAGGCGTTTCGCCGGTGTCGCCATCCTCGCCGTGTTGGCGCTGGGAGGCTGTGCGACGACCGGCGAACCGCCTGCCGCGCCGATGAGCGTGGCGGACACGCCGACCGATGCCCGCGCGCCGGATGGAGAATACATCTCCTGGCGCGAGCACCGGATCGACGACGAGGAACTGGCAGGCGTGCCGATCCGTGGCGGCGATGGCTTGCAGATGGCCGATATCGACCGCGACGGCCTTCTCGACATCGTCTCGGTGCACGAGGATTCGAACCATCTGCGCATCGCGTTCGGAAGTGCCGATCCCGACACCTGGGTGCTGACGACGGTCGCTTACGGAAACATCGTCGGCGCGATCGAGGATGTCGCGATCGGCGATCTCGACGGTGACGGGTGGCCCGATCTGGTCAGCGCCAACGAGGAGGCGCACCTCGCCTATTTCCACAATCCGGGAAGCCAGCAGGCGGCGCGGCAAGGCAACTGGCCCAGCTTCATCCCGCCCCGGACACAGGGGCGCGGATCGTGGCTGCGCGTCTTCATCGCGGATATCGACGGCGACGGGCGCGATGACGTCACGGGCGCGAACAAGGGCGCGAGCGATATCGTCGATCCCGCTGCCCCACGCGCCGACCGGACGACCTCTCTTTTCACCATCGACGGCGATCCGCTGAACCCCGATGCGTGGCACGAGCAGGTGCTCCTGGCCAAGGATGTGCCGAACACCGCCATGCCGGTCGATATCGACGGGGACGGGGACCTCGACGTGCTTGCCGCTGCCCGGCTCGATCAGGTGGCCTATATCCTCGAAAATCGGGGGACGGGGGCAGACGGCAAGGTCAGCATCGCGCTGCACGCCATCGCCATCGACGACAGCGCACTCGCCGGGTGCAGCGTGGCGACGTCCGCATTTCAGTCCGCCTTTCGCGACCTGGACGGAGACGGGCGGCTCGACCTGGTGACCGGCGTATTCGAAAAGTGCGGCGACCCCCGGGCGCCGGGCGGACTGCCCGCGCTCGGCTGGCTTCAGCAGCCCGCAACGCTCGACCAGCCGTGGCGCTACCACCGGATCGGCGACATCCTGCCCGATATGGTGATCGCGGTGGAGCTCGCCGATCTCGACGGCGACGGCGATCTCGACGCCATCACCGGAGGCTACTCGGGGCTCAACATTCTCAAGGGCGGCTACACCGGCGCAACGCGCGAGGAAGATCATCCCTCGGTCAGTCCTTCGTCTTCGGTCGGGCGGATCGCTTGGTTCGAAAACCCCGGATCGGGGGACGGCGACTGGCGGCGGCACGATATTTCGCGTCGGGTTCGCGGAATGTACGACCAGTTCATTGCGCGCGACATGGATGGCGACGGCGATGTGGATCTGGTCGGCACGCGCGGCAACAGCGGGCGCTTCGATGGCGTGTTCTGGCTCGAGCAGGTGCGCAGCGCTGCGCCGCGTGCCTCGTTCGTGCCAGCCCGCAAGAACGAGAGCCGCGCGTTGCCCTTGCCTCCGGCGGACTGGATGGATCACTACGAGAAAGCCAACACGCTGGTCGCGCCCAACAAGCGCAAAGAGGAAGAATGACGACGCACAATCTCGAAGGCCGCACCTGTCTGATCACCGGCGCATCTTCCGGCATCGGCGCGCATCTCGCGCAGGCGATGGCGCAGGCGGGCGCCCGCGTTGCGCTGGGCGCGCGGCGAACCGACCTGACCGAACAGATCGCCAGCGAAATCCGCGAGGCGGGAGGCGAGGCGTTGGCCGTGTCGATGGACGTCACTAGGGAAGCATCGGTCGCCGAGGCTTTCGAGCGCGCGCACGAGGCGCTCGGCCCGGTCGATACGGTGGTCGCGAATGCCGGTGTCTCGCGCTACGGGCGCTCGACCGAGCTTGCCGAGGCCGACCTGCGCCAGGTGTACGACACCAACCTGTTCGGCGTGCATCTGACTGCCAATGCCGCCGCGCGCACGATGATGGCGGCGGGGAGCCGGGAAAGCGGACGCGGACGGATCGTCATCATCGGGTCGATCACGGCGCAGCTGACCGGGCAGGGCGATTCGGCCTACGCCGCGAGCAAGGCCGGGGTCGATCATCTGGGGCGACAGCTCGCGCGCGAATGGGTGCGGCAAGGGATCAACGTCAACGTCGTGCAGCCCGGCTATATCCGCACCGAACTGGTCGGCGACTGGTTCGACAGCGAGGGCGGCAAGGCGCGGATCGATAGCTGGCACCGGCGGCGAATCATGGGAATCGACGCGCTCGACGATATGGTGCTCTACCTCTGCTCGAGCGCTGCCGGACACATCACCGGATCGACGATCACCGTGGACGACGGGCAGTCGCTTTAGCGCGTCACTCGTCCGCAATAGGCAGTGCGGTCTTGGCGACGATTTCTTCCATCGAAAGCAGCGCGGTGACGCTGAAGATGCTCACATCCTCGATCAGCGAGCGGTAGAAGCGGTCGTAAGCTCCGGCGTCTTCCACGCGAACCTTGAGCAGGTAGTCGATCTCGCCCGCCAGCCGGTGCGCTTCCATGATCTCTGGCCGGGCCCTGAGCGCGGCGGTGAACTGCGCGAGCCATTCGGCATCGTGACGCGCGGTGCGGATCAGCACGAAGAAACAGCTGGCGAGATCGAGCTTGTCCGGATCGAGGATCGCGACCTGCCGATCGATCACGCCTGCATCGCGCAGCTTGCGAATCCGGTTCCAGACAGGCGTCTTCGACGAACCCACCTGCGCGGCGATCTCGTCCAGGCCCAGCGTTGCGTCGTGTTGCAGAACCCGGAGGATTTTTCGGTCGAGCGCATCGATCCCGGTCGCCAATTCCGTCTCTCCTTCCAGTGCCGGAAAATTCTTTCCGGCGGTCCGCGCAAGGCAAACTATGTCCCTTGTTAGATTGCGTGCCTCGTTGTTTGAAGGAAAATATCCTAAGTAGCGCGTGAAGCTGATCACAGGACATTGCGTGCGCTACTACCCCATCTTTCTCGACACCGCTGCGGCCCGCATCCTCGTGTCCGGCGCAGATGAGGCCGCTACCGCCAAGTTGCGGCTGCTGCTGAAGACCGAAGGTCAGATTTCCGTCTTCGGAGATAACCCGACCGAGGAGGTCCTTCGCTGGGCCGAGGAAGGGCGGCTGCGCCATTACATTCGTCCGATCGAAGAGAGCGACCTCAATGGAGCGGCAATGCTCTATGTCGCGCACGCCGACGGGGCCGAGCGTCTGGTGACGCTCGCGCACAAGCATGGTGTGTTGGTCAACGTGGTCGATACACCCGCACTGTGCGATTTCATCACGCCCGCGATGGTGGATCGCGATCCAGTGGTGGTGGCGATCGGCACCGAAGGGACGGCGCCCATGCTCGCCCGCCAGATCAAATCCAGCATCGAAGGTCTGCTGCACCCGTCGACCGGCGTGCTCGCACAGCTCGCGGCGAAATCGCGCCACAAGGTCGAGGCGGTTGCCGCGGGTTCGCCGCGTAGGGCGCTGTGGGCCCGCTTCTTCGGAGGCGAAGGGAGTCGCGCGCTCGAACAGGGCGGCGAGGCCGCAGTGGACCGCGTGATCGAAGATCTGGTCGACGAGGCTGGCAATGATGCATCGCAGGGCCATGTCGCGCTGGTCGGTGCAGGGCCGGGCGATCCCGAACTGCTCACCCGCAAGGCGCAGCGCCTGCTCGGCGATGCCGATGTGGTGATTCACGACCGATTGGTGTCGGGCGAGATTCTTGAACTGGCGCGGCGCGAAGCCCGGCTCGTCGATGTGGGCAAGAAAGCCTACGGCAAGAGCTGGAAGCAGCCCGATATCGATGCGCTGATCGTTGCGGAGGCGCGTAGCGGCCACAAGGTCGTGCGCCTGAAGTCCGGCGATCCTGGCATCTATGGGCGGCTGGACGAAGAGGTTGCCGCCTTGCGCGCTGCGTCCGTCCCGTTCGAAGTCGTCCCCGGCATCACCGCCGCCATGGCGGGAGCAGCGGAGCTGGGCGTCTCGCTCACCCGGAGGGGGCGCAATTCGAGCCTGCGATTTCTGACGGGTCACGATGTCGATGGCTTTGCCGAACACGACTGGGCTGCGCTTGCCTCTCCCGGCGCGACGGCTGCGATCTATATGGGTGTGCGTGCCGCGCGCTTCATCCAGGGCCGGCTGCTGATGCACGGCGCTGCCCCATCGACGCCGGTGACGGTGGTCGAGAACGTCTCGCGCCCGGAGCGCGTCGAGGTGGCGACCACGCTGGCCGACCTGCCCGACGCCATGGCCGCTGGCGCCATCGGCGGACCGGCGATCCTTTATCTCGGCATCGCACCGCTGACAGGCGTGGCAGCCGAGCCTGAAACCCTGGAGGGCCTGCTCCATGCCCAAACCCGCTAAACCGCAAATCGCCAGCGCGAACGACCTGCTGGAGGGCCATGTGCTCTATCTGTCCGGCGACGCCGTATGGACGCCCGACCGGCACAGCGCGTTCGTCTCCACCGACGCGGATGAACTTGGCGCGCTTGCGGACAAGGCCTCTCGCAATCGGCAGGTGGTCGATGTCGCATTTATCGATGTCACCGTGGCCGATGATGGCGATCCGAGGCCAGTCGCGCTGCGCGAAGTGATCCGCGATCGTGGCCCCACCATCCGCACCGATCTGGGCCGTCAGGCCGACCACACAATCCAGGACGGGCAAGCTCGCAATGTATAGCTACGACGAATTCGACCGCGACTACGTCAAGAACCGCGTCGCGATTTTCCGCGACCAGGTGGCGCGCCGCGTCTCGGGCGCGCTGACCGAGGACGAGTTCAAACCGCTCCGGCTGCAGAACGGCATCTACCTGCAGCTGCACGCCTACATGCTGCGCGTGGCGATCCCTTATGGCACGCTCAATTCGGCGCAGATGCGGCAGCTGGCGATGATCGCGGAGAAGTGGGACAAGGGCTACGGCCACTTCACCACGCGCCAGAACATCCAGTATAACTGGCCCAAGCTTATCGACCTGCCCGACATTCTCGACGCGCTGGCCGACGTGGAAATGCACGCGATCCAGACATCGGGCAATTGCATCCGCAACGTCACGGCGGATCACTTCGCAGGAGCGGCGGCGGACGAGGTGGAGGACCCGCGCCCGGCGGCGGAGTTGCTGCGCCAGTGGTCCACCGACCATCCCGAATTCGCCTTCCTGCCGCGCAAGTTCAAGATCGCGGTGACCGGATCGCCCAACGACCGCGCGGTCATCAAGGCGCACGACATCGGGCTGCGCGTGCTGCGCAACGATGCGGGCGAGGTCGGCTATCAGGTGATCGTCGGCGGGGGGCTCGGCCGCACGCCCGTAGTCGGCGAAACGATCCGCGAGTTCCTGCCCAAGGAGCATCTGCTCGCCTATTGCGAGGCGATCCTGCGGGTCTACAACCTGCACGGTCGGCGCGACAACAAGTACAAGGCGCGGATCAAGATCCTCGTCATGGAAGAAGGGTTGGAGAGCTTCCGCAACCAGGTGGAAGCCGAATTCGCCTCCTTGCTCGAAGTCCATAACGGCCCCTCGCTGATTCCCGATCCTGCCGTGGTAAAACGGATCGAGGATGCTTTCGCGCCGCCGCGGTTCGAGGACCTGCCTGAGAGCGATGCTGCGTACGAAGCGCGTCTGGCGGAGGACGAGGAATTCGCGCGCTGGTGCGCCACCAACCTCACCGCGCACCGGCAGCCCGGCTATGCCATCGCCTCGATCAGCCTTAAGCCGGTCGGCGCTGCACCGGGCGATGCCAGCGCGGATCAGATGCGCGTGGTTGCCGATCTTGCCGAGCGCTATTCGTTCGACGAGCTGCGCGTCAGCCACGAACAGAACCTGATCCTGCCGCATGTCGCAAAGCGCGATTTGCCAGCGGTCTACGACGCGCTGAGCGAGGCGGAGCTGGCCACCGCCAATATCGGGCTGATCGGCGACATCATCGCCTGCCCCGGTCTCGACTATTGCGCGCTTGCCACTGCGCGTTCGATTCCCATCGCGCAGGACATCGCGCAGCATTTCTCCGACCCCGACTATTCGCGGTTGATCGGCGACATGAAGATCAAGATTTCGGGCTGCATCAATTCCTGCGGGCACCACCATGTCGGCCATATCGGCATCCTCGGGCTCGACCGGGCGGGGCGCGAGAATTACCAGATCACCATTGGCGGCGATCACACCGAGAGCCTGAAAATGGGCCAGCGGCTTGGCCGCGGGTTCGACGCAGAAGAGGTCGTCCCGGCGATCGAGCAGCTGGTGCAGACCTATTTCTCGCTGCGGGAGAGCGAGGCGGAGACCTTCCTGCAGGTGGTCGAGCGTGCAGGCACGCAGCCGTTCAAGGATGCGCTCTATCCAGCCAAGGAACCGGCCGATGCGGGCTGAGCGCGCCTTCGATCCGCCTGAGCAGGATAGCACCTCGCTGGAGAGCGACGCGCTGACGCTGCTGGCGCGTACGATCCTGCGCGACTATCGCGGGCGCATCGCGCTCGTCTCCAGCTTCGGCGCGGAATCGATCGTGCTGCTCGACATGGTCGCGACGATCAGCCCCAGCACGCCGGTGCTCCTGAATGAAACCGGCATGCTGTTTCCCGAAACGCTGGAATACCAGCGTGAGGTCTCGGCGAAGCTCGGCCTGTCGAATGTCCAGCTGGTCCGCCCGACCCGGCAGAGGCTAACGGCGGTCGATCCCGACGACATGCTCCATCGCTTCGATACCGATGCCTGCTGCAACCTGCGCAAGCGCGAGCCGCTGAAGCGTGCGCTCGCCCCGTTCGACGCCTGGATTACCGGCCGCAAGCGCTTCCAGAATTCGCTGCGCGCGGAGCTCGAAGAGATCGAGCAGGACGACGACGGCAAGATGAAGGTCAACCCGCTGGCGCGGTGGACCGCCACCGATATCGCCGCCTATCTCGACCGGCACGCCCTGCCGCGCCATCCGCTGGTTGCGCAGGGCTATCCCAGCATCGGCTGCGAACCGTGCACCAGCCGGGTCGCGGATGGTGAGGATCCGCGCGCAGGTCGCTGGCGCGGGAGCGACAAAACCGAGTGCGGCATTCATTACGTCGAAGGCCAATTCATCGGCGGAGGAGGAATCTAGTTATGCCCGTGGTCACACCCGACGGTTTTCGTGCCTCCGACAATATTGCCTATGTGTCGCCCGATGCGCTTCCCGCCGGTTCGGATCTGGCAGTCGACATGCCGAACGATGCGGACCCGCGTACGCTTGTGGAGCGCTTCGGCGACATCGCGACGATCCGCATCGCCTTTCCCGCATTCGGCGACGGGCGCGGGTTCAGTCTGGCCCGGCAACTGCGCGACCTTGGCTATACGGGCCATCTGCGGGCGGGGGGCAACCTGATCAGCGATCAGTATCGCCACGCGCGGCAATCGGGCTTCGACGACGTCGAGATCGACGATGCGCTGGCCGAGCGCCAGCCCGAGGAGCAGTGGATCGTGCGCGAACAGCGATCCTACCGGGAGAAGCTCGCCGCGCGGTGACGCGGCGAGGCAATACTCGTCAGAAAGAGCACTGCGCCCCTTCGGGCATGTCCTGCCGTGCGATCCGGGCGATCTGGATCGTCATCGGCGCGGCTGAGGTGATCGCGATCCGGTTGCCCAGATCGGGTGCGCAATCCTCGGTAATGATCATCTCGCGCCAGTCCTTGCCGGCACTCAGGGCGAGGTTGCGGGTGATGTCGATCTCTTCGTCACCCACGGTCAGGGTCACCTTGCCCGCAGGCTGGCTGGCAAGGTTGTAGAGAATGCGGAAATCGCCCGACCCGCTGCCCGACTGTTCGAGTGCCAGGGTCGCGCCCGGACCGAAGGTGATTTCGCGCGCGTCTTCCTGCCGATCCTTGTCGAGACCGCGGGCAACAATCCCGCCGCCTTCGCCGCGCAGGTTGGGCAGTCGCGTATCGCCGCCAAAGGCGAGGATGCCGCTGCCCAGACGACCGAGATCGTACCATGACGTGGCCTTTGCCTCGTTCAGATAGCCGCACTTTTCCGGCAAAGTCGGGACCGCGCGCCTGTCAGACAGGCTGAGGCCGTAACCGACATTGAACAATGCGCCGTCCGGGCCGTTGACCGGCGCTCCGCCGCAATCGGCGGGCCAGCTGAAGGAGAGACGACCGGTCGTGTCGCGCTTGCCGAAAAGGATGTCGGAAACGCCTGCCCCTTCGCTGCCGGGCAGCCACGAGGCGACGAAGGCATCGGCGGCGTTGAGTTCGCGGTTCATCCACATCGGACGTCCCGACAGGAACACCGCGACCGTCGGGACACCGGCGGCCTTGTATTTGCGCAGCAACTCGAGCCCTTCGGTATCGTCGAACACCATCGTTTTCCGGTCGCCGACGAATTCGGCGTAAGGTTCTTCTCCGAACACGACGATTGCAGCATCGTAGCCGCCCGGATCGGTCGCGCCATCTGATGCGAGCGTGGCACTGCCGCCCGCCGCCCTCGCTTCATCCGAGATTGCACGATAGATCGAGGTCGCGTTGGGGAAATAGCTGTTGTCCAGTTCGCCGCCGCCTTGCCAAGTGAGCGTCCAGCCGCCTGCAGCCTTGGCAATATCGTCCGCCGCGCTGCCGGCGACGAGCACCCGCGCGCCGCGTTTCAGCGGCAGCACGCCGTCGTTCTTCAGCAGCACCTGCGATTTAGCCACCGCTTCGCGCGCCAATGCGCGATGCGATGGCGAACCGAGCTGGGCAAAGTCGCCGCCGTCGCCACGCGCGGAGGGCTTCTTCGCATCGGGGTCGAGCAGGCCGAGACGCAGCTTCAGTCGCAGCACACGCCCGACGGCTTCGTCCAGCCGTGCCATCGGGATCGTCCCGTCCTCCACCTGTGCGACGAGATTTTCGAGCAGCGCCTTCCAGTCGTCGGGCACCATGTAGATGTCGAGCCCGGCGAGCAGCGCCTGCGGGCAGTCGGAAACGGTGCAGCCATCGATCTGGCCGTGGGCGTTCCAGTCGCCCACCACGACGCCCTTGAACCCCATCTCGTCGCGCAGCACGCCGGTCAGCAGATCGCGGTTGCCGTGCATCTTCACCCCGTTGATCGAGTTGAAGCTGGCCATGATCACTTCTACCCCGGCGTCGATCGCAGCAGGGTAGGGCACGGCATGGATTGCCTTGAGCGCGTCTATGTCGCCGTTGACGTCGCCCTGGTCGACACCCTGGCCGGTGCCGCCATCGGCGAAGAAATGCTTGGCGGTGGCAGCCACGTGGCCGGTACCGAGGTAATCCTTCCCGCCCGGAATGCCCTGCAAGCCTTCCACCAGCGCGGCACCCAGCGGGGCGACGATTCGCGGATCCTCGGAATAGCTTTCGTAGGTGCGGCCCCAGCGATCGTCGCGCGCGACCGCGACCGTGGGGGAGAAGTTCCAGTCGATCCCGGTTGCCTGGATTTCGGCTCCGGTTGCCGCGCCGATGCGCCTTACCAGATCGGCATCGCGGGTCGCGCCTAGGCCGATATTGTGGGGGAAGATCGTCGCGCCGGGGACATTGGTGTGGCCGTGGACCGCATCGGTTCCCCAGATTGCGGGAATGACGGGCTCGCCGTCGGGCAGCGGTGCGGTTGAGGCAGCCCACATCTCGTCGGCCAGCGCGAGCCAGCGGTCGGCGGGCGCGAATTCATCGCCGTACGGCCCGCCATTGCCACCGTTGAGATAGCTGCCGAAGCGGTAGCGCTTCATATCCTCGGCGGTGAAGCTGTTGATCTGCGGCTGGATCAGCTGCGCGACCTTGCGCTCCACGCTCATGCGCGAAAGGATGTCGGCGACGCGCGCAGCTTCGCTCTGCGGCGCGTTTTCAGCGATTGTCGCGGGGCCGCTGGTTTCGAGCGGTGCGTGGCTGCAACCAGCGATTCCTGCCGTGCAGGCAAGCAGGGCCAAAAGCTGCCTAAGCCCGGTCCGTGGCGTCATTTCCTCAATCCCATGCGCTTCTTGTGAACGTTATCAATTTGGATTGCATGAGGATGGATCAATTGCAAGCCGCTAAGTCGGGCGGGAGAGAGATGCGATCAGTAAGGCCGCCATCGCGGCGCAGGCGGCGAGCGCGATGAACAACCCGGAAAACCCGAAGGCGGGAACGAGGCCGATGGCGAGCCACGGCATCACCAGCGACGGGCTGGTGTTGGTCAGGTTGAAAATGCCGAGGTCGCGCGCGCGGTTTTTTGCCCTGGGAAGGATGCGCAGCGTTTGTCCGGTATGGAGCGACAGGAAGGTCGAGGCCGCGATTCCGAACACCACATAACCCGCAATCGCGCTGGTCAGCGAATTCGACAACGCCATGAGGACGAGGCCGACTGCTGAGATCGCGGCGCCGATCGCCAGCGGCAGGAATGGCCGCCCGTACCGATCTGCAAGGTGACCTGTCAGCAGAGCCAGCGGGACAGACGCGACCAGGATGACGCTGAAAATCCGTGCCACGTTGGCATCGGTCATCGCGGGATCGACCGACCGAAACCAGAAATAGAGAAACGCGAACAGTGCCGCCTCGGAGATCTGGATCAGCAGGCGGGCCAGCCACATGCGCACCACCATGTTCGCGGGTCGCCTGGTCGGCTCCTCCTCCGGCGCGGGTTCGTCGCGCATCAGTTCGGGGAAGGGGCGCGGCGCACCTGCGAGAACCGCTGGCAGGACGCAGGCGGCGACCAGCATGGCGACCAGCCACAGGCGGCCCTGCGCATCGGCGAGGTCCGGCAGGGTTATCAGCGAAGCGCTCAACGCGCCTGCCGCGGGAGCAAAGGCGAGGAGGCCGCCGAGCAGCCCCTTCTGCCGGTCCGGTATGGTGTCCCCCGCCCATGCGGCGAGCGCGGAAAGCATCATGTTCAGGCCCATCTGCCACAGCACCAGCCAGGCGATCAGCCACACGACGTCGGTGATGTAGGCAAACCCCACGAGGAGCGCGCAGGACCAGACAAGTCCTCCGATGATCCACGGTCGCCGGACGGCGCTGCGATCGCTCAGCCAGCCGAAGAAGATATTGGCCGCGCTCGCCGCCAGCGCACCGGCGAAGGTCGCATATGCGAGCCAGGTAACGTCTCTGTCGCCCGCCATGCCGGTGACCTGGATCGGCAGCAGGATGGTGAGGAAAGGGACGTAGGCTATTGCCCCGCCCGCCACGGCCAGCGCGTAGAGCAGCAGGAAGCGGGTGGTCTGTCGGCGGTTTGCCGGGTCAGTCGCCATCGGGTGCCAGGGCGGTCGATCCGCGTTCGACCAGCCTGGCTTCGATCACCTCGGTCTCGGTAGGAAGCTCTTCGCCACGATTGGCGGCGATCAGCAACTCCACCGCGCGCGACGCGGTCGCCGCGATCGGCTGATCTATCGCGGTCAGCGGAGGCTGGCAGAAGATCGTCATCGGCGTGTTGTCGAAGCTGATGACCGAAAGGTCAAACGGAACCGCCAGACCCCGCTCCGCTGCCGCATCGAGCGTGGCCATCGCCATCTGGTCGTTGCTGGCGATGATCGCTGTCGGGCGCTCCTTGCTGCACAGCAGCTTCACCGCAGCCGCCATTCCCGTTTCGTAGCTGAAGTCCCCGCCTTCGCGAAGTCCCGCAGTCGGCAGCCCGGCGCGCTGCATGGCCGTGCGCCATCCCGCTTCGCGCCACGCGCTGAGCTGGTATTCGGGCGATCCTGCGATGAAGCCGATGCGGCGATGGCCGAGATCGATCAGGTGCTGCGTCGCCAGGCGTGCAGCGCCCTCGTCGTCCATGACCAGCGAAACGCCCGCACCCTCGCTCCCTGCGCCGATCCTTGCGAACGCGACGCCGCGCTTTTCCAGCAGGCCCGTTATCAGCGGATTTTCGGAGTGGGGCGGGGTGAGGATGACCCCATCGGGCTGGAGCGCCACCAGCGCCGCATTCAGTTCGCGCTCGACATGGTCGGAATGCGTGTCGACCAGCTCGATAATCATCCGATAGCCCGATTCGGCGCATTTGAGCATTCCGCCCAGCAGCATCTGGTCGACCCAGTCCGCCCCCTGTCGCGCCTTCCAGTCGGCGATCGTGCGATCGCGATCATTCAGGGCCATGATCAGGTAGGAGCGCGATCCGCTCATCCGGCGGGCCGCGATCGAGGGAATGTAACCAAGCTTGTCGATCGACTTCTCGACCCGCTCTTTCATCTCGGGGCGGACATTGGGCTCTTCGTTGATGACCCGGCTGACCGTCTGGAGGCTTACACCTGCATCCGCCGCCACATGCTTTATCGTTACCGCCTGGCGCCGTCTCGCCATTTTGAAACCAGTCTCCTGCGTGGGAAGTCGCTACCGTCGCTTCGCGGGGAATGCCACCCCGCCGCGCCGACAATCATGCAAAACGGGCCCATGCCGGCTGGCACGGGCCCGTTTTTCTCATTCCGTCGCCTCGCGTCAGAACTTGAAGCGGGCGATCAAGGTATAGCGGCGATCGTTGCGGAAGGCGGAGCGGGTGATCCGCGTGCCATCGTAATCGACCACCTGCGACGTCTCGGTAATCTCGTCGAGCAGGTTCACACCCTGCACCCCGATCTTCATGAACTTGGTAACGTCGTAGAAGATCGATGCGTCGAGCTGCCCGCCCGCTTCCTGCCAGATCGGCGAGAACGGGAAGATGTCGTCGCGCGGGGTGATCAGGAATTCCGACCGCCAGTTATACGCCGCACGCATCGCCAGCGGGCCCTTTTCGTAGAAGAGGGTCGCGTTGATCGTGTGTTCGGAGATTCCGGCCAGCGGCTGCGAGAAGGTGAACGGTCCACCGTTGAGCGGGGCCGAGCCGCTCGCGACCGAAGGCGAACCGATCGACGAAAGGTTCGGGTTCCGGAAATCGCCGCCATCGACATAGGTGTAGGTCAGCTGGCTTCCGAGGCCCGACAGAACGCCCGGCAGGAAGTCGTAGGTCTGCTGGTAGGCGAGTTCGAAGCCTTTCAGCGTTCCACCGAGGTCGTTGGCGGGGCCGGTGATGATCACATCCTGCGAAACGCCGCTTGGGGTGGTGTAATTCACCACGCCGGTGCCGGTCGTGACGATGCCCTCGATATCCTTGGCGAAGATCGCGCCGGTCAGCGAGCCGACCCGGTCGAAATACCATTCCACCGAAAGGTCGTAGTTCCAGGATTCGGTCGGCAACAGGTTACGGTTCCCCGTCGAGATCGCCAGCAGCGGTCCATCGTCGACCCGGCCGCTGAAGCCGAGCACGCCGCCCGCGCTGAACAGCTGCAGGTCGGGGCGAGAGATGCCCTTCGAAACCGCACCGCGGATGACCAGGCCGTTGCCCGTATCGAGGCGGACGTTGAACGCGGGCAGCCAGTGGTCGAACTTGATCTGGCGGTCGTCGGGAATTGGCTCGCCGGTGAACAGCGATGCGAACTCATCCAGTCGCGCGCCGGTCAGGTCGCAGTAGCGGCGCTCCTGCCCGACAGGCAGGGGCGTGGCGCAAACCGCGGTGATTTCGGAAACCTGCACGACCCCGTCGCCATTGCCGCCTGCCGACGGATCATCGAACTGGCCCGGTTGCGGCAGTCCGACAAGCGCGGAGGTGTCGATCCGCGTTTCGACGTAGCGCAGGCCGAGGTTGCCCGAGAGCGACCAGCCATTGTCGAAATCGCGACCGAAGTCGACGCGGGCGTAAGCCGCTGCGGTGATCTCCTGAACTTGCGAGATTTCCGGCGGGCAGAAGGGATCGCAGGTGGTCACCTCGCCGGTCACCGGGTTGGTGTAGGTGCGACCGTTGACCCCGAGAGTGTAGCGGTTGGGCGACTGGCTGAAGGTGCCGATCTCGTCCCACTGCTGATCGGTCACGCCGTTCAGATATTCCTGCAGGAAGTCGTCGCCGCCGTAGAAATAGGCAGACCCGTTGGGGATCGGCGTCGCCACCTGGCCGCGCTGGAAGTTGTCACCGAACGGCGAACGAAGCTGCGTGTAGCCGGGGAAGTCGTCCACATAGGCACCGCCACCGATCGCGAATTCCTGGCCAGGCAGGCCGGTGTAGAAGCGACCCGGTACGAACGGACAGCCCGGGCCTTCGCCCCAAGGAGCGCAGCCTGCGCGGCCTGCCCACGGGGCGGACAGGTTGCCCCAGGTGCTGAAGTTGGTGTTGCGGGTCGTCCGGTCGCGCGCCGCCCAGCGGGCGCCGAAGCGGGCCTTGCGAAGGAAGCCTTCGTCGCTGAGATCGTATTCCAGATCGCCCTTGATGCTAAGCAGATCGCCTTCGTTCTTCTCGCGGCTGTCGAGGCCGAACCAGTAGTAGGTGTAGAAGCCGGAGGTGAAGTAATCGTCCGGTGCACCGATCGGGGCGAGGAAGTTCACGTCGGGCGTGTTGCCGCTCAGGTCGAGGTCGATATCGGCCCACGTGCTCATCGCGCCGAACACCGAATCGCGCCGCAGCGTGGAGGTGATGTATTGCGCTTCGACATTGCCCCGGAAACGATCGCTGAAGTTCATTTCAACGTCGTACGAAATATCCTGCGTCACGCTCTTGGTGTCGCGCAGGAAGCGAAGCGAATCGAGCGGGATGCCGCCCCAGCCGAACGGGTTGGCGTAGGCATCGCCGACATTGTCGGTCAGGATGCCGCGGACGAAATGGCCGTTGCTGTCGAACTCCCACGGGCCGTCCGCGCGCTGTTCGGGCGACGAGGTGCCATCGTCCATCCGGCCCAGCAGGGCGAATTCTTCGGTGAAGAAGCTGGTTTCCGAACGCAGGTACTCCACCGTCATCCGCAGATCGCCGTCGAGCGTTTCGAACTGTCCGACGGCGGAGATCGCTTCGCGATCGCGGTCGAGATCGGTGGTGCGAACACCCGCGTATTGCGGGACGAGCACCGAACCGGCGGGCGGGAAGTTGTCCTCGTCGTAGTTCGGAGTGGCTCCGAAGCCGCCGGAATTGACGTCGAACACGCGCAGGCAGCCGCCCGTCAGGCTGGCATCGCGATAGCACGGGTCCGCCACTTGCGAGGCGTCGGTCCGGCTCTTCAGTTTCGAATAGGAGTAGGCCACCTGCAGGCCGAAGGTGCCACCCGCGGTGTCGAAGGTGTCCGAGGCGAGGATGTTGAACGTCGGCGACCACTCTTCGCGCAGATCGCCGTAGTTGCCTTCGATCGACCCGGCGATGTTGAGGCCCGGATTGTCGAGCGGCTTGCGCGTGACGAGGTTCACGACACCGGCGATTGCGCCTTCGGTCATGTCCGCGGTGACATTCTTGAACACTTCGACCCGGCCGAGCAGCTCGGGGGACACATCGTTGAACGAAAGCACGGTGCCGCCGGTGGCGGAGAAGATGTCGCGTCCGTTCAGTTCGGAACGCACGTAAGGAAGGCCGCGGATGATGACACCCGTTCCCTCGACCGAGAAGCGGTCGGGATCGGATGCCTTCTCGAAGCGACCGATATTGACGCCGGGAACGCGCTGCAGCGATTCGGCCACCGAGCGGTCGGGAAGCGCGCCGATGTCTTCGGCGGTAATCGCATCCACCACGGTATCGGCATTGCGCTTGATGTTCTGTGCGCTCTCGAGCGAGGCGCGGTAGCCGCTGACGATGATCACGTTCTCGTCGTCGCTCGCGGTGCCGTCTTCCAGCTGCTCGTCGTCGCCATTGGCATCCTGCGCAAAGGCGGGTTGTGCCATGCAGGCGAGCGCGAGACTCGACGCGCTGCCGAGAACGAGGGCGCGCCAGGCGGTACGCGGCGCAAAAGCTTGCGATGTCTTCAAGATATCCTCCCCAAGAGTCGAATGCCGGACTTTTATCCGGTTCATCGACTGCCCCTATATGCGCCATTGTGATCGTTCACAAGAAAAAATGAACGTTCACAATTGACCCGCTGTCGCGTTCCGGCCCATCAATGGATAAAGGTGAGAAAAGAGGGCGTTCGGGATGGCTATCGAGAGGATCGTGATTGTCGGCGGGGGAACTGCGGGGTGGATGACCGCAGCGGCTCTTTCGCGTCTGGCGGAAAAGCGCACCGTCGCGATCACGCTGATCGAATCCGAGGCGATCGGTACGGTGGGCGTGGGCGAGGCCACGATCCCGCCGATCGTGGAATTCAACCAGCTGCTCGGCATCGACGAGCGCGAGATGATGGCCGCGACGCAGGCGACCTTCAAGCTGGGCATCCAGTTCGCCAACTGGGGACAGGTAGGGGAGAGCTATTTCCACCCCTTCGGCACCTACGGCTATCACATGGGCGGGATCGCGTTTCACCAGGTGTGGCACCGCGCGCGCAGCGAGGGTGAGCGGAGGCCGCTGCAAATCTTCAACCTGGAAACGGTCGCCGCGCATTTCGGCCGCTTCTCGCGCACACAGGATTTCCAGCGCGACGACCTGCCGACGATGAATTACGCCTATCACATCGACGCGACCCGCTATGCCGCGTTCCTGCGCGCCTATTCGGAGAAACGCGGCGTTGTCCGGACAGAGGGCAAGGTCGTCGACACCACGCTCGATCCCGAAAGCGGCTTCGTTTCATCCGTGACGATGGACGATGGCACCGAGGTGGAGGGCGATCTGTTCATCGACTGCTCGGGCTTTCGCGGGCTGCTGATCGAACAGGCGCTGGAAACCGGATACGACGACTGGCGGCACTACCTACCATGCGACCGCGCCGTAGCCCTGCCGTGCGAGCGTGAGGATGGCAGCGGACCGGCACCTTTCACCAAGGCAACGGCGCACTCGGCAGGCTGGCAATGGTGCGTCCCGTTGCAAAGCCGCAACGGCAACGGCCACGTCTATTGCAGCGAGTACATGTCCGACGACGAGGCGCACGATATCCTGGTGAAGAACCTGGCGGGCAAGCCGGGCGCGGAGCCGAACTTCCTGCGGTTCGTCACCGGGCGGCGAAAGAAGGCGTGGAACCGCAACGTGATCGCCATCGGGCTCTCGTCGGGCTTCATGGAGCCGCTCGAATCAACCTCGATCCACCTGATCAATTCCGGCATCAACCGGCTGGTCGCGATCCTGTCTCTCGATGGTGTCACCCAGAACCAGCAGGACACCTACAATCGGCTGACCGACAAGGAATACCGCCGCATCCGCGACTTCCTGATCCTGCACTACAACGCCACGGCGCGCGACGATTCACCCTTCTGGGACTATGTTCGCACGATGGAAGTGCCCGAAACGCTGACCGAGAAGATCGAGCTGTTCAAGGCCAACGGCCAGATCTTCCGCGAGGAAGACGAGCTGTTCAACGAAACCAGCTGGGCGGCGGTCATGATGGGGCAGGGCATCCACATGGATGGGCACGGCCCGATCGCCGCATCGATGGTCATCCCCGAGCTGAAGGGGGAGCTGGACGAGATGGAAAAGTCGGTCCGCTTCGCCGTTCAGCAAATGCCGTCGCATGCCGAGTATGTAGCGCGCTACTGCCCGGCGCGCGTGCCGGCCTGAGCCGCCTTATCTGAAAGGCGGCTCGTTGAAGGCGCGCAGCTTGCGGCTGTGCAGGCTGGGGCCTTCTTCGCGCAGATGGCGGCACGCGGCGATGCCGATCTGCAAGTGCGCGGCGATGGCTTCTTCGTAGAAGGTGTTGGCCTGCTTTGGCAGCTTGATCTCGCCATGCAGCGGCTTGTCTGAGACGCACAGCAGCGTGCCGTAGGGCACGCGGAAGCGGAAACCCTGCGCGGCGATGGTGGCGCTTTCCATGTCGATCGCGACCGCGCGGCTGAGCGAAAAACGCTTGGCCGACAGGGCGTAGCGCAGTTCCCAGTTGCGATCGTCGGTCGTCACCACGGTGCCGGTGCGCAGCCGCTGTTTCAGGTCGCTCCCCTGCCTGCCCGAAACCTCTTCGGACGCCGCGGCCAGCGCCTGCTGCACTTCGGCAATGGCGGGCAGCGGAATTTCGGGCGGCAGCACGGGATCGAGGACGTGGTCGTCGCGCAGATAGGCATGGGCCAGCACGTAATCGCCAATCTTCTGGCTCGGCCGCAGGCCGCCGCAGTGGCCGATCATCAGCCACGCTTCGGGGCGCAAGACCGCAAGGTGATCGCAGATGGTCTTCGCATTGCTCGGCCCGACGCCGATGTTGACGAGAGTGATCCCGTCGCCGTTCTCGCCGATCATGTGATAGGCGGGCATCTGGTGCCGACGCCACGCCGCATCCGAAAGCAGCGACTTGGCATCTTCGGTCGGCTCGGTCAGGTAGAGCCCGCCGGGGCCGGAAAGCGCAGTACAGCCATCCTTGCCAAGCCGTGCACCCGCCCAGTCAACGAATTCGTCGACATAGCGGTGGTAGTTGGTGAACAGCACGAAGCGCTGGAAATGCTCGGGGTCGGTGCCCGTATAATGCGCCAGCCGCGCAAGGCTGAAATCGGTCCGCAGCCCGTCGAACAGCGATAGCGGGATTTGCTGGTCGGGGTCCTCGATCTCGATCCCGTCGGCCAGCTCGTCCCCGATATCGGCAAGGTCGGTATGCGGGAAGTGGCGCGACAGCTCCTGCGGGCTGATGCCGTGGAGCTGCGCGGTCGCTTCCCCGTCGAGCACGTAGGGGAAGGGGATTTCCTGTTCCGAAGGCTGGACGTCGAGCCGGATCGGATAGTCGCTCTCGATCAATTCGAGTTGCGAGCGCAGGTAAGCGCGGAACAGGCTCGGCCGGGTGACGGTGGTGGAGTAGACACCCTCACGGTTCAGCCGCCCGAAAGCCCGGCTACGCCGGCTTTCAGGCTCGGTGCCATCGTAGTGCAGCAGCAGGCGCGGGTAGGAATAGCGCCCGGCGCGTGCACTCGCGACGGGCAACGCACCGTCCTTCGCGAAAGAGAGGATATCGGACCGCAACCGCTCTACGGCTGCGTCGTATTGGGATTCCAGCGCGTCGAGCGCTTCGTCGATGGTCATCATGCGGACGTCTCGTCGTTCGCGCGAGCGCGGTTGTCAAAGACAAATGCCCTCGAAAGGCGAAGATCATGCGTCCGATCACGCTGCGAGCCGCGGATCGGGCGGCAAAGTCGTACGGCTGCCATGCCGTGCCATCGGTGCTGCCGCGGTCAGCGGAGCGATCGCCGGTCGCCATTCGTTGAACTCGCGCACGGTCTCGGCAAGGGTGAATGGCGGGATGCGCCGATCCTTGCATATGGTATCCGCCAGACCCTGACCCTCGGCACCCAGCCGACTGCGCATCAGCCGCATGCGCCGGGGGCGGATCAGGCCCCGCTCCACCAGCAGGTCTTCCAGTCGCCGATAGGGCGCGCGCAACTGGCGGCGGATGTTACGGCCCGTCCCTTCCAAGATCGGCCCATCCATGAGGCTGACCGCGATCGCCTGCTCGATTGCCATTTCTTGCGCGGTGCCGGCGAAACGGATCGCGTAGGCGATTTCGCTCAGCGGGGCGGTGCGGAAGTGAGGGCGGTGAACGCCCGCGCGTTGCAGCGCCGCCCTGAGAGCGCGCCATTCGCGCGGCGAGTAATCCTCTCCCACATAGACATCGATGCCGCCGTCCTCCGCACGCTGCGCAAAGGCGCAGAAGCGCTCGGCCTCGTGTCGCGACAGGAAGACCGATGCGTAACTGTCGAGCGGGCCGTCGAGATGGCCGAATTCGATGCCGAGCTTGTGCCCCAAAGCGCGCGCGATGGCCGCTCCGTCGACCAGTCGCAGGTCCTGCAGGGCAAGCAGGAGGCTGCGACCGGTCCGCCGGGAATAGCCGTGGGCAATCTTCGCCTCGTCCTTCGACATCGCGCCGGAATGGACCAGAATGTCGGTCAGCCTGGGCTTGGCTGCAAGGAGCGAGCGCGACCCCGTGAGGGGCTGGGTGTGCGTTGCACCGGCGCGATCCGCATCTTTTGGGCGGGATGCGAGCACGACAGCACGCGCGGTGATCAGGTATGAAGCCGCGAGGTTGAGCGGGAGCAGTGCTGCGCTCCGTAGGCCCCGGGTGCGTCCGGTCTGCACCACCCGCTCTATCAATGCGGCCCCCAGCAATGCTGCATCGATGGCCAGCAGGGCGAACACCCACGGCGATTCGATCAATGCGGGCATGCTCTCGAAACCAGGAGTAAAGTGGCCTGCCAGCAGCAGGGCTCCGGCAGCCAGTCCGGCGAGTGCAGCACAGGTAAGCGTCGCGGCGACAGGGACGATCCGGCGGTCGCGGTAGTTGAAGTAATGGGTCCACAGGCTGCCATGCGCGCTGCCGATCGGACGCCAGCCGGACAATGCCGTTGCCGAAAGGCGCTGTGCCCGGTCCTGCACTGCATCGCCAAGCGCGCGCGGGGACAATTCCTCGACCGCGATGACAGCTTTGTCCTCGTCGCGCTGCCACACGTATGTCGCTAGGTAGCCGCGCTCGCCAAGGCGCTGGACGGCATCGAACACGGGGCACTCGCTCCGGTTATCGAAAACATCGCCATGCAGCTTGAGCGCCCAGATCGCGTCGCGCCGAAGGGCGAGGCCCGTCTGCCGTACGGGTACGTTGCGGACCACGCGCGCGCGCAGCACGGTTTCGCGGGCACGGTGCTCTCCCAGATCGTCGAACCCGGCACCGCCGGTCATCGACGTGGGGCCGCGCGGGTTCGTGAGCACGGGCAGCTGCACCACGCTGGCGAATTCGCAGTGCCAGTTGGCGAGCTTGAGCGAGAGCGGGTGGACGATCGATTCCGGGCCCTGCAGAAAATAGGTGCGGAAATCGACGTCGTGCCGATGTTCGAACTGGCGCACGGCCGCGAGCAAAGCGTTGAGCGCGTGTGCCTGCGATGGCGCCTCGTGCTCTTCGAACAGGCAAAGCCGCACCCTGCTGTCGATCCGCGCTTCGCGACGGATGGCTGCGACGGCCTGCGTGTCGATCGAGCGGACACCGACGAAGATCGTGTAGTTCTCGTACTCGAGCGTGCGTTTGATCCGGGCGAGCATTGTGCCGGCCAGTGGCGCGGACCGGGTGATGAGGATCAGGATCGCGGTGCCGTCTTCCTGCTTACGGCGCAGCATCTCTACCGTGGGTTCCGAGCCGCGCCGGCGCCAGCCCTGAATATCCGCAATGAGTTTGATGGCGAGATTTTCCAATCCCAACACGAGGATCGCGATCGCGATCAGCGTCACCACGCGGCCGAGAATGCTCCAGCTATCCCAGAGCAAGAGAACTGCGTTCGTCATCGTTCGTGTACCTTTTGCCAATCTTCCGCGATCGGTGGTGCACGCCGGTTTCTGTCTGCTCGATTAAGGCATAAATGTGTCAATATGCGATGAAGCGTTATCCACCGTCGATGAATCGACGCTTATCCGGCGAGTCGCATCGCAAATTGCGGCAAGATTGGGGCGAGTGAAAAAGTTTGAAACAGCCCCCGTATCAGTGCTCGGCCTCCCCTTTCGCACTTGCCTGGCGTCGTTGGAACGGGACGAATCGGTCGCTCTCCCTATTTGTCCAGCCCTGCGATTCGCTCCGCTAAGTAACCTGAAATTAAAGATGAAACGGCTGGTTGGTTAAGCTCTGTTTTACTCTTCTGGATTAGCCAGATTTTCAGGAGGGACTGTATGAGGCTGCCAGACACGCTTTTTCACGGCCGAAACGGCACGTTCGCTTACGTCGCCGTGCAGGTGGTACTGCGCTATGCGTTGGTGCTCGCTTTGGCAGCGTTCCTCGGGGTGGCTCTGCTCAGCCCTATGTGGACCAATCTGCTGCTGGTGTTCGGCGCCGGACATATCGCCCTCGCGCTCGTGATGAGCATCGCGATCGGCTGGGTCAGGCGCGCTCAGAATGCGGAAAAAGCGTC
The DNA here is from genome assembly GCA_002729695.1 of Citromicrobium sp. Taxonomy (GTDB): domain Bacteria; phylum Pseudomonadota; class Alphaproteobacteria; order Sphingomonadales; family Sphingomonadaceae; genus Alteriqipengyuania. The sequence goes on along the minus strand of PBYQ01000031.1, from coordinate 20,024 downwards.
GCGCCTCGTTGCCATCAACCAGACGCAGGAACAGATCGAAGAACTGTTCGCGATGACCGACACGCTGCAGGCGGCGGACAGCAACGCCGATGCCGCGCAGGTGCTGCGCGCGACCAGCCGCAAGCTGCTGCCGGGCTGCGGTGTGGCGCTCTACGTCTTCAATAATTCGCGCGACCGGCTCGATCTGGTTGGCAGCTGGGACATGCCCGAAGCCTACGAGCCCGCCGAAAGCCTGGTGCCGGCAAACTGCTGGGCGCTCAAGCGTGGCAAGGATCACGTCAACAATCCGCACGAGCAGTCGCTTTGCTGTTCGCACTATATCGGCGACGTCGCGAGCATCGAGGTTCCGATGATGGCGCGCGGCCAGGTATTCGGCCTGCTGGTTCTCGGCGACCGGGGCGGCAAGTGTCACAATGTCGAACGCGCGCAGCGGATCGCCCGCGCGCTGGCCGATTCGACCTCGCTCGCGCTGTCCAACATTTCGCTTCGCGAACAGCTGCGCACGCAGTCGCTGCGCGATCCGATGACCGGGCTCTACAACCGCCGCTATATGGAAGACACGCTCGACCGGTTCATCTCGCTCGCGCACCGTCAGAACCAGCCGACATCCGTGCTGATGATCGACCTCGACAACTTCAAGGTGCTGAACGACGAGCATGGCCATGCGAAGGGCGACGCGGTGCTCAAGGATGTTGCCGCGCAGGTCGTGGGCGCGCTGCGTCCGTCGGACGTCGTATGCCGCTATGGCGGCGAGGAACTGCTGGTGATCCTGCCCGATTGCGGCGTCGACGATGCGATGATGCGCGCCGAACAGGTCCGTGCGCGGATCGAGCTGCTATCCGACCAACACGGCTGCAACGTCGCCGCGTCGATCGGCGTGGCGTCGCTGCCCGAATCCGCCAAGTCGGCGTCCGATCTGCTCTCCGCCTCCGACCAGGCGCTCTACGACGCCAAGGCGGCAGGCAAGAACCAGGTCCTCGCCGCACCGCCGCTGGCGAAAAAGAAGGTGGTGGCCGAGCCGATCAGCCCGCGGCTCGTCGGCACCTGATCGGGCAGACGTTCAGGCTTTCAACCGCCGCGCGTGCCATGCCACGTGATCGGCCATGAAGCTCGAAATGAAGTAATAGCTGTGATCGTAGCCGCTGCGCAGGTTGAGCGTCAGCGGAATGTTCGCATCCTTGCAGGCATCGGCCAGCAATTGGGGCTTCAGCTGCTCTTCGAGGAACTGGTCGCCGGTGCCCTGGTCAACCAGCAGCGCATCGGCACGTGCGCCATCCTCGATCAGAGCGCACGCGTCGTATTCGCGCCACGCGGCGCGGTCATCGCCAAGATAGCCCGACAGCGCCTTTTCCCCCCATGGGCAGTTGAGCGGGCTGACGATCGGCGCGAAGGCGCTGATCGAGCGGAAGGTTGCGGGATTGCGCAATCCGATGGTCAGCGCACCGTGCCCGCCCATCGAGTGGCCGGTGATCCCCTGCCGATCCATGTCGACCGGAAAATGCTCGGCGATCAGCGCGGGCAGTTCGCGCTCGACATAGCTGCGCATCCGGAAATGCGGGGTCCACGGTTCCTGCGTCGCATCGACATAGAAGCCCGCGCCCTGTCCCATGTCATAGGCGTCGTCATCGGCAACGCCCGCTCCACGCGGGCTGGTATCGGGCGCGACGAAGATGATCCCGGCCTGCGCGCAGGCTGCCCGGTATTCGCCCTTCTCGGTCACATTGGCGTGCGTGCAGGTGAGCCCCGACAGATACCACAGGACCGGGCAGGCGCGGTCCTGCGCCTGCGGCGGCACGAAGACCGAGAAGGTCATATCGGTGCCGGTCTCGGCCGAAGCGTGCTTGTAGACGCCCTGCGTGCCGCCGTGGCTGCGGTTTTCGCTGACGTTTTCTATCGTCACGCTAGATCTCCAGAGGAATGAAGGCGGTTGCGGCATCGCCGGTATTGGCGGTGCCGTCGGCATCCATCACCAGCAGTTTCGCCTCGCCCGAGCGGGCGCAGGGCCGGTGTTCGATCCCACGTGGAACGACGATCAGATCGCCTTGCGCAAGGTGTTCGACGCGGTCGCGAAACTCGATGTCGAGCTCGCCCTCAACCACCAGGAAGAGTTCGTCCGATTCAGGGTGGCTATGCCAGTGATACTCTCCCTCGACCCGCGCAAGCCGGACTTCGTTGCCATTGTAGCGAGCAGCGAGACGGGGTGCCCACCGCTCGGAAAACAGGTCGAACTTTTCGGCCAGGCTGACCTTGGTGGGGGACGGCACGGCCATCAGTCGTAGACCACCACACTGCGGATGCTTTCGCCCGAGTGCATCAGGTCGAAGCCCTTGTTGATCTCTTCCAGCTTCAGGACGTGGGTGATCATCGGGTCGATCTGGATCTTGCCGTCCATGTACCAGTCGACGATCTTGGGCACATCGGTACGGCCCTTGGCCCCGCCGAACGCGGTGCCGCGCCAGTTGCGCCCCGTCACCAGCTGGAAGGGCCGCGTCTCGATCGTCTTGCCCGCTTCGGCGACGCCGATAATGATCGAGGTGCCCCAGCCCTTGTGACAGCATTCGAGCGCCTGGCGCATCACGTCGGTGTTGCCGGTGCAATCGAACGAATAGTCCGCCCCGCCGTCGAGCATCTGGACGAGGTGGGCGACGACATCGTCGACATCCTTCGGATTGACGAAATCGGTCATCCCGAAATGTTCGGCGTAGGGCCTCTTGTCGGGATTGATGTCGACGCCCACGATCCGGTCGGCCCCCGCCATGCGTGCGCCCTGGATGACGTTGAGACCGATCCCGCCGAGGCCGAACACCACGACATTGTCGCCCGGGCGCACATCGGCAGTGTTGACCACCGCGCCGACGCCCGTGGTCACGCCGCAGCCGATATAGCAGCTGGTGTGGAACGGCGCGTCCTCGCGAATCTTCGCGACCGCGATTTCGGGCAGCACGGTGAAGTTCGAGAAGGTCGAGCAGCCCATGTAGTGATAGATCGGCTTGCCCTGATAGCTGAACCGCGTCGTCCCGTCGGGCATCAGGCCTTTCCCTTGCGTCTCGCGGATCGCGCTGCACAGGTTGGTCTTGCCCGACAGGCACATTTTACACTGGCGGCATTCGGGCGTGTAAAGCGGGATCACGTGGTCGCCTTCCTTCACGGATGTCACGCCCGGGCCGACCTCGCGCACGATGCCGGCGCCTTCATGGCCGAGCACGCTGGGGAACAGGCCTTCGCTGTCGAGCCCGTCGAGCGTGTAGGCATCGGTGTGGCAGATCCCGGTCGCCTTGATCTCGATCAGCACTTCGCCCGCCTTGGGGCCTTCCAGATCGAGTTCGACGATTTCGAGCGGCTGCTTTGCTTCGAAGGCGACGGCGGCGCGAGTTTTCATGGAATTGCTCTCCTGATCCGGGGGATGTTGCGTGTTACCAATGCATGCGCCGGGCCGATGGTGCCTTGCGCTCGGGTTCGCGCCTGCCTAGGCGCTTGAACCGTGATCGATCAATCCGCCTTTCGCGATGCGCTCGGCACTTTTGTGACCGGGGTGACGATCGTCACCACCTATGACGGGGAAGGGCGGCCGACCGGGCTGACCGCCAACAGCTTCAACTCTGTTTCGCTCGACCCGCCGATGGTCTTGTGGAGTCTCTCGCTCGGCAGCCGCAACCTGCCCGTGTTTCGCACCGCGAAGGCGTGGGCGGTGCATGTGCTCGCGGCGGACCAGCAGGACCTGTCGAACCGCTTCGCGAGCCGTGGGTCCGACAAGTTCGAGGGGCTCGATTGCGGTAGCGGGCCCGAAGGCGCACCCCGGATCGAGAATTGCGCGGCGCGCTTCGGCTGCACCGCCAAGTTCGAATACGAGGGCGGCGATCATGCGATCTTCCTCGGCGAGGTGGTCGATTTCGAGCGCACGCCTGCCGAACCGCTGATCTATCACAGCGGGCGCTACGGTCGGGTCATGCCCGCCGGCGACCGACCGAGCGATGCGGATACTGCTCGCCTCCTCGCCGAGGGGCTCATTTTGCGCGATGGGGACGGGGAGGAAGAAAGCTGGCGGCTAAGCGACTTGGGCGCGGCGCAATTGCGACTGCTGCGTCAGATCGAAGGGCGCTAGACCGGCTTCGCGACGCACTATCTGCGAGCAAGACTTGTAGATATAAAAATATCTTTATATGTCGGTTCCCATGCGGATCGAAGCCATCTTGCGCGCGCTCGGCGATACCACCCGGCTGCGGATCATGCGGCTGCTGGGCACGATGGAGCTCGCAGTGGGCGAACTCTCGCAAGTGCTCCAGCAAAGCCAGCCGCGCGTCTCGCGCCATGCGTCGATCCTGTGCGACGCGGGGCTCGCGGTCCGACGGCGCGAAGGGAGCTGGATATACCTGCGCGCGGCGACGGATACCGTAGGCGAATCGCCGCTGACCGCATCGGTCGCGCGGTTGCTTTCCATCGCCGAATTGGAAGACCAGGAATTTGCGGCGCAGTGCGAGGAAGACCGTCGCCAGCTCTCGGCCATCCGGCGGGCGCGCGAAGGCAAGGCGGCCGAGTGGTTCGAAGCGCATGCCGACGAGTGGGACGACCTCAGGCGACGTCACAGCCCCGACGATCAGGTCGAGGCGGCGCTGCGTTCCGCGCTCGCCGAAGAGCCACTGGGCGAAATGCTCGATATCGGCACGGGCACCGGGCGGATGGCGGAAATCTTCACCACCGACGCGTCGCGCATCGTCGCGTTGGACAAGAGCCTCGAGATGCTGCGCGTGGCCCGCGCGAAGCTGCAGCATCTGCCCGCCGACAAGATCGAGCTGGTACAGGGCGATTTCCTGTCTCTTCCTTTCGACGGATCAAGCTTCGATACCGTGCTGTTCCACCAGGTGCTCCACTACGCGGCCGATCCGCTGGTGCCGCTGCGCGAGGCGGCGCGCGTCCTGCGCCCCGGCGGGAGGATCGCGATCGTCGATTTCGCGGCGCACGAGCACGAGGAATTGCGCGAACGCTTCCAGCACACCCGGCTGGGGTTCGAGGACGATCATCTGGCCGATGCCCTTCGGCAGACCGGCTTTGAGCCGACTGCGCCCGTCACTCTGGAGGGGGATACGCTGGCGGTGACGATCTGGGTCGCGCGGCGCATCGACCCGCTCGGTGCCCATAACACAACAAGGAGGGCGGCAAGATGACCGGCCGGACCAATCATTCGCACGACGGGAACCGTGATGCATCGCGCTCTGCCAGCGAACCCCTGTTCGGCGGCCTGCCGGGCGACATCGACGTCAGCTTCGAATTCTTCCCGCCCAAGAGCGAGAAGATGGAGGCGCAGCTGTGGGATGCCGTCACCGAGCTGAAGCCGCTTGGCCCACAATTCGTCTCGGTGACCTATGGTGCGGGCGGTTCGACGCGCGAGCGGACGCACAAGACCGTGGCCCGGATCATTGCCGAGGCCGGGATACCTGCAGCAGCGCACCTCACCTGTGTCGATGCGTCGAGGAAAGAGACTCAGCGGATCGCCGAGCACTATTGGGAAGCGGGTGTGCGCCACATCGTCGCGCTGCGCGGCGACATGCCGCGCGAAGACGGCACGCTCGGCCCGTTCGAACCGCACCCCGATGGCTATGCCAACGCCGAAGAGCTGGTGCGCGGGCTGAAAGAGGTCGCCGATTTCGAAATCTCGGTCAGCGCCTATCCCGAATGCCACCCCGACGCGCAAAGCCCCCAGGCGGAGATCGACTACCTGAAGCGCAAGATCGATGCGGGCGCGGATCGTGCGATTACGCAGTTTTTTTTCTCGCCCGAAACATTCTTCGCGTTTCTGGAAAAGACCGACAAGGCGGGGATCGATGTGCCGATCGTGCCCGGCATCCTGCCGATTACCAATGTCGCCAAGGCGCGCGAATTCGCCGGGCAGTGCGGCGCTGAAATCCCGCAGTGGATGGACAACCTGTTCGAAGGGCTCGACCGGCGCCCCGCCGCGCGACAGCTGGTTTCGGCGACGATCGCTGCAGAAATGTGCCGTCGGCTCTACGCGGGCGGAATTCGCCACTATCATTTCTATACACTCAACCGTGCCGACCTCGCCTACGCGATCTGCCATCTGCTCGGCATGCGGCCCAGGGAGAACGCAGCATGACCAATGCAAGAGAATGCCTGCTCGCCGAAGCTGCCAAGCGCGTACTCATTTCGGATGGCGCGTTCGGCACGCAGATCCAGAACCGCAAGCTGTCCGAGGCGGATTATGCGGGCGATCTGAACCTGCCCGCCGACCAGAAGGGCAATAACGACATTCTTGCGCTCACTCGCCCCGACGTGATTGCGGACATTACCCGCGCCTATCTGGATGCGGGTTCGGATATCGTCTCGACCAACACCTTCTCCGCCAACACGATCAGCCAGGCGGATTACAAGGCGGAAGACAAGGTCGACGCGATCAATGTGGAATCCGCCCGCATCGCGCGCGAGCTGGCGGACGAATACGCGGCGAAGGACGGTCGCCCCCGCTTCGTCGCGGGCGCGATCGGCCCGACCAACAAGACCCTGTCGCTCTCGCCCGATGTCGAGGACCCGGGCTATCGCGAGATCACCTTCGATCATCTAGTCGAAGTCTATCGGCAGCAGGCCGCCGGACTGGTGAAGGGCGGGGCGGACTTCATCCTGATCGAGACCGTGTTCGACACGCTCAACGCCAAGGCGGGCATCTTCGCGGTGAAGAAGCTGGAGCGCGAGCTTGGCCGCGAGGTGCCGATCATGATGAGCATGACGCTGACCGATCTTTCGGGCCGCAACCTGTCGGGTCACACGGTCGAGGCGTTCTGGCACTCGGTGCGCCATGCAAGGCCGGTGACGATCGGGCTCAATTGCAGCTTCGGCGCGGAACAGCTGCGCCCGCATGTGCAGCTGCTCGCCAAACTCGCCGATACGCTGGTGATGGTCTATCCGAACGCAGGCCTGCCCAACGAACTGGGCGAGTACGACGAAGAACCCGACACCACCGCAGCGCTGGTGAAGGCCTGGGCGGACAAGGGCCAGGTCAACATCCTCGGCGGCTGCTGCGGCTCGACGCCCGAGCATATCGCCGCGATGGCCAAGGCTGTCGTCGGGCTTCCCCCGCGTGAACTGCCCGAGCCCCCCACCGTCATGCGCCTCGCCGGCCTCGAGCCCTTCGAGATCGCTGCATGAGCGATGCCGCTTTGGAGCGAGTGATTGTGCGCGAGGCCGTCGGCGAGGATGCCGGACGGCTGGCGCTGGTTTCCGATGCGACCTTCCTCGAAACCTTTGCCGGAATGATTTCGGGCGACGCGCTCGTCACCCATTGCCAGAAGCGCCACGCGCCCGCCTATCTGAGCGGACTGCTGAAAGGCGGGGCGCGGGCCTGGCTGGCCGAGCTGGACGGCGCGCCGATCGGCTATGCCTTGCTCACCGCGCCCGAACTCGACGCCGCGCGCGAGGGCGATGTCGAGCTAAAGAAGATCTACCTCCTCTCACGCTTTCACGGCAGCGGTCTCGCCGCCCGCCTGCTGGACGCCGCTCTCGCGGGTGCGGCGGGCCATGCGCGCCTGCTGCTGGGCGTGAAGGACGACAATCACCGCGCCATCGGATTCTACACCAAACAGGGATTTCGCCAGATCGGCACGCGTCGCTTCGACGTCGGCGGCACGCTGTACGACGATGTCGTTCTCGCCCGCGATCTGGACCGGACTTAAATCATGACCGAGCAAAATATCGCCAACTTCGTCAATATCGGCGAGCGGACCAATGTGACCGGCTCCGCCCGGTTCAAGAAGCTGATCATGGAGGGCGACTACGCCGCCGCCGTGGAGGTCGCGCGCCAGCAGGTCGAGAACGGCGCGCAGGTGATCGACGTCAACATGGACGAAGGCCTGCTCGACGCGGTTCACGCGATGACCACCTTCCTCAAGCTGATCGGTGCCGAGCCCGATATCGCGCGCGTGCCGGTGATGGTCGACAGCTCGAAATGGCATGTGATCGAGGCCGGCCTGCAATGCGTCTCGGGCAAGCCGATCGTGAACTCGATTTCGATGAAGGAAGGCGAGGAGGAATTCCTCGCCCATGCAAGACTGTGCATGGATTACGGCGCGGCCGCCGTGGTCATGGCGTTCGACGAGGTCGGCCAGGCCGACACCAAGGAGCGCAAGGTCGAAATCTGCAAGCGCGCCTACAAGCTGCTGACCGGAATCGGCTTCCCGCCCGAAGACATCATCTTCGACCCCAATATCTTCGCGGTCGCGACGGGGATCGAGGAGCACGACCGCTACGGGCTCGATTTCCTCGAAGCGGTGAAGGAGATCAAGGCCGCGTGTCCGCATGCCAAGACCAGCGGCGGGCTCTCCAACCTCTCCTTCAGCTTCCGCGGCAACGAGGTCGTGCGCCGCGCGATGCACTCGGTTTTCCTGTACCACGCGATCCCCGCCGGGCTCGACATGGCGATCGTCAACGCAGGCCAGATCGACATCTACGACCAGATCGACCCGACCTTGCGCGAAGCGTGCGAGGACGTGATCCTCAATCGCGATGTGCCGGGCGAAGAGACCGCGACCGAGCGGCTGATCGCGCTCGCCGAAAGCTACAAGGGCAAGGACCAGAAGGCGGAGAAGGAAGCCGCCGAATGGCGCGGCTGGCCGGTCGAAAAGCGGCTGGAGCATGCGCTGGTCAAAGGCATCGACGCGCATATCGTCGACGACACCGAGGAAATGCGCGCCGCCACCGATGCGCGCGGCGGTCGCCCGATCGAGGTGATCGAAGGCCCGCTGATGGACGGAATGAACGTGGTCGGCGACCTGTTCGGTTCGGGCAAGATGTTCCTGCCGCAGGTGGCGAAATCGGCGCGCGTGATGAAGAAGGCGGTCGCCCACCTGATCCCCTATATCGAGGCGGAGAAGGACAAGCTTCCCGAAGCCGAGCAGAAGACCAAGGGCAAGATCGTGATGGCGACCGTGAAGGGCGACGTCCACGATATCGGCAAGAACATCGTCGGCGTCGTGCTCCAGTGCAACGGCTACGACGTGATCGACCTTGGCGTGATGGTGCCGTGGAGCGACATCCTGAAGGCGGCGAACGACAACAAGGCGGATATCATCGGCCTGTCGGGCCTGATCACTCCCTCGCTCGACGAGATGGTGACTGTCGCCGAGGAGATGCAGGGCGCGCAGATGACGATCCCGCTGCTGATCGGCGGGGCGACCACCAGCAAGGTGCACACCGCGCTCAGGATCGACCCGGCCTACGAAGGCCCGGTGATCCACGTGCTCGACGCGAGCCGCGCGGTCGGGGTGGCGTCACGCCTTTTGTCCGATACCCAGCGCGACAGCTTCGTGGGCGATACGGCCAGCGAATATGTGAAGGTGCGCGAAGCGCGCGAGGGCAAGACCAAGAACCCGCTCTTCACGCTCGAGGAGGCGCGCGCCAACCACTACGACCCGTTCTATTCGGACAAGCCCGCGCCGCCGGTGCAGCCGGGCCTCCATGTGTTCGACGACTGGTCGCTGGCGGACCTGCGCGAGTATATCGACTGGACGCCATTCTTCCGCGCGTGGGAGCTGCACGGCAATTTCCCGAAAATCCTCGACGACGAGGTGGTCGGCGAAACCGCGCGCACGCTGTTCGACGATGCCAACGCGATGCTCGACCGGATCATCGATGAGAAATGGCTGACCGCGCGCGGCGTGTGCGGGTTGTGGCCCTGCGCGCGCGATGGCGACGACATCACGGTCTATCTCGATCGCAACGAGGAGCATGTTGTGCTCCCCATGCTGCGCCAGCAGATCAAGAAGAGCCGCGATCACGCGAATATGTGCCTTGCCGACTTCATCGACCCCGCGGGCGACTGGATCGGCGGTTTCGCGGTCGGCATCCACGGGATCGACGAGCCTTCACGCAAGTTCATCGCCGACAAGGACGACTATTCCGACATCCTGCTCAAGTCGCTCGCAGACCGCTTTGCAGAGGCCTTCGCGGAGCGGCTGCACAAGCATGTGCGGACCGATCTGTGGGGCTATGCGCCCGACGAACAGCTGACCAACGACGCGCTGATCAAGGAAGAATATCGCGGCATCCGCCCCGCGCCCGGCTACCCCGCATGTCCCGATCCCTCGCTCAAGCCGATGCTGTTCGAGATGCTCGATGCCGAGGCCAATACCGGCCTCACGCTGACCGAGAATTTCGCGATGTGGCCCACTGCTGCGGTCAGCGGGCTCTATTTCGGGCATCCCGAAGCGGAGTATTTCGGCGTCGCGCGGATCGGGCGCGACCAGCTGGAAGATTATGCGGTGCGCCGTGGCGTCGATTTGGCTACAGCGGAGCGATGGCTCAGGCCCAATCTCGACTGACGCAGACGGCCAGGCCTGACTTGCCCGAAGTCGCTTGCCTGGAGGAATTCTGGGCCTCGCACGCGCAGGGCGCAATGCCGTTGCAGGAAATGGTCGGCAAGGTGCTGCTCGACACGCTCGGGCTCGGCAATCAGCAGGTCTACGAATTCCTCTACGGCGAACATCCCTCCTATGATCGGTTCTGCGAGTGGATCGTCGAGACTGCCGGACCGCCCGATCCCGCTCTGCTTTCGCGCTACCACGGCTGGCTGATGGAGTGCGCACCCAACAAGGCGGCGCGCCAACAGCTTGCGGCCATCGCGGCGATGGAGCCGGTGCTCGACGCGGAGGCGATGGCCTTCTGGGACGCGCAGGGATACGTCGTGGTGCCCGATGCGATCGCACCGGAAGAAGTCTCGGCGCTACGCGAGCATGTGTGGGAGACGGTCGGCGCTTCGCCCGATGACCGCGCAAGCTGGTATCGGGCGAAAACCAACGGGATCATGGTCCCGGATTTCCAGCACCCGACGATCGAGGCGGCGCGGCGTAGCCCGCGCATCCACAAGGCCTTCGCCCAGCTGTGGGGCACCGAAAACCTGTGGGTGACGATCGACCGGATGGGCTTCAACCCGCCCGAGACCGATGAATGGCCCTTCGCCGGGTCGGGCATCCACTGGGACGTGAGCCTGGCGCAGCCGATCCCATTCGGCACGCAGGGCGTGCTTTACCTCACCGACACGGCGGCCGATCAGGGCGCGTTTCGCTGCGTGCCGGGGTTCCACCGCAGGATCGACGCGTGGCTGGATGGGCTCGGCGACGCCGACCCGCGCAAGGTCGATCTCTCGGATGAGCAGCATATGGTCGCAGGCAAGGCAGGCGACCTGATCATCTGGCGGCAGGACCTGCCGCACGCGGCGAGTCCCAATCGCTCGGACCGCCCGCGGCTGGTGCAGTATCTCAATTATTATTCGCCCGACATGCCAATCAGGAGCCGCTGGCGCTGATGAAGCCGGGGGGCGAGGGTACTTCAGCGATCGCGCGAGACCGCCTGCCGCTCATCGGCGGCATGGTGCTCCTCGCGCTTTACGCGGCGATCTGGCTGCAGGTACCGCTCGATATCGAGCTGCTGCGCGCGTTGTGGTTCTTGCCGCCGGTCGGCACGCTGGGCGCGATTATCGCCAATACATCGGGCACTGGCGGCGGGGTGGTGTTCGTGCCCGTGTTCAACGCACTGCGCGAACACGGGATCATGGCGCTCGACCCGCTGCATGTCGTCGCCGCCTCGATGGGGATCCAGAGCTTCGGCATGACGATGGGCGCATTGCGCTGGAGCGACCGTTTGCTGCATCAGCCGCCTCTGGCACCGGGATCGCAGACCGCGCCGGTCCAGCCTCGCGATTTCGCCTTGGTCGTCGCGGCGGTGCTCGTGCTCTCGCTGCCCGCCATGCTCGCGACGCAGCGGCTGGCACCTTTCGATGCGCAGGCGGTGCTGACTGGGTACAAGAGCTTCTCGATCCTGCTCGGCCTTGCACTGATAGCAACCACATGGACCGTGAACCGCGAGCGGCCTGAGCGAGCCAGCCTTGCGCCTGTCGATCTGTTCGTCCTGCTGGTTTTGGCGGTACCCGGCGGTGCGATCACCGCGCTCTTTTCGGTCGGGATCGGCGAACTCGTGGCGCTCTACCTGTTCATCCGCCACTACCCCGTGCTGCTGTGCACCGGTGCGGCCTGCGTGATCTCAGCGGTCAGCGTGATCGCGGGCAGTGTATGGCACATAAATGCGGGCACGATGCCGTGGGAGGTGGTTGTCCTTGCCGCACCGGGAGCGGTGCTGGGTGCGTTCTTCGCGCGGCCGATCGCCTTGTGGCTGGGTGCGCGCCGGTTGAAGACCCTCGACGGCAGCTGGATCGTCCTGTCGGCAATCTACCTTTTGTGGATCATGGGCGATTGACGCTGACGGGCGATTCGCGCAGGGCAGGGGTGTTCTCCGCAGAAGCGATTCTGCGGCGGAGCGCGCGGGAGAGATCGCCGGCTTTCGGGCTGGCGGCGCCGAAGGAGCAACCGCCCCGGAAACTCTCAGGCAAGCGAACCGCGCGCGCCGATTGGACACTCTGGAAAGCGTCTCTGGCACTGCCAGCGACCACCGAAGGGGTAAGCTCTCAGGTATTCCGACAGAGGGGGCAGGCGGCAAGGATGCGCGGGGATCGCGCGTCTTCCCGCAGCTGTCGGATATTGAATGATGAGCGAAGAAGAAACGCCCGAACAAATCATGAGCCTGCCGCTGGATGCGTGGCACCGCGCGCAAGGCGCGCGGATGGTGCCCTTCGCGGGCTACGAAATGCCGATTCAGTACGAAGGCATCGTTGCCGAGCACGAGTGGACGCGCACCAGCGCGGGCCTGTTCGACGTGTCGCACATGGGCCAGCTGCTGCTCTCCGGCCCCGATCTCGACGCTGCGGTGGAAGCCGTGCTGCCGATCGACCTTTCGACGCTGAAGCTCGGCCAGCAACGCTATTCGCTGCTGCTCGACGAGAATGGCGGCGTGCTCGACGACCTGATGGTCTCGCGCTGGCCCGAGCATCTCTATCTGGTGGTCAACGGCGCGACCAAGTGGGACGATATCGGCCACCTGCGCGAACAGCTGCCCGACGACATCACGCTCAACCACCTCGAAGACCGCGCGCTGCTCGCCCTGCAGGGGCCCAAGGCGGCGGATGCGCTGGCGCGGCATGCCACGGGCGAATACCCGCTGTCTGCGCTGACCTTCATGAAGTTCGGGCAGTACACCATCGCGGGCCACGATGTGACCATCGCGCGTGCTGGCTACACCGGCGAAGACGGGTTCGAGATTTCGATCGCCGCCGATGCTGCGGAAGAGATCGCCACGCTGCTTTGCGGTGAGCCTGAGGTGAAGCCCATCGGCCTCGGCGCGCGCGATTCGCTGCGGCTCGAAGCGGGCCTGCCGCTCTACGGCCACGACTTGTCGCCCGAGACGAGCCCGATCGAGGCCGGGCTGATCTTCGGCATCAACAAGCGGCGCCGCACTGAGGGTGGCTACCCCGGTGCCGAGCGCATCAATCGCGAGATTGTGGAAGGCACGCCGCGCAAGTGGGTCGGGCTGACGCTCGAAGGCCGTTTGCCTGCGCGCGAAGGTGCGGAGATTTTCGCGGGCGATACCCAGATCGGCGTCGTCACCAGCGGCGGCTTCTCGCCCACGCTGGGCCATCCGATCGCGATGGGTTATGTCGATTCCGCCTATACCGAAGCAGGAACCGCGCTCGAAGTGCAGGTCCGGAACAAACGTCTGCCCGCGCGCGTCGCGAAAATGCCCTTTGTCCAACACCGCTATTTCCGGGGGAGCTAGCAAATGTCCCGTTACTACACCGAAGATCATGAGTGGATCGAAGTCGAAGGCGAAGCCGCGACGGTCGGCATCACCGAATATGCGCAGGAGCAGCTGGGCGACATCGTGTTCGTCGAACTGCCCGATGAAGGCGCCGAACTGGAAAAGAGCAAGGACGCGGCGGTGGTCGAGTCCGTGAAGGCGGCGAGCGACGTCTATGCGCCGATCAGCGGCACGGTGATCGAAGTGAACTCCGCGCTCGAAGAAGACCCCGCGCTGGTGAACACCTCGCCCGAGGAAGACGGCTGGTTCTTCAAGCTGACCATCGCCGACGAAAGCGAGCTGGAAGGCCTGATGGACGAAGCCGCCTACAAGAGTTTCGTCGAGGGGCTGTGATGCCGATCTCCCCTCCCGCTCGCGGGAGGGGCAGGGGTGGGCATGGGCCCGTAGGCCCACCCCGCTGCGACTAAGACCGCTTCGCGGCCCAAGTCTCGCTCCCCTCCCGCAGGCGGGAGGGGCTAAGGAGTTTCAATGCGCTACCTCCCCCTGACCGATGCCGATCGCGGCGAGATGCTCGCCAAAGTCGGTGCGTCCAGCATCGACGACCTGTTCGTCGATGTGCCCGAACACGCCCGGCTCAAAGGCCCGATCGAGGGCCTGCCGATGCATGCCAGCGAGATGGCGGTGGAACGGCACATGCGCGCGCTCTCCAAGAAGAACCTCGCGGCGGGCGACGCGCCGTTCTTCCTCGGCGCGGGGGCCTATCGCCACCATGTGCCCGCCAGCGTCGATCACATTATCCAGCGCGGCGAGTTCCTGACCGCCTATACGCCGTATCAGCCCGAGATCGCGCAGGGCACGTTGCAGATGCTGTTCGAGTTCCAGACGCAGGTCGCACGCCTCTATGGTTGCGCGGTCGCCAATGCGAGCATGTACGATGGCTCGACCGCGTGCTGGGAAGCGATCGCGATGGCGGGCCGGATCGCGCGCGGCAAGCGCAAGAAGGTCGTCCTCTCGGGCGCGCTGCACCCGCACTACGCCGAGGTCGTGCGGACCATGGCGAAGTTCACCGAGGACGAGATTGCCGACGCGCTGCCGACGCTGCAGGGATCGCCCGATCTTGACGGGCTGATCGGCCGGATCGACGAGGATACCTCGTGCGTCGTCGTGCAGTACCCGGACATTCTCGGGCGGCTGTCCGACCTCGAAAAGATCAGCGAAGCCGCGCATGCCAAGGGCGCGCTGGTGATCGCGGTCAATCTGGAACCTGTTGCGCTGGGTGCGGTGAAGTCGCCGGGCGAGATGGGCGCGGACATCGTGGTGGGCGAAGGGCAGGCGCTGGGCGTCGGTCTCCAGTTCGGCGGGCCTTATCTCGGCCTGTTCGCGGTGCGCGACCCCAAGCATGTGCGCATGATGCCCGGTCGCCTCTGCGGCGAAACGCAGGATGCCGAGGGCAAGCGCGGCTTCGTGCTCACGCTTTCGACGCGAGAGCAGCATATCCGGCGCGAGAAGGCGACCAGCAATATCTGCACCAATAGCGGGCTGTGCGCGCTGGCCTTCAACGTCCACATGAGCCTGCTGGGCGAGAAGGGTCTGCGCCAGCTGGCGGCCGAGAACCACCGCCTCGCATGCCTCGCGGCGGACAAGCTGGCGGCGGTGCCCGGCGTCACCGTGCTCAACGACAGCTTCTTCAACGAATTCACGCTGATGATCGGGCAGGACGCGCGCAAGGTCGTCCGCACGCTGGCGGATGACGGCATCCTCGCGGGCGTCTCGCTCGGACGGCTCTATCCCGGCAACGACGCGCTGGCCGAAGGGCTGCTCGTCACGCTCACCGAAACCACGAGCGAGGAGGATATCGATACCCTCTGTGCTGCCCTGAAGGAGGTGCTGGCATGAACGCGCCCAACAAGTCCGGCTGGAAGCCCAGCGCGCCCATCTCTGGGGACACCGAAAGCCCGACCTTCACCGGCAACCGTGCGCTGATGCTCGAAGAGCCGCTGATCTTCGAGATCGGCCATACCGAGACCACCGGCGTCGACCTGCCCGAATCCCAGGCCGACGCGCCCAGCCGCCTCGGCGGGCTGGAGCGCACCGACACCATCGGCCTGCCCGGCCTGTCCGAGCCCGAATGCGTGCGCCACTACACGCGGCTCAGCCGGCAGAACTACGCGATCGACCTCGGGCTCTTCCCGCTCGGTTCGTGCACGATGAAGCACAATCCGCGCCTGAACGAGAAGGTCGCGCGGATGTCCGGTTTTGCGGACGTCCACCCGCTCCAGCCGGTCGATACGGTGCGCGGCGCGCTCGAAGTCATCAACGAACTCGCCTTCTGGCTGATCGAGCTGACTGGGATGCACGGCGTCGCGATGAGCCCCAAGGCGGGCGCGCATGGCGAGCTGTGCGGCATTCTGTGCATCCGTGCAGCTCTGGAAGCGCGCGGCGATGCACGCAAAGTCGTGCTGGTGCCCGAGAGCGCGCACGGCACCAACCCCGCCACCGCCGCCTTCGCGGGCTACGAGGTGGAGGATATTCCCGCGACCGCAGAGGGCCGCGTGGATCTGGAGAAGCTGAAGGCACGTCTCGGCCCCGATGTGGCCGCGGTGATGATCACCAACCCCAACACCTGCGGGTTGTTCGAGCGGGACATGAAGGAAATCTCCGACGCGGTCCACGCGGCGGGGGGCTTTGTCTATTGCGACGGCGCGAACTTCAACGCCATTGTCGGCAAGGTCCGCCCCGGCGACCTCGGCGTCGATGCGATGCACATCAACCTGCACAAGACCTTCTCCACGCCGCACGGCGGCGGCGGGCCGGGCTCCGGCCCGGTGGTGCTGTCCGAAGCGCTCTCGCCTTATGGCCCACTGCCGTTCACCGCGCGCGACAGGGACGGCGTGGTGCACTTGGTCGAGGAAGAGAACGCCGCCGAATACGATCATACGAAAGCCTTCGGGCGCATGACCGCGTTCCACGGGCAGATGGGCATGTTCACCCGCGCGCTCGCCTACATCCTCAGCCACGGGGCGGACGGTCTGGCGCAGGTCGCGGAAGACGCGGTACTCAACGCCAACTACATCCTGCGCTCGCTGGAAGATCTGCTCCACGCGCCGTTTGGTGAGAGCGGCCCGTGCATGCACGAGGCGCTGTTTGGCGATCAGGGCTTTGCCGAGGGGCTGTCGACGCTCGATCTGGCGAAGGCGCTGATCGACGAGGGCTATCACCCGATGACGATGTACTTCCCACTGGTGGTCCACGGCGCGATGCTGATCGAACCGACCGAGACCGAGAGCAAGGCGGGGCTGGACGAGTTCATCGGCGCGCTGCGTTCGGTGGCCGAGCGGGCGAAGGCCGGCGACGAGAGCCTGAAGGCCGCGCCCTATTTCGCGCCGCGTCGCAGGCTCGACGAAACGCAGGCAGCGCGCAAGCCGATCCTTGCGTGGGAAGGCGAACTGGCCCCCGGCGGCGCGGCAGCACGCAGCGAGGTCGGCGGGCAGTAGCCTTGTAAGGCGCGCGCCCACTCGGCATTGTCTCCCCCGTTTTTTGATAGGGAGGGAAGACAATGCGTATCTCGATCGGCCCACTGACAGCGGCGTTTGCGCTTCTAGCGGCTGGATGCGGACAGGCTTCGGCGGATGACACGTCGGCTCCTGCGACAATGGAGGCGTCCGCCAAGGCAGCAGACCCAGCAGCAGCCGAGCCGGCGCCGCTGCGTGGGCCCGACCTATCGGGGTTGTTTAATGCGAATGAGGATCACGTGCTCGCGCCCCTGACAATGGATGCGCGCATGCTGCTCAATTACTCGTTCGAATCGAACGACGACAGCACGGCGCTCGTTTCGAATGGTCCGCGCGAGGTTCCGACGACGGACAAGATGGTCTCCGCGCGGATCGTCGAACCCGAGGGCGACGACGGCCTGTGGAAAGTGCGGCTCGACTTCGAAGGGCAGTGGCAAGGCTTGCAGGTGCTCGGCCTGGGCAAGGATCGCAGCCCCGTCACGTTCGATCTCGAGCCGACCATCACCAAGATGTATTTCGCCGAACCCGTGCCCGTGGTGGCAAAGAAGCTGGCCGAGCTGGGTATCGATGTGAATCCCGATGGCTCGCCAAAGGTGCTGCGAAAGCTACCGGGGTATGGTTACCCGGCCGAGGGCAGCGATACCTACGACTGGCACGGTCAGGTCAGCATGGTGCGCGAAGACGAGGGCAAGACCGCCTACATCTTTCGCGAAGGCTTCTTTAACGACGGGACGTTCTGATCGAGCGGGCGGTGCTGGCGTGAAGATCGTCTTCAGCCGCAAAGGGTTCGACAGTGGATCGGGCGGGGGCGCCTCGCCCATCGTCGATGGCAAGCCGATCAGCCTGCCGATCCCCGATACCAAGGGGATCGCGAGGACGACCTATGGCGAGCTCGGACTAGGCGAACTTGCCGCCCGAGCGAGCCGAGACGCTTTCGGCGCAGAGAGCCTGTGCCATCACGATCCGCTATTCACCCGCGATGGTCGTTGCCTGTTCGGGCAGGTCGGGGCGGCACAAACGCATCTTGCCAATCAGGGCGTCGGCGTAGGCGATACCTTCCTGTTTTTCGGCCTGTTCGCGGGCGAGGACGGCGAGCGCCATCACCGCATCTTCGGCTACCTGCGGGTCGCGGCGGTGCATCGGCTGGCCGAGGGGACTCCCGAGCATCTGGAAGGTAGCAGCCACCCGCATGTGCTCGGCATGCACGGCAGCAACGACACGATCTACGGAGGCGAGGGCAGGCAGGCGCGCTTCGCCAGCGAGGCGCTGCGCCTCACCGCGCCTGGCGGTCCGCTGACATTATGGCAAAAGCCTGCGTGGCTGAAGCCCGGTGGGCTGAGCTACCATGGTCGCCGCGACCGCTGGCTGCCCGGCGGCCGCCTGCGCAGCGTCGCCCGAGGTCAGGAATTCGTCGCCAATGTGGGCCGCCGTAAGGCTCCGCGCGAATGGCTGGAGCGGATTCTCGACGAATTCTGATCCTCCCCGTTTCTCCGCAGGGTCAATGGGGAGGGAGACCGCCTACGGATTGGTTGTGGAGGGTGTTCGCAAGGTCTGCACTTAGCACCCCCTCATCCAGGTTTCGGTAACGCTCGTTCGAGCGTAACCTCCGCCATCCTTCTCCCAGTGGGAGAAGGATACGAAGCCTTGCTCGCGCCCGCGAGCTAGGCGCAGTTAGATGAGGTGGCCGAACTATTTGTACGTCTTGATGATCGCCGAGAAGTCGAGGCCGTCGTTGCCCGCGCCCGCGAAATCCTCGTACAGGCTCGCCGCGCGTGCGCCCAGTGGGACGCCTGCGTCGACCTCTTCCGCCGCAGCCATCGCAAGCCGCAGGTCCTTGAGCATCAGCGCGGTCGCGAAGCCGCTCTGGTAGTCGCGGTCGGCGGGGCTCTCGACGCCCACGCCCGGCAGCGGGGTGTAAGCGTTGAGCGACCAACAATAGCCGCTCGACTGCGATGAAATCTCGTAGAACTTCTGCGGATCGAGACCCAGCTTCTTTGCCATCTGCATCGCTTCGGCGACGCCGATCATGCTGATCGCGAGCAACATGTTGTTGCAGATCTTGGCGGTCTGGCCCGCACCTGCGTCGCCCGCATGGATCACGGCCTTGCCCATGCCTTCGAGGATCGGCCTAGCCGCCGCGAATGCCTCTTCGGTGCCGCCGACCATGAAGGTCAGTGTACCGCCGTCCGCCGCCGCGATCCCGCCGCTGACCGGCGCATCGACCATCTTGTAGCCCTTGGCGGTCGCCATTTCGGTCACTTCCTTGGCGGTGGCGACGTCGATGGTCGAGCAGTCGAGCAGCGCCGCGCCTTCGGGCGCGTGGCCGATCACGGCGTCGGAATAGACGGACTTCACGATCCCGCCATTGGGCAGCATCGAGACCACCGCATCGACGCCCTGCACGGCTTCCTTGGCATCGGTGAAGGTCTCGCAGCCATTGCTCTTGGCCTTGGCAAGCGCGTCTTCGGACAGGTCGAACGCGCGCACTTCGTGGCCGTTCTTGACCAGGTTCGCGGCCATCCCGCCGCCCATGTTGCCGAGGCCGATAAAGGCGATTTTCATTTTTCTCTCTCCGTCACCCGAGTTGGTCGAAGAGGATTGCGGCTCCGATCAGGGCAGCAAGCACGCCGCCAATCCCGTAGAGCCAACCCTCCATGCGATTGCTGATGGCCCAAAGGCGGGACTCTGCTTCCTGGGTCACTTGCCAGGGCGCAAGCCCGGCAGTGGCGAGCCCGCCAAGAAGCAAAGCCGCGCCTCCTATTACCGCCCCTTCCACTGCCCGTCGCGCTTCTCGATGAAGGCTTTCATGCCCTCGGCCTTGTCCTCGGTTGCGGTGAGGATCTGGAACAGGCGGCGTTCGTGGAG
>PBYQ01000030.1 GCA_002729695.1 Citromicrobium sp. | reverse complement strand
CGAGACGGACAGATGCGTAGAACTTGAGTGCGTTACCGCCGGTCGTCGTTTCCGGATTACCGTACATGACACCGATCTTCATCCGCAGCTGGTTGATGAAGATGACCATGCACTTGGAACGGTTGATCGACCCGGTAAGCTTGCGCAGCGATTGGGACATCAGGCGCGCCTGAAGGCCGACGTGGCTATCGCCCATCTCGCCTTCGATTTCGGCGCGCGGCACCAGCGCAGCCACCGAGTCGACCACCAGCACGTCGATCGCGTTCGAACGCACCAGCGTGTCGACGATTTCGAGCGCCTGTTCGCCGGTATCGGGCTGCGAGACGATCAGTTCGTCGATATCCACGCCCAGCTTGCGGGCGTAAACCGGATCGAGTGCGTGCTCCGCATCGACGAAGGCGACGGTTCCGCCGGCCTTCTGACATTCTGCCAGCACATGCAGGGCAAGTGTCGTCTTGCCCGAACTTTCCGGCCCATAGACTTCGATCACCCGCCCCTTTGGCAGGCCACCGACACCGAGCGCGATGTCGAGCCCGAGCGAGCCGGTCGAAATCGCTTCGACGTTCATCGCTTCCTTGGAGCCCAGCTTCATCGCCGAGCCTTTGCCGAAAGCCCGGTCGATCTGTGCGAGGGCGGCGTCGAGCGCCTTTTGACGGTCCACGTTGGTTTCCTTGTCGTTTACAAGCTTCAATTTAGCAGCCATCGCACGCTCTCCTCCAAGTGCCTAGGGGCGGTCCCGCCTTTTCGACATAAGCAGCATGTACCCCTTACGTTCCACAAGAACAAGGGGGGAACGAAAAATATGTGCAGCGGAGCTGGAATACAAAAGGGCGCGCCTTTCGACGCGCCCTTCACTGCATAACCCGTTAAGGTCACACCTAGTTGCGCGAAGGAAACACGCCGTACAGCGCAACACACCAGTTCATCGCAAGGTATGGCATGCGGTTCTCATGCGGCTGACTGCCCCCAGTCGAATCTGTCTGCACCGTCCCGTTGGCCATCGCTGTGTCCGGGGTGGTAACGGCATAGGTTGGGCTGGTGAGCGTCCGTGCCAAAACGGTTCCATTCGTTGAAGACTTGTCGGCCGTAACGTTGCTGCCGACGATATGCCCGCTGTGGCTATGCGCAGGTATCTGGGGTGTCACAAGCGTCACGGTCTCCACCCCGCCAACTTGACCCAGATTATAATTTGTGAGCCCCGGACCGCGGCCATCGTGGATCGGCACCCGGCCGCGCAGATCGGGAAGCGCGAATGTCGTTCGCCCGTCCCCGCCGTAAGTGGTGCCATACAGGGAAAAGAGTGCCGTATTCTGAGAGATTGCCAAGAGCTGACCGTCGGCGCGCGCCCAGTTCCGCGGGCACCAGTCGTAGCCGAAAAGGGTCAACTGCCCGATAAGCGGCTCGGACTGAGCGCTGACCGGCGCGGTTGGCATCGCGGTGGCAAGTGCCACGGCGGCGCTCAATGTGGCAAATTTGGCTTTCTTCATTTCCTAATCCTCCCCCAAATAGGTACTTCGCGACCCTTCGGCAGTGCTCCGCGGCGCCTTCATGTAAAGAACCCGTCACTGCCTCGCAGATGATTACCTATCGTCGCGCCAAAAGGAAAGACGCGAACACTTCTAGGTATTGCTACCACCGCCCTGCATGACCGAACCCACTTTTTGGGAGATTTGCTCGACACTGAAGGGCTTCGCAATGAAGTGCATATTTTCGATGTCGATTTCGCTCCGCAGAGTTTCTTCGGCGTAGCCCGACATGAAAAGGATCGGGAGGCCGGGGCGCAACTTTCGGATCGCGCGCGCCATCGCGGGCCCATCCATGCCCGGCATAACCACGTCGGACACGATCAGGTCGAACTCTCCGCCATTCGCGATCTCGGCAAGCCCATCCTCGCCATCGGGCCGGGCAGTCACCGTGAAACCGGCCCGTTCCAGCGCGCGTACTGCGACCGCGCGGACCATATCCTCGTCCTCCACCAGCAATACGCGGCCACCGCTCGACCAGACGCGTGCAGGCTCGTGGGCATCCTCGCGCCGGTCTTCGCCTGCGACGGCCCCGTGATGAACTGGCAAATAGATCGCGAAGAGCGCGCCCGCGCCGAGCCCGTCACCCGCCGGGACGTTCTGTGCGTGGATATGGCCACCCGACTGGCGAATGATGCCGTAGACGGTCGACAGACCCAGGCCGGTGCCCTTGCCCAATTCCTTGGTGGTGAAGAACGGATCGAAGATCTTGCTGATAACCGAAGGCGGAATGCCACCGCCCGTGTCGCGCACGATCAGCGCGGTATAGTCGCCCGGCGGCATGTCCGAGGCACCATGTGCGCGCGGATCCTTCACCGAAACCTTGCGGGTCGACATCACCAGCGTGCCGGTACCATCGCCTTGCGCTGCAATCGCATCGCGCGCGTTAACTGCAAGATTGACGATCACCTGTTCAAGCTGCCCGGGATCGGCCCGCACTGGCCCCAGATCGCGATCGTGGCGGACCCGGAATTCGATCTTCTCGCCCAGAAGGCGTTTTAGCAGCTGGCTGACCTCCGAAACCACGTCGGGCAGCTGAACGACCTCGGGCCGCAGCGTCTGCTGGCGGCTGAATGCGAGCAGTTGCCGCGTAAGACTGGCTGCACGATTGGAGTTCGCCCGGATCTGCTGGATATCGTCGTAATCGCTGTCGCCCGGCATGTGGCGCAGCAACATCAGATCGCAATAGCCGATGATCGCGGTGAGCACGTTGTTGAAGTCGTGCGCGACCCCGCCCGCAAGCTGGCCGATCGCCTGCATCTTGGTCGCCTGCGCCATCTGGCGCTTCAGCTCGGTTTCTTCCTTCGAATCGGCCAAGGTCAACAGAACGGCGGGTTCGCCCAGCCCGCGCATACTCGCCAGGCCGAGCGACACAGGCTCCTCGGGCGCGGACGCGAGCCGCACGGCCACGTCGCCACTGGCCACGCCGCCCTTGCCGTACCGCCGCACAGCATCGGAAATCGCGCTTTTGTCCTCGCGCACCACGAGATCGGAGGGGAATGCCGGCAACCCGGCATCGGCGCGCCCGCAGGCACGCAGGAACGACGGGTTCGCAAACAGGAAGCGCCCGTCGCGGTCCGTCATTGCGAGCCCCAGCGGCAAAGCCTCTATCAAGGTTTCCAGCTTGGGCGTCGTATCGCCGGCGCTATTGTCTGCCAGTGCGGCGTGCGCTTCGACCAGCAGCATCAACGATGGCGCGTCCTGCGGATTGGCGACCAACGTATCGTCGAGATCGTTCAACGAGACATGGATCAGCTGGAATGCTTCGCCTTCCCGCCCCGACCGCGCGAAGAAAATTCGCTCCCGCTCGTCCAGCCGAAGGTAGTCGGCAAATTCACGCCCCGCGAGCGTCGCCGTGGGATCGCCGCTCGCACGTTCCGCGAAGTCGGGTGACGAGGCGCGCACCGTGCCTTCGGGCGAAACGACTGCCGCGAGCACTCCTGCGCGGCCGAGCATCCGCCCCAGCGGCCCGGCGACCAGCTGGCCGATATCCGTGGCCAGATCTTCGCTGGATTCGGGTCGGAAGCGCCAAACGAGGTGATCTTCGCCGCGCCCCGCACGTTGCGCCTCCACCTCCCAGCGCACGTCATCCTTGCCAAGCGACAGGTGCGATGCATGGGCCCTGCCCTCGCGCCACGCTTCACGCGCGGTCTTGAGCAGTATTTCGGAGGCATCTTCCTCGCTCAGCGCAAGATTGGGCGGTGCCTTCTCGATCCCGAACCGGGCCGAAAACGCCGCGCTCGCGCAGACCAGCCGGTTGGCGCGGTCGGTAATCGCGAGCAGCACACCGGGCTGATCGATCGCTGCAAGCGTCACGCTCCAGTCGGGCGGAGCCAGCGCATCGGCCTTCACACTGCCCGCCTTGTTGCGCAGCACGATCAACAGAGCCATCAATGTCGCAAGCCCGCCCGCATAGGCGGCCGTAAGAATCGGCAATCCGCTAAGCAGCCATACCCCGGTGATGCTGACGAGCAGAGCGAGCAGGAGAACCACCCACCCCATCGGGGTGGCTTTTTCGACCGGTTCGCCGACCAGGCTCATACGCCCGCGTCCTCACCCATCGCGTCGAGCAGCGCCTTTTGCCGTGCGACCTGCCCCCGCACGAGGCGCCGCCGCCGACGCCGACCCATAGCAATTCGCCAGACCCACTTGGTGATGAAGTAGCCGACAGGGGGAAACAGTGCGGCGAACAGCATGAAGCCGAGAACGGTCGCTCCCGCAGCCTCGAACAGTCCGGCGAAGGATAGCAGACTGTCGTTGCGCAACAGGACGTCGCCCGTATCGGGCGCAATCGTCAGCACCTTGTGCCCCACGCGATTGGCCGCCCATAACCAGAATGGCAGAGTCAGCGGGTTGGTCACGAGCGTCACTGCACTGGCGATCGGCACGTTCGCACGCACCGTGAATGCGAGAACCAGCGCGAGGAAGATCTGGCCGAAAGGGATGACGAAACCGGCAAACAGCCCCAGCGCGACACCGCGCGGGACGTTACGGCGTGTGAATCGCCACAATTCGGGACTGAGGAAGCGGTGCGCGATCGGCTTGAGGATGCGACTTTCGGCCAGCGATTCACGGTCTGTGTAACGGCGCAGATACCCCCACAGGGCCGATCGGGCGTTCGGCTTCCGGAGGCTGTCTGAAGGTTGGCTCATAGGTCTCGTTCGATGATGGGATCGACCGACCCCTAGGGCAAGCCGCGCGTCTTCGTTTTGCCCTGCGAAAGGCCTACAACATTATAGGCGGAATGGGGTGGCTGCTTGATTAATCATTCA
This sequence comes from Citromicrobium sp., assembly GCA_002729695.1. Taxonomy (GTDB): domain Bacteria; phylum Pseudomonadota; class Alphaproteobacteria; order Sphingomonadales; family Sphingomonadaceae; genus Alteriqipengyuania. The sequence continues at coordinate 24,188 of PBYQ01000030.1, read as the reverse complement.
CCGCACACCGCAGAAATCAGCCTGGCTTTATCAGCCCCTCTCACGCAGGATGCGGGCCTTGTCGCGCTGCCAGTCGCGATCCTTGATGTAGTCGCGCTTGTCCTTCGTCTGACGCCCTTTGGCGAGTGCCAATTCGACCTTCGCCCGACCCTGTCCGTTGAAATACACCGACAATGGCACAAGCGTCATGCCCTTGCGTTCTACCGCGCCGAGAAGCTTCTCGATTTCACGCGCATGTAGCAGCAGCTTGCGCGGCCGCTTGGGCTCGTGATTGAAGCGGTTGCCGTGGCTGAATTCGGGAATATTGGCATTGATCAACCATGCCTGGCCATCGCGCACCTCGGCGTAGGATTCAGCAATTGCCGCCTCGCCGACTCTCAGCGACTTCACCTCTGTGCCCTGCAACGCGATCCCTGCCTCGAACTTCTCTTCGACCTCGTAATCGAAGCGAGCGCGCCGGTTCTCGGCGACGACTTTGCGCTTGTCGAAGGTTGGGGGCTTGGGGCGAGGCATAAGGCTCGCGCGATGTAGGCGGACATGGGTCAAAGGGAAAGGGGGGTGCGGCATCTCCGATGCCGGCCATCCAATCTGCCGGGGTCGAGCCGGCCCTGCCCGAGGTGCACACGGGGAGGAAAACCTCTGGACTGCTGGACGCCTGTTACGCATGAATGGCAGCCATCGAAATCAGGGGGGACTTCGTGAAAACCGTATTCAGTGCAATTCTTTGTCTAGGACTTTCCGGCGTAGCGCTGGCCACATCGCCAGCAGTCGCGCAAACCGCAAAACAGGCTCCGCCACCGCTCGAAGCATATGGCGAGTTGCCCGACATCGAAGACGTATCGCTGTCACCGAACGGACGCATCGCATTGCTGGGCAAGGTCAACGGCAAACGCGTGGTCCTGATGCTGGACGAAAACCGCAAGCCGATGAACTACGCCCTCGTCGGCGACATCAAGGTCCGGTCGATCGGCTGGGCCGGGGAAGACATCGTGATCGTTCAGCGGACCGATACCCAGGAACTGGGTGACAGGTTCATCGCCGACCAGGCCGAGTTCAGCAACTCGATGCTGGTGCCGGTCGACTCTTCGAAACCGGTGAGCACCGTCTTCGCCGACAATCGCAATATCCTGAATGCGAACTACGGCAGTTATGGCCAGCGCCTGATCGACGGTCGCTGGTACGGCTATTACGCTGGCCTGCCGATGAAACGCGCGCCGAGTGGGAATTCCTACTACGATGGCGATCCTATCGCACTTTATCGCGTCGACCTCGCAAAGAACAAGGCAGACCGGATAGCCAGCGGCGCGACGAATCGCGGCAGCCGCGATTGGGAAATCCAGGCCGATGGAAGCATCGGAGCCTACCTCGATTACTTCCGGCAGGACCATCGCTGGGTGTTGCGCAACGGCAGCGACAAGCAATTGGCGACGGACTACACGTCTGAGGACGGATGGGCTTCTCTCGCCGGATTTACGCGCGACGGGACGGGCGTGGTCGTGGCCATCACAAACGATGACGACGACCCTGAGTGGTTTTCCGTGCCGCTCGAAGGTGGCGCAAAAACCAAGTTGTTCGAAGATGTCGATGGCACAGTCGATACCGTCTACACGGACCGGTATTCGCGCCGGATGATCGGATATGCGCTCGAGGATGCCCCCGACGAGCCGATCTTCTTCGATGAGGAGCGCCAGGACGCCGTTCGGAAGGTCATACAGGGCTTCGATGCGCAGAACGGGAAAATCGTGGGCTGGACCCCGGATCGTACCAAGATGCTCGTCACCACGAACGGCAATTTCGATAGCGGCACATGGCTGTTGGTCGATACCACGGCGGGATCGACCTTCCAGATCGGATCGGAGCGGCCCGCCATCTCTCCCGGCATGGTCGGCCCGATCTCGACCTTCACCTACACCGCCGGCGACGGACTGGAAATCGATGCGATCCTGACCCTGCCCCCCGGCCGCGAAGCGAAGGACCTGCCGCTTGTCATGCTGCCACATGGCGGCCCGCAAGCGCACGACGAGGAAGGTTTCGACTGGTGGGCGCAAGCCTTCGCCTCGCGCGGATACGCCGTGCTCCAGCCCAATTTCCGTGGTTCGACCGACAAGGATCAGGCCTTCGTCGACAAGGGCAACGGCGAATGGGGCAAGAAGATGCAGACCGATCTTTCGGACGGCATCGCCGCCCTTGCCGAGAAGGGCATCGTCGATCCATCGCGCGCCTGCATCGTCGGCGCCAGCTATGGCGGTTACGCCGCAATGGCGGGCATCACCTTGCAGAAGGACGTGTACCGTTGCGCCGTTGCGGTTGCCGGGGTGAGCGACCTGAAGAGGATGGTCAGCCGGGAATATAACGAAGGCAGAAGCCAGTCGTTGCGCGACTTTCGCGAAGAGACAATGGGCCCGCGCAGCGAAATGGATTCGATTTCGCCTGCCAAGCTTGCCGATCAGGCGAGCGCGCCGATCCTGCTGATCCACGGGAAGGACGATACGGTCGTCCCCTACGAACAGAGCACGATCATGGCCGACAAGCTGAAAGATGCCGGCAAGCCTTACGAACTGGTCACCCTGGAAGGGGAGGACCACTGGCTGTCGCTTTCGAGCACGCGGTTGAAGATGCTCGCTGAAGCGGTTCGCTTTGTCGAAAAATACAATCCAGCCGACTGATCCGAGGAAACGGGTGCCGCGCGTGGCGCGCCACCCGTTCTGACAGGCTGCGATCATCCGATCGACGGCGCCTAAGGGCTTGTCTTCGCTCGCTCATTCGGCAAGGCTTGTCCGATAACAGGGTCCAGGGGGGAGCCATGCCACACACCACCAGTATTCGGTCGCTGTTCGCGGCATTGCTGCTCGTTTTCTCTTTCGGCCAGCTTCATGCTCAGGAGCCTCTGCCCCTTTCGGTCTACGGCGACCTGCCCAATGTCGAGGATGCAGCGATCTCTCCGGGCGGAGGGAACATCGCCATCCTCACCCGCATCGGCGGGGTGCGTCAGCTCGTCTTTCTCGATCAGGACAAGACGATTATCGATCGCTGGGGGGTGGGCGATGCGAAGGTCCGCTATTTCGATTGGATCGGCGACGATAGCCTGCTGCTGGTAACCAGCCAGACGCAGGATGTGTGGGGCTTCACCACCGACAAAGTCGAGCTTTCCAGCGCGCAGATCATCCCGATCCGGGGGAATCGTGAAGTGGAGACGGTCTTCGCGAACGATCGCAAGCTGGTTCAGGCGGTTTTCGGGAATTACGGTACGCGCAAGGTCGATGGCCAATGGCAGGCATATTTCGGCGCGATCGTCCTAAAGCGTGATTTCAACACCGATTACGTTTTCGACCACGGTCGGCCTTACCTGTATTCGTACGATCCTGGCACCGGCAAGTCGCGGATGGCATTCCGGGCACCGCCCGAAGGCACCGCTCGCGACTGGCTGGTCGATGCCAGCGGTGGGGTCGCTGCGACATTCGACATGGACCGCGACTCAGGGCGCTGGGTGCTGCGCGGCCCCGATGGCGACAAGCTTGCCGACGGGCAGGACGAGGCCGGCCGCGCGGGCCTGATCGGGCTCGGCTACGAAGGTACCTCGGTCATCTATTTCGAGCGGGATGACGAAGGTAACTCGCTGTGGTTCGAAGTTCCGCTTGCCGGGGGGGCCGTCACACCCTTCCTCAGGGACGCCGACGTCGACCGGCTGTATTTCGATGAGACGACGGGCAACCTGCTTGGCTATCTCGACGCCAACAAGGGCCCTGTCTTCGCAGATCCCGCGCAGCAGGCGGCGGCCAGCAAGATTCGCCGGGCCTTTTCCAAGCTCGACATGCGGATGATCGACTGGACGCCGCGGATGGACAAGGTCCTCGTCCGCACCAGCGGCAATGGCGACAGCGGCTCCTATTACGTCGTCGACCTGAGCTCGATGCGCGCGGAAGGTTTCGGGTGGGAAAGGCTGGCAATCGAGCCCGACATGGTGGGGCCGATTTCGACGTTCTCATACACGGCTTCCGACGGCCTCGAAATGGATGGCATCCTGACATTGCCTCCCGGACGCGAAGCGAAAGACCTGCCCGTCATCATGCTGCCGCACGGCGGCCCTCACGCGTCCGATCGCGAGCAGTTCGACTGGTGGGCGCAGGCCTTCGCCTCTCGCGGCTACGCAGTCTTCCAGCCCAATTTCCGCGGGTCGACCAACCGTGACGATGCGTTCAAACTGGCCGGATACGGCGAGTGGGGCCGCAAGATGCAGACCGACATCTCCGACGGGCTTGCGGCGCTGGCGGATGCCGGCATCGTCGATCCGCAGCGCGCCTGCATCGTAGGCGCGAGCTACGGCGGGTACGCCGCGCTCGCCGGTGTGACGCTGCAACAGGGGCTCTATCGCTGCGCAGTGGCGGTTGCCCCGGTGAGCGACATCAGGGCGATGTACAACGAGGATTACCGGGAATCGGGCGACCGGCGGATCACCAAGGAGGCCTTGCTGCAACAGCTGGGCCCCCGCAACCGGTGGGACGATGTCTCCCCGCGTCGCAATGCGGATCGTGCCGACGCGCCGATCCTGCTGATCCATGGGCGGGAAGATACCGTGGTGCCCTATTCGCATTCCACCCAGATGGCCGACAAGCTCAAGGACAACGGCAAACCTTACGAGCTTGTATCTCTGGATGGCGAGGATCACTGGCTATCGCTGTCAGCCACCCGGCAACAAATGCTCGAGGCCACGATGCGCTTCGTCCAGGACCACAATCCTGCGGATTAGTCGGCGTTTCCGGGGCATGCATGCTTGTCGCGCCGGCTTTTGCGACCGAAGGATGCTCGGGTGAGCGACACCGAGCCCTTCATCATCGCGAACCGGAGCATTGCACCGGGCACGTCTCAGATACTGACGATCCCCGTCAGCCAGCAGGTCACGGGGCTCGACGCCTCGCTCGCGCTCAAAGTGCTGCACGGCGCGAAGCCCGGCCCGGCGGTTTTCGTCAGCGCGGCGATCCACGGGGACGAGATCGTTGGCACCGCGATCATCCAGCGGCTGCTCGACCATCTGATGCCCGAGGAAATGTCGGGCACGGTCATTCTCGCTCCCGCGGTCAACATCTACGGCTTCGCCTCGCACAGCCGTTACCTCCCCGACCGGCGCGATCTCAATCGCAGCTTTCCGGGGTACGAGCATGGCAGCCTCGCCGCGCAGCTGGCGCATTGCTTCCTCGTCAATGTGATCGACCGCTGCTCGCTGGGGATCGACCTGCACACCGCCGCGGTTCACCGCTACAACCTGCCGCAGATCAGGATCGCTTCGGGCAGCCCGCACCTCACCGAACTGGCGATGGCCTTCGCCCCGCCGATCATCATCGAGAGCCCGCTGCGCCCCGGATCGATGCGCGCGCTGGCTGACGACCGCGAGACCCCGATGCTGCTCCTCGAAGCGGGCGAGGCGCTGCGCTTCGATCGCTATTCGATTAAGGTGGGCGTGGCGGGCGTGCTGCGCGTGCTGGCACATATCGGCATGATCGAGCATCACGGCGACGCGCACGAAACCGACGTGCCGGTCCGCGCCAACCGCTCAAGCTGGGTCCGTGCCCCGCGCGGCGGCGTGACGCGGCGCGTGCGCAAGTCGGGCGACATCGTGAAGAAGGGCAGCCTGCTGGCGGTGGTCGGCGGGTTGTTCGGGGAGGACGGGCTGGAACTGGTCAGCCCGTTCGACGGGGTCATCATCGGCCACGCGACGCTGCCCGTGGTCAACCAGGGCGACGCCCTGTTCCATATCGCGGAGGTCGAGACGATGGACGCCGTCGGCAAGGACGCCCGCAGCATCGCCGATGCGATGGCCGTCAGCCAGCCGCCCCACCCGCCGACCACGCTGCTGGACGAGGACGAGGTGCTTTAGGTCGCGCTATTTCACGACTGGTCGTATGCGACGGTTCTCTGAATAAGAGCGAACAGCTTTACACCAGCCCCGCATGCTCCAGCGCTGCGTCGACCGCGCGGCGGGCGTGGTCCGAACAGGCGACCAGTGGCAGGCGGACTTCGTCGGTCATCCAGCTTTGTGTGCGGCTGAGCGCATATTTCACCGGCGCGGGGCTCGAGTCCTCGAACATCGCGTAGTGCAGCGGGTACAAGCGGTCGTTCAGTTCGCGCGCGCGGACCAGATCATTGTCCGCGCAGGCCTTCTGGAATTCGGCGCACAGGGCCGGCGCGACGTTTGCGGTCACCGAGATGCAGCCCTTGCCGCCCGCCGCGTTGAACGGCAGCGCCAGTTCGTCGTTGCCGGAAAGCTGGCAGAAATCTCTGGAGATACCCATGCGGTGGTCGGCGACGCGCGACAGATCCTCGCTCGCATCCTTGATTGCCACGATCACGTCGGGGAACTTCTCCGCCAGCTCGCAGACCGTTTCGGGCAGAATGTCGGTCACCGTGCGACCGGGCACATTGTAAAGCACGATCGGAAGGTCGCCATGCTCGGCCAGATGGCTGAAATGCGCGATCAACCCGGCCTGGCTCGGCTTGTTGTAATAGGGCGCGACGCACAGGCCTGCGGTCACCCCCGCCTTCTTGGCGAACTTGAGGTGGAGCAGCGCGTTGTTGGTGTCGTTGCTGCCACAGCCCGCGATGATCGGCACACGGCCAGCGGCCTGTTCGACGCACATCTCGATCACCCGGTGGTGCTCGGCATTGGAAAGCGTGGAGGCTTCGCCCGTGGTCCCGCACGGCACCAGCGCGGCACTCCCCTGTTCGATCTGCCAGTCGACCAGCGTCCGAAACGCCGCCTCATCGACCTTGCCGTCCCGAAACGGGGTTACCAGCGCGGGAATGGAGCCTGAGAACATTTGAGCCGCTCTTTCGTTGATACTATACCGGGGGGACGAAACGGGGTTTAGCATACCCCTTCCCGCCCGAGTTGTTCAGTGCCTGATAAGGAGCCAGTGGCCATAATGTCCAGCATGACCCGACTTCCCTTTCTGGCTATCGCGCTCGTTTCCACCACCTCCATCACCCCGCCCGCTTTCGCGCAGGATGCGGCAAGCTGGGATCGTGCGCGGGCGGACCTGATCGCAACCGCACCGACGCAGATGGCGCAGGTGATTGCTCGGTGGGAATACCTGATCGAGCAGCGCGACCTGCCCTTCAACGAATATGCGAGCTTCCTGCTGGCCTATCCCGATTTTCCGCAGTCCGATCGGCTGCGTGAACGGGCCGAGAATGCCCTCGACGAAAGCTTTGCGAGTCCCGAAAACCTCGTTGCGTATTTCGATGCGCTGCCGCCGGTGACCAATGCGGGCAAGGCGCGCTATGCCCTTGCTCTGTCGTCGGTCTCGCGCCCCGAGGCTGCTGCCGTTGCGCGCGAAGCGTGGCGCGGCGGGCAGATGAGCTCGACGAGCGAACCCTATCTGGTGTCGCTGTTCGGATCGCAATTCTCGCAGGCCGACGAAGACGCCCGAATGAATGCACTGCTGTGGCAGAGCGCCACGGAGGCCGCACAACGGCAGATCAACCGCGTATCGCCCGAAAAGCGCGACATGTTCACCATCCGGCTCGCGCTGATCCAGGGCTACGCCCCATCCAGCGCGGGCGTTCCGATCCCCGCCAATGCCAATCAGGACGCGGGCTACGTCTACAACCTTGCAAAATACTATCGCGAGAACCGGCAGCTGCCGCAGGCGATCACACTGCTTGCCAACCGGCCCGCTTTCGAACGCCCGGCCTTCGACCCCGAGGATTTCGTCGGCGAGGCGCTGCGCGTCGCGCGAGGCGCAGGCTCCGACCCGTCGGCGCAGATCGCGGCGAAGGTCGACGATCTGTTCGCGCCGGGGACCGATATCAGCCAGGAAGCTTACCGCCTGCGCGACGATTACACATCGCTGATGTGGCTGGGTGGGACGAACGCCTATTGGAACCTCGGCCAGCCGGGCCGCGCGGCTCCGCTGTTCTATCGCTACGGCGCGGCCGCGCAGACCCCGCAGACCCGCTCCAAGGGTTTCTATTGGGCCGGTCTCGCCTCGGAACGTGCGGGCGACCGCAGCGAAGCGAACCGCTATTACGAAATGGCGGCGAGCTATCCCGACCGCTTCTACGGCCAGCTGGCGCTCGCCAAGCTGGGCCGCGAGGTTCCGCAGCTGGGGGGCAACAGCGTTGCGCTGCCCACCGCGCAGCAACGCGCGGAATTTGAGAACTCGACCTTGACCAAGGCAGTGCGCGAGGTCGCACGCGATGCGCCGTGGCGCACCGGCATCCAGTTTTATCAGGCGATTTCCGAGCGCGCCGACACGCCGGAGGAGCATGCCCTCGTCGCCGAACTGGCGCGCGACACCGGTCGCCGCGACCTTGCGGTCAACGTCGCCGAGGCGGCTGCGGCGGACGGGCTGAGGGGCTTCGTTCTTCAGGGCTTCCCCACGGTTGCCCCGCCGCCGGGCGCGAACTGGACGATGGTCCATGCGATCTCGCGACAGGAAAGCCAGTTCGCCGCCAACGCGAAAAGCCATGCCGGCGCGCGCGGGCTGATGCAGCTGATGCCGGGCACCGCGCGAGAGCAGGCGGGCAAGCTGGGCATGAGCTATAACGCGAGCGACCTGATCGACAATCCGAGCTACAACATGCAGCTCGGCGATGGGTACTTCGCCCGCATGATGAGCTACTACAACGGCTCCTATCCGCTAGCGATCGCGGCCTATAATGCAGGCCCGGGTAATGTGAACAAGTGGCTGCGCGCCAATGGCGATCCACGCGAGGGCGGGATCGACTGGGTCACCTGGATCGAGCGTATCCCGATCTACGAGACCAAGAACTACGTCCAGCGGGTGATCGAGAACGCAGCGGTATACGAACAGCTCAATCCCAGCCGTTCCGAATTCGGGCGCCCGCGGATGGCGGGTGACTTCCTGCGCTAGGACGGGCTAGTCTGCTGGACATGGCTGGAGACAACCCCATCACGCCGGCGGGCTATTCCGCGATGAAGGCGCGTTACGATCATTTGCTCGGCACCGCGCGGCCCGAGATCGTGGAGATCGTCAGCTGGGCGGCGGGCAATGGCGACCGCTCCGAGAACGGCGACTACCTGTATGGCCGCAAAAAGATGCGAGAGATCGACCGCGAACTGGCGCATCTCGCCCGGCGGATGAAAGCCGCACGGGTGATCGACCCGGCAGACCAGCCGAACCGGGCCCGCGTTTTCTTCGGCGCGACCGTAACCCTGGTCGACGAGGATGATCGCGAACGCGTGCTGACGTTGGTTGGCGATGACGAGCAGGAGGCTGGCGAAGGCCGCATCGGCTGGTCGTCTCCTCTGGCGCGGGCGCTCCGGGGAGCGGAAGTCGGCGACGTCCGCATGGTGAAGGGGCCGACTGGTCTGAGAGAATGGGAAGTGCTCGCCGTATCCTATCCCGATAAAACGAGCGCGGCCGCATGAAGCGGTCGATGCTGGCGCTAGCGATGGTCGCCATGCTGGCGAGCCCCGCCCTTGCCCGCTCTTCGCTTGGCATTTTCGACGATTGGGGCGCGTTTCGCGCCCCGCGCCTGCCACGCTGCTATGCCATCTCCAAGGGCGAACGCAGCAAGGGTGCGCGCGAGTTCACGCCTTACGCAACCGTGGGGACATGGCCCAAGCGCAAGATCCGCAATCAGGTTCACTTGCGGACGTCCCGCCGCCTTGCCGCAGACCCGAAAGTGGTGCTGCGCGTCGGTGGCGACAGTTACACCCTCATCGCAGGCGAAGCGGACGCATGGGCGGTCGACAAGCGGATGGATGCAGCGATCGTCGCCACCATGCGCGCGGGCTCCCGCATGACCGTCACCGCGACCGACCGCGGCGGAAATCGCTTCACCGACACCTACAGCCTGTCGGGGGTGGCGACGGCAATCGACGCCGCAACGATATCCTGCGCCAAGGACTGACCTTGCGCACTGGCAGGCGACAGCTACGGCTCGCGCAAAAGAAAAGGGGCGCGGCCCGGTAGGACCACGCCCCTTCGCATCTTCAGGTCAGCCTATCAGAAGCGCATGCCGAGCCCGACGGTCACCTGGTGACGATCGGTATCCACATCGAAGCGGTCGCTGTCGGGCAGCGTGCCGTCGAAATCGACTTCGGCCCGCGAGTAGTTCGAATAACGATATTCGATGTTGGTGAACATGTTGCGGCCGAAGGCATATTCCAGCCCGCCACCGACGCGATAGCCGTCGAGATCGTAATCATCGTTGAACTCGGTCGTGCCATCGTTGCTGCGAACGTTGAGCTTGGCGTTGGTGTAGCCGCCCTTGGCATAGAACATCATGTTCTCGTTCGCCTTCACGCCGATCCGCGCGCCGAGGTAGAGGTCGCGGCCCGAGGACACGTTGCCGTAGCCGAAGCCTTCGAAGTCGCCGTCCTTGTAGTCGGTCTTCGCGGTCGAGCCGGAAAATTCGGCTTCGGGACCAATCACGACACTGCCGAGATCGACGTCGTAGCCAACGGCGGCACCGTAGAGCAGGCCGTCGGCGGTCTGATCGTTATTGTCGTTGCCATCATCGTCCACCGAGGAGCCGGCACGCAGGCTGTCGTAACCGGTCACAGCCTGGACGCGCAGTCCGGTGAAGGGCGAGTCGGCATCCTGAGCGAACGCGGGGGTGGCGAGCGCTGCAATCGAGCCGGTGGCGATCAATGCAATCATCTTATTCATGGGGGTACTTCCTTCTTATCCAGTGCCGCCTGCGATGCGGCACGCAGGGAAGGAATGTCGGAAGGTCCCACGAAGTTTCATGAACGTCACACAACAAGAAACTGTGGCATTACGGTAACAATCTGTCGCCCAGCTGAGGGATTGATGCGACCAATCGTCGGAACTACCTTTTCGAAGGTGCGTGCGATGCTGGAATTCTGGGCGCAAACCGATTATGTGCCGCTCTCCCATGGCCGATACAGACCTCATGCCCACCCCCGGAGCGTTCGATCCGGTGCCCACCCCGCGCGATATTACGCCGCGGGCAGACGGGCGCGTCGATTTGATCGGCCTGCCCAAAGCGCGCATCCGCGAGCTGTTCGAGGCCGCCGGGCTCGACGCCAAGGCCGCCAAGCTGCGTTCCAAGCAGGTGTTCCACTGGCTCTACCATCGCGGCGTCACCGATTTCGAGGCGATGACCGATATCGCCAAGACGATGCGCCCATGGCTGACCGAACGCTTCGTGATCGGACGGCCCGAGGTGGTCGAAGCGCATCACTCGACCGACGGCACCCGCAAGTGGGTGCTGCGCACCGCCGACGGGAACGATTTCGAGATGGTCTTCATCCCCGATGCCGATCGGGGCACGCTGTGCATCTCCAGCCAGGTCGGCTGCACGCTCAACTGCCGCTTCTGCCACACCGGCACCATGCGGCTGGTGCGCAATCTGACGCCGGGCGAAATCGTCGGCCAGGTCATGCTCGCGCGCGACACTCTGGGCGAATGGCCCAAGGGTTCGATGGCGGGGCTCGCCGAGGTTGAGGACAGCGCGGAATATACGTCCGACGGACGCCTGCTGACCAACATCGTGCTGATGGGCATGGGCGAGCCGCTGTATAATTTCGACAACGTGCGCGATGCGATGAAGCTGGTGATGGACGGCGACGGCCTCGCGCTGTCGAAACGCCGGATCACACTCTCGACCAGCGGAGTGGTACCGATGATGGCACGCTGCGGCGAGGAAATCGGCGTCAATCTCGCAGTCTCGCTCCACGCGGTGCGCAAGGACATCCGCGACGAGATCGTCCCGCTGAACAAGAAGTACGGTATCGAGGAACTGCTGCAGGCCTGCGCCGACTATCCCGGTGCGAGCAACGCACGGCGAATTACCTTCGAGTACATCATGCTTAAGGACAAGAACGACAGCGACGAGGATGCGCGCGAGCTTGTCCGCCTGCTGCGCCAGTACGATCTGCCCGCGAAGGTGAATCTGATACCGTTCAACCCGTGGCCGGGCAGCGATTACGAAACCTCCCTGCCCGAGCGCATTCGCGCCTTCTCGGACATCGTCTTCGAAGGCGGCATCAGCGCGCCGGTCCGCACCCCGCGCGGGCGCGACATCGGTGCGGCCTGTGGCCAGCTGAAGACCGCCGCCGAAAAGAAGAGCCGCGCCCAGCGCGATCGCGAAGCGGCGGCAGCCAACGCGTGAGCGCGACCGTCGAGGCGATCTGCGCCGGCAAGGCGTCTTCGCTTCCCGATGGAAAACGCAGCGCAATCGTCAAATCTCCGCTGGATGGCCCGGCAGAAATCGGGCCCGGCGGCGTTGCGGGCGACGAGCAGGTGGATCGCCGCCACCACGGCTTCCCGGCGATGGCCGTGCACCTGTACCCCGCAGACCACTACGCTTGGCTAAGGGAGCAATTCGGCGATCTGCCCGCGCTCTCTAGGCCGGGTAGCATGGGCGAAAACCTCTTCGTGCACGGTATCGACGAGACCTCGTTCCACGTAGGCGACCGGTTCCGGCTCGGCACCGCCATCATCGAACTCTCGCAACCCCGCCAGCCCTGCGCCACGATCGAGCGTCATCTGGGCCGCAAGGGTGTGGTAAAGGCGATTGTCGCGAGCGGCCGCTGCGGCATGTTCTTTCGCGTAGTCGAGCCGGGAACCGCTCGGGCCGGCGATACGCTCGACTTGATTGAGCAGGGCGCTGCCGACTGGACGGTCAGGCGGGCCTTCCATCTCGTCTATGGGGCATCCAAGCCGGAGCGCGATGAACTGGCCGAACTCGCCAGCCTGCCCCGCGTGTCCGACCGGCTTGTGCGCGATATTCGCCGCAAGCATCCCGACGCGTAACGCATTGGGCGAAGACTTGCGGCCGATCATCGGTTAGGCTCTCGTCCATGCGTAAGGCCCGCCGATGACCGACAAACCAGCCGTTCTCGTTACCGGAAGCGCTCAGCGGATCGGCGCAGCGTTCTCGCGTGCCTTTGCCGATGCGGGCTGGCATGTGGTGATCCACTACCGGTCGTCGGGCGACGAAGCCGCTGCGCTGGCCGACGAACTCCCTTCCGCCGAAACGGTGCAGGCGGACCTCGCCCAAGACGGCGCCCCCGCTGCACTGGCCCGCGAACTCGCCGCGCGGCTCGACGACTGGCGTTGCCTCATCAACTCGGCGGCAATCTTCAAACCGGACGATGTCACCGCCCTCGATCCGGAGATTTTCCGGCAGGCTATGCAGGTGAACGCGCGCGGTCCTGCGATGCTCGCACAAGCCTACCTTGCCCATGCGCGGGCACTCTCGGGCCGACACGTGATCCAGGTCACCGACCAGAAGCTGGCCAATCCCAATCCCGACTTCTTCAGCTACACGATGAGCAAGCACGCCGCCGATGCCACGATCCGGATGCTCGCGATGGGCGCGGCCCGCGCCGAAGACCGTATCAACGGCCTCGCCCCCGGAGCGATCCTGGCGAGCCACGACCAGAGCGAGGACGAGGCGGAGCGTTCACACCTGCTCAACCTGCGCCGCCGCAGGACGACACCCGAAGACGTAGCTCAGGCGGCGGTAATGCTGGCACGCGGCGACCTTGCAAGCGGCGAGACGCTGTTCGTCGACAGCGGCCAGCACCTACTCAGCCAGCCGCGCGACGTCATTTATCTCGAGCGGGAGAGCGCGCGATGAGGCACCTTGTTTCCACCCGTCTGTGGCACTGGATCAACCTGATCGCGATCGTGATCCTGTTCATGAGCGGGCTGAACATCTCCAACGCCCACCCCTACCTCTACTGGGGAAACTGGGGCTTCGCGCCCGAGCAGGCCTGGCTGGCGGTCCCGCGTTTTCCCGGCTGGATGACGATTCCCGATTTCTACAGCCTCGCCAAGGCGCGCGACTGGCACCTTCTGATGGCACTGCCCTTCGCCTTCGGGCTGCTGTTCGTCTGGATCGCAATGCTCTGGAACGGTCACTTCAGGCGCGATCTCGCGACCCGCAAGCGCGAGTGGCGATGGCGCGCCATCAAGGCAGATGTCGTCCAGCACCTGCGGTTCGATTTTGGGCATGAGGGCGGCAAGTACAACTTCCTGCAGAAGCTCGCCTACGGCAGCGTGTTCGGCGTGTTGCTGCCCGGCATGATCCTGACCGGACTGGCGATCAGCCCCGGCATGGAGGCAACGCTGTGGTGGCTGGTCGATCTGCTCGGCGGACGCCAGAGCGCGCGTTCGATCCACTTCCTGTTCGCCTGGGCGATCTTCGGCTTCTTCGTGCTGCACGTCGCGCTGTTGCTGTTGACGGGGCCGATCGGGCATCTGCGGGCGATGACTCTGGGGGGTGACCACGAGCCGACCAATCCGCCGTTCGCCAGGCCGCGGCACGAAAACGGAGACTCCGCATGAGCATCCTGATGAAACGCCGCAGCGTCCTCCTCGGCTCGGGTGCGCTGATGCTGGGTGCCTGTTCCAAGGTACACGACAGCAAAGCGGGCGAGAGCCTGTTCGGCGCGGTCGACGACTGGCACAAGGGCCTGCAACGCAGCCTCACCGCGCGCAACGCGCTGGCCCCCGAATTTGCGCCCGAGGATATCTCGCCCTTCTTCCGCGGCAACGGCTCCACCGACCCGCAGAACGACGGCTATCCCCAGCACGTGGCAGAAGGCTTCGCAAACTGGCGCTTCACGGTGGGCGGGCTCGTCGAGCGACCGCTATCGCTCACTCTCGATCAGATCATGCGCCTGCCGCAGCGCACGCAGATCACCCGGCACGACTGTGTGGAAGGGTGGAGCGCGATCGGCCAGTGGACCGGACCGCAGCTATCGACCTTCCTCGATCTGGCACGGGTCCGCGACGCGGCGAAGTTCATCGTCTTCCGCTGCGCCGACGATTACACGCAAGGCCGCTATTACGAGAGTGTCGATATGGTCGATGCCTTCCACCCGCAGACGATCATTGCGCACCGCCTGAACGGAGAGCCGCTGCCGGTCCGCAACGGGGCCCCACTGCGCGCCCGGGTGGAGCGCCAGCTCGGCTACAAGCACGCGAAGTATCTCACCGGGGTAGAGGCTGTCGCGAGCCTGGACGACATCGGGCTCGGCAAGGGCGGCTACTGGGAAGATCACGGTGGCTACCAGTGGTACGCAGGGATGTAGTAACCTTGTCCGGCTATGTGGGGCACGATAACGTTAAGCCGCATTTACCGAATTGGAAGCAGGGTCATGGGCAAGGTCTGGAATGATGAAGAGGTTCGGGTCTTGGTCGGCTGGACCGCCCAGGACTTCGGATCGAACATGATCGTGCGGATCGAGACGGCGACCAACAAGCCGGAAAGCGAAGAGGATATCCTTGTTTCCCGCATGGTGATGAACAAGGAACAGGCCGTCCAGCTGGGCAACATGCTGTTCGAACTTTGCGGTACGCTGCCTCCGAAAGGGGCCAAGCCCCCTCTGCTGGATCGAATTCTGACACGCAAAACCGGCTGATATTTGATACAAGGCGTCCGTATTGCCCCCGCCGGAACGGATCGCCTTATGTTTACGAAAGAAATCGCCTCTCGGCGGACCCTTGATTCGCGACCCGGCGGTTTTGCAAGTCGCCTGCTGAGCCGTTTTTTCGCTTCCCATATCACCTCGGGCGCATTCGAGGTCGCTTTTGCCGACGGCACGGTTGAGAGGTACGGCTCGCCCGCCCCCGGCTCGCTAGAAATCGCCATCCGCTTCACCGATGCGCACGTGCCGCGCGAGATACTTCTCGATCCGGCGCTGGGCGCGGCCGAAGCCTTCATGGACGGGCGGCTGGTGATCGAGCGTGGCGATATCATGGGTATGGTCGAGCTGTTTGCGCGCAACGCTCCATGGGAAGCGGGTGCGAGCTATGACCGGCCGAACGCACTCAAGAAACTGGCAAACCGGCTCGCCTTTCATGGAGAGCAGCTCAACAATGCGGTGCGAAGCCGGTCCAACGTCGCGCATCATTACGACATCGGCAATTCACTCTACCAGCTGATGCTCGATGCCGAGCACATGCAGTACAGCTGCGCCTACTGGCCCGAGGAGCGCGGCGGCACCGACATGTCGCTGGCGCAGGCGCAGGAGGCCAAGCTGGCGCATATCGCAGCCAAGCTTGCGCTGGAGCCGGGTCAGCGCGTGCTCGACATCGGCTGCGGCTGGGGCGGCATGGCGATGTTCCTCGCCCAGCGCGCCGATGTACACGTGACCGGGATCACGCTGTCCAAAGAACAGGCCGCCCTGGCGCGCGAGCGCATCGCCGCAGCCGGACTGTCGGACAAGGTCACCATAGAGCTCGTCGACTACCGCGATCACGCCGCGCAGGGGCACAAGTACGACCGGATCGTGTCGGTCGGCATGTTCGAGCATGTCGGGCAGGCGCAGTTCGACGAGTTCTTCCGTGCCTGTGGCACGCTTCTCTCAGTCGACGGCGTCATGCTCGTCCACACGATCGGGCGCATGGGCCCGCCGGGATCGACCGATGCCTTCACCCGCAAGTACATCTTCCCCGGCGGCTATATTCCCGCATTGAGCGAAACCGTTGCCGCGAGCGAGAAGTGCCGCCTCATCGCCACCGATGTCGAGACCTGGCGGTTGCACTACGCGCACACGCTGCGCGCGTGGTACGAAAGGTGCGAAGAACATCGCGACGCGATCATCGGCATGTACGACGAGCGCTTCTATCGCATGTGGACGTTCTATCTGGCCGGTGCCGCCGCCGCATTCGAAAGCGGTGCGATGTGCAATTACCAGATTCAGTATGCCCGCCACCGGCATGCCCTGCCCTATGCGCGGGATTACATGGGCGAAGCGGAGAAGCGGCTACACCGCGAGGCCTGACCTCCCGCGCTGAATGTTCGAACTGCAGAACGATTTGATTTCGTTACGCTTCATTCCCACTTTGAGGGGGAGAGGCAGAACGGGAATAGTCAAATGGCAGGCGGATGGGCGCGCGACGGCGCGGTGCAGGATCAGATCGACGATACGGTGTCCGACGCGGTAAAGGCTGCGCGAGCAGGCATGCCGACGGGCGAAAGCGAAAAGTGGTGCATCGAATGTGGGGAAGACATCCCCGAGAAGCGTCGCGTCGCCTTGCCCGGGGTGAAGACCTGCGTCGAATGCCAGTCGAAGCGCGACAGCAGCGCGCGCTCCAGCGGGATCAACCGACGCGGCAGCAAGGACAGCCAGTTGCGCTAAAGAAGGCACGGTCCGCGTTCGATAGCGGATTGTCTTGGCTAAACCGCGTTGATAGGCGCGTGCCATGACCTCGACCCCTCAGAACAACCGCGTCGTCCTCGCCTATTCGGGCGGCCTCGACACCTCCGTCATCGCCAAGTGGCTCGAAGTCGAGCGCGGGCTGGAGGTTGTGACCTTCACCGCAGATCTCGGCCAGGGCGAGGAACTGGAGCCTGCACGCCGCAAGGCGCAGGCGATGGGCATTCCCGACAAGCATATCTTCATCGAGGATTTGCGCGAGGAATTCGTCCGCGATTTCGTCTTCCCGATGATGCGCGCCAATGCACGCTACGAAGGCGACTATCTGCTGGGCACCAGCATTGCGCGCCCGCTGATTTCGAAGCGGCTGGTCGAGATCGCGCACGAGACGGGCGCAGGTGCCATTGCGCACGGCGCAACCGGCAAGGGCAACGATCAGGTCCGCTTCGAGCTGTCCGCCTATGCGCTGGACCCCGATATCGTGGTGATCGCCCCCTGGCGCGAATGGGATCTGACCAGCCGCACCGCACTGATCGCGTGGGCAGAACAGCACCAGATCGAAGTACCGAAAGACAAGCGCGGCGAAAGCCCCTTCTCGACCGACGCGAACCTCCTCCACACCTCGTCGGAAGGCAAGGTGCTGGAAGACCCGTGGGAAGAGACGCCCGACTACGTCTATTCGCGCACCGACAACCCCGAGGACGCGCCCGACACACCTGAGTACATCACGATTGCGTTCGAGCAGGGCGATGGCGTCGCTTTGAACGGCGAGGCGATGTCGCCCGCCACGCTGCTCGCCGCGCTCAACGATCTGGGCCGCAAGCACGGGATCGGGCGGCTCGATCTGGTCGAAAACCGCTTCGTGGGCATGAAATCGCGCGGAATGTACGAGACGCCGGGCGGCGAAATCTATGCGCGCGCGCATCGCGGGATCGAACAGATCACGCTCGATCGCGGGGCGGCGCACCTCAAGGACGAGCTGATGCCCAAGTATGCCGAGCTCATCTACAACGGCTTCTGGTTCAGCCCCGAACGCGAGATGCTGCAGGCGGCGATCGACCACAGCCAGACGCGTGTGTCCGGCGAGGTGCGGTTGAAACTGTACAAGGGCAATGCCTCCGTGGTCGGACGGCGCAGCCCGAACAGCCTCTATTCCGAAGCGCATGTTACCTTCGAGGATGACGCCGGCGCTTACGACCAGAAGGATGCGGCAGGCTTCATCAAGCTCAACGCCCTGCGGCTCCGCCTGCTGGCAAAGCGGGATCGCTGACCGCAATCGGACGCCTTGCGATGAAGTGTTGAGTTACCCACCCCTGTCCACTGCTGAATCGTGGAAAAGTGGATAACTCGGCCTTGCAAAGCTTGCCCGACTCACTCCGCGAGCGCAGTCTCAAGACATCGGAAGGGACGGAAAAACTCTTCGAGAGACGGTTGAAAGACCTGAAAACGAAGGATTTTTCCGAACCGAATGAGATGGCGGAGATTGTCCGCGCGGAGTTCGAGGAACGCTTGGCAAAGGCCTTGGCTGGACGCAAGCGAGCCGTTCGAGAAAACCGCGAAAGGTGCTTCACCATCAGACGGGCAATCCGGCCGGACATCGATGGAAGCCCCGCGAGCTTCGGCAAACGGGGAAACCGCTCGAGATGGAAGGCCAACATGGACCGCCCGGTTTCGGTCTCGCCAGACGAGGACGGATCTTAGGGTCCGTCAAACCGCGGGCGAAACCGGATGCCGGTGCGAGCGCCGGTGAATGATCCGTCCGATCCTTCGGGAAACGACGGGGAGCCATCGGGCGCCAAGCGACCGTCGGAAGGTTCGCCTGAAGACGGGACCACGGGCCGGTGAGAGTGGGGTCGGCAGCGATGCCGGCCCCATTTGTCTTGCGTGCTGTGACTGCAGTTTAACTGCATCTCTCCCGGCCTAGCCAGGTCGGGCCATCGCGTCGCCAGCGATGCAGGGTTCTTTTTCCACCCTGATTTGCGATTGAAATTGCTGATTAAATCGCGGAAAGACGCGGATTCCCGCCAGATCTGCGCAACAACCGAGTCACTTCGCGAAAGGTCCGAACCTATCGGGCCAAATGTGGCGAAAGCGCGGCGAGTTGCCTCCGGGCATATTCCCTCCGGAGCGAAGAAGCCTAAGTTCCCTCGCCATGGACGGGAACAAGAACACCCTTCGCCGCGTCGCCTTGCCGGCGTTCGCACTCGGTATCCTCACACTGCCGCTCGCCGGAGCGGGCGCGCAGGATGCAGCGGGCCAGCGCGCAATGGTCGCCGAAATAGCCCAGACCGAATCTCAATCGCTGACCGACGAGATCGTTCCGGCGAACGCCGCCGCAACCGACTTCGACGCCAGCTTCGCGCGGTTCGATATCGACCCGCCGGCACCCAGCGTGGGCACCGCCGCCGTCGACATTGACAGCTTCGATCCGCCGGTCGAGGCGGAGCCCAGAGTGTGGCGCAGCGGCATCGCGTCCTATTACGGCGCCAGGTTCAACGGTCGCCGCACCGCGAGTGGCGAGCGGTTCGACATGAATGCCTACACCGCCGCGCACAAGACGCTGCCCTTCGGCACCAAGGTCCGCGTGACCAACCCGCGCACGGGCAAGAGCGTGATCGTGCGGATCAACGATCGCGGCCCTTACGCTCACGGCCGCGAGATCGATGTCAGCCGCGCCGCCGCGGTCGAGCTCGGCCTGGTCCAGCGCGGCCACGGCACCGTGGAGCTTGCGCTGGTCGACTAGCGACTTGCCGATGGCCCCGCTCCGCGCGATAACCGCACCGGGGTGACCTTTGGGGGCCGGGGCATGCATCCGCAATTTGACTACGTCTTCGAACTTTTCACACTGCTCATCAGCCTCGCCGTGGCGGAGATGCTGATGGGCTTTTCGCGCATCCTCAAGATGCGCGCGCGGCGCAAGGCGGGGGTCGATCCCACCGCGATTCGCGTGCGCGTCGGCTGGCTGGTCCCGCTGCTGGGCCTGCTGGTGCTCGTCGACCTGGCCACCTTCTGGAGCATGCGCGGCGTGCTCGACATGCGGATGGCGACCATCTTCGGCGTCCTCGTGCTGATCGGCGGCTACTACCTGATCGCGACGCTGGTGTTCCCCGACGAGCCCGAGCTGTGGCCCGAGTTCGACGCGTATTTCTGGCAGCAGAAGCGCTGGGTCGTGGGCGGCATGCTGCTGATCAACATCGCCACCGCCACCGCCTCCATCCTGCTCGGCGCGCAAGGGGCGGCGGAGGCTGCGGTGGCCCAGCGCGCCGCGCTGGAGCACCCTGCCTTCGCGATCGCCAGCCTGATCCTGATGCTCAACTACCCCGCATTCCTGTGGCTTGCCCTCACGCGGGGCCGGAGCGTGAGCATCGTGCTGATGGGCTTCATCATCTGCACCCAGCTGTTCTTCGCCTACGCGACCTGGGGGATCGAGGGGCTGGTCTAGCAGCGCGCCCGGCAAGGGCGGAGAGCCCGCTCGCCGCCCGCACGCGCAAGCCCGATCGCCAGGCGCGGCCCGCGCCCGCGCCCGGTTCGCGCCTTGCCTGACACACCTGACACAGTGTCCTAGGGCAAATTCTCCGCCTCCCCCTCAGGCCCTGCCGTCGCGTGCTCCGGCGCGTTCGCGGACGCGCAGGCGACGAAGGTGATCTCCTCCTCCTCCGCCAGCTCGTTCAATTCGAGGTCGAACTCAGCCGCCGCATCGCTTGCAGCGCAATCGCGCGCCAGCCGGTCGAGTCGCCCGAGATGCGCGAGCAGCAGCCGCGCGTCGTAGCGGCGGCGCGTCGCCACCGCCTCCCCGTGGTAGAAGATCGTCTCCTCCACCCCGTTGATCGCCCGGTCGGCCAGCACCGCCTCCACCTGCGGCCGCGCGAGCAGCAGCGCCGCGTCCCACAACCGGGCAAAGCGCGGACACGCCCGCCGCATCCGGTACGCGGTCGAGCGCGAAACCCCGGTGGCGCGCGCCGCAGCCAGCACGTTGCCGCACTGCGCCAGCCGATCGAGGAAGAACGCCTGATCCTCCCGACTGAAATGCGGCGGCGCAGGCGCGAGCGCAGATCCCGTCCTATCGTGCGCGTCGAGACGCACGGTCGCGGGCAGGGTCGAGGGGGCGGCGTCGGTATGGGGGGTGTGCGTCATATGCGGTCCGTGAAGCTGAGCGTCGAGGGACCGATCCACCTATACGCGCGAGGCGATGTAGGACAGCTTTGCTCCTTTCCATTTTCCGCCTGTGCTGAGCTCGTCGAAGCACCGTCCTTCTTGAGGAAAGGTGCGGCCCTTCGACAAGCTCAGGGCAGGCGGGTTATGGGGAGACTTCAGCGCCGCCCCCGCAGCTCCTCGCGCACATGACCGTCACCGAGACCGGCCCGCCCAGCACCACTTCCTCGTTGCGCATATGACGAAGCAACCGCGCAGGATCGGGCACAGCGCGCCTCCCGATGCGGCCTGCATCGACATGGGCCTGCCACGCCTCGAACGCCTCGCGCTCGCTCAGCGTGGGGTTGGCCGCGAGGACGGGATGCTGCGGGGAGGGTTTGGACATGGGGTGCCTCTCGGGTTCGGGGTGGCGGAACCGGTGAGGCTAGTGGGGGAGAGGGGTGTAGGACAGCACGTCAAAGACATTGCCGCTTGATCTGTTCGGTCTTGATCGCCATTCGAAGGCAAAATTCTAAAGGTGAAGTCCATTGCCGAACCTTGCAGAAATCGCGAAGTTGGCGGAGGCCATACTCTCTTGGCCCGTAGCAGCTGTGGCGATCATCGTTGTCGTAGTGTTCAACATCCGCAAGGTAGCGATCGCGTTCCGTAAGTTTCCCATAATTCGAAAATTGACGATCTATGGCGTCGAGTTCCATCTGGACGAGGGAGAAACGCGACAACTAAAAAAGGTTACAGACGAGACCTTCAAGCGCCTTATCTCCGATGCCGACACAGAGCTGCGAAAGTTCGCGCGTATATCAGGCCTTGATGGCGCTATCGAAGCGGCAGCCCAAAACGTGCTTACCAATCGTCCCTCATCGTCAAAGCAATTTGGCGAGAATAATAAGAAGCCAGATTTTCGAGCGACATTGCATATCCCCGACCCGGTCTTCGTAGACCAGCTATATCAAGTGTCGGAATATTGCCGAAGATCGCGTCAAGCGCGCTTTTGGTTTAGCCAGGGCAGCGCGGGGCGCCGTTTCTCGATCCGGTACGGGATAATCGGTTTGGCTTGGCGCTCGCGCGCATCACAGGCGGTCGACAAAGCATTTCAAGGGGAGGACGAGGAAGCCAAGGAAGACCTCATTCGACAATGGAGCATGCTTCCAGAGCAGGCCGAAAGCGCAGCTCAAAAACCATCTTGCTTAGCGGTTGCACTCAAAGAACCCGATACAAACGAAATGCTCGGAATATTTTATGCCGATGCCGAAATACCTGATTTTTTCGGCGAAGATCCGGAATGTCATAAATACGCTGAAGACTGCGAAGAATTACCAGCAATGATCCGCTTAAGGGAACGACTTATTGAATTTCGAAAGCTGTCGATACAAATTTCTGTCGGCTTCGATCTTGTTAAAATCGGGCAAAAATAAATGATACGTCACTTCTCACCTTACGACCAAGTAGCGGACGAATATTACGACCCTGATAGACATCCTACTTGCGCCAACTTTCGTCAGCTCGCGCATCTATTTATTTCTGATCTCAGGCGGGATTTTATTTTTGAGGAAAAGCTTCGAAATGGTCGCGTATTGGAAACTGGTGCCGCTTTTAGTTTGGCAGCGGAAATTATGTCGCGTGACTTCGGTAATCTATCAAATCTCACGATCCAAGATGCTTCTGAAGCCATGCTCGCTCACTCAGTGCGTTGGCAAAACTCACTAAAGGAGATTTACGTATCAGACGCACGGCAGCTTCGTGCAGGCGATGCTTCCTACGACATAATATTTTCAATCCTCGCAGATCCATATAACGATGCTCGATTATGGACTGAAATATCTAGGGTGTTAGCAGAGGGAGGGTATTGGGTCCTCACTACTCCAAGCCACCATTGGGCGAAGAAATTCCGATCGGGCAGCGATTTGAAAAGCTCGCGATTTGTAACAGCCTACCAAGAAGAGGTTGATCTCCCATCGTTTACCTATCCAGTGCCTCAAGTGATTAGAGGCGTTGAGAATGCAGGCCAATTTTTTAGGCGATATAAATGCCTCACGATAGGGGACATAGAAGGTCAAGTTTCCGAAAAGCTCTATGCAAAAGGCGCAGGCGGTAGCGTTCTAGATTGCTTTCTATTTCAGAAGTAGGATTCTGAAATAGAATTTACTTTTCCTCAGAAATACCAAATAAGGCGGTGCATCGCTCATTATGAAGGAGGTTCTTATGCCTCCAGCACTTACTTATCGTAAGCCCTCATATGTCTGGCGCTTACGGCAGCCACATTCTCACTCCGCCGGTTCTGCCTGCCTTTCCAGCATAGGTTTGAGATAGCGGCCAGTGTAGCTCGCATCCGTTGCGGCGACCTCTTCAGGCGTGCCCTGCGCAACAATCTCCCCGCCCCGCACACCGCCGTCCGGCCCAAGGTCGAGCACCCAGTCGGCGGTCTTGATCACATCGAGGTTGTGCTCGATCACCACCACGGAGTTCCCCTGGTCGACCAGCCGGTGCAGCACTTCCAATAGCTTGCGCACATCCTCGAAATGCAGCCCGGTGGTCGGCTCGTCGAGGATATAGAGCGTCTGCCCGGTGCTGCGCTTGCTCAGCTCCTTGGCCAGCTTCACCCGCTGCGCCTCGCCGCCCGAAAGCGTGGTCGCCTGCTGGCCGACCTTGATATAGCCCAGCCCCACCTCGTTCAGCATCGCCATCTTGTCGCGGATCGGGGGGACCGCCTTGAAGAAGCTTTCCGCATCCTCGATCGTCATGTCGAGCACGTCGGCGATGGAGTGGCCCTTGAACTTCACCTCCAGCGTTTCGCGGTTGTAGCGCTTGCCGCCGCATTCCTCGCAGGTGACGTAGACGTCGGGCAGGAAGTGCATCTCGATCTTGATCAGGCCGTCGCCCTGGCACGCCTCGCACCGGCCGCCCTTGACGTTGAAGCTGAAGCGGCCGGGCTTGT
>PBYQ01000029.1 GCA_002729695.1 Citromicrobium sp. | reverse complement strand
GGGGGGGGGGGGGGGGGGGGGGGGGGGCCGGGACGGGTAGTGGCTGGCGCACCACCCCCTCCCGACCTCCCCCTTTAAAGGGGGAGGGTAAGGTGGTCACTCGGGGCTCAGCTTGGTCAGCCCGCCCATATACGGATGCAGCGCCTCGGGCACGTCGACGCTGCCGTCTTCGTTCTGGTAATTCTCCAGTACCGCCACCAGCGTGCGGCCCACGGCGAGGCCCGATCCGTTGAGCGTGTGGACGAAGGCCGTCTTGGTCTCCCCGCTTTCGGGACGGTAGCGTGCGTTCATCCGCCGGGCCTGGAAATCGCCGGTGTTCGAGCAGCTGGAAATCTCGCGGTAAGCGCCTTGGCCGGGCAGCCAGACTTCCAGATCGTAGGTCTTGCGCGCGCCGAAGCCCATGTCGCCGGTGCACAGCAGCATCTTGCGGTAGGTCAGGCCGAGCGCCTGCAGGATGCCCTCGGCGCACTGCGTCATCCGCTCGTGCTCCGCTTCGCTATCTTCGGGGCGCACGATGCTGACCAGCTCGACCTTTTCGAACTGGTGCTGACGGATGAAGCCGCGCGTGTCCTTGCCCGCCGCGCCCGCTTCGGAGCGGAAGCACTGGGTGAGCGCGGTCATGCGCAGCGGCAGGTCGCCTTCCTCGACGATCTTGCCGCGTACCGCATTTGTCAGGCTGACTTCGGCGGTGGGGATCAGCCAGCGGCCGTCGGTAGTGTGGAACAGGTCCTCGGCAAACTTGGGCAATTGCCCGGTGCCAAACAGCGCCTCGTCGCGCACCAGCAGCGGCGGGTTGCATTCGAGGTACTCGTTCTGGGTCGTCTGCCGGTCGAGCATGAACTGGCCGAGCGCGCGGTGCAGGCGGGCGATCTGTCCGCGCAGGAAGGTGAAACGGGCACCGGCGATGTCGGCACCGATCTCGAAATCGAGCCCCAGATAGGGGCCGATATCGGCGTGTTCGCGCGGCTGGAAGTCGAACGCGCGTTTTTCGCCCCAGCTGCTCAGTTCGACATTCTCGTCCTCGCCCGCACCATCGGGCACATCGTCGGCGGGCAGGTTGGGAATGCCAGCGAGCAGTTCGTCGAGCTCGCCGCCGATGGTCCGCGCCTGCTCTTCCAGTCGGGGCAGGGTGGTCGCCTTCAGCTCGGTCACTTCCGCCTTGAGCCGATCGGCTTCTTCGGTATCGCCCTTGCCCATGGCCTGACCGATCGCCTTCGAGGCGGCGTTGCGGCGGTTCTGCGCCTCCTGCAGTTCGGTCAGCACCGCGCGGCGGCGGCTATCGAGGTCGAGCAGTTTTGCGGCAACGGGGTCGGCCCCGCGGCGTGCGAGACCGGCGTCGAAGGCTTCGGGTTCCTGGCGGATCATGGCGATGTCGTGCATGGCGCCGCCTATGCCGAGCAGGCACCGGCTTGGCCAGTGGCAAGTTGCGCCAGAGCGCACGCGGAGACGCGCCAATCCGATCCCTGACACAGCTGACACAGTGTCCAGGGGCGAAAAAACCCTCCACCCGGATCGCGGCGAAATCGGCGCGCGTGGAACGGGTCGAGAAGGTGCGATCGCTCATGCGCAGACCATGCCACGAAGGCAGGGCTGTAGGACAGCGGCACATCGCGACGGACACGCCCTGCCATTTCAGGTCGGGCACAAACCCGCCTGCCGACCGTTGGGGGCTCTTACGGGTGCATGTTCCACGTTTAGGAAAGACGCGATGACGAACCTTGCCGCGCCCAAGCGCACCCCTTTTATCGATATCCTGCAAGGCGCCATCGGGATCGGGCAGAAGCTCGGCGTGGTTCCTCCGTCTATTCTGGAGAAGGACGCGCTGATGTCCGCCGCGGTCGAGGAGACCGGGCTCAGCGATTTCGGCGATCCGTGGTTCGAAGCGCCTTTTGCCACTCTGCTCGATTCGATCCGCGAGGAAGCGCACCTTAACAGGGCGGGCGAATTTGCCGCGCGGCTGCAATTCAACAAGGTCCTGTGCGACCGGCTGACCGCGATCGAGTGGTTCAAGCAGCATCCCGAAATCCTCGAACGGTCGATCAAACGCCCGGTGGTGATCGTCGGACCGATGCGGTCGGGCACCACGCGGCTGCACCGCCTGCTCGCGAGCGACCATCGCTTCAGCCACATGCGCAGCTTCGAGACGATCTCGCCCGTGCCGCGCCCCGGCTTCGAAGAGGTAATGGCGGGCAGGAAACGCGATTTCCGCCCGACGCTGGCCAAGCGGATCATGCGCGTGGCGCGCCTTGCCAATCCGCGCACGCTCTCGATCCATCCGACCGGCCCGTTCGAGCCTGAGGAAGAGCTCGGCCTGCTGGTCAACTCGATGTACGGGATGAAGCACGAGGCGCAGTGGCGCGTGCCGACCTATGGCCGCTGGTGCGAGCGGATCGATGCGACGCCCGCCTATCGCCACATGGCCGACCTGCTGCGGCTGATCGGCTGGTCGCAGCAGGTCAGCGAAATTCGCCCGTGGATATTGAAGACCCCGCAGCACATGCTCGACCTGCCCGCGCTGCTCGAGGTGTTTCCCGATGCGCGGATCATCTTTACCCACCGCGACCCCAAGAAGATCGTCGGCAGCGCCGCCTCGCTCGCGTGGAACCAGACCGCGATCTATTCGGACGATGTGACGCCCTACGAGGTGGGCAGGGAATGGCAGCGCAAAAGCGTGCTGCAGGTCGAACGGATGCTCGCTGCGCGTTCCCTGGTGCCGGCGGAGCGGCGGATCGATGTCGGCTACGACGCGATGGATCGCGACTGGCGCGGCACGATGGAGCGGATCTACGCTTTTCTCGATCTCGACATGGGCCCAGCCGTTCCCGCGATGGAACGCTACCTTGACCGGGCAAGGGGCCTCAAGCGCCAGCCGCATACCTACAGCCTTGACCAGTTCGGTATCTCCGAAGACGAAGTGCACGAACGCTTCGCCTCCTACGCCGCCCGCTTCGACATCCCGGTGGAAGGCGCGATCGCGGCAGTGCCACCCAGACGGCGCTTCAGCCCGACCCTGAAAATGGCAGCGACTCGGTAAAGAAGCCGAGGAAACCGGCGCCGAACATCGCGGCTATCGACGAAGCGGAGCCCGTCGATGGGACCGATCGGCAACAATTTCATCGTATAACCGGCGGAGTCCGGTGGGTGAAATCGAACGGTCACAAATGCTCCCCGAAACTGTCACGGACCCTCTCTAGCGCCCCGTCTCGCGATCAACACTCGCGTTCGTCAGTTTCGATTCTTCGGTTTTTTGAGGGGACCGCTCGCTGTGAAAAATCTTCATCGCTCGCTCGTTATCGGTTGTAGCGCACTGGCACTGGCCGGTTGCGGCGCCGACGATATTGCTTCGCCCGGCGGCACCGGCGTCGTCATCAACCAGCCGGCAACCCCGGCACCCACGCCGACGCCTGGCCCGACCCCGACCCCGACGGTCAGCGCGCCCGATATCTGCCCCAACCTGACCAATGACGGCAGCGTCCAGCTGACCAACGCAGGCACCATTTCGGGCCCGACGGGCAGCTACCGCATCTGCCAGCTGCCCTCGCTCATCACCAAGAGCGTGGAACTGCCCCGCATCGCCGGCGTGCTGTACGGCATGAACGGCCGCGTCGACGTCGGCTGCGACGGCGGCTTCTCCGCGCCGAGCGCTGGCTCGCCCTACAACTCGACCACGATCGGTTGCGGAACGCTGACTGCGGATACCGGCGTCACCCTGTCGATCGCGCCGGGCGTGATCCTGATCGGCCAGACCGGCCAGTCGTGGCTCGCGGTCAACCGCGGCAACAAGATCAATGCGGTCGGTACCGCCGACAAGCCGATCATCTTCACCAGCCAGGATAACGTCGCCGGGTTCAACACAGAATCGACCCAGGGCGGCCAGTGGGGCGGCGTCGTGCTGCTCGGCCGTGGTAAGGTCACCGATTGTAACGTCGGCACCGTGGCGTCCAACACCTGCGAACGCGACACCGAAGGCGCGGTCAACCTCGCGCGCTTCGGCGGCAACGACGACACCTACAATGCGGGCCGGATGAGCTACGTCCAGATCCGCTATTCGGGCTTCGTCCTGTCGAACAACAAGGAACTGCAGGCGCTGACCGCAGAGGCGGTTGGTTCGGGCACCACGCTCGACCACATCCAGTCGCACCGCAGCTCGGACGATGGCGCGGAATTCTTCGGCGGTAACTTCAACCTGAAGTACTACATCGCGACCGCAGCCGACGACGACAGCCTCGACGTCGACACCGGCGCGCGCGTCAACATCCAGTACGCTCTGCTGCTGCAGAAGCCGGGTGAGGGCGATGCGCTGTTCGAGATCGACTCGAACGGCAACGAAGGCGACACGCCGCGCACCAACCTGAAGGTGGTGAACTTCACCGCCTACCAGCCGGATGTCAGCTCGAACAACGAAGGCAACGACAAGGCTTCGGCGCTGTTCCGCGGCAATGCCGACGTGACGCTGTACAACGGCCTGATCGTGACGCCGAACAACGAGTGCGTCCGCATGACGTCGAACACCAGCGCCGCCAACCGCGCCACGCTGACCGCGCGTTCGGTCGGTCTGGAATGCTCGGGCTCGGGCAGCGCCAAGTTCATCGGCGACGGCTCGGGAACGGCGTTCACCGCGGCCGACGTTGCCGGGTTCTTCACCGGCAGCGCTTCGAACGACATCGACCTGACCGGTGCGCTGATGAACGTCTTCGTCAACTCGGCCACCGCCGATGCGGTTGCCACCACCGACCCGACCACGCTGGCGTCGAGCTTCTTCTCGGCAGCGCCGACCCCGTACCACATCGGTGCGGCATGGTCCGGCAACACCAGCTGGGCCGCGGGCTGGACCTGCAACAGCTCGTACGCGCCGCTGGGCGGCCTGACCGACTGTACCACGCTGCCCGTCTACTGATCGCGGCTGCCCTAACGTGTGCGGGGGCGGTCGTTCGACGGCTGCCCCCGTGCTCGCATCCACGATTGTGACATAGCGTTTTTGATTCGCAGGAGACATTCGATGTCCACCTTTTCGCGGCTGGCAGGCGCGCTGTTCCTGACCACGGCCCTGACCGTTCCGTCGCTCGCCCACGCCAAGGGCGCGGCTCCCCAATTGACGCCCGAGACGCCCACCAGCCCCGAGCAGGCCGAGGACCCGACGGTCCCCGGTGCGGATCCGGTCGAGGACACGCAGTCGCAGGAAGAAGACGTCGACGTCTCCGTGCCCGGCAACGTGATCGTCGTCACCGGTCGCCGGGATCGCAACATCACCCGGCGTTCCGACCAAGTGGTCACGGTCCTCTCGACAGAGGAAATCGCCCGCACGGGTGAAGGCAATATCGCGGGCGCACTCAGCCGTGTGACCGGCCTCAGCGTGGTCGGCAACGGCTTCGTCTACGTGCGCGGTCTTGGCGATCGCTATTCGCTGGCGCTGCTCAACGGTTCGCCCCTGCCGAGCCCCGAACCGCTCAAGCGCGTCGTCCCGCTCGACTTGTTCCCGACCGGGGTGGTTGCATCCTCGCTGGTGCAGAAGAGCTATTCGGCGAACTATCCGGGCGAATTCGGCGGCGGCGTGATCAACCTGACCACCACCGCCACGCCGAACGACCCGTTCTTCAAGATCGGCTTCGGCATCTCGGGCGATACCGAGACGACCGGCCAGCTCGGCTACACCTACTACGGTTCGAAGACCGACTGGCTGGGCTACGACAATGGCAACCGCGATGCGCCTCCGGCGCTGCAGTCCTACCTCGACAGCGGCCTGCTGATCGGCACCGATCCGGTCGATTCGACCGCGATCGCCGCGCAGCTGGTTACCTCGCGGCAGGCGGTTGTCCAAAAGGCGAGCAAGACCTGGCCGAACTTCTCCGGCTCGTTCTCCGGTGGTAAGACCTTCGAGATGGGTGGCGACACCCAGCTCGGCGTCATCTTCGGCGGCGGCTATTCGAACAAGTGGCTGACCCGCGACATTACGCAGCAAAGCTCTTCCAGCGCGGATCTGACCTCGATCGAATCCGATTTCCGCCAGGTCAGCACCGACGAGCGGATTCTGGTGAACGGCTTGTTCGGCCTCGGCCTTGAATTCGGCACCAACAAGGTGCGCTGGACCAACGTCTACATCCACGACACGGTCAAGAAAGCCGCACTCGCGCTCGGCCAGCGGCCCGCACAGAACGGTTCGACCGACTTCCTCCAGCAGCGTACCGGCTTCTACGAACGCCAGCTTTTCGACACGCAGCTGACCGGTGAGTTCACCCTCACCGACGCGCTCAGCCTCGATCTGCGCGGCAGCTACGCCAACACCAAGCGCAAGGCGCCGGGCGAGCTGTATTTCGAATATGTCCGCACAAACTCGGCGGCCGACCCGTTCGGCGAGGTGTTCGTCAACCGGCTGACCGGCAATAGCGGTTCGGCAAGCACCACCTATTCCGACCTCGACGAGAACCTGTGGGCGGGCGGCGCGGACCTCACCTACCGTGTGTCGCCCAGCCTCGCGTTCACGGCGGGCGGTGCCTATTCGGATACGCAGCGCTACAACTCGCGGCGCGACTTCCTCTTCCGGTCGAACGGCAGCACGGTGTGCGACGGGACAACCTGCGTCTCCGACCCGGTCTACCTGAGCGGGATCGGCACGCTGCGTCCCGACGCCCTGCTGTCGCCGGGAGTGGTCAACGCGCTGGGCATCCAGCTGGTCGAAAACGATCCGGGCTCGCCCGCGTTCGACGCCGAGCTGGAGATCAAGGCCGGTTACCTCAAGACCAACTTCGCGATCGGCGATTTCGTGCAGATCGACGCGGGCGTGCGGTACGAGGATGCGACCGAGACGACCACGCCGGTCCAGGTGTTCACCTCGTTCTCGTCGGCGACCCCGCCGACCCAGCTGAGCAACGATTACTGGCTGCCCGCGGCGACGATCACCGTCGATCTCGGCAATTCGATGCAGCTGCGCGTGAACGGGTCGAAGACCATCGCCCGCCCGCAGTTCCGCGAACTGATCAACCAGCCGTACTACGATCCGGACAACAACCGCCCGTATCGCGGCAACCCGCTGCTGCAGGACAGCCAGCTGTACAATGCCGAGGCGCGCTTCGAATGGTACTTCGACCGCGACCAGCGCATCTCGCTGGCCGGGTTCTTCAAGAAGATCGACAACCCGATCGAAGCGTTCGTCGCCGGGATCGACCTTCTGACGTCCTACGCCAATGCTCCCGAGGCGCAGCTTTACGGAGCGGAGTTCGACGTACAGAAGTATTTCGACCTGTCGGGCGTCGGCGAGGGCGGCTTCTGGGACGCGCGCCGTCTCGTCGCGATCGGCAACTACACCTTCACCCAATCGAAGCTGAAGGTCGAGGCGGGCGACACGGTGCAGGTGTTCGGCGCTGCGTCGAACATCGCCAGCGACTACTTCCAGGATGGCGCACCGCTGACCGGCCAGTCCGATCATATCGTCAACCTGCAGCTGGGGCTGGAGGACGAGGACCGTCTGTCGCAGCAGACGATCCTGCTCTCCTACGCGAGCGATCGCGTCGTCAGCCGCGGCCTCAACGGCACGCCGCCGCAGCCCGACGTGATCGAATCGCCCGGCCTCCGGCTCGATTTCGTGTGGCGTGAAGGCTTCGACCTGTTCGGTGCCGAAATGGAAGCCAAGTTCGAGGCGCGCAACATCTTCGGCCGCGGGCACGAGGAATTCCAGCAGTCGGGCGACAACCGGATCGACATCAACACCTACGATCTGGGCCAGAGCTTCGCTCTGTCGATCTCGGCCAAGATCTGAACCCTCAAAAAGGGCGCTGCACCCGGGAGCGATCCCGAAGCGGTCCCAGCCAGACGGTCGCCCGAAAGGGCGGCCGTTTTGCTTTGTAACCGGGACAGGACGGCGGTCGGCGGTGCCGCAAGTCTGATGAACCCTGCCGCTAACAGCGATCGTCATTTCTATATCGGCATTCGTACGTGCTGTTACCCGGCCTCTCCCGATACCGTCAGCTCGGCTAATCGAGAGGAATCCCATGCTGTTTAAGTCGTCGACGTCGATGCTGTGTGCCGCCGCGCTGTTGATCGGTGCAGGCCCCGTGAGTGCGAAGGACCCGAGCCCGAAAAAGCTCATGGAGATGAGCGCAGGCTGCGCCTACGTGGTCGGGGTCGCCGAAGGCAGCAATGTGAAGCTGAATTACGGTTCCGCCGCGTGGCTCAACATCGTCGGAATCCTCGAACAGAAGACCGGCATCGATGGTGAGAAGGCGATCCAGACCGCCAAGGCGAAGTATAACAAGCGTGCGCGGGTGATGGGCGCGGACGAAGCCTACCGGTACATGCTGGATCGCGCGAAGGACTGCGACCGCGAAATGGCCGTGATCCAGTCCTGATGACCGCGCCTTCGAAGAACGTATTGCGAGGGCTTGCCGGCGCCACCGGTGCGGCTGCGCTGGGTGCGTCGCTGGCGCTGCTGCTGGCGGCACCGCCGGCCCGCGCGGATTCGGAGGATGCAGAGCTGATCTACGAATGTGCGCTCGCGCTCGACTTTGCGGCGAACAAGGGCGCCAGCCTGGCCGTCCCCGCAGGGCGGGCGATGGCCCATTTCGGCGAGGTAACGGGCAATGATCCCAAGCTGCGCAAGCAGGCCGAGCAGGCGATCGATGCGACTTGGCGTGATTATCGCGAGAAGAACGGGCGCAAGGCGCTCGACAGGTATGTCCTCTCGGTCGCGCAGGACTGTTCCGACCTTTACCGCGAACTGGCGGAACGCGAAGCGGCCGACGTGGAGGGTCAGCTCAATCCGCAGGGCACGCTCACCGCTGCGGCATTGCGTTCTTACGCGACGCGCACCGGCGACTATGGCGAAGTCGCCAATTACCTCGTCTACTACTACCCTTACGGCAAGGACCTCTTCCAGCCGAACGAGGATGGCGACCTGCTGGGCCAGCTGATCGTCGAGGTCGGCGCTGCAGGCCTGCGGCGGTGGAGCGACGAAGCGATCTACGCGATCGCAACCAAGCATTACTGGCAGTACAATCCGCCTGCGACACGGCTGGTATTCGCCGAATATCAGCGACGCATGCGGGTGAAGCGCCAGTCCGAAGCGGAGGCCCAGCGGTGGGCGCAGCGCGCTGCCGACGATCGCGCGCAAAAGGCGCGGCAGGCCAACGCGCCCTACGTCGGCTCGCTCGGCACCGGCAAACCCTACAGGCCCAAACAAGGCAGCGGCGTGGTGGTGTGCACCACCTACAAGGGAACGGGCGGCGGCACCGTGTGCAAGGAAGAATAGCGACGGGCGGGGGCTCCCGCCTGCCGCGCTCAAGCGGAGACATTGCAATGAAAGCGCGTACCATCACCCTGTCGCTTGCGTACGCCGCGCTTGCGGTGGGGATGGCTCTTGCCATTCCCGGGTTCGCCCGGGCCGAAACGAGCGGCCAAGCCGACGCAGATTCGACGACGGCGTCCGACGCCGCGGCGCACAACGCGGGCTTCGAAAGAGGGCTGACGTTCGGCACGTCGCCTCAGACCGTGGGCGAAATGCTGCAATGTTCGGCAGTGTGGGATCGCTGGTCCTATGTCCTTGCAAGCGCGGCGGACCCGGCTTTCGCGGCCGGGTTGCGCGAGGAATTGTCGGCCGAGAACGCCTCGCGGCGCGAGGTCTACTGGCGACGCCAGGCCCGCCGCGAGATGCAGGAAGACGACGATGCGAGCTATTTCGAAAGCATGCGCGCAGATGCCGAAGAAAGCGCAGACGAGATTTACGCCGACTATGCCACAAGGGGAGAAAAGGGCCTCCAGCGGATGACTGAATGGCTCGCGCTGTGCTGAGGGGGCGTTTCCTTTTGCCCGCGCTGGCCGTCGCGCTGTGCATGCCCGTCGCCGCGAGCGCTGGGGGCCAGAGTGCCGGGGCTGAAAAAATGCCGCGCACCGCGCAGGAAATCCGCCGCGATCGCGAGAACGCCGACAGCCTGATCCGCTTCGGCCAGCCCGCCACGGCAAGGGAGATTCTGCAGACGCTCTGCTATGATGACGGCGACGACGTCGCCTGCCAAAACCTCGGCGTCATGGCGATGACGGGGGAGGGCGGCGACGTCGACATGGCGGCGGGGCGCGCGGCGTTCGCGCGCGGATGCGATCTCCAGCTGCTCGAAGCGTGCCAGAACCTCGCCGATGCGCTGGTCAGTGGCGATGGCGGACCTGTCGAGGACGTCCGGGCGCTGTCGCTCTATCTCGAGCTGTGCCAGCGTCGCTACGGCGGGCGCAATTGCTACTTCGCCGCGCTGATGATCGAGGAAGGGCGCGGGGTGACCCATCCCGATGCGGCGAAGGCGCAGGAGGGATACCGGAGCGCCTGCGACATGCGCTACCGACCGGCGTGCGATCGGGTGAAGGGGGGACCATGAAAATTCGGACGATCATGACCGCAGGCCTGTTGCTCTGCGGGTGCCTGGCATCATCCAGCCTCGCTCAGCCCGGGGCGATCGACGGCGAGGAGCCGGAGATGTTCGAGGATACCTATACGTTCGTCTGCCCAGATGGCGGATACGAGAGCGGCTGCGAACGCGACGATGTGGAGCGGGCAGTGATGCTCGACGATGCACCGCAAGATGTGCTGGCCACAGACTGCCTCTACCGCACGCAGGCGGATTGCACCGTCATCGCCAGCGGGCAGATCGCTGCCTTTACGCTCGGCACCCATCTCTACTGGCAGATACTCGCGCTGCAGCCCAAAGACGGACCGGCAACCGAGATGATGGTCCTGTTCGAACAGGATGGCGCACTGCCGGTGCTGCTCCTCTCGCACCAGACCGAGGGCTATTTCGATCCACCCGTGGCGGTGCGCGACGGTGATGGGAAGTTCCTGCTTCAGGCGCCCGCGCGTAACCGGGGGCTGGGCAATGCCGACATCATTCTGATGAACAGTGGAGAGGGCTGGAACCGGGTCACCGCCGACGAGCTGATCGGCGATATGGACCGGCTGTTGCCCGAAGGCTTCACCATCGCCAGCCCGGTCGAATTCAATTTTCGGGAAGGATCGGCCTTCGCGCTCGTCCGGCGCGATAGCGACGCGGGCTGCTGCACAACCGGCGGGGTGGCGTATATCGATTTCGAGATGTCGGACCCGCATTCGATGCAGGTTTCTTCGGTCGAATTCCAGGAAACGACGCCGGGCAAGCGGCAGCGAAACTCGGTCGGCTAGGACAGCGCGTGGTTCCTGGTGGGACAAAGGGCTCCCAATAGCCGATTCGATCAGGGTACCGTGTCCGCGGCCCAATGGCGTTAGCATAGCTAGTCACTGAAACTGTCAAATCGATTGGACAGCGTGGGCGTTTACGCGTACCTTGAGCGCATGAACAACACCGTCGTCGGAAACCTCGATGTGGCGATCCTGTGCGTGATTGCCTTCGTCTCCTTCTTTCTCGGTCTGATCGTGTATCTGCGGCGAGAGGACAAGCGCGAAGGCTATCCGGTCGAGGTCGCTGGAATGTTCGGCAGATCGCAGAGCTCGCAAGGCTTTCCTGCGATGCCCCGGCCCAAGCTCTTTTATCGCCCGCACAACGAAGGGGTGGCGCAGGCCCCGCGCGCCGAAGCGCCCGAGCCGGTCCGCCCTGGCCAGCGCCTCCCGCCGATGTCCTTGCCGCTCGATCCCGGTCCCGACCCGCTCGAAGAGGGGATCGGCGCGGCCGCTTTTACCCGCAACCGGGCCGAAAAACCCGACCTCGACGTCAACGGCGAGCCCAAGCTGATCTCGCTCAACGATAATCCCGAATATTATATTCCCGATGGCGACCCCGACCCGCGCGGCTGGGTGCTGGTGTCCGCCGACGAGAAGACGGTCGGAATCGTCCACGATCTCTGGTTCAACCGCGCCGAGTTCTTCCTGCGCTATTACGAAGTTTCGATCGATGGAGCGGAGGGCCGTCGTCTCGTGCCTGCGTTCTTTGCCGAGGCTTTGACGCGCGACCGCGCGGTGCGGGCGACAACGCTGATCGCCGACGATCTGCGGCGCAGCCCGATCCGTGCCGACGATAGCTGCATCACGATGCGCGAAGAGGACCGCCTCAACGGCTTTTTTGCCGGTGGCCTGCGCTTCTCGGGCCGCCCCGGCCAGATCCACGATCCGGCATGATGAACGACGAACCGATCGACATCGCACTCGGCCTTCCGGGCCCGCTGCCCGCCGGTGAGCGCGTGCTGTGGCATGGCAAGCCCGAACGTGCCGCGCTGCTGCGCTACCTGTTCCGCTGGCCGCTGCTGGTGGCCTATTTCGCGCTGTTTGCGCTGCTTCCGATCCTTGCGACTGCGCAGTCCGGGGCGAGCGTGGCGCAGGTGCTGTTCAGCCCCGTTCTGCTGCTGCCTTTTGCATTGCCGGTCGCCGGTCTGGTGATGGCGAGCGCGTGGGCCCTGGCGCGAACCTCAGTCTACGTCATCACCGACAGACGCGTGATCCTGCAGGTCGGCGTCGCGTTCACCCGCACGGTCAACATACCGCTCGAACTGATCGCCGACGTATCGGCGCGTGAGCGCCCGCACGGCATGGATATCGCGCTGACGCTACGCTCTGCGGACAAGATCGCCTGGCTGGCGCTGTGGCCGCACGTGCGCGGAGCCCAGTTCTCCCACCCGGTGCCGATGTTGCGCGGCCTGCCGGTCGACAGTCCGGCGGGCTCGATCCTGGTCGATGCCATCATGCGCACCGCGCCGGGCGTGCGGCATATCCCCGCGCGCGTCGAAAAAGCTCAGGACGGGATCGATGTCGCGACCGAGCGGGCACCGCAGCATGTCTGAGATCCGAGTACCCCGAGGTGCGCTGATCGGCGCGGCGATCATGATCGGCTTCACGATGACCGCGATCACCACCGCCCGCCATTACGACGTCGGTCGCCTGACCGTGCAGACCGCGCAGTCGCAAGACCGCAAGCTGCTCGTGTTCAAATCGCTCCCCGGAGGCGAGATGATGGTGATGAACGAAAAGCGCGAGCCGCTCGGCCATCTCGTCATCGAAGGCGATACCTTCATGATGACGGCGGTGCGCGCGCTGGCGATGCAGCGCGACGATCGCGACGAGGCGGGCGAATTCCACCTGCTGCTCCAGCGCGACGGCGATGGCCATCTGGAACTGGCCGATCCGGCTACGGGCCGGACGGTGAAGCTGGAGGGCTTCGGGCAGGCGAGCGCGAGGGCCTTTGCCCGCTATCTCGATTCGGCCGACCCGCAGAACACCGCCAGCTGAGCTTTCCTCTCGAACGGACTGTCCGGCCCCGCCTCACGGCGCCGGGCGCTGAGCTGTCGCGCAGAGCCTCTGCTATTCGCCGGCCTGCACCACGCCTCTTTCATCGACACCCGGTTCGGTAATCGCCGCCTGATGCGCCTTGCGCGTTTCGAACGCGGTGGCGCGCCGGATCGGGCGGTCGCCCTTCGGGCCCAGCAGGCCTTCGTAGCCGGCGGCCATCGGTGCGCCGCCCAGTGGGCGTGACATGCCGTTATGGCAGGTGGCGCAATCGACCTTGGCGACATCGCCCAGAGGGCCCAGACGATGGGGCGGGAACAGGCCCTGCAACCCGGTCAGGTAGTCGTTGTTGATCCCGCGCACCATGCGGATGCCGTACCAGGCATTGATCCGCTTGGGCGTGCTTTGCGACCAGTCGGCAAAGGCGCGGGTGTTGTGGCAGAAGTTGCAGTTTACGCCCATGCCTTCCGACATCTGCATCATCAGGATATAGATGTTCTCCAGATCGGCGAGGTCGGTGGTCTCACCCGATACCGTGCGTGCCTGCGCCCCGGAAATCGGCTTGTCGTCCAGCAGGTAGTTTTCGAAAGGTGCACGCGGGAAGAAATCGCGCATGTTCTTCGCGGTCCGGTTCCACGGCGGCGGTTTGCCGACGATCCCGCCCATCGGGGGCTTGGGTTCTGCCCCTTCGTACCAGGTCTTCTGCGGCACGTTGTTGCCCCGGTGGCAGGTGTAACAAGTGACGCCGGTCTGGCCGACATGGCGCGCATTGGCGTTGATATCGCGCACCATCTCCAGCATCCGCCTGGCGACTTTCTTGGTGTACAGATCGTCGGAGGCGAAGTTGCCGCCATCGCCGTGGCAATAGCCGCAGCCCTGATCGGGGGCGACCCATTCGGTCATCGACTGCATCAGGTAATCGAACTGCCCCGAGTCGAGATCGCCCAGAACCTTCACATTCTCGTACACCTCGCTCGCCGACATGCCGGTGTCGGGAAACGGCGTCGTCGCGGCGGGCACGATGTTGATCGGGTCGTTGCGCGTGCGCGCGGAGGTGAAGGTGTTCATCGCGATCCCGCGCCAGCCCCAGTCGCGCGACTCGATCGGGTCCCACGGGTGATCCCAAGTGGGGACGAGGAGGAAGAACAGCAGCGTCCCGGCAGCCGCAGCCAGCAGGAAAATTCCCACCAGGCTGGAACGTGGCCTTTGCGATATGGGCTTCATTGCGTCGCCTCCGGCGCAGGGGGAACCATGGCGGTCGACCGACCGGGAGCCTCGGTGATCGCGCGGACCTGCTCGGCAATGTCCGGCGGCAGCGTCATGTCGGGGTAGGTCGCGGGGTATTCGGGCGCGAGGCCCCATTTGACGCCCCACAGATACCAGTTATCGACCACCGTGCCCGTCAGGAGGATGCCGATCGCGCCCGAGAATGTCGTGAGGATCGCGAACCAGTACGCCCAGCGGTGAACCGATTCGAAGGTGGCGTTGAAGCCCATCGTCCAGCGCCAGAACAGCGCACCGCGCTCCGCCGCAGTGCCGCGATCGACGATCTCTTCGGTCTCACGCTCCCCACCGAAGCGGGAGACTGCCAGAATTGTCCCGCCGTGCATCGCGAAGAGCAGCACCGATCCATACAGGAACGCGATCGAGAAGCAGTGGAACGGGTTGTAGTAGAAATTGCCGTAGAGGACGGACAGCGAAGCGGTCCAGTTGAGGTGCGGGATGATCCCGAAGGGCGGTGCCTCGTGCCACGATCCCATCAGCATGGGGCGGATGAAGCCTATGCTGAGATAGAGGAAGATTGCGCTGGCAAAGGCCCAGGCGACATGCGTGCTCATCCCCAGCGCCTTGGCGCGCAGGTACATGCGGCACCACCACAGCAGGATCGACGCGGTGAGGAAAAAGCCTGCCCAGATCCACCAGCCGCCCTCTGCCAGCGGGACGAACGGGGTAAAGCCCCACTTCGCCTCCGGCGGATCGAGCCGGTGCCATGCCATGCCTTCGATGAAGGCGACCGGGTTCCAGTGGACCGATGCCCAGAAGTTGAGGCCGATGATCTCGATCGCGATGAAGCCGCAGATGAGCGATGCGATGCCGCAGAAGCCAAGATAGGTCGGCCCGATTTGCGGGTCGCCGATCTTGCCGATCCAGCGATTGAGGAAGGGCTTGATCAGGCGCGGAGATTCATCCCCCCTCAGTGGCAGCCCCTCGTCGTAGGGCCCGTGGATCTGGATCTGCGAATAGAGGCTATGGAAGGATGCCATCAGCCGAGCCCTCCCAGGCCCATGTCGTTCCAGAACGGCAGCTGCAGGTACCAGTCGTAGAAATAGGGCCAGCCGCCGACCCAGAAGGGCCCGCTGATGAGGATGCAGATCGCGCTCCAGAACCCGGCGTTGATCGCCGCAAACCAGCCGAGCCGGTGGATGCCGAGTGGGCCGATCGAATAGGCGATGGTGTCGCGGAAATACTGGTTTTCGTGCTGCCCGTGCTTGACCGGCTCGCCCTTGGGCGGGTTGACGGCAGACAGGATGACGCCGCCGTGCATCGCCAGCATCAGCGTGGTGCCGAAAAAGCACGTCACCGCCAGCATATGTGCGGGGTTATAATGGAAGTGCAGGCCCTGATACCCGACGTTGGAAACCCAATCGAGGTGGGCGAAGATGCCGTAGGGAAAGCCATGTCCCCACGCGCCGAGCATGATCGGGCGGAATACCTCGAGGCTGAGATAGGCGAAGATCGCGAAGGAGAAGGCGATGGGTATGTGGAATCCCATGCCCAGCTTCCGCGAGATTTCCACCTGCCTCAGCGCCCACGAGATGAAGGCACCCGCGGCGCAGACCGTGATGATCTGCCACAGCCCGCCTTCGCGCAGGGGCGCGAGGCCGAGGCCGTATTCGATCGCGGGCGGGGCGATGTCGATCTGCCAGATGTTCCACGTCGGCCCGATCGCCGCGCCGTAGACGATCAGTGCGGTGCCCAGCGTGGCGAAGATTGCGGTGGTGACGCCGAAGAACCCGACGAAGAACGGTCCGATCCAGAAATCGAACATCTCTCCGCCAATCAACGTGCCCCCGGCAACGCGGTACTTCCGCTCGAAACTGAGCATCGACATGATGCGCTCCCGAGAAACCTGTCAAAAACGATAGACATTGTGTAGTGTCTATAACTCTTACCATCGCAAGAAAATTGCCTCGCCACAAGCCCTCGCAAGCGGCCAATCGTCCAAAACCATCATGCGTGACGGGTCGAGGCTTCGAGGTCGCAATGATCGCCGCAACCCGCTAGGTGCCGACCCGATCAACAATCGGATGCAGGCACATGGCACGCAAATATTCGAGGGCAGCAGTCCGCGAGGAGGCGGATCGCGAGGATGACGAGCAAGCGGCAGCGCCTGCCGAATGCTGGCTCTGCGGCCGTTCCCTGGGCAAGAATACGGTCATGCACCATCCGGTGCCGAAAAGCCGCGGCGGGCGCGACGTCGTACCGATGCATCCCATCTGCCAGCAGACGCTGATGGCCAATTTCACCAATTCGGAATTGCAGCGCTACGCGCTCGACGTGGAGGCGATTCTCGCCAACCCGGATATGCGCAAGTTCGTGGACTGGGTCGCGAAGAAGGACCCCGATTTCCACGCGAGCCCGGCGAAGAAGAAGCGCTGAATTCATGCCCGTAATCGGGCACCAGCTTATGGAAAGAGGACGATGACATTGGCGATCGAGGAGAGCGCCCGGCCGATCTGCGTCGCAGCGCTATACTGTTTCGCCCCGCTTGCGGACTGCGAGCGACTGCGCGGGCCGCTGAAGCAATTGTGCGACGAGCAGGGCATCAGGGGCACGCTGCTGCTCGCGAGCGAGGGCATCAACGGGACCATCGCGGGGTCGAGGGTGGGCATAGACCGCGTGCTCGACCATATTCGCGCATGGCCGGGTTGCGCCGAACCCGAGCTCAAATTCTCGAGCGCCGCGACAATGCCGTTTCATCGGATGAAGGTGCGCGTAAAATCCGAAATCGTCACGATGGGGCAGCCCGGCATCGATCCGGTCGCCAATGCGGGCACCTATGTCGACCCGCTCGACTGGAACGCTCTGATCGACGATCCCGATACCATCGTGATCGACACGCGGAACGATTACGAGGTTTCGATCGGGTCGTTCGCAGGTGCGATCAATCCGAAGACCGAAACCTTCCGCGATTTTCCCGAATGGTTCGCACGCGAGCGCGAACGCCTGCTGGGTTCCGAGAATCCCCCGAAGGTCGCAATGTTCTGCACCGGCGGCATTCGCTGCGAGAAAGCGTCCGCATTCCTGAAGAACGAAGGGCTTGAAGACGTCTTCCACCTCAAGGGCGGCATCCTTGCCTATCTCGAGCAAGTCCCAGCAGAGGCGAGCCGGTGGCAGGGCGAATGCTTCGTGTTCGACCAGCGCGTGTCGGTCGGCCACGCCCTATCTGCGGGCACGCATGAACTGTGCTTCGCGTGCCGTCGCCCCGTCAGCCCGGAAGACAAGCAGTCGCCGCTCTACGAGGCAGGCGTAAGCTGTGCGGCCTGCCATCACGAAAGGGACGATGCGCAGCGCGCTTCCTATCGCGAGCGTCATCGGCAGGAAACGCGCGCCGCGAGGCAAGGGCGCGCGCACGTGGGTGCAGTGCTTGCGAAGAGCGGAGATGACGATGCCGGGTGATCGGATTCTCTACAGTTTCCGCCGCTGCCCCTATGCGATGCGCGCCAGGCTTGCTTTGGCGATCAGCGAAACGCGTTACGAGCTGCGCGAGGTCAAGCTAGCGCGGAAGCCGGCCGAGCTGCTCGAGGCTTCGCCCAAGGGGACGGTCCCGGTACTTGTCCTGGCCGACGGCACCGTCATCGAAGAAAGCATCGAGATCATGCGCTGGGCGCTTGCGAGGAACGATCCCGAGGGCTGGCTGGATCGGGACGACTCCGATTTGATCGAGCGCAACGATGGGGCGTTTAAGCACGATCTCGACCGGTACAAGTACCCGGACCGCCATCAATCCGACGCGATGCTGCACCGGCAGCGTGGTCTGGAGTTCTTGCGCCTGCTGGATGAGCGGCTGACCGAACACCCGCAATTGTGCGGTTCGCACCGCGGTATCGCCGATGCGGCGACCATGCCCTTCGTGCGTCAGTTCGCTGCGGTGGACCGGGATTGGTTTGCAGCGCAGCCGATCCCGCACCTGCAGAATTGGCTGGAGCACCATCTCAATTCGCCGCTGTTTTCAGCGATCATGGTCCGGTTCGATCCGTGGGCGCCGGGCGATCGAGCGGTGACGATGCAAGGCTGCGCGGAACCCTCCTGATTTCGCAGGGCAACAGGGCGGTGCGCTCGTGCGGTCCTGGCGCGGTGCGTCTTGTGACCAGCGGTATAACCAAGAAGGATGACAGCCAAATCATCGAAAAAGATGGTGGGCGCGGCAAGGATTGAACTTGCGACCCCACCCGTGTGAAGGGTGTGCTCTACCACTGAGCTACGCGCCCGGCGCGCTGTCGAAGCGCCGAGCGGGGCCTTTGCCAATCCTCGCGCGTCAGCGCAAGGGCTTTAATCGGCGAACAGCCGGGTCATCATGGCCAGCCAGTCGGCGTTGCCCGATGTGCCGGGCAGGGGGCGCACCGCCGCCGCCGGTTCGGGGCAGCCGAGGCAATAGGCGCGCATGCCGGGGGCCTGAACCAGCCGCTGGAGGTCGCGCGCCATGCGGGCGGGCGTTTCCGCCTCGCGCCGCGCGGTGAGCGCGAACATGTCGCCGCCCTTCGCCTTCGCATCGGCATCGTCGCCGCCGATCAGCAGCTGGCGCAGCAGGGTCTGAACCTCGGTCTCTCCCGTGCCGAGGTACTGCGCGTGCCAGTCGCCATCTTCGAGCCCGGCCTTGCCAGCGACCCACGCAAGCGCATCGTCCAGGTCGCCGAACTGGTCGACCAGACCGTTCTGGCGCGCGGTGCCGCCATCCCACACGCGGCCCTGACCGATCGCATCGACCTGAGCGGTGGTCTTGCCGCGCGACTTTGCGACGATCCGCAGGAAGCGATCATAGCCGTTCTCGATCGAGGCTTGCAGGATTTGCTCGGTTTCGGGGTTGAGCCCGCCGATCAGGTCGGGCTGGCCGGTCAGCGGGGTGGTGCTGACGCCATCTGCGCTCACGCCGACCTTCTCGGTCAGCCGTTCGAACGTGGGCAGGACGGCGAAGATGCCGATCGAGCCGGTGATCGTCTCGGGCTCGGCGAAGATGCGGTCGGCCGGGGTCGAAACCCAGTAGCCGCCGCTCGCCGCGACATTGGCCATGCTGACCGCGATAGGGATATCCATCGCCTTGTGCCGCAGGATCGCCTCGCGGATCGTCTCGGATGCGAGCACGGAGCCGCCGGGCGAATCGACGCGAACGACAAGGCCCTTCAGGTTATCGTCGAGCGCATCGTCCAGCAGCTCGGCGATCCTGTCGCCGCCGGCGGTGCCGGGGCCGGCATCGCCGTCGACGATCTCGCCCGCGATGGTTACCACGCCGATGGCATCGCCATGGTGATCGTAGGGGTTGTCTGCCAGCCAGGTGCCCATGTCGGTCTGCGCGAAGGAGCCGGGCGTCTTGTCGGCGCGGTCTTCGCCCGCGATTTCGGCCACGCGGTCGCCAAAGGCGGTCCAGCTGCCCAGCCGGTCGACCAGTCCAGCGTCCTTCGCCGCCTTGGCCAGGTCACCATTGGCCGATGCGACCCACTGCGCAGGAGTCTTCGCCACCCGGTCGAGATCGACCTTGGGCCGGGCCTTCTTCACCTGCGCCTGCCACTCGCTCCACAATTCGCCATAGAGCGCTTCGGCGTTCTCGCGCGCGGGCGCGGACATCGAGTTGCCGATATAAGGTTCTACCGCCGACTTGTAGGTGCCGACCTTGAAGACGTGTGCATCGACGCCGAGCTTGTCGAGCAGGTCGCCGTAATAGAGCCGCTTGCCGCCGGGGCCGGTCACCAGCGTACCGCCCAGCGGATCGAGCCATACTTCGCTCGCGTGCGCAGCCAGGCGCACGCCATCGTCGGCGTAGGCGTTGCCGTAAGTGAGGACGGGCTTCTTCGCGGCGCGGACCTTGTCCATCGCTTCGCCGACTTCGCGCAGGTGGACTGCGCCAGCCCCCAGGAAACCGCGCATATCGAGCACGACGGCCTTGATCCGATCGTCGTCGGCAGCGGTTTCGAGCGCGTGGACCACATCCTGCACGTCATGCTCGCCAGTGGGCGCGCGACCGGAGAACAGCGCCTGGAAGGGATCGATAGGGGTCTTTTCCTCGACAATGAAGCCTTCGAGGTCGAGGACCAGCGCACCGTCTTTCACCGCAGCCGGGTTGGGGCGGGCGGTCAGGATCGCAAACAGCAGGCCGAAAAACAGCAGCAGGAATACCAGCGAGAGGCCATCCTTGATGGCGACCAGCAGTTTCCAGACCTTTTTCGCGAATTCCATTGGGCGATCCCTTGTCGGTGGCCCGTGCCGGATGGGCCGAAGTCGTATTCTCTCACACCTAACGGGGGATAGCGGTGCCCGCCAGCCGAATGTGCTTGAGCGGCATATGTGGCTCGACTAGGGACAT
Source organism: Citromicrobium sp. (assembly GCA_002729695.1). Taxonomy (GTDB): domain Bacteria; phylum Pseudomonadota; class Alphaproteobacteria; order Sphingomonadales; family Sphingomonadaceae; genus Alteriqipengyuania. Next base: position 13,492 of record PBYQ01000029.1, on the reverse strand, counting down.
GGCCTTGCAATGACAGTCGATGGTCCATCTTCAGGCTCCGGCCGCTTTCCGGCGGGCGGACACGCCTTTCCGCACCCCAGCCTGACCGGCATCGCGCAGCTTGAGCGGCACGAGATTCTCTACTTGCTTGCCGAAGCGGAGCAGTGGGTCGAGTTCAACCGCCAGCCGGACAAGCATTGCGACCTGCTGGCAGGGATGACGATCATCAACGCCTTCTTCGAAAACAGCACGCGCACGCTGCTGAGCTTCGAGATTGCGGGCAAGCGGCTGGGTGCGGACGTGGTCAACATGCACGCCGCGCAGTCGAGCGTGAAGAAAGGCGAGACGCTGCTCGACACGGCGATCACGCTCAACGCGATGCGCGCCGACGCGATCGTGATCCGCCATGCCTCTAGCGGCGCGGTCGACCTGATCGACGGCAAGGTCGATTGCCCCGTGCTCAACGCGGGCGACGGGAGACACGAACATCCGACGCAAGGCTTGCTCGATGCGCTGGCGCTGCGCCATGCGCTCGACGAGCGGGGCGAGGGTGCGGAGGACTTCACCGGGCTCGTCGTGACGATCTGCGGCGATATCGCGCATAGCCGGGTCGCGCGGTCCAATATCCTGTGCCTGCAGGCGCTTGGAGCGAGCGTGCGCGTCTGCGCGCCGCCTGCGCTGCTGCCTGCGGGGATCGAGATGATGGGGGCGAAGCCTTACGTCGATTTCGATGCCGCGCTGGAAGGGGCGGACGTCGTGATGATGCTGCGCCTTCAGGCGGAGCGGATGAGCGGGCAGTACATTCCCTCGACCCGCGAATACCACCATCTCTACGGGCTGACGCAGGAGCGCTTGCGGCGGGCCACGCCCGATGCGCTGGTGATGCATCCCGGTCCGATGAACCGCGGGGTCGAGATCGACAGCGACGTCGCCGACATGCTCGACCGGTCGATCATCACCCGGCAGGTGGAGATGGGCGTGGCGGTGCGGATGGCGTGCCTCGATGTACTCACCCGCCGCGCGCGCGGGGTTCCAGGATGGGAACACCCGCTTGGCCAAGGGCAGTGGAAGTGAGAGGGCGGCAATGAAACAGCCCCGACCCATCATCTTCGTCAACGGCAAGCTGGTGACGCCAGAGGGTGTCGTCGAAGGCACTCTGCGGATCGCCGACGGCATGATCGCCTCGATCGGGGCAGGGGAAGCCCAGCCCGACGACAAAGTCGTCGACGCAAAAGGCAAGCTGGTCGTGCCCGGCATCGTCGATCTCGGCGTGTTCGCGGTCGACAAGCCTGCGTTTCATTTCGGCGGCATTTCGCGCGCCGCGCTGATGCCCGACCAGAGCCCGCCGCTCGATCTGCCGAGCCGGGTCAACTACATCGCCAAGAGTGGAAAGCCAGACTTCTGGGTCCACCCGCTCGCCGCAGCGACACGCGGGCTCGGCGGCGAGGAACTCGGCGAAGTCGCGCTGATGCGCGAGGCGGGCGCACGCGGGATCGCGACCGGCAGGAGCTGGATCGCGGACAGCGGCGTGATGCTGCGCGTGCTGAGCTATGCCGCGATGCTCGACATGGTTGTCGTCGCCCACGCCGAGGATGGCGGGCTGGCGGTTGATGCGGTGGCGAGCGCGGGTGAGATGGCGACGCGATTGGGCCTGCCGAGCGCCCCTCCGCAGGCAGAAGCGCTGGCAGTGGCGCGCGATATCGCGCTGGCCGAAATGGCGGGCGCGCGCATCCATTTTCGCCAGGTGACGACCGCCGCCGCGCTCGATCTGGTGCGCAACGCCAAGGCGCGCGGCGTGGCGGTCAGCGCAGGTGTTACGCCCGCGCATTTCATGCTCTCGGACCTCGCGATCGGGGACTTCCGCACCTTCGGCAAGCTTTCGCCGCCGCTGCGCAGCGAAGAGGATCGCCACGCGGTGGTCGCGGCGATTGCGGACGGCACGATCGATGTGATTTCGAGCGGCCACGATCCGCGCGGGCCGGAGGACAAGCGCCTGCCATTCGCCGATGCCGAGCCGGGTATGGCGGGAGCGGAGACGCTGCTCTCCACCACGCTCACGCTGGTGCGCGACGGGGTGATCGACTTGCCGCGTGCGTTCGACCTGCTCGCGGGTGCGCCTGCGCGGCTGCTCTGTGTGGAGGCCGGGGCGATCCACGAAGGCTACGAAGGCGATATCGCGCTGGTCGATCCGGAGAAGCCATGGGTCGTGGACCGGCGCAAGATGGCCGCGACCGCCGACAACACGCCGTTCGATGGCCAGCCGATGCAGGGCCGGGTGCTGGGCCTGTGGAAGGGCGGCGTCAGGGTCGACTAGCGCGTCGAAAGACGCGCGCGCTTACCTGCTTGCGACGCGGCTTCCGGAGTTCAGCGTACCGGGCAACGGCTTGCCTTCTTCCCACGCAATGCAGCCGTAACCCTTGGCTTTGACCGCCGCGCAGACCGAGCGTGCGCTCGACTCAGCGAGGTTGCCTGCCGAAAGGCGGTAGTAGATTTTCCCGTTCACCTTTGCGCGGGTAATCACCTGTTCGCGGTCGGAAATCTGCGGGTAACGCTTGGAGAAAATCGCCCATCCGCGCTTGGCGTCCGCCTCGCTCGCATAGCTGCCGAGCTGGACGAGGTGGGATCCGCCGGCAAGTTCGCTCGATGCGGCGCGGGTTTCGCGGCCCGGCTGCGTCGCAGGCTTCGGCGTCGACACGGCGACCGCGGCCTTGGTGACCGGCGCGCGCTTAGCGGGCGCCGGCTGAACCATCGGGGCACCCGCTGGCTGCGTGCGAGGGGTCTGGCCGGTGCCGGCAAAGGCGCTGTCGAAGTTGCCCGGCGAAGAAGCGGCAATGCTGCGCGCGCCGACGGGCTGATCCAGCGGCTTGAGTTCGCGGCTGGCGCTGCTCGCGGCGAGCAGGTCGACCGGCGGCAATTCGCCCGAAGTCGTCGCGACGGCAGGTGCCTTTGTGGCCGCTTCCGCCATCAACGCCTCGGTGCTGTTCGCACCCAGCGCAAGCTGTGCGGGCATTCCTGCGTCGGCCTGCGGCTGTACGCCGATCAGCGCGGCAACGCGCGCCGTGTAATCTTCGGGCCGTGCAACGCTGGCCCATTGCGAGATGCGTTCGTCGAGTTCGGCCGGGGGCACGTCTTCTGCGGCAAGGATGCGCGCGGTCGCCCACTGGCCGCCCAGCGCGTGCGTGTAGGCGAGGTTCTGCCGTACAGTGGCGTTGTTGTCGCCAGCCCGCAGCGCATTGGTCAGGATCTGCGCTCCCATCGCCGGGTTACCGGCAAGCGCGTAGGCGAGACCGGCGTCCGCGGGGGACATGGCATCGCGCCACTGGTCGAGCGTTTCGATCGCCGCGCGGTTGTCACCCACCCCGATCGAAGCGAGCACGAAGCCGAGCGCGGTGCGCGGGCTCACATCGCCCAGCGCCAGCGCGTCGTCGAACGCCTGTCGCGCCGAAGCGAACCGGCCCGCAGCGAGATAGGAATTGCCCAGCTCGGCCTTGGCGGCCGGGTCTTGCGGGGCGGCAAGGGCAGCCTGTTCGGCCAGCGCAACCGCCTTTTCCGTCTTGCCCGAAGTGCGCGCTTCGGTCGCATCGGATACGGACGCGGTACGCGATCCCCCCGCGATACTGGCGCAGCCGGTAAGAGGCAGCGCAGCCAGTGCAGTGGCCATCAGCATGGACCGATAGAGGTTCTGGCGGATCATCGAGTCATCCTTCCTTGTGGGGTCGCGATTTTGCGCGCGCGACAAGCGCGTCGAGTTCGGGTGTCTGTGCGAACATGGCGTCGACCGCCTCGGTCACGAGCGCTTGCGCGCTGCGTCCGGCAAGGGTGGATGCCATGCGAAGTTTGAGGTGGCGTTCCGCGTCGAGCCGCAGGGTGAAGGCGGTGCGCTTGCCCGCGGTCTGGCTGTTGCCGCTGCCCCCGGTGGGGTTGGAAGCGGCCAGCCTGGGGCGGGGGAGGCGCGGGGCCTTCGTGTGGATCGGCGTTACCTTGGTCGCCGAAACATCCTCTGCCGAGGTGCTGGCTGCATGGCGATCGAGCTTTGCGAATTGCGTCTCGTCGCCCGAAGTCTCTTCGGCATCGTCTCCGGGCGCGGCTTCAACGGTCTCTGCGTGTTCGTCACCCAGATCGTTCCAGCCGAGATCTTCCAGCGCGCTCTCGGGCAGGCTTCCGGGGAAACCGGGATTCTGCGCGACCGATCCGGCGATGGCGATCGACTGGCGCCGCATGGCGGGCTTTGCGCCGCCCTTGCGGGCGAGCAGCGTCGGGGAGAGGGAGGCGAAGTTCATGTCGCTCATGGCCCGGTCGCCTTACTGCGCGATCCGGCGGCCGAAGCCACCCTGGCGCGGGGCATACTGGACGTGGGCCGGTGCACCCGGAGCGGAGAAGACGGTGCGGCGGAAGTTCTTTTCCAGCCGGTCGGCGACGTAGTTCCACAGCGCCACGACTTCTGCCGAGGAGCGGCAGTTCTCGTCGATTTCCATCACCGTGCGCCCGTCGATCATCGAGGCGGCGAAATCTGTGCGGTGGTGCAGCGTCACCGGGGCGACCGTGCCATGCTGGCTTAGCGCGACTGCGGCTTCGGAGGTGATCCGCGCCTTGGGCGTCGCGCCATTGACCACGAAGACCAGCGGCTTGCCCGCGCGTTCGCACAGGTCGACCGTCGCGCCCACCGCGCGCAGATCGTGCGGGCTGGGCCGGGTCGGCACGACGATCAGCTCGGCGACCGAGATTACGGACTGGATGGCCATGGTGATGGCGGGCGGCGTGTCGATCACGGCGAGCTTGAAGCCCTGGCCGCGCAGCGTGTGAAGGTCGTGGGCGAGGCGCGCCACGGTGGTCTGTGCGAATGCCGGATAATCGGCCTCGCGCTCGTTCCACCAGTCGGCCAGCGAACCTTGCGGGTCGATGTCGATCAGCACGACCGGGCCTGCGCCTGCGCGCTGGGCCTGAACCGATAGGTGGCCCGATAGCGTGGTCTTGCCCGATCCACCTTTCTGTGATGCCAATGCCAATACCCGCACCGGGTGTGTCCCCCAAGATAAGCGTCACCGTCGATACATGCGTGGCCGTAGATGGCCCGATGCAAGGCAATCCTTTGCAGGATACCCTTTATTTTGAGTTAAACGGTCGTCTGATCGCGCCATCGGGCGAGGGGCGCAGGCTGTCCAAACGCGTCGCGAAACGGGTGTGGTCTGCGCAACCCGTGGCGCCGCGGGCACCGCGATGGTAATTGCGCGTTAACCAAACAGCATTAGCGCGAACCTGTATGCTTGCGCTCGGCCAAGGATGGGAACCACTATGACCACGCGAAATGCGCGCACGAACAGTCTGAAAGCGATCGTTGCGGCTGGCCTGCTGGCCATGCCGGGGATGGCGCTGGCCGATGTCAACGCCGGTGTCGCCGCGTGGCAGCAGGGCGATTACGCCGCTGCCGTGGCCGAATGGCGCGAACCGGCCGCCCGGGGCGATGCCGATGCGCAGTTCAACATGGGGCAGGCGTACCGGCTGGGGCGCGGGGTCGAACAGAATACCCGCCAGGCCGAAGTCTATTACGCCAAGGCGGCGGCGCAGGGTCATCTGAAGGCCGCGGACAATCTGGGCCTGCTGCTGTTCCAGGGCGGGCGGCAACAGGAAGCGATGCCTTACGTACTCGATGCAGCGAGCCGCGGCGATCCGCGCGCGCAATATCTTCTCGGCATCGCGCATTTCAACGGCGACCTCGTAGAGCGTGACTGGGTGCGCGCCTACGCGCTGCTGACACTCGCCAATTCGGCAGGCTTGCCACAGGCGGCCAGCGCGGTGCGCCAGATGGACGAATATATTCCGATGGAGCAGCGTCAGCAGGCGCAGGTCCTCGCACCGCAACTGAAGCGCGAGGCCGATGCGCGCCGCACATCGCGCCTTGCCGCCGCCGATCTCGACACGAGCGCTTCGATGCGGACCGATCAGGCGGACGATGCGGGCACATCCGCTGCGCCGACCGGGGCGTTGGCGACGAACCGCGCATCGCGCATTCCGCGGGCGGTCGCAGAAGCACGGGTCGCACCCTCGGTCGCTGCGGCGCAATCTGCAATCGCCGAGGCGAGCCGGGTGACCGGCACCGAGAGCCCCGCCGATGCGGGGGCAACCTTCGCCCGTCGTTCTACATCCACGCCCGAGCCGGGCTGGGTCGAAGCGCAGCCGACCACGCCGCTGGTCGTGCGAGTGCAACGCAAGCCCGAAACCCAGCCGGAAGCACGCCCGGCTTCGCGCCCTGAAACGCGTCCTGCCGCAGTGACTGCAACCACCTCGAGCGAGCCTCGCGCGGGGACGGGCGCCTGGAAAGTGCAACTCGGTGCCTTCGCGGTCGACGGCAATGCCGAGAAGCTGTGGGCGCGGCTCTCCGGGAGGTCCGAACTGGCGGGAGCTTCGCGTATCATCAGACCGTCGGGGCGGGTAAACGTGCTGCTTGCAGGCGGCTACGCAAGCCAGGCGGATGCCCAGAACGCCTGCAACGCGCTCAAGCGCAGCGGGCAGGATTGCCTCGTCACCCGCTAGGCGCTTCTGACGCCATGGTTCTGCATTTCATCGACGCCGGTTGACCGCCGGTCGAAGTCGTTTCCCCTGCCTGTTCGGCGATGATACGCTCGGCGTGCAGGGGGACAATGCAGATGACAGAATCGAATATCGCCGTGACGCCTGACCAAGCGGTTCGCGACATTCCGATTGAAGAGAGCGCGGGCCCGGTCCAGCCGAGCGGCAGCGATCGCGTGGTCAGCCTCGATTTCATTCGCGGAATCGCGGTGCTCGGCATTCTGTTCGCCAATATCACGGCCTTCGGGCAGCCCTATGTCGCGTATCTGTGGCCTCCGGCGATTTCGGGCGGAATGACTGCGGGCGATCAGGCGATCTGGCTGTTCCAGTTCGTGCTGGTCGACGGGAAGTTCCGCGGGCTGTTCACCATCCTGTTCGGTGCGGGCATCTACCTCTTCATGGAACGCGCCTGGGCCCGCGGAAAAGGCAAGGGGCTCCAGGCGCGCCGCCTGTTCTTCCTGCTGTGTTTCGGCCTGATCCATTATTTCCTGATCTGGCGCGGCGATATTCTGACGCTGTACGCGGTATGGGGGCTCGTCGCCCTGCTGATGATCGGCTGGAAGGCCAAGACGCAGCTGGTCGTCGGGCTGATCGCGACCACGCTGGGCAGCCTGCTCATGGCCGCGCTGATGGCATTCCAGTTCGCCGCTGCCGAGATACCGCAAGTCCGCGACAACATGCCGCCCGAGGCGCGCGAGCAGATCGAGAACGTGGAGCCCAACACCCTCGCTAGCGCGGAGGAGGAAATCGCGCTCTATCAGGATGGCTCCTATGGCGAAATCGTGGAGAGCGCGGTCAAGAACGACTGGGGGCAGTTGCTCAGCGAGTTGCTGCTGGTCGGCCCGGTCGAAACGATCGGGCTGATCCTGATCGGCATGGGTCTGTATCGCATGGGGCTGTTCACGGGCGGCATATCGAGGCGCAAGCTGCTCATATGGGGCTGGATCGGCCTGATTGTGGGGCTGGTGACATCGTTCCTCGCCGGGCAGATGGCCTATTCGGCGGGCTTCCCCTTCATGACGACATTGTTCGTCTTCAACGGGCTGGGCCAGTTGCCGCACCTGATAACCGTGCTCGGCGTGCTGTTCCTGCTTGCCCTCTGGGGGCCGAGCGCGGCCGGGGGCTGGCTCGGGCGGCGGTTCGTCGCGGCGGGCCGGATGGCGTTCAGCAATTACCTGGGCACCTCGATCGTCATGATGTTCGTGTTCCACGGCTGGGCGGGCGGCCTGTTCGGCCAGTTGCACCGGCTGGAGCTGCTGGGCATCGTCGTGGCCATGTGGCTGGTGATGCTGCTGTGGTCGAAAGCGTGGCTCTCGGTGTTCCGCTTCGGACCGCTCGAATGGGTGTGGCGCTGCCTGACCTACGGTAAGCTGTTTCCGATCCGGCGGACGAATATCGCAGGATGATCCGCGCCGGGATCGCGACTGTCGTCGCTCTTGCCCTTGCCGGGTGTTCGCAGGTCCCCGGCGGGGGCGACATTTCCGGTGTTTACACGGGTGGTCTGGAGAACGGCCGGGACTATCGCCTCGAAATGAGCGACACGCTGGATTATCGCTTCTGCCGACCGGACGATGGGCAGTGCGCCGATCCCGAGTTTGCCGGCAATTATGAGATCGTGAAGCTGGGCGCGAGGCTGGTCATCCGGTTCGAGCTGCTGTGCATCGCGCCTGACGGCACTTGCAAAACATACGAAGCGGATGCCGAACGAGGGAAAGCCGGGGCGGTGCGGCTCGCGTTCGAAGATGATGGCGGCGTGAGGCACGAGTTCGTCAAGCAGCGGTAGACGCAACTCCCGATAGGCCTTCGAGAAAATCGGACGGCTGGCACTTGCATGTGAGAACAAGTCGCATTAACAATGCTGCTGCGAATTACTCGCAGGAGTTTGTGCCCGCAATGTACGTCTGCATCTGCAATGCCATCCGTGAAAACGAGTTGCGGCGCGCAGCCCAGCACTGCGCGGGCGATGCCGAGGCGTGCTACGCAATGCTCGGCAAGCGTCCGCAGTGTGGATCTTGCCTGTGCGATGCGGATGCGATCGTGTTCGAAGAACAGGAAATGGACTGCACCAGGGCAGCCGCCTAGACTGCTGGGTAGAACCATTCGCAACATCCCCGCGCCAATGCGAGGCGCTCTCAAAAGCCCGGAATTCCGCCATTTTTTTCGCTAACGCCCTTGCGCGCTTGGCTGTTTGAAGCCTAAGTCAGCTTCAACAGGCAGCGACAGGAGCACAGCGCCATGAAGGGCGACCCCAAGGTCATCGACTATCTCAACAAGGCGCTCACCAACGAGCTGACCGCGATCAATCAGTACTGGCTGCACTACCGCGTGCTGGCCGACTGGGGCGTTACCCGGCTGGCCGATTACGAGCGGCACGAATCGATCGACGAGATGAAGCACGCCGACTGGCTTGCCGAACGTATCCTGTTCCTCAACGGGCTCCCCAACTTCCAGGCGATCCACAAGCTCAAGGTGGGCGAAACGGTCGAGGAAATCCTCAAGGCCGATCTCGCGGTCGAAATGGAAGCGATTCCGCTGCTCAAGGAAGCGGCGGAATATTGCCAGGAAGTCCGCGACTTCACCTCTGGCCAATTGTTCGAGAACATCCTCGCGAGCGAGGAAGAGCACGTCGATTTCCTCGAAACCCAGTTCGACATGATCGAACGGATGGGCCTGCAGAACTACGTCCAGCTGCAAAGCCGGCCGGCAGGCGAGGGCGAGACGGAGGCGGGCGCGGCCTAGGCCAGCCTCAGGGCTTGCGGCTGATGGAGCCTCTGCTCGCTGGCCCCTTGGCGGCGATGGCTGTTTCCCTGAAAAAGAAGCTCAGGCCGGTAATCAGCAGCGCCATCGTGGCGACCCACAGGATGGCGATCACGGTGCCGATCTTCAGGCTGATGTAGGCAGAAATGAACAGCGCCGCGATCAGCACGCTGATCAGCCCGGCGGCGGCGGTGGAGAACATTACCGCGCGCTGGGCGATCGCGCGGCGGCGGGCCAGCCAGGCGAGTTCGTCCTCGTAGCAATTCTGGGGCTTTTCCTCGGCCTGCAATTCCAGCCGTTCGATCCGGTTGGCGACCCAGGTCAGGCGCGACATCATCACGTTCATGATCGAGCCGATGCCGACCAGCAGGAAGGCCGGGGCCAGGCTGAATTGCAGCATCTGCATCACGCCCGGCGTGCTGGATGTCATCTCGATGATGTCGAGCGCAGCCTGCGGGGCGTGTACCATCAGCCGCCCTCCGCGTAGGGGTTCTTCGAAGCTTTCAGCACGACCCGCACGGGCACCGCGCCGAAGCCCAGTTCGCGCCGAATCCCGTTGACCAGATAGCGTTCGTATGAGGTCGGCAGCATGTCGAGGCGCGAGCCGAACACCACGAAGCGCGGCGGGCGCGTGCCCGCCTGCGTGATATAGCGCAGCTTGATCCGCTTGCCGCCGGGCGCGGGCGGAGGGTTCGCTTCCAGCGCATCGTCGAACCAGCGGTTGAGCGCCGAGGTGGAAACCCGTTTGCTCCAGGTTTCGCGCAGTTCGAAAGCGGCGGCGATCATCTGGTCGAGGCCCTTGCCGGTCTTCGCGCTCACCGCGATCACCGGCAGGCCGCGCACCTGCGCCAGTCCTTCGTCGAGCGCGAACTTGATGCCGTTGAAGAGTTTGCTTGGCTCTGCCGCGACATCCCACTTGTTGATCGCGATCATGAGCGCACGACCTTCCTCGATCGCGAGGCTGGCGATCTTCAGGTCCTGATGCTCGAGACCCTTGGTCGCATCGAGCAGCAGCACCACGACTTCGGCGAAGTCGACCGCGCGTCGCGCGTCGGCGACCGAGAGCTTTTCCAGCTTTTCGACGACATTGCGCTTCTTGCGCATCCCGGCGGTGTCGATCAACCTGATTTCGCGCGTTTCGCCGCTCTGCGGATCGGGCCATTGCCAGTCGATCGCGATGGAATCGCGGGTGATTCCGGCCTCGGGGCCGGTCAGCAGGCGATCTTCGCCCAGCAATCGGTTGATGAGGGTCGATTTGCCCGCGTTGGGGCGACCGACGATGGCGAGCTTGAGCGGCCCGGTCGGCACGCCGTTCTCGTCTTCCTCCTCCTCGTCCATCGCGATCAGGGCGTCGGCCGCTTCGGACTTCTCACCAATGACGGGCCACAGCGCCTCGAACAGGTCGGCTGTGCCTTCGCCATGCTCGGCGGAGATGCCCAGCGGCTCGCCCAGGCCCAGCGAAAAAGCTTCGAGAATACCCGAGTCGCCGCTGCGCCCTTCGGCCTTGTTGGCGACCACGATCACCGGAACATCGGCCGTGCGCAGCCAATTACCGATCTCGTTGTCGAGCGGGGTCAGTCCGGCGCGCGCATCGATCACGAACAGGACCGCGTCCGCATCGGCGATGCTGACCTCGGTCTGCGCGCGCATGCGACCGGGCAGGGTGCTCGGGTCTTCGTCTTCCCAGCCCGCCGTGTCGACGATGGTGAATTTCATCCCCGCCAGCTCGACGTCGCCGAAGCGGCGATCGCGCGTCACCCCGGGCTGATCGTCGACCAGCGCGAGCTTCTTGCCCACCAGCCTGTTGAACAAGGTGGATTTGCCCACGTTGGGGCGGCCGATGATGATGACGCGTGGGAGCATAAGTCCTGCGCAAGTGGCGCTTCGACATGCGCTTGGCAAGCTCCGCGCGTATCTGGCCCCAAACCGGGCATACAGGGGTAAACGCCCCGTTAACCAGAGTTGCAAGGGCGATCGAAAGAGGAAGCGGCAAATACTTGCCGCATGAACAGCTCCCCCCATACGTCCGCCTTCGCTATCGCGGTTGCTGCGGCAAGTCTTTCAATTCCTGTGGGTTTGTCTGCCCAGGCGCAGACATATTCACCTCAGGATGCGGCATTGTCCGGCAAGGAGTTGCCGCCATACCTGCAATGTGTGCCGTATGCGCGAGAGGTGACGGGCATCGACATTTACGGCGATGCGCTGACCTGGTGGGAACAGGCTGCAGGCCGATACGAGCGGGGGCGCGAGCCCCGCGTCGGCGCGGTCATGGCATTCGTGCCCAATGACAAGATGCGCCTCGGCCACGTGGCGGCGGTCTCGCGCGTGATCGATTCGCGTACCGTCCTGCTGGACCATGCCAACTGGTCGCCGATCAATGGCACGCGCGGCCAGATCGAGCGGGGGGTGAAGGCGGTCGACGTCTCACGCGCCAACGACTGGAGCGAAGTGCGCGTGTGGTATGATCCGCTCCAGGCGCTCGGCACGACGCGCTGGCCGGTGCAGGGATTCATCTATCCCGACGCCAAGGCGAAAGCGCGACCGCAGCAGCGCCTTGCGCAGGCTGCCCCGGCGCCTGTCCGCCCGCAGCCGACGCGTTCGCAACCGTCGCGAAGCTTCCTTGCCGCGTTCGAGGCAACGCCGCCCCCGCGGCAGGCAAGCGCCTTGCTTGCGCCGCCGCAAAGAGCGACGCGTCAGCAGGTCAGCTACGCGTCGGCACCGCCTCTGTCACCGCCTCCGCGGACCACGAGCACGAACGCGCGCAAGAGCTCTGGCGATGCCGCGGCGCGCGCGGTCGCGCTTTACGACTAAGGTGTAGAACGGAAGGGGGAGGGGCTTTCGCCCCTAGCTGTCGAGCTTCGCGACCGGGGCGTCCTCGCCCAGATCTTCGAACCATGCCTCGACCGGGCCTTTCAGCTTGAGCGTCAGTGGCTGGCCCTTGCGGTCCATCGTCCGCCCGGCCTGTACGCGCACCCAACCTTCGGGGATCGAGTATTCCTCGATATCGGTGCGCTGACGACCCTTGAAACGAATACCCACGCCGCGCTGGAGCACGTCCTGATCGAAGTGCGGGCTGCGCGGATTGACCGAAAGTTGCATCGGCGGAAGGTCGGCAGCGGTGCCGCCGGTCGCTTCGGGCGTGTCTTCGGGCGGGTTTGCGGGGGTTTCGTCGCTCATGGCGCTGGCCGATAGCCACCCGGGCCGGGCCTGACAATACGGCTCAAGCGGCAGAAGCGGTCAATCGGGGGCAAGGCTCGACCGATAAAGCGAAAAGCGGCGCGATTTCGCAGAGCGCACGCCCGCATCGCACAACTCGCGATCGATCTCGCTTGTCCACGAACTGCGCTCGAGCAGCGGATTGCCGCCCGGCCCGTCTTTCTCCAGCTCTTTCGAAGACAGCCGCCCGTTGGCCGGATTGACCGGCGGAGCGAGCAGTTTGCCGAGCATGTTTGCTCTCTTTTTCATGGTCGACCCATCCAAGTTTGACATTTGCGTTACAGTTGATCCCTATTTTGTAACGAAACCGTCATAATACGGTTCCGTGCCAAGTGTCCAGCCGGGGTTGGCGGAGTGCTTGCCCTTTCGTGCGAGAGGCTCTAGACGCGCCGGTCTGTCGTGGATGGCATCCGCCATGCGCGCGACCTCGTTCGGATTGCGGGCGTGGCGGAACTGGTAGACGCGCTTGGTTTAGGTCCAAGTATCGCAAGATGTGGGGGTTCGAGTCCCTTCGCCCGCACCAGCCTCGCCCCGCGATGCAATCAGCACTCTTTGTCGGAAAGCACGTAAGACCACTCATGCAGATCACCGAGACCGCCAACGAAGGCCTCAAGCGCGCCTATACCGTCACCATCCCTTCGAAGGAAATCGACGAACGCGTTGGTACCGAAGTCAAGAAGATCGCCCCGCAGGTAAAAATGCCTGGCTTCCGTCCTGGCAAGGTTCCGGCGAACCTGGTTCGCAAGATGCACGGCGAACAGCTGCACGCGCAGACCTTGAACGACATGATCCGCGAATCGGTCGACAAGACCATGGCTGACAACAAGCTGCGCCCTGCCATGCAGCCGAAGGTCGAACTTGGCGAAGGCTATGAGGAAGGCAAGGACGCCGAGATCAGCCTTGAAGTCGAAGTGCTTCCCGAAATCGAAGCCCCGGACACCGATGGCCTGGCTCTCGAGCGCCTGACCGTTCC
>PBYQ01000028.1 GCA_002729695.1 Citromicrobium sp. | reverse complement strand
TCCGCCCATTCGGAACTGGATTATGTAACTGATTGATCCAGCAGCTGTAATCTTGACGCCAAAGCCCTTGAGATCGGTGTCCCAAAGATAGTTTTCCTTTGGTCCAACCGGGAGCGAATCGACCGTGCGCTTGCTGATTTTTCCTGTTGCCATGCGATACCTCGTGGCCTTTTTCTGGCAATCACCGGGTAATCACGCAAGCGGAAAAAGGGGCGAATTGGAGGCAATCCTGGCGTAGATATTTTTGGCTAAGTCGTTGTTTTTACAACATCAGCGTAGTCTAGCGTCGCCTGAATCGAAAGTACCAGACCTCATGGCCCATCTGTTCGCGGGCCTTTTTCTCGTAGCGGGTCTCGCACCAGCCGGAGGGGCGCCGCTGGAAGCTGGCGGGGCTATCGACCACCCACTCGAAAGGTCCGGTCTCGGGATCGGTGAAGCGCCGCATCACCATCAGCGCGTGACGCACATAGACCGGGTGATCGGTGCCGAAGCGGAACTCGCCGCCCGGTTTCAGCTTGTCCGCGATCATCCGTACTGGCCCGTCGTTCATCATCCGCCGCTTGGCGTGGCGCGCCTTTGGCCAGGGATCGGGATGGAGCAGGTAGGCCATCGTCAGCGCGCCGTCGGGAATGCGCGACAGCACCCCCAGCGCGTCGCCATCGTGCAGACGAACGTTGGCGAGCCGCTGTTCCTCGACATGGACCAGCGCCTGCGCGACGCCGTTGAGGAACGGCTCGGCCCCGATGAAACCGTGATTGGGCAGCAGGTCGGCGCGATAGGCCAAGTGCTCGCCCCCGCCGAAGCCGATCTCGAAATGCAGCGGGCAGTCCTCGCCGAACAGGCGCTCTGCGGTGATCGGGCCTTCTTCGGGCACGGCGATCTTGGGCAGCAGCTCGTCTACCAGCGCCTGCTGGCGCGCGCGCAGCGGCTTGCCGATGCTGCGGCCATAGAGCCGGCTGAGCGTAGTGGGGTCGCCTTCCTTGTGTGCGGTCATGCCCGCGCCGCTAGCCGCTGGGGGCTTGGCCTGTCCAGCCGGTGCGAACAGCAAGGTGCGGGCGAGCGTGCGACTATTCGTTGCCAAGGCGCCGAGCACGATTTAATTTTCGTCGTTCGACGGAGGAGTGAGGGGCAATGCGGATCGGATATTTCCTGGCGGCGGGCGCGCTTGCCGTGGCTGCAACCAGCGTGCCGGTGCCGGCGCACGCGGCCAAATACGGGAAGTGGGAAGTCGGTTACGATTCAGCGCAGGATCTGTGCGTGATGCGGGCCAATTACGTGGAAGGCGGGGCGAGCATCAGCGTCCAGATGACTTTCGACTATGACGGCAACAAGATCCTGATGATCCACGATTCGAGATGGACCATGCCGACGCAGAGTACGACGGCGGAACTCTGGTACACCCGCGACTGGAAGCGCACCGCCGATGCCAGCCGCAACGCAGCCTTGCACAATGAGGATGGCAAGACCCACATCGATATCGGGCTGACGGGAGAGGATGTTACCCAACTGACCGCAACCGACTGGATCATCATCCGTCCCGCGGCAGGGGGGCTGTTCGTGCAGTACGATCTCGGCGAGACGAAGCCCGCTATCGACGCCATGTGGGCTTGCGACGAGGAGTGGGACGACTTCTGGTAGGGGCCGTGAGCGCACGCCGCCCGCTCCGCGCTCTTCAACCGAAGAAGAAGTAGATCGCGAAGCTCACCGCGATGCCGACGCCCAGGTTCATCGGCACGCCAATCTTCACGAAATCGCCAAAGCGATAGTTTGCCGCTCCGTAGACCAGCGTGTTCGTCTGGTAGCCGATCGGGGTCGCGAAGCTGGCGCTGGCGCCGAACATCACCGCCACGATCAACGGCCGCGCGTCGACCCCGGCAGCATCGGCGAGGCCGATGGCGAGCGGCGTCATGATGACGGCAATGGCGTTGTTGGTGATCGCTTCGGTCAGGGTGCTGGTGACCGCATAGGTCAGCAGGATCAGCACCAGCAGCGAACTCGAGCCGAGGAATGGCTGGATCGTATCGACGATCAGCTTGATGGTGCCCGCATTGTCGAGCCCGGTGCCAAAGGCGAGCATCCCGAAGATCAGCACCAGCGTGCTGCCATCCAGGCTCGCCCAGGCGTCGCTCGGCTCGATGCAGCGCGTCGCCAGGACCAGCGCCACCCCGCCCACCGCCAACGCTTCGATCGGCAGGCCGAACGCCGCCGCGCCGACGACCACTGCGGCCAGCGTCGCGATCGCGATCGGTGCCTTGGTGCGGCGGAAGGACTGGACCGTGCTGACCCCGACATTGGTCAACTGGACATTGCCCTGCAGCGCCTGCAGCGCGTCGGGCCCGCCTGCGATCAGCAGCCGGTCGCCTGCGCGCACGCGCGCTTCGGCGAGAGAGGGCCCGGGCAGATGGCGCGGGCGGGCGAGGCCGAGCACGCGGATTCTGAGGCGCGAGAGCAGCGGAATTTCCTTCAGCCGCTGGCCGACCACCGGGTGCGTGGCGGAAACCACCGCCTCGATGACGCGCAGGTCCGCCGGGCGCCTGTCGCGCGCGGTTTCGATCCCACCGCCCAGCCCGACGAGGCCGGTGCGAAAATCGGGTGCCTCGGCGAGCGAAGTGATCTCTTCCGGGCTCGCGCTGACGATCAGCTGGTCGTCGGCCACCAGTTCGAAAGCACCCAGATCCTTGCGGTAGAGGTCGGTTCCGCGCTGGATCGCCACGATCTTTACGCCGGGACGGCGGCCGACATTGGTTTCTGCCAGCGTCTGGCCGACGTATTTGCTGCCCTCCATCAGCGTCAGGTGCGTGAGGTAGATGTCGCTCTCACGCGTTTCGTCGTCTATCCGCGGGCCGCGATTGGGCAGCAGCAGCGGCCCCAGCAGCAGGAGGACGGCGACGCCCGCGATCATGCCGACGAAACCGACCCCGGTGATCTCGAAAATGCCGAAGGCCGCCTGCCCGCTTTCCTGCGCAACGCCGTTGACCAGCAGGTTGGTCGAGGTGCCGATCAGCGTCATCGTGCCGCCGAGGATGCACAGGTAGGACAGCGGGATCAGCAGCCGCGTCGCGCCGGTTTTCAGCACCTGCGCGATCTTCTTAACCACCGGGATCATCACGATCACCACCGGCGTGTTGTTCATGAAGGCTGAGGCGGCGATCGTGCCGAGGCCGATTTCCGCAACCGCGAGCCGCGGGCTCTGCGTGGTGCGGCGGATGACCCAGCCGGAGATTTCCTCCAGCGCGCCGGTGCGCAGCAACGCGCCCGAAAGGATGAACATCGCAGCGATGGTAATGGGGGCCGAGTTGGAGAAGGTCCCCAGCATCTCCTTGGGCGAAAGGTAGCCCAGCGCCAGCATGATCGCGCCGGAGACGACCGCAATCACAACCGGCGGTCGCCGCTCCATCATGAAGGCGACGAAGGTGAGGAACAGCAGCGCCAGCCCGATCTGGGCCGAGTAATCCGATAGAATCGTCATTCAGCTAAGCCAGCAGTTCCGAGGTCTCCCGCGAATTCGCAGAAGGCCGGGTCCTTTCCAAGCGAATTCGATGGGCACCTGAAACGCAAAAGGCCCGGAGCAATGCCCCGGGCCTTTTGGTAAGTCGCTCAAAACGGCGTTAAGCGGCGGCGCTTTCTTCCGAAGGATCGCGCAGCACGTAGCCGCGGCCCCACACCGTCTCGATGTAATTCTCGCCGTCGCACGCATGGCTGAGCTTCTTGCGCAGCTTGCAGATGAACACGTCGATAATCTTGAGCTCGGGTTCGTCCATCCCGCCGTACAGGTGGTTGAGGAACATTTCCTTGGTCAGCGTGGTGCCCTTGCGCAGCGAAAGCAGCTCGAGCATCGCGTATTCCTTGCCGGTCAGGTGCACGCGCGCGCCATCGACTTCGACCGTCTTGGCATCGAGGTTCACGGCGAGCTTGCCGGTGCGGATGACCGACTGGCTGTGGCCCTTCGAACGGCGCACCACGGCGTGGATGCGCGCGACCAGCTCTTCGCGATGGAACGGCTTGGTCACGTAATCGTCAGCCCCGAAGCCGAAGCTGCGAATCTTGGAGTCCATCTCGGCAATGCCGGAGAGAATCAGCACGGGCGTCTGCACCTTGGCGACGCGCAGCTTCTTGAGCACGTCGTAGCCGTGCATGTCCGGCAGGTTCAGGTCGAGCAGGATGATATCGTAATCGTACAGCTTGCCCAGATCGAGGCCTTCCTCGCCGAGATCGGTCGAGTAGACGTTGAATCCTTCGGTGGTAAGCATAAGCTCGATGGCCTTGGCCGTGGTCGGCTCGTCCTCGATCAGCAATACGCGCATGGGTCGCCCCCTTTGCCCAGTGGATGTGCTGCATGACCCGCTGGTTACGGGTTGCGTTTCATTAACCACACAAGGTCTGAACGGAAAAGGTTAACATCGCGTAAATCGATGTTTGCGGGGGATGAACGCGATGAAACGGTGCGAAATTGAGTCAAGTTGCCGGGCGCATCGTTGTCACCCGAAAGCCACAGAATCAAATCGGATAAAATCGCGTGCTTGCGCCAGCGCGCCGTTGCGGATATTTCCTTGCGTCGAAAGTGCGTGAGGCTGCGCTTTCGTTACCGACCGAGCCTCAGGAGCGAATCAAATGACCAGGCAACGGGATATCGCAATTCCCGCTTCGGCCCCAGTTTCGATTTCCGCGCCGATCGGCGCGCTCGCTTCCTATTATTATTGCTATTATTTCGGTTCGTTTAGCGGCCGGTACGCCTGAGCGGCGTATCGGAACCCGCGTAGGCCGCACGCGACAAGCGGCCACCATCCTCCCAAATCGACGAGACCCGAGCCGCGCCGCCAGACGAGCTGTGCGCAGGCCACGAACCGAAAGCGAACTTCTGCCATGACCACTGCCAATACCAATGCGCGCGCCATCGACGCCCTGCGAGAAGAGATTGACACGCTCGACCAGGAACTGCTGGCGCTGATGGAAAAGCGGCTCGACCTCGCGGCCGCCATCGCCGCCGCCAAGTCCGACGACAGCAAGACCGAAGACGCGAACGAACTGCTGCTGCGCCCCGCGCGCGAGGCGAGCGTCATCGACCGGCTCGGCACCCTGACCCGCCGCATCCCCGACGTGAGCATCGCGGCGATCTGGCGCGAACTGATGGCGATCAATCTGCAGGCGCAGCGCCCGATCGAAATCGCGCTCAACGCATCGCGCCACCCTGCCAGGATGCACCTGATGGCGCGCGCGCGCTTCGGCACGATCATCCCGATCCGCGAAATGGCCTCGCCCGAGGCGGCGCTGGAGAAGGCGCGTACCGGCAATGCCATTGCGCTGATCGAAATCGGCGAAGGCGACTGGTGGGCCGGGCTTCGCGACGATTCCGAACTGGCGATCATCGACGGGCTGCTGGGCGAAGGCGGACGCGGCTCGGCGCTGGCAGTCGGCCGCCTGTCGCGCGACCGGCTGGGCGAAGATCGCAGCTTCGCGGTGCTCGAACAGGCAGAGCTTGCCACGCGGCTTGGCCGGGGCGAGGCGGTCTGCCCGATTGCCGTGTCTGGCAGTCTGAACCTGTGCGTGATCGAGCGGGTTGCCCCGCTGTCGCGCGCTGCCGCCTGACTACCAGCACGATCCGGATAACACACGATGCGCATTGCGTATGGCGGGCACCCCGGTGCCTTCGGTGAACTCGCGTGCCTTGGCCGCTTCCCCGACGAAAAGCCGATCGGCTTCGACACTTTCCGCATGGCGTGCGACGCATTGGTGAGCGGCGATTGCGACCGGGCGGTGATCCCGTTCGAGAATTCGATCGCGGGCGTAGTACCGGGGGTCGAGGCGCTGATCGCTTCGCTGCCGGTCACGCGGATCGATGTGCATCCGCAGCCGGTGGTGTTCCACTGCCTCGCCGTGCCCGGCGCGCAGCTCGATCGCATCGAACTGGTTTCGAGCCATCCGATGGCGCTGGCGGAATGCCGTCACTTTCTCTCCCGCCTCGGGGTGAGGGAGGAAGAGGCGGGCGATACCGCCGGGGCGGCGAGCGAGGTCGCCGCAGCGGGCTCGCGCACGCGTGCGGCGCTTGCCTCGACCAGAGCCGCCGAGCTCTACGGGCTCGAGGTGCTGGCAGCGGACGTGCAGGACAGCGCCGATAACGTCACGTATTTTGCGGTGCTCGAGCGCGCGTAAGGGTTACCCGATCGCGGCGAGTTTCTTCGACCGGCGACGCTGCACGCTCGACCCGATTCCCATAGCCTCGCGATATTTGGCGACGGTGCGCCTGGCGATGTCGAACCCTTCGGCCTTGAGCAGGTCGACCAGCTTGTCGTCGGAGAGGATCGCCTTGGGATCCTCGGCGTCGGTCAGCGCCTTGATCCGCGCCTTGACCGCTTCGGCGCTCGCGCCTTCGCCGTCCTCGCCGCCGCCGACGCCGCTGGTGAAGAAGTACTTGAGGTCGAAGGTGCCGCGCGGGCAGTGGAGGAACTTGTTGCTGGTCACGCGGCTGACCGTGCTTTCGTGCATCTCGATCTTCTCGGCCACCTGCTTCAGCGTCAGCGGGCGCAGGTGGCTGACCCCGTGGAGGAAAAACCCCTGCTGCTGGGTGACGATCTCGCTCGCCACGGCAAGGATCGTTTTCTGCCGCTGGTCGAGCGCGCGGATCAGCCAGCGCGCATCCTCCAGCTTTTCCTTCAGCCAGGCGCGGCTGGTGCGGTCGCGGCAGCCATCGCGCAGCTCCACCAGATAGGGGCGATTGACGACGAGGCGCGGCAGCGTCGCTTCGTTGAGCGCAATCCGCCAGCCGCCGTCGGTGGCCGGCGAGATCAGGATGTCGGGCACGACCGCGCTGCCCCCCTGTTCGCCGAAAGTCAGCCCGGGGCGCGGATCGTAGCCGCGCAATTCGGCGAGCATCTCGGCGAAGTCTTCGGCATCGACATTGCACAGTTTCTGGAGACGGGCGACTTCGCCGCGCGCGACCAGTTCCAGATTGTCGATCAGCCGCGCCATGCACGGATCGTAGCGGTCCGCCTCGCGCGCCTGGATCGCAAGGCATTCGGCGAGGTTGCGCGCACCGACGCCTGCAGGATCGAGTGTCTGGACAAGCCCCAGGGCGCGCTCGGCTTCGGCGAGTGGTATGCCCAGCGTATCGGCCACCTCGCGCAGCGGCTCTGTCAGGTAGCCCGCTTCGTCGAGCCGCTCGATGATCGCGCGGGCGATGAAAATCTCGCGGTCGTCGCGCCCCGCCGCGCCGACCTGTGCGTGCAGGTATTCCGACAGCGACAGCGCGGCCCCGCCATGCTGGTCGATACCCAGGCCTTCGTCTTCGCCTCCGAACCCGTCCGAGGCGCCCCAGCTGCCATCCCCGGTATCGCGGTCGATCTCCATCTCGGCGGCCGAAAGGTCGGTCGGGGCGTCGCTTTCGGCGGCACCCTCGGCGATAAGCGTATCGGTGTCGCGTTCTTCGCGCGGGGTTTCGGGCGCTTCGCTGTCGTCCGATCCGCTGCGTTCCGCGCGCGGGATCTCGCCCATTTCGAGCAGCGGGTTGGCCTCCAGCGCATCGCCGATGAAGGTTTCGATTTCGAGATTGGACAGCGTCAGCAGCTTGATCGCCTGCTGCAACTGCGGCGTCATCACCAGCGATTGCGACTGGCGCAGGTCGAGGCGCGGGGCGAGTGACATTAGCTGTGGCGTCCGTTCGGGCTCGGCTGGCGCCGATCCCTGCGCCCGGTACCGGCCCACACCCCCTCCCGACCACCCACGAGAGTATCCTGAATGGGTGGTCGGGAGGGGGTGTGGGCCGGTACCGCCCCGGCGGTCATAGATTTGCCGCGAAGAATCACGTCACCAACCGCCGGAAAACTAACGAAACTTGGCCGGGTGGGGGTGCGGGCTGGTGCCGCCCCGGCGGTCCCGAATTTTCCATGCGCGATCACGTTTCGGATCGCCGGAAAATCAAAGCGTAAAGTTCTCGCCAAGGTAGAGCCTGCGCACGTTCTCGTCTGCCACCAGATCCTGCGGGGTGCCCGCGAAAAGGACCTGTCCCCCGTAGATGATACAGGCCCGGTCTACGATATCGAGCGTTTCCCGAACGTTATGATCGGTTATCAGCACGCCGATCCCGCGACCCTTGAGGTCGATCACCAGATCGCGAATGTCGCTGATCGAGAGCGGATCGATCCCCGCAAAAGGTTCGTCGAGCAGCATGATCGAAGGATTGGCGGCCAGCGCGCGCGCGATCTCGCAGCGGCGCCGCTCGCCGCCCGAAAGCGCCATCGCGGGTGCGCTGCGCAGGCGGGTGAGCCCGAATTCGTCGAGCAGGCGTTCCAGCCCCTCGCGCCGGGCATCGCGGTCGGGCTCGGCCAGTTCGAGCACGGTGGCGATGTTCTGTTCCACGGTCAGCCCGCGGAAAATGCTGGTTTCCTGCGGCAGGTAGCCGAGGCCAAGCACGGCCCGGCGATACATCGGCAGGCCGGTCACATCCTCGCCATCCATCAGGATGCGGCCGCTATCGGGCTTCACCAGCCCCATGATCGAATAGAAGCAGGTCGTCTTGCCCGCGCCGTTGGGGCCCAGCAGGCCGAGCACTTCGCCCTTGCCCACCGACAGCGAAATGTCGGTCAGGACAGCGCGCTTGTCGTAGCTTTTCGCGATCGAGACGACTTCGAGCCCGCCCTGCGGAATGGGCGGTGCGGCGTTGGCTTCCACTTCCGCGTGGCTTTGCGCAATGTCTGTGGGGTCGATCTCGGCCATGATTCTGTGCCTAGCAGATGGGGCGCGTGGCGAAAGTGACAATGGCTGCGACGTAAACGAATCGGGCGATGAAGCCTTGCGGTCTTGAGCCTGCGGGGTGCCCGGCGTATCGAAGGCCCGGCAGGGGGCTGCAAGAGGAACCGGGATGAACACCTTCAACACCAACACCGACGACACCGCGCGCGAGGTCGACTGGAAGGCCTCGATCAGCGACAATATCGCGTGGGCCCTGCTGGTCACGACCGCGCTGCTGATCTTCATCACGATGCCCAAGATGAAGCACGCGTTCGACGGGATCACCGTCTACCTGCTGCTGGTTGCGATGGTCGGCGGGTTCATTCCCGTGCTGCGGTTCTTCGAACATCGCTGGACCCGGCTGGACGATGCCAGGGCGCATGATCCGTCGCTGCGCGGGGCCTTCCGGCTCGATCAGGCGGCGCTGTGGCTGCTGACCGCGGGTGTTCCATTGCTGCTCGCACTGGTTTTCGCGCTGGCCTTCCCCGACTGAGGGGAACACCGAAGCTCTTCGACAGGGCGCAAAGAGGGGGCTTCGATTTGATGCTGCGAATTCTGGCTGCGCTTGCGCTCGCGTGCCTGAGCCTTGCGGGCGCGACCGCGCCCCTCCACGCTGCCTTGCCCGGGCTTTCGGGTGAACAATCCGCCGAACCCGCTGCCTCCGGGGCCGAGCCTTCGGGCGCGCTCGACGATCGGCGCGATCCGGCAATCGACCAGCGCATTGCCGAGCGGCTCAGCGGCATTTACGGACAGGTCGACGAGTTCTCCGATATCGATGTCTCGGTCTCCGAAGGGGTGGTCCGGCTGACCGGTTCCGCGCCGACGCAGGATGCGATCGACCGGGCGGGCGCGATCGCATCGCGCTTCGATGTGGTGACGGTGCAGAACGACGTCGCGCGGGACACCTCGCTCAGCAACACGGCCGATATCGTCACCGCGCTGTTCGACCGCCTGCGCGAGGCGGGCAAGATGCTCCCGGTCATCGGGGTCGCCGCGCTGATAGGTCTGGCGATCCTGCTGGTCGGCTATCTGATCGCCTCGCTCAAGTTCGTCTGGCGCATCTTCACGCCCAACAGCTTCCTCGCGGATCTGGTGGCGAGCGCGATCCGGTTCGCCTCGATCATCTTCGCGCTGGTCATCGCGCTCGACATTATCGGCGCGACCGCACTGCTCGGCGCGGTCCTTGGCGGGGCGGGCGTGATCGGCATCGCGCTGGGCTTTGCGATGCGCGACATGGTGGAGAACTACGTCGCGTCGCTGATGCTGTCGCTCCGCCAGCCGTTTCGCGCCAACGATCTGGTGAAGATCGACGATCAGGAAGGGCGCGTGGTCCGCCTGACCAGCCGCGCGACCGTGCTGATGACGCTGGAAGGCAACCACCTGCGCATCCCCAACAGCACCGTGTTCAAGGCGGTGATCGTCAACTTCACCCGCAATCCGCAGCGCAGGTTCGATTTCACGCTCGGCGTAGACCCCGACGATGACGCCACCGCTGCCGCCGAGCTGGGGCGCGAGACGCTGACGCAGCTGCCCTTCGTGCTCGCCGACCCGGCGCCCGAGGCGCGGATCGTGGAGGTCGGCGATTCCTCGGTCGTGGTGCGCTTCCTCGGCTGGGTCGATCAGCGCGAGGCCGACTGGTACAAGGCGCAAAGCGTCGCGATCCCGGCGGTGAAGACCGCGCTCGAATCAGCCGGTTTCGGCCTGCCCGAGCCGATCTACCGCCTGCGTTTCGACCCGCGTTCGGCCAGCCTGCCATTCGAAAACATCGCCGACCGTGATGGCGTGGAATGGCGGGCAAAGAAGCCGAAACCCGACGCCGAGGCACCCCACGCCGACGTCACTCCCCGAAACGAGATCGACGACATGGTAGAAGAAGAACGCGAGAAGACGCCGAAGAAGGGCGACCTGCTCGATCACCGCAGGCCGGTGGAGTGAAATGAACTGAAATCCTCCCCGTTTTCGCCGCAGGCGCAAAGGGGGAGGGGGAGCGCGCGCAGCGCAGTGCAGGGGTATTGTCCGAAATGCCCCCTCTGTCAGCCGCCTCCCAATTTGTCCCTGCGGGAAAACGGGAAGGATGCTGGGCTACTTCTTCGCCCGCTCGATCGCTTCGAGCACGATCCGCTTGGCTTCGGCCGCGTCGCCCCATTCGCCGACACGGACCCACTTTTCGGCTTCGAGATCCTTGTAGTGGGTGAAGAAGTGCTCGATCTGCTGGAAGATGATGCTCGGCAGGTCCTTCGTCTCGGCGACGTCCGAGTAATAGGGGAAGGTCGTGTCGATCGGCACGCAGATCAGCTTTTCATCGCCGCCATGCTCGTCTTCGAGGTTGAGCACGCCGATCGGGCGCGCACGCACCACGCAGCCCGCGATGAAGGGGCTGCGCGCGATTACCAGCGCGTCGAGCGGGTCGCCGTCGGGCGAGAGCGTGTGCGGTACGAAGCCGTAGTTCGCCGGATAGCGCATCGGCGTGTGCAGGATGCGATCGACGAACAGCGCGCCCGAATCCTTGTCGAACTCGTACTTCACGGGCTCGCCGCCGGTCGGTACCTCGATGATGACGTTGAGGCTTTCGGGCGGATTGTCGCCGGTGGGGATCTTGTCGATGCGCATGACGCGGGCCCTTAACGACCGCGATGCTGCACTGCAACTACCGCGTTACGATCCGCCCAGAACATTTATCGTGAAGGCGATCACGCCGATGTTGAACACGAAGGCGGCGAAGGAGTGCATCAGCGCGACGATGCGAATGCGGCTGCGGGTGATCGCGACGTCGCTCGTCTGGAAGGTCATGCCCAGTGTGAAGGCGAAATAGGCGAAATCGCGGTAATCGGGTGTGCGTGTGCCGGGAAAGTCGAGACCGCCGCGATCGCTCGGCCTGGTCCGATCCGCGCCATCGGCCCCGCGCGCGCCATGGTCTTCGCGCGCAGAGGTGTAGAATGCGTGCGCGTAATGGAGCGTGTAGACGCTGTTGGCGAACAGCCAGATCAGCAGCAGCGTGCCGACCAGCGTGACGATCGCGGGCCACTCGCCCTTGCTTGCCCCGGCCAACTCGCCGGTGATCGCCGCCATCACTACCAGCGTCAGGAGGCTGCTCAGTGCGAGGACCAGCAGCCGATTGGCGTCGTTGGCGGCAGCATGGTGGCGCATGGCATGTGCAGAGTGGCTGCGCAGCAACGGCACGAGCGAGGCGAGGAAGACGAGCGCCGCCGCATCGAAGGCGACGGCGATCCCGTCCCGCCAGTCCTCGACCGGCATGGTTGCCCGGGCGATGGCGTATGCAACGGCCAGCACCGCCAGAAAGACGAGGAACCGGGCGGGCGCCAGCCGGCGGCCGATGCCGGTCGCCGATCCCGCCTGTGCGCTTTCGTCAGACATGCGGCATCGGCTTGGTGGTCATCGCGTCAGTCCGCAGCGCGCGGCTCCAGCAACCTGTCGAGCGGCTGTTCGCCCTCGCCGACCGGTTCGAGCCACGGGTAGCGCAGGCCGCCGTGGTAATCGATCTCGACCGTGCGATAGGTGTCGCCGCGCTTGACCAGCAGTTCGATCGGCTCCTTGCCGTCCTTGGCGGCGGTGATCGCGTCCTTGATCGCATCGCTCGAATATTCGATGCCGTTGACCGCGACGATCGTGTTGCCGTTGACGATGCCTGCGTTGAAGGCCGGGCCGTCCCACAAGGTGCCGCTCACCGTGCCATCGCTGCCGAGGTTCACGCCGAGCGAGTAGAACAGGTTGAGGTACTTGTAGTTACCCATCCGGCCCTTGTCGTAGCTGTTCGCTTCGTCCTTCCAGACCAGCTTGTAGCCTGCCATCTCGATCCCGCGCAGCGGC
Source organism: Citromicrobium sp. (assembly GCA_002729695.1). Classification (GTDB taxonomy): domain Bacteria; phylum Pseudomonadota; class Alphaproteobacteria; order Sphingomonadales; family Sphingomonadaceae; genus Alteriqipengyuania. The sequence goes on along the minus strand of PBYQ01000028.1, from coordinate 33,469 downwards.
GCAGGCTGATCGGGCTCGAGCAGGCGGGTGGTCAGGAAATCGGCCCAGTCATACGGATAGACGCCGTTCAGCGTCGCCACGACCTCGTCGAAATCGTAGGTCAGCTGGCCCCAGTCGCCATCGTTCATCCCGAAGAAGGCCTTGGCGAAATCGTCCAGCCCCTTCGCCCCGTCGGTGCCCTGGCGGATGATCTGGTCGGCTTCGAGCCAGGTCAGCGCGCCTTCGACGTAATAGTCTTCGCTGCGCGACAGCGAGGAATAGGGCACCGGCCGGCGTGCGTTGATGATCGGGTCGTTGGTGGTGTCCGCGACCGAGCGGTATGCGCGGCCCGGCTGCCCTTCAGCGTAATTGGCCGCGTAGCCAGCAAAGGCATCGAGGAAGGTCTGCTTCTTCTGCAGGCCGCTACGCGCGGAGAGTACCCAGCCCCACAGCTGCGTCTGCCCTTCGTAGAGCCACAGCAGCGAATCCTGCATCGGGGTGCGGTAATCGGGGGTCCACAGGTCCGCCGGGCGGCGATACTTGCCGTTCCAGCTGTGCACCAGCTCGTGGCTGACCACGTTGCGATCCCAGTCCATTGCGTCCCAGTCGATCAGCGCGGTGGGTTCGTACTGGTTTTCCGCCGAACGCTGATGCTCGAGGCCGATTCCGCCCATCCGCTCGGTCAGCGCGAGGAGGATGTCGTAATGGTCGAAATGGCGCGCGCCGAACAGCGCATCGGCCTCGTCGACCAGCCGTTCGAAGTGGACGAGGTTCTCGGGCGCGAGGTCCAGATACTTGGCCTTGTCGGCCACCGCATCGAGCCGCACGTCGTCGTCCAGCTGCCACTGCTGCGCATATTTGCCCGCGAAGATCGGCGAATCGACCAGCGTTTCGTAGTCGACCGTCTGCCACGTAACCGTGTTGTTCTTGCGGGCCTGCCCGTCGAGCGCGGTGAACACGCGCCAGCCGGCGGGCACCTTCACCGTGGGCTTCACCGCAATCCGGCGCACGTAATGCCCGGCGGGATAGAAGCTCATCTTCTCCCACTGCAGGTTGAGCATTTCCTGCGTCATGGTGATCCGCCCCTCGCTGCCGGTGACGGGCGAGGTGTGGACGAATTCGGCCTTCACCGCCTTCGTGCCCGCAGGCACGTCGACGATCAGCTCGTACACGTCGAGCGGGTTGCGCTTCCATTCCAGCACCTTGCCGCCAGCGGTGAAGCGGATGCCGCTGATCAGGTTGATCGGCCCGCGCGCGGCATGGTTGCCGGGTAGCCATTCGGGGAAGAGCAGATGCAGCTCGCGCATGTCGGCGGTGACGGGGATGGTCTGCGTCACGCGGTAGACGCCGCGTGCGGTATCGGTCGCGTCGATATCCAGCGCGATCGTGCCGCCCGGCCACGGCGTGTCTGCGGGCAGCGGCGTCGTGTCGGCCAGCTGTTCCTGCTCCGGAGCGGTGTTGCCGGCAGGGCGGATATCGCTTTGCGCGATCGCGGGCGTGGCAACGAGGAGGGGGAGGAGGGCGGCGCCGAGGAGGAGTTTCTTCATGGGTGCACGTCATGCGATGAATGGCGCGCGGGTGCAATATTGTATCCGGCTTTCGCCCTGACAGCTTCCGTTTGTGCGGCCTCCACGCTAAGCGCTCGCCCATCATGGCAAAGACAAAGACACCGCAGGCAATCCGCGGCACGCAGGACATTTTCGGGGCCGAGGCGGAAAGCTTCGCCTTCGTGGTCGAAACCTTCGAACGGGTGCGCAAGCTCTACCGCTTCCGCCGCGCGGAAATGCCCGTGTTCGAGAAGACCGAGGTGTTCGCGCGCTCGATCGGCGAAACGACCGATATCGTCTCCAAGGAAATGTACAGCTTCGAGGATCGCGGCGGGGAGTCTCTCACGCTGCGGCCCGAGTTCACCGCAGGGATCGCGCGCGCCTACCTCACCAATGGCTGGCAGCAGCACGCGCCGGTGAAGCTGGCGACGCACGGCCCGCTGTTCCGCTACGAGCGCCCGCAGAAGGGCCGTTACCGCCAGTTCCACCAGATCGACGCCGAGATCATCGGTGCCGCCGAACCGCAGGCCGATGTCGAGCTGCTCGCGATGGCCGATCAGGTGATCCGCGAACTCGGGATCGAGGGCGTTACGCTGCATCTCAACACTTTGGGCGACGGCGATTCCCGCGAGGCATGGCGCGCCGCGCTGGTCGAACACTTCCGCAGCGTAAAGGACGAGTTGAGCGAGGAATCGCAGGAGCGGCTGGAGAAGAACCCGCTGCGCATTCTGGATTCGAAGGACCGCCGCGATCAGCGGTTCGTGGCCGATGCGCCCAAGATCGACGACTTCCTGACCGACGAGGCGCGCAGCTTTTTCGATGCGGTAACCAGCGGGCTCGACGCGGCGGGTGTGAAGTGGGTGCGCGCCGAGAGCCTCGTGCGCGGGCTCGACTACTACCGCCACACCGCGTTCGAATTCATTCCCGACGAAGGCTCGGCTGCGGCGGATGCGCTGGGTTCGCAGAGCACGATCCTCGGTGGTGGCCGCTACGACGGGCTGATCGAGAGCCTTGGCGGACCCTCGACGCCTGCGGTCGGCTGGGCTGCGGGGATCGAGCGGCTGGCGATGCTGGTGGGGGAGAAGGGCGAGGAGCCTGCCAGTTTGATGGTCGTCGTCGAAAGCGATGCGGCTGCGGTGCGTGAGGCGGGGCAGAAAGTGCTCAACACCGCCCGCCGCGTCGGAATCGACAGCGAAATGATCGCGACGGGGTCGCCGCGCAAACGTTATGACAAGGCGGTAAAGAGCGGTGCGGCCGCGATACTTTCACTATCCGACGAAGACGGAAGGATCGCTCACCGCCTCAAGGGTGATGATGAAGCGCTGGCCCGGCTGGACCCGCTGTTTAACGCGATTGCGGAGTCGATGTCTGCCTCGCCCCAAACCTGATTCGGGCAGGGCTTTCGTCCGAGCGAGCGGGATCAGAGGAAGCCCGGGACGACGGTTGAGGGTTGGGGCAGCGCCGCACCTTTCCTACTGCACCCTTCGCAAGCTAATGCGCCTTGCATGATCGCCAACGCAACCGACATTCGCCACTCGAAATAACGCCCACATGAAGGCCCGACTTTTTCGCCCCTGGACACTGTGTCAGGTGTGTCAGGCCCGCCACCGGAACGACCATTGACCATCCCTCCCGAACGCCTCGACCAGATCGCCAACCGCTTCGCAGAGATCGAGGCGCGCATGGCCTCGGGCCAGCTCGAGGGCGAGGAATTCGTCCAGGCAAGCCGCGACTATGCCGAGCTCGAGCCGGTCGCGAAGCTCGCGCTCGAGCTGAAGGCCGCGCGCGAGGAAGTCGCCGGGCTGCAAGAGATGCTTGCCGACCCCGAGATGCGCGGCATGGCCGAAGAGGAGCTGGAGGCGCTCAACCAGCGTATTCCCGAACTTGAGCAGCAGCTCGCCGTCGCGATGCTCCCGCGCGATTCCGCCGATGCCAAGCCCGCGATGCTCGAAATCCGCGCGGGCACGGGCGGCGACGAGGCGGCGCTGTTCGCGGGCGATCTCTACCGCATGTACGAACGCTTCGCGGGCGAGCAGGGCTGGAAGGTCGAGCCGGTCAGCATGAGCGCGAGCGACGTCGGCGGCTTCAAGGAAATCGTCGCCAACGTGCGCGGGCAGGGCGTGTTCGCCAAGCTGAAGTTCGAAAGCGGCGTGCACCGCGTGCAGCGCGTGCCCGAAACGGAGAGCGGCGGGCGCATCCACACCTCGGCAGCGACCGTTGCGGTGCTGCCCGAGCCGGACGAGGTCGATGTGCAGGTCGACGCGGGCGACCTCAAGATCGACACCTACCGTGCGTCGGGCGCGGGCGGGCAGCACGTCAACACGACCGACTCGGCGATCCGCATCCCCCACCTGCCGACCGGGCTGGTGGTCACCTGCCAGGACGGGCGCAGCCAGCACAAGAACCGCGAACAGGCGATGCAGGTGCTGCGCGCGCGCCTCTACGAACAGCAGCGCGACGCCGCGCAGGGCGCCGAGGCTGAAGCGAGGAAGGCGATGGTCGGCTCCGGCGACCGCTCCGAACGCATCCGCACCTACAACTTCCCGCAAGGCCGCGTGACCGACCACCGGATCGGCCTCACCCTGCACAAGCTGCCCGAGATCATCGCCGGACCGGGGCTTGGCGAACTGGTCGACGCGCTGATCGCCGAGGACGAAGCCAAGCGCCTCGCCGCGATGAATGAGTGAGGGGGGCGCGCCGAAGGGGAGTGTCGGCGATGCCATTCGGGAAGCGGCCGAGCGCCTCGCCGCCACCACCGACACCCCGCGCCTCGATGCCGAATTGCTGATGGCGCAGGCGCTGGGCATCTCGCGGTCGGACATGCTACTACGGGCGATGCGCGATCCTGCGCCCGACGGCTTCGAAGCGCTGGTTGCGCGGCGGCAGGGGCACGAGCCGGTCGCGTACATCACCGGCAGCGCGGAGTTCTATGGGCTCGACCTGCAGGTCTCGCCGGCCGTGCTGATCCCGCGCGGGGACAGCGAGACGCTGATCGAGGCGGCGCGCGATCATTTCGGGAAGGGCGCAGCTCCGGCGCGTATCCTCGACCTCGGCACCGGGTCGGGCGCGTTGCTGCTGGCCGCGCTGTCGCTGTGGCCGGAGGCGGAGGGGATCGGTCTGGATGCCTCGATGCCCGCGCTGCGGGTCGCGCAGTGCAACGCGACCAAGCTCGGCCTGGCCGAGCGGTGCCGCTTCCTGCGGCGTAGCTGGCGCAGGGACGGGTGGAGGCGCGATCTCGGCACGTTCGACCTGATCCTGTGCAATCCCCCCTACGTGGAGGACGATGCCGCGCTGGAGCCGCAGGTGCGCGCGCACGAGCCTGCATCGGCGCTGTTCGCGGGGCCCGAGGGGCTCGACGATTATCGGATACTCATGCCCCAGATCGGGCACTTGTTAACAAGGGGCGGCATCGCCATATTTGAGATCGGCGCGACGCAGCAGGATGCCGTTTGCGCGATCGGCGGAAATCAAGGCTTTAGCGCGCGTTTTTGCAATGATCTTGCAAACAGGCCACGCGCGGCGATTGTTTCGCAAAGCTTTTGACAAGGGGTTGGCAAAGGGCCGGCCAACCGGTAAGTCTCGTCAAGTCCCGGCAAGAAACAAAGGTTTCCAGCGGGGTCGCGATCCGAAATCTGCGAGTAGACCGGGCCCGGACAAGGGCTGCGATCGGAAAGAGATCGAGGATCATGCTTAAGGACAGGTGGGCCACGCGGGCACATTGCTTTGCCGCAATACCGCGACGTTAGACCCGACCACGAGGGAAGAGAATTCCTTGAACAACAACAGCAATCGTAACAACAACCGTCGGCGCGGCCGCGGCAATCGCAATCAGGGCGGGGGTGGCAACAACTCCAACCGGATCGACAGCCGCGCACGGGGCAACGCCCCCCAGTTGCTCGACAAGTACAAGAAGCTCGCGCAGGACGCGCAGCACAATGGCGATCGGGTGCAGGCGGAATACTACCTCCAGTTCGCCGACCACTATTTCCGCGTCATCGCCGACAACAAGGCGCGCCAGGACGAGCAACGCGGCAAGCGCGACAATGATCGCGACCGCGCCAACGACGACTCGGACGAGGAAGACGGCGAGGAAGATCGCCGCAACAAGTCCAAGCCCAAGGCCAAGCGGTCCAATCGTGGCGAGCGGCAGCGCGGATCGGAGCGCGAATCCTATGATGGCGATGATTCGTCGGACGAGGACGATAACGACAGCGATGGCTCCGATACCGAAGAGAACCCGTTCGTGCGCAAGCGCGCCAGTGGTCCGCGCCGGGGCAACGCCCGCAACCGCAACGAAGACAGCGGCGAAGACGGTGACGGCGAGATCGATGCGGCCGTCCTGCCCCCGGCAATCGCCGCAGCGACGGCGAGTGACGAGGCGAAGGGCAAGCCTGCGAAGCCGCGCCGGCGGACTCGCAAGCCCGCCGAAGACGACGGTGACGAGGCGCTGAGCGCGGTCGGCTGATCGCGCTCAGGCAAACGCTCGGGCTCGATCTTGCGTGGCTGACATCCGGCAGACGCCCCGCAGCCCGCTCGAGGCTGCATCGCGGAGGAGAGTGCGCCCTTGCTGAATCGCGCGCTTAGCTGGGCTTTTGCCCATCCGCGACTAACCCTCGTGGCGCTCGGCGCGCTGTCCGCGCTCGGCTTTCCCCCGATCCACCTGTGGCCGCTCGCGATCATCGCTCTGGGCGGCGCGGCAATCCTGATCCGGTTCGCCGGATCTATGCGCAGCGCCCTGTTCCGCGGCTGGCTGTTCGGCCTGACGCATTTCATCGTCACCAACCTGTGGATCGCGACCGCGTTCACCCATCAGAACCAGATGCCCGCCGCGATAGGGTGGGCCGCCGTGCCTCTGTTGTCGGTGTACCTCGCGCTCTATCCCGCGCTCGCTTTCATGTTGGCCTATCGCCTCGCGCGCGGACGCAGCACGCTGGTATACGCGCTGGCGCTGGGGGGATGCTGGATCGTCGCGGAGTACCTGCGCGCGACGCTGTTCACCGGCTACGCATGGGGCCCGTTCAGTCTGGCGCTGCTGGGTCCGTTCGATAGGCCGGGTTTCGCCGCACTCCTGCCCTTTACCGGCACCTACGCGCTTTCGGGCCTCGCCGTCCTGCTGGCGGTTGCGCTGGCCGATCTCGCCCTGCGGCGCGAATGGTTGCGCGTCGCGCTGGTGAGCATCCTGCTGCTCGCGGGAATGTACTGGCCCGTGGGTGCGGGTAGCGAAGGCATGATCGACTACACGCTCGTGCAGCCCGATTTCGACCAGGAAACACTTAACGACCCGCGCCAGTACGAACCGGGTTTTCTGACGCTGGCCGCGCTCAGCACCCGATCCGACACGCAAACCGATCCACGACTGGTGCTGTGGCCCGAAGGTGTGCTCCCCGACTATCTGCGCGAAGGCTATCCGCAGCGATATTATGCGGCGACCACTGCGGGGCGCGATCCCGTCTTCGCGCGCAAGCGGATCGCTCGCGTCATCGGTGACGACAGCCTGCTTCTGACCGGCACGATCGATCTGGAGGTCGAGGGGGATCGTGCGGTGGCGGCCTACAATGTTGTCACCGTGGTCGACGGCGAGGGCGGCATCGTCGGCGGGTACCGCAAGGCGCACCTGGTACCTTATGGCGAGTATCTGCCGTTGCGCAGCTGGCTCGAACCACTTGGTCTGTCGCGGCTCGTGGCGGGCTCTATCGATTTCTGGCCCGGACCCGGGCCGAAGACGATAGACCTGGGAAGGCATGGCCGTGCGGGCATGCAGATCTGCTACGAGATCATCTTTTCCGGGCAGGTGGTCGATCGGTCCGACCGGCCCGACTACATCGTCAATCCATCGATCGATGGCTGGTTCGGCCCGACCGGCCCGCCACAGCATTTCGCGCAGGCACGGATGCGCGCGATCGAAGAGGGGCTTCCGGTCTTGCGCGCCACCACCACCGGGATCAGCGGCGTCATCGACGCACGCGGTGTCGTCCGGCAGCATCTGGGGATGAGCAAACAGGGGCGTCTCGACGGCAAGGTTCCACCCACCGGATCGCCTACGCCCTTCGCGATTCTGGGCAACTGGCTGGCGCTCGTCTGGGCAATCTTGCTCTTGGGCGCGTCGTTGGTTGTCAAGCGCCGACGCGCCCATTAGGGCACTCATGCAGACATAAAGAACTCTTTATATCAGGTATGATCGATCCATGCGCAGCAGCTATATTTTCACTTCCGAAAGCGTTTCCGAGGGCCATCCGGACAAGGTTTCCGACCAGATTTCGGATGCCATCGTCGATCTGATGCTGAGCAAGGACCCCGAATCGCGCATCGCGTGTGAAACGCTGACCACCACCCAGCGCGTGATCCTGGCGGGTGAAATCCGGTGCGCGCCGATGTACGACAAGGGCGAGTGGAAGCCCGGCGCCGCCGAAGAGATCGAGCGCGTCGTGCGCGAGACGGTCAAGGAAATCGGTTACGAACAGAGCGGCTTCCACTGGGAAACGCTGACCTTCGAAAACCACCTGCACGGCCAGTCGAGCGAAATCGCACAGGGTGTGGACGCAGGCACCGACGGTTCGAACAAGGATGAAGGCGCGGGCGACCAAGGCATCATGTTCGGCTATGCCTGCGACGAGACGCCCGACCTGATGCCGGCGACGCTCGATTACAGCCACAAGATCCTCCAGCGGCTCGCCGCAGACCGCAAATCCGGCGCTGCGCCTTTCCTCGAACCCGATGCGAAGAGCCAGGTCACGCTGCGGTACGAGAACGGCAAGCCGGTGAAAGCGGTCGCAATCGTCGTCTCGACCCAGCACGCCAAGGGATATCACGAGGGCGACAAGGAAGCTGAGCTGAAGGCCTATGTGAAAAAGGCCGTTGGCGACGTGCTCCCCGCAGGCCTGATCGACGGCGAGACCGTGTGGCACATCAACCCGACCGGCGCTTTCGAGATCGGTGGGCCCGATGGCGACGCCGGACTGACCGGACGCAAGATCATCGTCGACACCTATGGCGGTGCCAGCCCGCACGGCGGCGGCGCGTTCAGCGGCAAGGACTCGACCAAGGTCGACCGCTCGGCCGCGTACATCACGCGCTATCTCGCCAAGAACGTGGTCGCGGCGGGGCTTGCCACGCGGTGCACGATCCAGGTCTCCTACGCGATCGGCGTGTCCGAACCGCTGTCGGTCTATGTCGACCTGCACGGCACCGGCACGGTCTCCGAAGAAGCGCTCGAAGACGCGATCCGGGGCATGAACAAGCTCGGCGGGCTGACCCCGCGCGGCATCCGCACGCATCTGGGCCTCAACAAGCCGATCTATCGTCGCTCGGCCGCCTACGGGCACTTCGGCCGCCCGGCCGAGGGCGACTTCTTCCCGTGGGAGCGGACCGATCTGGTCGAAGACCTGAAGGCTGCGGTCGGCAAGTAAGCCGCCGGCATAGAGGAATGAACGGGCCCGGCACTCCGCTGACAACATCGGAGGTGCGGGGCCCCTTCGCTCCGCACGAGCGCGTCGTCGCGCTCGACGCGCTGCGCGGGATTGCCGTCGCGGGCATCGCGCTGATGAACGTGTATATCTACGCGCTGCCGCCGGCTGCCTATTTCAATCCCGCGGCGGCAGGCAGCGAAAGCCCGCTCGACTGGATCGTCTGGGGGCTGAGCTTCGTGTTCATCGAAGACAAGTTCCGCAGCCTGTTCGCGATGCTGTTCGGCGCAGGCGTGGCGATCCTGCTCGACCGGGCGCGCGACAGTGGCGACCGCCATCCAGTACGCAGCCACGTCTCCCGAATGCTTGTGCTGTTCGCCATCGGCGCGGCCCACGCGGTATTTCTCGCGAACAATGACGTGCTGCGGCTCTACGCAATGGCGGGGTTGTTCGTGCCGCTGTTCCTGCGGCTGGATGCGCGCAAGCTCCTGATCGCGGGCGGCATCCTGATGGCGGTGCACGCGCTGGCGGGCTCCGTAATCGCCTACCAGTGGCTCACCGCCGAACCGGGCAGCGCGCTGGCGCAGATGCCTGGGCAGATATTCGGCAGCGATCCGGCGGCACTCGATTATGCGCGGGCCGTTGGGATGGAGAGCTTTGGCGAGCGTCTGCCCCGGCGGATCTACGGCTTCGGTGCCGCGCTGGAAACGCAGATACCCGGCATTCCTTCTGCGCTGGGCACCATGCTCGTGGGTGTGGCACTGTGGCGCAACGGGTTGCTGAAGGGCGAATGGGCCCGCGCCAGATGCATCGCGCTGGCGTGGAAGATGACGCTGGTGGCGGTGCCACCGCTGCTCGCTCTTATGGCGCTGGATTGGCGGGCGGGCTTCTCCGGCGCGATGGTCGGCCCGGTTGCTCTGTTCTGGTCGCTGCCGTTCGATCTGCTGCTGGGGGTTGGTTACGCGGCGCTGGCGATGGCGCTGTTCGCGAACCGCGACAGCGCAGCGCGGCGCATTCTCGCGGCGGCGGGACGCTTGTCGCTAACCAATTACCTGCTCAGCAGCGTGGTCTTCGCGCTTCTGTTCTACTCCTGGGGGCTTGGCCTCTTCGGCACCATGCCGCGCAGCAGTGTCTTCGCGCTGGCTTTCGTGCCTATCGTGCTGATGATGGCATGGTCGCAGCCGTGGCTTGCGGGGTTTCGGCAGGGGCCCTTCGAGTGGCTGTGGCGCGGCCTCGCGCGCGGACGGTTCGCGCCGATCCTGCGCTAGTCATCCTGCCCGAGCTTGGGCGAGGGTTCGCCCAGCGCCAGTTCGGCATCGGAGAACTTGAACGGGCTGCGCAGGCCGGTGAGCCCCTCCGCCATGGGGAAGGTCATCCCGCGCGCCCGCACTTGGGGTTGCTCGAAAACTTCGGACACCTCCAGGATGGGCCCGGCGGGGACTCCCCTGGCAGCGCACGCTTCCAGCAAGGCATCGCGGCCCCACTTGGCGGTCTCTTCGGCGATGATGCTGTCGATCTGCGCGCGGTTGTTGATGCGGCCCTCGTTGGTCGCGAAGCGCGCGTCATCCAGCAGGTCGTGCCGTTCAAACACTTCGAGCAGCTTCCGGAACAGCCGGTCGTTTGCAGGTGCCAGCACCACCGGCCCGTCCCTGGTCGGGAACACGCCATACGCGCTGACCTGCGCGTGCATATTGCCCATGCGCGGCGGATTGTGCCCGGTCGTGAAGTAGCTTTGCGCCTGATGAGCGAGCAGCGCGACCGAGCAATCGTACAGCGCCATGTCGATATGCTGGCCGGTCCCCGTGCGGGTACGCATCGCCAGCGCGGCCTGGATCGCGATGGTCGAATAGAGCCCGCAGAACAGGTCACTGATGGACATGGCGTGCTTCATCGGCGCACCGTCGGGTTCGCCCGTCAGCGCCATGAACCCGCTCATCGCCTGCACCACGAAGTCATAACCCGGCTCGTCGCGGCGCGGCCCGTCCTGCCCGAAACCGCTGATCGAGCAATAGACGAGGCCGGAATTGCCCTGCGACAGGCTGGCGTAATCGAGCCCGAACTTGGTCAGCTTGCCCGGCAGGAAATTCTCGATCACCACGTCCGCGCCGCTCGCCAGCGCGGTGATCCGCTCAAGATCGTTTGCGTCTCTGAAATCGGCAGTGATGCTACGCTTCCCGCGGTTGCAGCCATGATAATAGGCCGCCTCGCGCGCGCCATCCTCGCGCTCCACGAAGGGCGGCCCCCACAGGCGGGTACCGTCGCCCTCGGGCGCCTCGACCTTGATCACGTCCGCGCCCAGATCGGCGAGCGTCTGGCCGGCCCATGGCCCTGCGAGGATGCGGGCAAGTTCGAGCACCTTGAGCCCCGCGAGGGGCGCAGCCGGATTGCGAGGTTTATCGAACCACATGCCAGCGTCGCTGCGGCACCCGTGCCCGCAGGTCAAGCGGGGAGGATCACATCGCCTGCTTCAGGAAGGTCACGCTGCGATCGAGGACCGGTGCCTTGCTCCGAAACGCCTTGGAGAGCGCCATCACCACTTCCTCGTGACTGAGACCTTCGTAGTTCTCCGACTCGACCGGTGCACCCAGTTCGCGCAGCTTTGCCGTCAGATTCTCCGTATTGTACGGGCGAACCACCGTATCCTTGCTAGAAGTTACCAGCAGCATCGGCGGTGCGTCTGCGCGAGCGAAGGCGATCGGCTGCGTGTCGCGCGGCTCGGGCCATTGCGACATCGCGTCGATCGAACGCTTCTTGTCGAAGGGGTAGAAGTCGTAGGGGCCGGAAAGGCCGATGGCCGCCTTGACCGCGTCGGGTTCCACACCGGCTGCGGTCAGCCAGCGAGGATCGAGCGCCAGCGTGACGGCGGTATGCGCCCCGGCCGAATGGCCGGCGAGCGCGATCCGGTCGGGATCGCCGCCGAATTGCGCAATGTTCTCGCGCGTCCAGCGAACAGCCTCGGCTCCATCCTCGATGAAGGCGGGGAAGCGGACGTCGGGCACCTTTCGATAGTCCGGGATCACGACGGTGTAGCCGCGGCTGGCAAAGGCCCGCCCGACAAACGCGTAGGCGTCCCGATCGCCCTTCACCCAGCCTCCCCCGTGAAAGAACACGATCACCGGGCGCGGCTTGGCGGATTGCTCGGCAGGCCTCCATACGTCGAGCGTCTGGCCATGCTTGCCGAACGCGACGGCGGTCCCCGCACGTTGTGTGCCCGAACCCCCTCCGGCAAATCCATCGATCACTGACAGAAGCTTGGGCGGCGATGTGACGGCGATCACGCCGGCGAACACCAGCAGGAGCGCGATTGCGATAAAGGCAGCCACCCGCTTTTTCATGCGGTCGCGAGGGCGACCTCGTAATTCGCGCTGGTGCTCTTGGCGATGTCATCCTCGGTAACGCCCGGCGCAAGTTCGATCAGCCTGAACGCACTGTCGTGATCGGGCCGCTGGAACACACCGAGATTGGTGATGATCATGTCGACCACGTTCGTCCCGGTCAGCGGCAGCGAACATTCGGGGATGAACTTCGGGTCGCCGTGCTTGCTGGTGTGATCCATCACCACGATGATCTTCTTGACGCCCGCGACCAGATCCATCGCGCCGCCCATGCCCTTGATCATCTTGCCGGGGATCATCCAGTTGGCGATGTCGCCGTTTTCGGCCACTTCCATCGCACCGAGCACGGTCAGGTCGATATGCCCACCGCGGATCATGCCGAAGCTGGTGGCGCTGTCGAAATAGGCGCTGTGTTCGAGTTCGCTGATGGTCTGCTTGCCCGCATTGATCAGGTCCGCGTCTTCCTCGCCTTCCAGCGGGAACGGCCCGATGCCGAGCATGCCGTTCTCGCTTTGGAGGGTGACATGCATGCCCTTGGGGATGTGGTTGGCGACCAGCGTCGGGATGCCGATGCCGAGATTGACGTAGTAGCCGTCTTCGAGCTCACGTGCGGCGCGCGCAGCCATTTCGTCGCGCGTCCAGCCTTTGGTGTTGTCTGCCATTGTTCAACCTTTGGGATCGAGGGGAGGAGGGGCGAGGAACCAGGCGTCTCCGATCAGTGCATCGAATGCGGCTGCGGTGGCCGGCCCCTCAGCATCCGTGAAAAGTGGATCGAAATCCTGCCATGCGTCGCCCATCACGGCAACTACGCAGAAATCCTGCGCCGCATCTGCACGACGAGTCGACTTGGATTCGTTGATGAAACGTACGAGATAGAGCGGATCGACGCGCGTCGGGTCCAGCCCGCTGTGTGTAAGCGCCTGGCGCAATTCCACTGCATCTTCCGCCCGACGCCCGCTCAGCCACAGGATCGCGACGTCCTGCGCGCGCAAGCCGTCGAGGATGCGGCTGAGCCTGGCGCTGGCGGTGGCGTCCTGCGCCAGCGGCGCAAGTCCGTTCGCCGGATCGAGATCGACGAGCACCGCCGTCTTGCCCGTCCGGCACTCCGTCCGATCGGGCCTGAGGCTGCCCGCATCGCGGAGAATGGCCGAATAGCGCTTCTCTCGCGAGCTTGGCAGGCGCTGGGCAATCCGTGTGACCGTGGCGAACAGCCCATCGTAAACCGGATCGGGCAATGTTTCGGCAGCGGCCGGACCGATCGGGGCGGTCGTCTCCGATGCCAAGCCGGGTGTCGGTCCTGCCGGGGAAATTTTAGCGGACGCCATAGCCGGCTGCGCCTCCGCAGGCGTGGCGGTGGCGGGCAGCTCGACCACACCCTGTCCGGCCGCCGGTTCGATCTTTGGCGTGTCTGCCAGCTGCGCTGGCCCGGGTTCGACCGGCTTAGCTTCGACTGGCTTGGGTGGGACCGGTCTGGGCGTGACGGCGGGAGTTGCACTCGCGATGTCGACCGGCGGCGAAGCAAGGGCGGGGACGGGCGCATCGTCCTTCGCTCGATTGCCCGACAATGCACTCTCGCCCATCAGCGCGGCGGAAGCGATCGGGATCGCGGCAACGCATCCGCCCATTCCGGGGGCGAGCGCGGTCAATGCCAGCAGGGCCATAGCTCGTTTCATCTCCGCACCTCCCCGTTACCGCTCACAGCGTACCGTGCATTCCTTCGACGTCGAGTATCTATTCGGCCTCTTCCGATGGCATCCATCGCGCGTTCGGCGGGAAGACTTCGCCCACGTTGCCCTTGATCGAGGCGCCGTAGACGGGGTTGGGCAGGACGAACCAGCCATTGCCCCACATCTGCGCGAAGGTGCCACGCCCCGCCAGCTCGCGCCGTGCCTGCGGGGACCGGTCGCCGTCGTTGAAGACATCGGCGAAGTCACCGAGATTGTCGCCAGCCAGCGCAAGCACGCAATAGCGCGCGGCGATGGTCTCGCGGCGGGCATCCTTGCGCGATCCCGTCGCGTCGTCACCCTTGAGGAACAGCGTTTCACCGTGGACCGCATCGCCGAGACCGGCGGCGGAGAGCGCGGCGACGGTGCCTTCCGCATTTTCCGCGAGGCGATTGGTGTTGAACACCGGCGTGATCCCAGCCTCGCGCAGTCGCCTGAGTGCGGTTACTGCCCCGGGCACCGGGGCGACATGGGCCGCACCGTCGCGCTCCCACGCGCTCCATACGTCCGGATCGTATCCGCCGGGATTGCTGGCGTCCCAGTATTCGTACCCGAGGTTCAGGATCAGCGTCTCGTCGGCATCGAACACCACCGCGGGCGGCTTGGCCGATCCGTTGCTATCGCGGCAACTAGCGGTGCCCACGCCACCAACGGCATCGGGCAGTCCCATCGCCGCCGATTCTTCGGGCCACGCGGAGGCGGCCTCCAGCGCATAATCGACCAGCATGCGGTAGGCCTGGATCGAGGCCGCCGCCGCTTCGCCCGACCCGTAGAGCCAGCGCATCGAATCGGGTGCTGGCTGGTCGAGCGGGTCGGCAGAGGTCGCCGCCTGCACCGGCTGTTCGATCTCAGCACCCGGCGTGGCGCACCCTGCGAGGGCGAGCGCCGCAGTGCCAACCGCGAGAGGGCCCGCGATCCGCATGTCTACGCAGCCTCGCGCACGGTGCGGAACTCGATCTTCTTGTCGTAGGGGGCACCCACGATCATCCTCTGCACGAACACGCCGGGCAGGTGGATGCAATCGGGGTCGAGCGAACCTGCGGGCACTATCTCTTCCACCTCGACCACGCACACCTTGCCGCAGGTCGCGGCGGACACGTTGAAATTGCGCGCGGTCTTGCGGAACACGACATTGCCCGTCTCGTCCGCCTTCCACGCCTTCACGATCGAAAGGTCGGCGAAGATGCCTTCTTCGAGGATATAATCCTGCGGGCCTTCACCCGTGTCGAACCGCTTCACTTCCTTGCCCTCGGCCACCTGAGTGCCGACGCCAGTCTTGGTATAGAAGCCGGGGATGCCCGCGCCGCCGGCACGCATGCGTTCGGCGAGTGTGCCCTGGGGGCAGAATTCGACTTCGAGTTCGCCGGCGAGGAATTGCCGTTCGAATTCCTTGTTCTCGCCGACATAGGACGAAATCATCTTCTTCACCTGCTTGGTGCGCAGAAGCTTGCCGATCCCTTCGTTATCGATCCCGGCATTGTTGCTGGCAAAGGTGAGCCCGGTGACGCCGCTGTCGCGAATCGCATCGAGCAGTCTTTCGGGGATTCCGCAAAGGCCGAACCCCCCGCTGGCGATCAGCATGTCGTTCCTGAGCACGCCCTCGAGCGCGGCTGCAGCATCGGGAAAGAGTTTTTGCATGGGCCTCCAGCGGGTCGAAAAGGGAATATCGGCGCCGGTTTAGGGATTTACCGGAGGCTTGTCATCCGCCTGCGACGGCCAATTCATTGTGCGTTGCAGCACGGTGAACATCGATATGATAGCGATATCATCGGCCAAAATCGGAAGAAACTCGCGAGTTGCAAAAATCGCAACCGAAAATGTTCTTTTCGCACTTGCGAACGAATCGATGTTGCGCCACAACAATGAGGCCTTTTAGGCATCCTCTCCCAAACTTCACACCCGGCTGGTTCGCCAGCCGGGTTTTTTCTTGCCTGCAAGAATCGTGATGCCGGCCTTCTTCCGGACCCTTGGCTGCGCTCGACCATTCCATAATCCGAGACGCGACCTATTTAGGCCGCCAGCTCCTTTACGAGATTGTCCCGGAGAGAAATTAGCACATGGCCGACAGCGAAGCCGCGACCGAGGAAAAGACCGTCCGCCTGCAGGTGGCCGCCGCCCGTCAGGAAGAAAGCGGACGCGGGCTCGCCCGCCTGCCGCGCAGCGCAATGCAGGCGCTGGGCGTGACCGAGGGTGATGTCGTCCAGCTCTCGGGCAAGCGGGCCACCGCCGCCATCGCGATGGCGGCCTATGACGAGGATCAGGCTCTGTCAGTGGTCCGGCTCGACGGCCTCCAGCGCGCCAATGCCGAAGTCGGATCGGGCGAACATGTGACGATCGAGGTTGCGCAGTCGCGTCCCGCCACGCGCGTCGTCTTCGCCCCCGCAAGCCGTGAAATGCGCCTCCAGGGCCCGACACAGGCGCTCAAGCGCAATTTCTTCCGCAAGCCGATCACCGCGGGCGATCTGGTCGCCACCACCGGCCAGCAGCCGGTCCAGAACATGCCGCCCGAAGTGCAGCGCATGTTCAACGCGCCTGCCTATGCGCTGACGCAAATCCGCCTGCGCGTCATCAGCACCAGCCCCAAGGGCATCGTCCATATCGACGAGAATACCGAGATCGAGCTGCGACCCGATTTCGAGGAGCCCATGGCTGGGCGGTCGGTCGTCAACTACGACGACGTTGGCGGGATCTCGGAAACTATCCAGCAGCTGCGCGAGATGGTCGAGTTGCCGCTCCGCTATCCCGAACTGTTCACCCGCCTGGGCGTCGATCCGCCAAAGGGCGTGCTGCTCCACGGCCCGCCCGGAACCGGCAAGACCCGGCTGGCGCAGGCTGTCGCCAATGAGAGCGACGCCGAATTCTTCGCCATCAACGGCCCCGAAATCATGGGTTCGGGCTACGGCGAATCGGAAAAGCGCCTGCGCGAAGTGTTCGAGAGCGCCAATCAGGCCGCGCCCGCGATCATCTTCATCGACGAGATCGATTCGATCGCACCCAAGCGCGACAGCGTGCCGGGCGAGGCCGAGAAGCGCCTTGTCGCCCAGCTGCTGACGCTGATGGACGGTCTCGAATCACGGACCAACATCGTGGTCATCGCCGCCACGAATCGCCCCGATGCGATCGACGAGGCGCTGCGTCGCCCCGGCCGGTTCGACCGCGAGATCGTGATCGGGGTGCCCGACGAAAACGGTCGGCGCGAGATCCTCGCCATCCACACCCGCGGCATGCCGCTGGGCGAGGGGGTGGACCTGAAGGAGCTGGCCAAGGTCACGCACGGCTTCGTCGGCGCGGATATTGCTGCGCTCGCTCGCGAAGCGGCGATCGACGCCGTGCGCCGGATCATGCCGCAAATCGATCTCGACGCGCAGACCATCCCGCCCGAAGTGCTCGAAAACCTGCACGTCGGGCGCGACGATTTCCTGTCCGCACTCAAACGCGTGCAGCCTTCGGCGATGCGCGAGGTTATGGTGCAGGTGCCCGATGTCGGCTGGAGCGATCTGGGCGGCATCGACGATGCGATCGACAAGCTGAAGGAAGGGATCGAACTTCCGATCAAGAACCGCGATGCCTTCCACCGGCTCGGCATCCGCGCGGCCAAGGGTTTCCTGCTTTACGGCCCTCCCGGCACCGGCAAGACGCTGCTGGCCAAGGCGGTCGCCAAGGAAGCGGATGCCAACTTCATCTCGATGAAATCGTCCGACCTGCTTTCCAAATGGTATGGCGAGAGCGAGCAGCAGATCGCCAAGATGTTCCGCCGTGCGCGTGCCGTCAGCCCCTGCGTGCTGTTCATCGACGAGATCGATTCGCTGGTGCCCGCGCGCGGCAATGCGCTCGGAGAACCGCAGGTGAGCGGGCGGGTGGTCAACACGATCCTCGCCGAAATGGACGGGCTGGAGGAATTGCAGTCGGTGGTGGTGATCGGCGCGACCAATCGCCCCACGCTGGTCGATCCGGCGTTGCTTCGTCCCGGTCGCTTCGACGAGCTGGTCTATGTCGGCACGCCCGACGCCAAGGGGCGCGAGCAGATCCTTGGCATTCATGTGGCGAACATGCCGCTGGCGGGCGATGTTAGCCTAGCGGGTATTGCCGAAAAGACCGAACGCTTCACCGGTGCCGACCTGGAGGACGTCGTACGCCGGGCGGGGCTGGTCGCGCTGCGCCGTGCCGGTGCCGACGTGAAGGAGGTTACCATGGCCGACTTTACCGAGGCCCTGAAGGACAGCCGCGCATCGGTGACGTCGAAGATGGAAGCCGAGTACAAGAAGATGCGCGGCGAGCTGAAGAAGCGCGCGGCGGAACCGATGCCGATCGGCTTTATCAGCGAAGGCATGGTCGAATCGACCCGCGAATCGAAGCACGGCGACTAGCGGGCACGAGGCCCGGCCGAACGTTCGCGAACGGTCGGGCCTAAGCCTCGGTGCCCCGCTCGTTCGCCGCTTCGACCTCGAGCCGGTGGCGAATCAGCGCCTCCGGCTGGTTCTCGCGCAGCCATTGCAGCATGTATTCGCGCACCGCGCAGCGCAGGTCCCAAGCTTGGCCGATATCGCCGGCGGTCATCGACAGGCGCAGGGCGATGCTTTCCGGATAGGCATCGACCACCAGCGCCTTGGCCTCGCGCTCGTCCCAGAGGTCGTGCTGCTGGACGTAAGCGAGAAATGCCTGCCGGATCGCCTCGACATCGGCGATCGGATCGAGATTGAGCATCACAACCCCGGTCAGCCGATCACCCGCGCGCGACCAGTTTTCGAAGCTTTCCTCGAAGAACTTGCCCGTCGGCACCACCAGCACCCGCTCGTCCCACACACGGATCATGACGAAGGTCATGCGGATCTGTTCGATCCGGCCCACAGTGCCGTCGACCTTGACCATGTCGCCGATACGGATCGGTTCGGTCAGCGCCATCTGGATCCCTGCGATCAGCGATTTGAGCGCGGGCTGGGCGGCAGCGCCGATGGCCAGCGCAGCTAGCCCTGCCGATGCCATCAGCGTCACGCCGACCTGCCGCACGCCGGGAATCCCCAGCAACACGAGCGCAATCGTGATGACGATGATCAGGCTCGATGCGGTGCGCCGGAAAATCTCGATCCGCGTCTTGCGACTGCGCATCTGCATCGGCTCGAGCAGCAGTTCCATGCGCCTTTCGTGCGCGGAGGATGCACCGCGCACGAAGCCGAGCGCGAGCCAGCCGAGGATCAGCGGGGCGAGGAAATCCGAAATCGCCTCCCACCCCGGCTGGATCAGCGGCCATCGCTCGGCCACCGCCGAAATGGCGATCGCCACCGCCAGCCAGCGCGACGGGCCGCGCACCGCATCGAACACCGGTTCGCCGTAGCCCAGATGGCCGTGCGCGTTCGCGCGCCGGAGAAGGCCGAAGGCGAGCGTGTGCAGCAACACTGCCACCGCCACCGCAATACCCAGGATCGCGGCAGTGATCAGCAGATCGTCGAGCGGCACGTTGAGCCCGAGGGTGGAGGGCCAATCGCGCGGATTCGGTAGATCGTTGAGAGACAGGAGGGTCATCGTATCGAGCAGGTACGGCGCGCGGAGCGCAGGTTCAACCTCCGGCTCCCTTGGGCCGAGCGGGGAAAGCGATGCTCACCGTCACGCCGCGCGGGCCGAAGGTGCGCTCGATCTCGCCTCCCAGCTGCCTGCCGGCACCGATCATCAGCGTGCTGCCGAAACCGCCCTGCGAACCCGAGCGGGGCGTATCGTCTTCTGCCTCGGGCGAGGCGGTCGTGTCGGCTTCCTCCTCCCATTCGAGCTGCAACAGGTCGCCGTCGCTCCGCCAGCGCACCGTCAGCAGACCGGCATCACGCCAGCAGCCGTACTTCACCGCATTGGTGGTAAGCTCGTGCAGCACCAGACCCAGCGGCGTGACCTGCATCCGGTCGATAATCTGGTCCTCGCCGTCGATCACGAGGCGCTTGTCGTCGGACACATGCGGTTCGACCGTGCCTTCCACCAGCGCGCGGACCGATGCGCCGCCCTTGCGCGAGAGGCGGTCCGCTGCGGTGCCTGTGCCTTGCGTGACTTCGTGCGCGGTCAGCAGCGCGTGGATGCGCGAGACGATGCGCTCCTTGTACTCGGCGACCTCGCTTGCCTCGCGCGCGCTCATCTGGACGATGGCAAGCACCATCGCGAACAGGTTCTTGACCCGGTGGTTGAGCTCTTGCGCCAGCAGGTTCGCACGGTCGCGCGCGATCTCCAGTTCGCGTGCCTGCGCCGCCTCGGTCTCCGCCTGCGCGGCGCGCGCGACCAAGATCGCACCCAGTACGATCGCGCCGATCAGCAGCAACAGCAGCAGGCCGAGCACCGGCAGAATGCGGCCCTCTGCGGCCCGCGCACGCACGCTCTGTTCGGCCTGCAACCGGTTTTCGATGTCGCTCAGCCGATTGATCGCCGCCGTCAGCCGCTGCATCGCATTATAGCCCGCACCTTCGAGGATGCGCCGCCGGGCGTCGAGTATCTTGCCCTGGTCGACCATCCCGATGGTCTCGTCGAGCTCGCCGAACTTGTCGTCGAGTGCAGCCACCACCGAATCGTAATGCTGACGCTGCGCCTTGCTCGCATCCTCGCCCAGCGCGCGGTCGAGTTCGCCCAGCGCGTCGGAAACCTGCGTGCGGGATCGTTGGTAAGGTTCGATGTAGCGCGGGTCGAGCGTGATGAAATAGCCGCGCTGGGCGCTTTCGGCAGACAGCGCCGAACGCTCGATCTGGTCGAGCAGCAGCAGCACGTCGTCCGCCCGCTGGACCTGCGCACGTTCGGCGCGTTCGGCGGCGCCGGTCGACAGCAGCAGCGCGATCGAGCCGAGGATCGCGCCCGCCATCGCGCCGAGCACCAGCCAGTTGAACCACCGGCGGATGAAGACGCGAAACGGCGCGGGGCGCGGGACGGGGGCTGGCGGAGCCGTCAATGCGCGTCGTCCCAGCTTCGCCCCGTACCGATGTCGATGCCCAGCGGCACCGATAGCGAGACAGCGGGTTGCGCAGCTTCTGCCATGGTCCGTTCGATCACTGGCTTGGCACGTTCCACCAGGTCTTCGGGCAGTTCGAACACCAGTTCGTCGTGCACCTGCAGCAGCATGCGCACGCCATCGGGCTGGCCGGGCCTGAGGTCGGCCTGGTCCAGCGCCGGGGTCATCCGGGCCATCGCGCGCTTGATGATGTCGGCGCTAGTGCCCTGGATCGGGGCGTTGATCGCCGCCCGCTCGCTCCCCTGCCGTTCGGCCTGGTTCTTCGAGTTGATCCGCGGGAACCAGGTCTTGCGACCGAACAGGGTTTCGGAATAGCCGCGCTCCCGCACGCTTTCGAGCGTGCTTACGATGTAGCGCTGGATGCCGGGGAAGCGCGCGAAATAGGTGTCGATCAGCGCCTGCGCCTCGTCTGCCTCGATCCCCAGACGCCCCGCGAGCCCCCAGCGCGATATGCCGTAGAGGATCGCGAAGTTGATCGTCTTGGCGCGCCCGCGCGTGTCGCGGTCGACCTCGCCAAACATCTCCTTCGCGGTGCGCGCGTGAATATCCTCGCCCGCCGCGAAGGCGTCGCGCAAGGGATCGACATCGGCCATGTGCGCGGCGAGCCGCAGTTCGATCTGCGAATAGTCGGCGGCAAGCAGGACGTTGCCCGGCTCGGCGACGAAGGCCTGCCGGATCTCGCGGCCGATCTCCGTGCGGATCGGAATGTTCTGCAGGTTGGGATCGGTGCTCGAAAGCCGCCCGGTCTGCGCGCCGACCAGGCTGTAACTGGTATGCACGCGGCCGGTCTGCGGGTTGATCGCCTGTTGCAGCGCATCGGTATAGGTCGACTTGAGCTTGGCGAGCTGGCGCCATTCGAGCACCTTCGTGGCGATCGGCGCACCGGTGGCGTCGAGCTTCTCCAGCACCGACTGGTCGGTCGAGTATTGGCCGCTCTTGCCCTTCTTGCCCCCTTTATAGCCCATCTTCTCGAACAGGATTTCGCCCAATTGCTTGGGGCTTCCGACCGCGAATTCCTGCCCGGCGATCTCGTGGATTTCACCTTCGAGCCGGGCGATTTCGGTGGCAAACCGCTCTGACAGGCCAGCGAGCCTCGCGCGATCGACGTGGATACCGTGCCGTTCCATCTCGGCCACCACGGGAATCAGCGGGCGGTCGACCCGCTCGTAAACCTTGGTGCCGCCTTCGATGGCGAGACGCGGTTTCAGGTGTGTGTGAAGCCGCCAGGTGATGTCGGCATCCTCGGCGGCATACTCCGTTGCCCGGTCGAGCGGGACTTCGCCGAAGGAGATCGCCTTCTTGCCGGTGCCGCACAGTTCCTTGAAGGTCAGGCAGGTGTGGCCGAGGTGGCGCTGCGCCAGCTCATCCATACCGTGTCCGCCGCCAATGCCGTCCTGCGAGCGTCCGGCGTCGAGCGCGAAGCTGACAATCATCGTGTCGTCGATCGGCGCGACATGAATATCGTGCCGGGCGAGCACGTTGAGATCGTACTTGATGTTCTGCCCGACCTTGAGGACCGCATCGCTTTCAAGCAGCGGCTTGAGCCTTGCCAGCGCCACATCGAGCGGGATCTGCGTGGGCTTCTCGGCGAACATATCGTCGCTGCCATGGCCGAGCGGGATGTAGCAGGCCTCGTTCGGCCCGGTCGCCAGGCTGACCCCGACGAGATCGCAAAGCATGCAGTCGAGATCGCTGGTCTCGGTATCGACCGCCACCAGCCGCGCGGCGAACGCCTGATCGATCCATGCGTCGAGGCGGTCGACCGTCTGGACGCACTCGTAGGCCTTGCGATCCACGTCAGGCATTTCCGGCGGCGGCTGGCGATTACCCTCGGGTGCATGCGCCTCGCCCTTGTTTTGCGGTTTGGCGGGATGCAGCTGCGTGGTCGGGCCGGGCGCGCTGCCGCCGCTGTCGATGCGGCGCAGCAGGCTGGTGAAGCCGTGATCGGTGAGGAAGGCGACGAGCGGCTCGGGCGGAATCTTGCCGAGCTCCATGTCATCGATTGCGATGGGCAGGTCGCAATCTTCCTTCAAAGTTACCAGGATGCGGCTGAGTTCGGCATCCGCGCGATGCTCGAGGAGGCGCTCTTTGAGCTTGCTCTTCTTCATCTCCGGCGCCGCGTCTAGCGCGGCGGTGAGCGATCCGTGATCCTGGATCAATTTGGTCGCGGTCTTGGGGCCGACCCCGAAAATGCCGGGAATATTGTCGACCGAATCGCCCATCAGCGCGAGCACGTCACCCACCAGTTCGGGGCCGACGCCGAATTTCTCCTTGACCTCCGCCGGGCCGATTCGTGCGCTTTTCATCGTGTCGAGCATGTCGATCGTGCCGCCCTGCTCGCTGGTGCCGATCAACTGCATCAGGTCCTTGTCGGACGAGACTATGGTTACGTCCCAGCCCTTCGACGCCGCGGCACGCGCGTAGGAGGCGATCATGTCGTCCGCCTCGACATCGGGTTCTTCGATCAGCGGCAGGCTGAATGCGCGGGTCGCGTCGCGGATCAGCGGGAATTGCGGGACCAGATCCTCTGGCGGGTCGGGCCGGTTAGCCTTATACTGATCGTAAATCTCGTTGCGGAAACTCTGGCTCGACTTGTCGAGCACAACCGCGAGATGCGTCGGGCCGTCCGCCTTGTCCAAATCCTCGGCCAGCTTCCACAGCATCGTGGTGTAGCCGTAAACCGCGCCCACGGGCGTTCCTTCCGGATTGGTGAGCGGCGGGAGGCGGTGATAGGCGCGGAAGATGTAGGCGGACCCATCGACCAGATAGAGGTGCTTCTTATCGGACATGGCTCCTGCTAGCAGCGGGCAATTGCCGCGTCAGCCTGCTTCGTCGGAAGATCGGGGCGCAAAAAAGGCAAAAAAGTGTCGTGCGACACAATTGGGCCTTGCGTTGCCACATTCCTGCCACTATCTACGAATCAGAAGCCGCCGTGGGACGGGGGTTTCGTCCCCGCCGCGCCCCAATCGCGGCTGGGCCACATCTGAAAGGGAATATTATTATGCGCAAGATCGTTCTGGCTTCGGCCATCGCCGTTTCGGCTCTCGGCCTCGCCGCTTGCTCGGAAAAGACTGAAGACGCCGCAGCTGAAACCGCTGACAGCGCCGCAGCCGACACCGAAGCCAATGTCGACGCGATGGGCGACAGCATGGAAAACGCTGCTGACGCGACCGGCGAAGCCGTCGAAGACACCGCTGCTGACGCTGAAGACGCGACCAACGCTGCTGAAGCTGAAATGCAGGACGAAACCAAGGCCGAAGCCGCAGCCGACTAAGGCGCGCTTCCCTCGGGAAAAAAGAAGGGCGGTGCCTCGCGGCGCCGCCCTTTTTTGCATCCGGTAAAATAGTTGGGGGGTTACTGACCGCCGACGTTGTACTCGGCCGATGCCCAGACGCGTCCGTCGACCACGGGGCGCCGGCCAAATCCGCTGTAAAGCGCGCTGGTGATCGACGCGATCCGCTCGTCCCGCAGGCGGCGGGCTTCCAGCTTTTCAGCCCGGCTGCCGTTTTCGACTTCCATCGAAACGCTCTGCCCGGTCACGTAAATCGCTGCGGCGACCATGTGCCCGTCGGGGGTCTGGAAAATGCCGATATCGCTCGCGGTGCGGCTGAGCGTGCCGGTCTTGTGCGCGAGGTTCGCGCTCATCGGGAGAGCCGACGACATCCGCCGTTTGCCGGTCACGGTGCCACCCATGGCCTCGAGCAGGACTCGCCGCGAATAGGGTGTCAGCCACTGGCCCTGGTAAATCCCGGCGAGCAGTTTACCCATCGCACGCGGCGTTGCGCTGTCTTCGAAGGCGATCTGCGATGCCGGATCGATCCGCCCGTCGTTGCGCACCAGCGAGGCGATATTGCGGGTCAGTTCGAAGTCGTAGATGCCCGCCGTCTGGCGCATCCATTTGTTGACCGCCTGCGGTCCGCCGACGGCGTTGAGCAGCGCATCGGTGCAATCGTTGCAGCTGCGCGTGATCATCAGGTTCAGATGTTCGCCGGCGGAAATGTAAGTGCCACGGCCGGGCAGTTCGAACTCGCTCGACAGACTCCAGCGGCCCTGGTCGACACCGGCGAGGAAGGTCGCCGCGATCGCTACCTTGCTAGTGCTCGCCATCGGGAAGCGCTGGTCTTCGAGGACGCCGACTTCCTCCCCAGTGTTCAGATCGATCGCATAGACGCCGATGCGACCAGCCGAACCATCGGCAAGCGACGCAAGCTGACGTTCGAAAGGCGTGTCGTAAACCGCCTCGAAAGTCTGCGGGGCCCGCACCTGGGTGCCGAGCATGCTGTCGAACTGGGCTTCGAGCGGGATGCCATCCATGTCCTGCGCAAACACAGGAGAGAACGGCAGCGCGGTGGCTGCCAGTGCAATTGCGAATCGTGACCCAAGTTTCTTAAGCATGACCCCGTCCATAGCCCGTCTCTCGTGTTCGCAGCATTAATGCCTGCGCTTAACAAAGGCTCAAGACCAAATCGGGGTGTGCGTGAGATTGGCACGACCGACCTTGCAAAACCTGCGGCGGGTTGAGGGACCCGCCGCGAGTTCGATCAGCTTTGTGCGATGACTTTGGCAATCTTTTCGAGAGGTTCGCCGGTCATCGCCTTGTCGATTTCACCAACCAGCGCGCTTTCCAGCGTACCGTGATAATGCCGCCGCATCTCGCCCAGAGTCTTGGGATCGGCCACGACCATGACGCTATCGAGCTCGCCAGAGACAGTCTTGGCGTTGAGCCATTCGGTGGCCGCCGCAGCGTGCGCGAGCTCATTCAGATCGGTGGCCCCGGTGCGCTGACCGGCATCGTCCTGATGGCGCACGCCCGCGCTGAAGTTGCTCGGGTCCAGCGAAGGTTCCTCGACCATCTTGAGGCTCGGCTCGAACGGCTGGCCGGTGTTCTGCAGCAGCATGAAGCGGTTGCCATCGACGACGGCGACGTGGGCATTGTGCGGTAGTTTCATAGGCTTTCTCTCCTTTGCCACACCAACCAGCGAGACCGCGAATTGTTGCACGCTCGGCGCCAAAAAGCGGGCTTTCGCTCTCGGCAAAAAGCGCTAGGCTCAGCCCCAACCTAGGGGAGACTACTCAATGACCATCCGCACTCTGACCGCTGCCAGCCTGCTCAGTCTGGCTACGGCGATCGCCACCCCGGCTCTCGCGCAGCAGGCCCCGATCGTTCAGCCGGGCGCCCCGGGCGCCGAGAGCCGCACGCTCAAGGCGGAGGACGCGACCAAGCTGGCAGACACGGCATTCTCGCCTGCCGACGTGATGTTCATGCAGATGATGATCCCGCACCATGCTCAGGCACTGGAGCTTACCGAGCTGGTCGAAGGGCGCACCAGCAACCCCGACATGCTCAAGATCGCCGGGCGCATCGCGGCCTCGCAGGAAGACGAGATGAAGTTCATGCGCGAATGGCTTTCTTCGCGCGGGCAATCCGAAGACATGCCGCACATGCCCGGGATGAGCCATGCCGAACATATGGCTGCGATGGGGATGGCCACGCCTGCGCAGATGAAACGGCTCGCCACGCTCAAGGGCAACGAGTTCGATGCCCTCTTCCTCGAGCTGATGACCCGCCATCACAAGGGCGCGGTCGATATGGTCGATGAACTGCTCCAGCAGCCGGGCACCGCCTACGACCCGGTGATGTTCGAATTCGTCAACGACGTGAAAAACGAACAGCAGGGCGAGATCGACCGCATGAACGTGGTCGCTGCCCGGATCTCCGACGATCCGCGCGCCGGCCTTGCCGCGGGCTTCCGCGACGCGGGCGAGGCCATTTCCAACATGCGCCTCGTCACGGCGATGCCCAAGCCGACCGGCTTCTTCGATCCCGCAAACCCGGCGCAGCTGCAGCCGCGCATCGTCGATGAAAAGGAAGAGGGCGAGGAGGCCGAACTGGTCGCCGCAACCAAGCCCGATCCGCGCGACGAGGATGACGAGGAAAGCAAGGATCGGTTCGGCCAGCGCGGCTCGCTGCTGAGCTTCGCGAATACCGACATGGCGTTCTCCGGCGATATGCTGGTGACGGGCAACTACCATGGCTTCAACGCCTATCGGCTTGGCGCGGATGGCGTGCCGAGCCTGGTGAGCTCGGTCGTCTGCCCGGGCGGGCAGGGCGACGTCTCGATCGTCGGCGATCTGCTGTTGATGAGCGTGCAGGACAGCCGGGCGCGCAAGGATTGCGGATTGCAGGGCGTGCAGGGCCGGGTGAGCGAGGATCGCTTCCGCGGCCTTCGCATTTTCGACATCTCGGACATCACCAGGCCGCGCCAGGTGGGACAGGTCCAGACCTGTCGGGGCAGCCACACCCACTCGGTCGTCTCGGCCGACGATTCCCGTATCGTCGTCTACAACTCGGGCACCAGCTACGTGCGCGACGACGCCGAGCTGGAGGGCTGCTTCGACACGGCGGGCGACGAGACCGCGCTGTTCAGCATCGACGTGATCGAAATCCCCGTGGCCGAACCTGCAAAGGCACGGATCGTCGATTCGCCGCGCATCTTCGCCAAGGACGGCCAGATCGCCGGGCTGTGGCGCGGCGGAAACCATGGCGACGGCACCCAGGAGACCAACGTCACCAACCAGTGCCACGACATCACCGTGTTCCCGTCGAAGAACATCGCGGCGGGGGCGTGTTCGGGCAACGGGATCATCCTCGACATTTCCGACCCGTTCAAACCGGTCCGGATCGACGACGTGACCGACAAGGGCTTTGCCTATTGGCACTCGGCAACGTTCAACAACGACGGCACCCAGGTTGTTTTCACTGACGAGTGGGGCGGCGGCGGGCGGCCGCGCTGCCAGGCGGGCGATCCGCGCAACTGGGGCGCCGACGCGTTCTATTCGCTGAAGGACGGCCAGCTGAACTTCGAAAGCCTGTACAAGCTGCCCGCGCCGCAGAGCGACAAGGAAAACTGCGTCGCGCACAATGGCTCGATCATCCCCGTGCCGGGGCGCGATATCTTCGTGCAGGCGTGGTACCAGGGGGGGATCAGCGTGATTGACTTCACCGACCCGGCAAACCCGTTCGAAATCGCCTATTTCGATCGCGGGCCGGTCGATGAGGACCAGCTGGTCACCGGCGGCTACTGGTCGGCCTACTGGTACGACGGCCGGATCTACGCGACCGAGATCACCCGCGGGCTCGACGTCTTCGCGCTCGAGCCGAGCGAGTTCCTCACCGCAGAGGAGATCGCCGCGGCCGAGGCAGCGCAGTATCCCGGCGACGTGCTGAACCCGCAGACGCAGACGCAGGTTACCTGGCCGGCCGACCTGGTCGCGGCTGCCGAAGCCAGCCGCAAGGGAGGCTAATCGAACCGGAACCCGACCCGCACGGACGTCTTCTGCTGCGCCAGAGGCCCGTGCAGGCGGTTCCGCGCCTGGACAAGGCTGGCGTGCATCCGGTCGAGCCCGAAGGCTTCGACCCGGGCGCGCAGCTCGGGCGAGGCGGAGGCGCGCTTCGCTTGCGCATCGGGGAGGTAAGTGCGCGACGGATCTTTCGAATAGCGCAGGCCTGCCTCGACCAGCCGTTTGCGAGCGGCATCATCGGTCGCAATCCCGAAATGCGGCAGGATCTTCGCAAGAAGGGCATCAGGCAGATCGGCATGGGCGACCGGATCGGCAAACCCGCGAACCACCGCCTCGAGCCCGGCTTTTGCGATTTGGGCTATTGCCCAGGCCGCATGATCGGCCCCTGCGACCCGTTCCTCTCCGGTGAACCCGTAGAGGGATAGCGGCAATTGTCCCGGCGTGACATGCATGCCGGGGCGGTGCTCTTGCGAAACGAGAACCTCTACCGGATCGCGATGGAGGAATATCGCAGGGGCCTTGGGAAAGACCGAAGCGAGTGTCGGCCAGCACGGCGTATGCCATGCATCGAGTTTGAAGACCGCCCGACGTGTATCGGGATGGCGCATGCGCGTCAGCGCCGCCGCCGCCCCGCGCAAATGATCCGCTGTCAGCCGGCCAGACCGGTGAAGCCGAAGGACGGCATCGAACACGGGTGCCTCGGCGACGACGGTCACCTCACCCAGTTCGGCAAGCATCTGCGCGACGAGCGTCGATCCGCAGCGCGACATGTGAAGCACAAGCCCGTCGGGGGAGGGGGCGGAGCGAAACTCGAAAAATGCGTCGACGGGCGTTTGCATCCGGAGCAGCGATTGGGCCGGGAGGGCGGCAGCCCGTGCCCAGGATTGTTCGAAGAAAGGCTCGGTGAGCCGAGCGAAGCCGAAGTGGTGCCACTCGACCTTCAGACCGCCCTCGTCTTCGAACATCTGCACGGGTAGCCACTGCGCCGGGGGTGCGTTTTCGCGCAGAACGCGCGGCGGGCCGTCCCACCTCGGTGACTCCTCCCGGCAGAATGCGACTGCGCCTCGAGGGTCGATGGCCGAGTCGCGGATCACCTGCAGAGCCTGGTCCCCTGACGATGCAGCGACGAGCCGCCGCTGAAGCGCCGGATCGCGCGACACAGCCTCCCACAGCTCGATCTCGTTCGGTTCGGCGCGCGCGTCCATCACCCCTGCATATCGCTGGCGACCGGCAGGTTCCATTCCTAGTCGCGAGAGAGATCTTCGTCGGAATATTGGTAATCGATCAGTTCGCCGGGCAGACACTGCAGCGCGGCGCACATCGCACTCAGGGTTGCGAACCGCACGCCTCGGACTTTCCCGGACCGGAACAGCGACAACTGGGTCTCGCTGATGCCGATCCGAGACGCCAGCTCCTTGCCCGTCATGCCGCGCGCTTCCAGCACTGCATCGAGCGTGACGCGAACCGGCATCAGATGAATTCCTCCAGTTCCTGCGCCATCTGTTCCGCCTGACGCCAGAGTCCGGACAGAACCATCATCATCAGCCCGACCGCGGCGAGTGTGAGCGTTGCCGGATCGTAGGCTCCGATCGAACCCGGCCACCCTTTGAGCAATAGCAGCAACCAGGGAACGCCGAGGGTCTGCATGGCGGCGCCCAGCGTCAGTGCAAGGCCCACCTGCCACACGAGGCGGCGCGTGGTGCGGGCAAAATGCTCCCCCGCAACCAGATGCTTCGCAGCCGCGCGGCACGCCCACAGCGCGAAGAGATAGAACAGGTTGGGAAGTCGCAGCACAGCGAGGTTCGCGAGCACGCCCGGTGCCGCGTCGTGCGTCAGCGGATAGGAAAACTCGAGAATCAGCGCGGCGGCGAGCGCGGCGAAAACGGCGGTCGAGAGCCAGAGCGAGAGGCGGATCGGAGACATAGAAATTTAACCTTGACTTAAATTACCGTCAGGCGGATCATTTAACTCAGAGTTAAATAACTGTCGAGCCCCAACGCTATGACTGCTGCAATCCGGACAGAAGGCCTTTCTCTCAGCCTGGGCGGGCGTGCGATCGTTCGCAATGTGGATATGACCGTGCCCGATGGCGGGGTGTACGGATTTCTGGGGCCGAACGGCGCCGGGAAAAGCACGATCATGCGACTGATCGTGGGGCTGCTGCGCCCCTCGGCCGGGACGGTGTCGCTCTTCGGCGAGAATCTGGCGCAGCGCCCCAGGGCCTTGCTCGGCCAGGTCGGTATCCTGATCGAGAGCCATGGCCTCTACGAACATCTGACGGGCCGGGAAAACCTGCTGCTAGCCTGTCGGTTGCGGGGGATCGACCGACGCGACATCGGACGCGTTCTCGACGCGGTGGCGATGCACAGGGCGGCCGATCGGGCGGTAAAGACCTACTCGCTCGGCATGAAGCAGAGGACCGCTCTTGCGCGGGCACTGCTGGGGCGGCCCAGGCTGGTGGTGCTCGACGAGCCGACCAATGGTCTGGACCCCGAAGGCATCATGGCGATGCGCGACCTGATCCGCGAACTGCCTGCCCGTTTCGGCGCGACAGTCCTGCTGTCCAGTCATCTACTTGGCGAGGTGCAGGAAGTGGCGGATCATATCGGACTGCTACGACAGGGCGAGCTGGTGGCAGAGGGTCCGCTCCGCGCATTGAGCGAGACCGAGCCGCTGATCGCGATCTCGACCGACCGCCAGGCGGAGGCGCGTACGGCACTGCTCGCTCTGGGCCTCGAAGAAGACAGGGATTCGGCGGAAGAGCGGCTGGTGTTCCGGATGGGTCGATTGACCGCTGCGCAGATCAACCGTTCGCTGGTCGAGGGAGGGTTCGCCGTCTCCGCACTGGCGCAAGAGAGCCGCGGGCTCGAGCGATTGTATCGCGACAAGCTGGGATCGCAGCCCTCGTTCGAAGCCCACAGCGTACAGGAGAACCGTCCATGATCGCGTCGATCGAAGTCGAGCTGCGCAAACTGCGCGGCTCGCTCATCCTCCTGCTGGTGGCGATCCCTCCGCTGCTTCCCGGTGCGATCATCGCGCTGGCGATCGCCACCAACGAAGGGGTGCCGTCGTGGGAACAGCTGGTGGGGCGGCTCACCATCCCGTTATGGGCGATGTTCCTCAATCCGACGCTTCTCGCCACCGTCGCGACCCTGATGGGACAGATCGAATACCGCAGCGGCAGCTGGTCGTTCATGCTCGTTCAGCCGCAGCCGCGCTGGCAACTCTTCCTGACCAAGCTGGGCATCCTGTGGGTGCTCCACGCGATGATGCTCGTGCTGGCCATTGCGGGCGCGATCCTTGCGGGGGCCTGCATCGGTCATCTGACCGGGCGCGTGCCGACCGGCACTATCCCGTGGGCCGAAGGGATCCGCTTCGTCGCCCACATGTCGCTCGGCAGCCTCGCCATCCTGTGCATCCAGCTGTGGGTCGCGCTTCGCTGGAACAATTTCGTCATTTCGCTGGCACTGGGCATCGCCGGAACGCTGGTGCAGCTGGCGGTGCTGATAACCGGGTCGGATCAGGCGGGCTGGTTTCCCTGGGTCATGGCGATGCGATCCGCCCTGTCCGAAAACGGCGCCGAGAATGTGCGTGCCGGGCTGGCGCTTGGTCTGGTCCTGGTTCCGGTGATGCTGTTCGATCTCCAGCGGCGCGCGCTGAAATAGGTCGACGAAAAAGCCCCGCCGGATCGCTCCGACGGGGCCTTTCTTTTTCGGTCGGGAGACCGGGTAGCGGGCTTAGAAGCCCATGCCACCCATGCCGCCGCCCATGCCGCCCATGTCGGGCATGCCGCCACCGGACTTGTCTTCCGGAATGTCGGAGATAGCCGCTTCAGTGGTGATCAGCAGGCCGGCAACCGAGGCTGCGTTCTGCAGCGCGGTGCGCACGACCTTGGTCGGGTCGATCACGCCGGCAGCGACCAGGTTTTCGTACGTATCGGTCGCGGCGTTGAAGCCGAGCGATTCGTCGTTGCCGTCGGTCAGCTTGCCTGCGACCACCGCACCGTCATGACCGGCGTTGCTGGCGATCTGGCGCACCGGCGCGGTCAGCGCACGGCGAACGATGTCGATCCCGCGGGTCTGGTCTTCGTTCCCGCCGGTCAGGCCGTTGAGGGCCTTCGAGGCGTAGAGCAGCGCGGTACCGCCGCCCGGCACGATACCTTCTTCGACCGCCGCGCGGGTGGCGTGCAGCGCGTCGTCGACGCGGTCCTTGCGTTCCTTCACCTCGACTTCGGTGGCACCGCCGACCTTGATCACGGCCACGCCGCCCGCGAGCTTCGCGAGACGTTCCTGCAGCTTTTCCTTGTCGTAATCGCTGCTGGTGTTGTCGATCTGCGTGCGGATTTCACCGACGCGCGCCTGGATGTCGGCTTCGTCACCGGCACCGTCGACGATCGTGGTGTTATCCTTGTCGATGGTGACGCGCTTGGCCTGGCCGAGCATGTTCAGCGTGACGTTCTCGAGCTTGATGCCGAGATCTTCGCTGACCATTTCGCCCTTCGTCAGGATCGCGATGTCCTGCAGCATCGCCTTGCGACGATCGCCGAAGCCCGGAGCCTTGACCGCAGCAACCTTCAGGCCGCCGCGCAACTTGTTGACCACGAGGGTGGCCAGCGCTTCGCCTTCGATGTCTTCCGCGATGATGAGGAGCGGGCGGCCCGACTGGACGGCTGCTTCCAGGATCGGGAGCATCGCCTGCAGGTTCGACAGCTTCTTTTCGAAGATCAGGATGTAGGGATCATCCAGTTCGACGGTCATCTTGTCGGGGTTGGTGATGAAGTAGGGCGACAGGTAACCGCGGTCGAACTGCATGCCTTCGACGGTCTCGAGCTCGAATTCGAGGCCCTTCGATTCGTCGACGGTGATCACGCCTTCCTTGCCGACCTTTTCCATCGCTTCGGCGATCTTCTCGCCGACTTCACGGTCGCCATTCGCGGAGATGATGCCGACCTGCGCGATTTCCTGCGAACCCGACACGTCCTTCGAACGCGCGGCCAGGTCTTCGACGACCTTGGTCACCGCGATGTCGATGCCGCGCTTCAGGTCCATAGGGTTCATGCCCGCTGCGACCGACTTCATGCCTTCGTTGACGATGGCCTGTGCCAGCACGGTGGCGGTGGTGGTGCCGTCACCGGCGGCGTCGTTCGCCTTCGATGCGACTTCCTTGATCATCTGCGCGCCCATGTTCTCGAACTTGTCCTTAAGTT
>PBYQ01000027.1 GCA_002729695.1 Citromicrobium sp. | reverse complement strand
GCGCGAAGACCGCGACGCGGACGGTGCGGCCGGTGCCGTTCGGCAGGTTGACCACGCCGCGGACCATCTGGTCGGCGTGGCGCGGATCGACGCCGAGGTTCATCGCGACTTCGACGGTCTCGTCGAACTTCGCCTTGTGCTCGCGCAGCGTGCTGAGCGCTTCGTCGAAGGTGTACAGCTTTTCAGCGTCGAGCTTCTCGGTCAGCGTCTTCTGCTTCTTGGTCAAAGTAGCCATCGGTTAGCCCTCCACCACTTCGATGCCCATCGAACGGGCGGAACCGGCGATGATCTTGACCGCCTGGTCGATGTCGTTGGCGTTCAAATCGGCCATCTTGGTTTCGGCGATCTCGGCCAGCTGGCTGGTCTTGATCGAGCCGATGATGTTCTTGCCCGGCTCCTTCGAACCCGACTTGATCTTCATCGCCTTCTTGATGAGGAAGCTCGCGGGCGGGCTCTTGGTGACGAAGGTGAAGCTGCGATCCGCGTAGACCGTGATCTTGGTCGGGATCGGAGCGCCCTTTTCAAGGTCCTGCGTCGCGGCGTTGAACGCCTTGCAGAATTCCATGATGTTCACGCCGCGCTGACCCAGCGCAGGGCCGATCGGCGGCGAGGGGTTGGCGGTGCCGGCGGGCACCTGAAGGTTGATGTAACCTTCGATCTTCTTGGCCATGGGAGGCCTCCTTTTCTCACTGTCGCGTGGGCGCTTTCGCGTCACGCTCATGGTAAGCGGTTTGGCGGGGAACCGAAGCACCCCTTCCGCGTGGATTTCCCGAACTGTCGTATGGGAAGGCGCGCAGATAGCGATTTTTCCGCTATTTGCAAGCGATTCCCGGCCCGGGGGGCGGTGGTCATGCGGGGCACGGTCACGGCGACA
The DNA here is from genome assembly GCA_002729695.1 of Citromicrobium sp. Lineage (GTDB taxonomy): Bacteria > Pseudomonadota > Alphaproteobacteria > Sphingomonadales > Sphingomonadaceae > Alteriqipengyuania. Next base: position 63,617 of record PBYQ01000027.1, on the reverse strand, counting down.
GGGTGACACGTGTCACCCATGTGTCACCCGGGGAGCGCCGCGCCCAACGCATTGAAAATTCGCCAGTTTTCCTCCATCGGCAGGGCCCAGGGTGACACATTGCGCTTTTCGGCCCGTTTTTCTGCTTCCCATGCGATCCGGAGAAGCGCGTGCCATGTATCGCAGATCGGACCGACGTAGGAAAACCGTCGCCATCCAAAGGAACCATGGCCATGCTTCAATCGACGCCTGCGGGGCCGCGCGCAAAACGGCTTGCACGCAATTTGCCCCGACCCGTCCCGTTACGGATCGCTGCGCCCGACAGCCGGTTGCGAAAGCCCGCAGCATCAGGCACTTGTCGCGTTAGATGAAGCAGCGCTCCCTTGCACGAAACCGCTGGCGCCGTTTGGGCTGGCTGCGATTCCTGCTGCAACTGGGCAGCGTTGCCCTCGTCTATTCGCTTGCAGGCGTACCGCCGGTCTTGCTGTTCGGTCCGACGAACACCGGCATGCTCACCTCCGCCGTCGCCGGGATGCTTGCCGCGCTGGTCGTTGCGCGGCTCTGGCTGGCGTCGGACCATGCGCTCCACTCCGCATGGAATATCCGCCCGCCGGTCAACCTGCCACGCACGCTGGCGCTCGCCGCGCTCGGCACCGGGGGCGTGATCGCATTGTTCGCGATCGGGCATATCGTGGTCGAGGCGCTAGGCCTGCCCAAGGTCGACGTCACGCTGGTCACCGATCTGGCGACCGCGAGCCCTGTCTCCTTCGCACTCTGGATCGTGCTCATCGCATGGCTCACCGCGGGCCTGGGCGAAGAGCTGCTGTTTCGCGGCTTCCTGCTTGACCGGTTGATGCGGCTGCGCGGAATGCGCGGGCGCAAATGGCCTGCCGCAATCATCCAGGCGGCGATTTTCGGCCTGCCGCATTTGTATCAAGGCTGGGGCGGCGTGCTGGTAACCGCCAGCGTCGGGCTGTTCCTCGCATGGCTGCGCTTCGCCAACCGGGGCAACCTATGGGCGTGCATCCTGGCCCACGCGGCGGTCGATACGATCATGCTGACGCTCGCCTACAGTGAGAGCCTCGGCTGGCTCACCTAGACGGGCGGCCGACCCGATCGCGCCCGCTCGATCTCATGGGGCGGCAGCTTCATGCCCTTGGTGCGGCTCGTCAGATGGAACTGGCGGCACAATTCGCACCTGTAGGCGCGTAGCCTGAAAGGTGCATCGCGAGCGGCCAGTTCGGCTGCCTCGCGACTCGCGTATCGCTTCTTGCGGTTGCAGATGCCGGGTCGTGTTCGCACGTCGGCGGTGCCTATAGTGCCATTCGATCGATCGCCCCACCCTGATTGTAGAGGTTGGGGCCTTCGCTGACGCGCTGCGTGCCTTTCCCCCAGATGGCCCGCATGGTAGCGCAACCATGTTGCTGCAGGGGAGAGCGGGAAACGATGAAAATCTGGCATCTGATTACGTTTGCGCTCGCCGTAGTGGCCACTGCGTGCGTCGCGAACGCCCAGCCATTGCCACGCTTCGAGGAAGGGACGGCGCGCCCGGCTCTGCTGGTCGATGGCGAGCCCTTCGTGATACTCGGCGCGCAGCCCAACAATTCGTCGAACTATCCCGCGATGCTCGAAGAGGTCTGGCCCACGGTCGAGCGGCTCGGCGCCAACACGCTGCTGATGCCGGTCGCGTGGGAACAGGTCGAGCCCAGCGAGGGGCGTTTCGATTTCTCTTTCGTCGACACGCTGCTCGATCAGGCGCGGGCACGCGACATGCGGCTGGTGCTGCTGTGGTACGGGACGTGGAAGAACACCGGCCCTTCCTACGTGCCCGGCTGGGTCAAGCGCGACACGCAGCGCTTTGCGCGGATGCGCAGGGTGGACGGGTCGGCGCATGCAGTTTTCAGTCCGCATGGCGAGGCGACGATGCAGGCCGATGCGCGCGCCTTTGCGGCGCTGATGCGCCATCTCGCGCAGGTCGATCGCCAGCACACGGTGGTGATGATGCAGGTCGAGAACGAGAGCGGTAGCTGGGGGCTCGATCGTGACCACGCGCCCGAAGCCGAAGCGCTGTTCGCGGGGCCGATCCCGCAGGAGCTGGCCGACGGGCTGGGCATTGCGCGACAGAGCTGGAGCGAGGCCTTCGGCCCGCGCGCCGAGCAGTTCTTCAACAGCTGGTACGTCGCGCGCTATATCGACAGCGTCGCGGCGGCGGGGCAGGCCGAGATGAACCTGCCAATGTACGTCAATGCCGCGCTGGGCAATGCGTTTACCGACGAAGGCGGCGAGGTCGGGCCGTCGGGCGGGCCGAACTGGAACGCGCTGCCGATCTGGCGCATCGCCGCACCGTATATCTCGGCCTTTGCGCCCGATATCTATGCGCGCGATCCGAAGGCGGTGGAGACCTATCTCGATCGCTACGCCGCGTCGGGCCCGCTGATGGTGCCCGAGATCGGCAACGCCGCCGAATACGCGCGGTTCATCTGGCCCGCGATGGGGCGCGGGGCGGTGATGTTCTCGCCCTTCGGGATCGATGGTACCGGCTATTCGAACTATCCGCTCGGCGCGAAGGAGCTGGATGAGAACACGCTCGACGCCTTTGCCGCGCCTTACCGGTTGTTTGCGCAGATGCCGCGCGAGTGGGCGCGGATCGCACGCGACAAGCCGTTATGGGGCACCGCGAAAGGGGACGACGGGGCCGACCAGACGCGCACGATGGGCCGGTGGCAGCTGACCGCGCAGTATGGTCGCTGGGCGTTCGGAGAGGACGACTGGACCTGGATCGCGCGCGATCCGCATCCGTTGGCCGATGCGCCGACCGGCGGGCTCATCGTGGCGCAAATGGCCGACAACGTGTTCCTGGTGGGCGGGCAGAATGCCAAGCTGCGGATCTCCCTCGCCCAGCCGGGTGACGGGCAGCAGGGCGAGATCATCGAGGCGCAGGAAGGTCGCTTCGTCGATGGAGAATGGCAGATGCGCCGCCGCTGGAACGGCGACCAGATCGACTACGGGTTCAATTTCGGCCCCGAGCCTGTGTGGCTGCGGATCGAGATGGGCGTGCTCGAATAGCGGGAGGGGCCGCGGGGGCCCTGCCCCTTACTTCGAGAGTTCGACCTGTTCGAAATCCAGTTCGACCGGCGTCGCGCGGCCGAAGATCGAGACCGAAACCTTGACCTTCGCCTTGTCGAAATCGAGTTCTTCCACCACGCCGTTGAAGCTGGCGAACGGGCCATCGAGCACCTTGACCGAATCGCCGATCTCGTAATCGACGCTGATGTCGCGCTTGGGGGCGGCCTTGGCTTCTTCGACGCCGCCGAAATAGCGCGCGGCCTCTTTCTCGCTGATCGCCTGCGGCTTCGCGCCGGCGCCCAGGAAGCCGGTGACCTTCGGCGTGTTCTTGACGAGGTGATAGATATCGTCCGTCATGTTCAGCTTGGCGAGCACGTAGCCGGGCATGAACTTGCGTTCGACCTGCACCTTCTTGCCGCGCTTCACCTCGGTCACGGTCTCGGTCGGGACCTGCACTTCCTCGACGCCTTCGGACAGGCCAAGCCGCTCGGCTTCGGAGATGATCGCATCGCGAACCTTGTTCTCGAAACCGGAATAGGCGTGAATAATGTACCAGCGTGCCATGAAATATCCTGCGGTCGGGAAGTGGGGTCAGCTCAGGCGAGCGTGAGGAGGAAACGGACGACGGCACCGAACAGGGTATCGATGCCGAGGAAGAAGATCGACAGGATCAGCACCAGGATGCTGACGAAGATCGCGGTCTGGGTCGTTTCCTGGCGCGTCGGCCACACGACCTTGCTCGCTTCGGCGCGCACCTGCCGGGCAAATTCACCCGGCGATGTCTTGCGCTTCTTCGTCTCGACTTTGCCTTCGGCCATCGCTGCCGCTTCCATCTGATAACTGTTGGACCAAGTTTCGCGTCTCTTTCGGGAAGCCGGGATCGCCCTCACAATCGGATGATCGGGAGGGCGGGTCTTTAGCTTCGATGTCTTGAGACCCGACCGCATCTAGGGCGGAGCGAAAGCAAAAGCAAGCGTGGCGGAGCCCGGTCAGGACATATCGGGCCGACCGCTCGGGTCGGGGCCGCACCGGTTCTTGCCCAGCGGATCCCAGCTGTGGACCGTCATCTTCTCGAATCCGAAATCCTGCGTCTTGGGGCTGCGCGTGTAGAGCCACGCGGCGACCTTCTGCGTCTTGCCGCCCTTGATGTAATAGACTGCGCCGTTGCCGCTCTCGAACATGTCGTTGCTGTAGCTTTGGCGCAGAGCCTTGAAATAGAAGGCCGCGCACTGCGCCTCCTTCGAAGCATTCTCGAGCTGGACGACGTAGGCGGGGTGCAGCGTATTGCCCGCCTTGTGCTTGGCACGGCCGGAATCGATCCGGAGCGTGATGGGGTAGTAGTCGAAGGTGGTCGAGCCTTCGTAATACTTTATCTTCCACCACTTATCGAGCTGCTGCGCCGCGAGCGGCGATGCCGCCGCCGCAACCAGTCCCGCAGCTGCCAATGCGGTGCCTATGCGTCCGAAACCCCCACGTGCCATCCCGAATTCCTCCCAGATCGGAAGGGCTTGCTTATTACAAGGTGTTGCGGCTCACAAGCGGGTCCGAGAGGGCTGGAAATGTGTCCTTCACTCCCCTAGCACCCCCCAAGGGACGAATTTCAAAAGGGGTGGGACACCACATGAGCAGCGCAGCGCCGACGCAGAGTCTGGACCAGCAATTGCTGGGGCCGGTCACGAATGTCGCGGACTTTATCTGGGGCGGCACGTGGGACGGGGTGGAAGTCCTGCCCTTCCCGCCGCTCGCCATCGTACTGCTGGGCGCTGGCCTGTGGTTCATGATCGGCCTCAGGTTCTATCCGATCACCAATCTGGGTTCGGCGGTGAAGAACCTGTTTGCCGGACGCAAGAAGGGCGGCGCGGGCGAGATTTCGCCGTTCGCCGCGCTCTCCACCGCGCTGTCCGGCCAGGTCGGCACGGGCAACCTTGCCGGCGTCGCCACCGCGATCGCGCTGGGCGGGCCGGGGGCGATCTTCTGGATGTGGGTCACCGCTCTCTTCGGCATGGCGCTGGCCTTTGCCGAAGGCGCGCTCGCGATCCGCTATCGCGAAACCACCAGTGAGGGCACCTATCGCGGCGGCCCGATGAGCTACATCATGATGGGCCTGGGGCCCAAATGGACGTGGCTGGCGATCTTCTTTTGCATCGGCACGCTGATCAGCGGGCTGGTCACCGGCAACGCGATCCAGGCGAACGCGGTGGCCGACGGCCTCAACGAGCTGTTCGGCATCCAGGAATGGCTTGGCGGCCTGATCGTCGCGATCCTCGTGTTCATCGTCATCATCGGCGGGATCAAGTCGATCGGGCGCGTCGCCGAAAGCGTCGTGCCGATCATGGCGCTGGCCTACATCGTCATGGCGATCATCGCGATCATCCTGAACATCCAGGACATCCCCGAAACCTTCGGCCGAATCTTCGGCGGCGCGTTCAACGTGCAGTCGGCCAGCGGCGGCTTCGTCGGCGCGGCGGTGATCCTCGCGATCCGCGCGGGCGTGGCACGCGGCCTGTTCTCGAACGAGGCGGGCCAGGGTTCGACCCCGATCGCGCACGCGGTGGCGCAGACCGACGATCCGGAATTCCAGGGCCGCATGGCGATGCTGGGCACCTTCATCGACACGATCGTGATCTGCACCATGACCGCGCTGGTGATCCTGACCGTGGAAGGCAACTTCACCCACGCGGGCCAGCCGGTGCTGCACGCATGGCAGGCCGACCTCGATGGTTTCGCCGTGACCAGCGGCGCGTTTGCCGCCGCCTTCCCCTTCGCCATCGGCAGCATTCCGCTGGGCACTCTGGTGGCCAGCCTTGCGCTGCTGCTGTTCGTGTTCACCACCCTGCTCACCTGGAGCTATTACGGCGAACGGGCGATCACCTTCCTTTACGATCGCATCCCCGGATCGTCGCTGGGCGGGGAAAAGATCCTGCACATGATCTGGCGCGTGCTGTGGTGCGTCGGCATCTTCATCGGGGCGAGCCGCGAGAGCGACCTGATCTGGCGGATGGGCGACATCGCCAACGCGGTGATGGTGCTGCCCAACCTGCTGGCGCTGCTGCTGCTGTCGGGCGTGGTCTTCGCGCTGTCTCGCGGCGACAAGACCGCGGGCAAGGATTTCCATGCCGAAACCCCGGAAGAGCCCGAGGAATACTGACGGCCCGCCAGCAAATGAGAAGGGCCGGAGCGTTCGCGCGCTCCGGCCCTTCTTCGTTTCCGTGAAAGCTTTGTATGCGTGAAAGTCGGCGGTCGGTCAGACCATGCCGAAAAGACGCTCCCAGAACGACGGCTGGTGCATCGGCTGGATCTTGCCGTACTTCATCATCCGCATGGTCGCATCGGTGTGCGGCTGCGGCGTGGTCCAGCTGTCCGGACGGCTGCTACGAAATGGCATGCTCGACATTGGTCAACTCCTGATGTGGGCACCTGAGTGCATTATGGCTCGAAAAATGCACACTTCGTAAGGAGCGTTCCCGAATTTTCTGTGGGAACAAAAGGGAGCCATCGCGCGCGACGAAAAAGGCGAGGGAATCCCAAGGGTTCCCCGCGCAATGCAATTTTACAAGTTTGTGGCAATCGGGGCGCAGTGCCCCAGCCGGCTACCAGGAGCCGGTGTTTTCCATCGATGCCCAAGGCTCTTGCGGGGCAAGCGATTCGCCCTTCTGGAGCAGTTCGATCGAGATGCCGTCGGGCGACCGGATGAAGGCCATGTGCCCGTCGCGCGGCGGACGATTGATCGTGACGCCGCCATCCATCAGCCGCTGGCAGCTGTCGTAGATATTGTCGACGCGGTAGGCGAGGTGCCCGAAATTGCGCCCGCCCTCGTATTCTTCCGGGTCCCAGTTATGCGTCAATTCGACCAGCGGCGCCTGCGCATCGCGCGCACGTTCGGCATCGCCCGGCGCGGCGAGGAAGACGAGCGTGAAACGCCCAGCCTCGACATCCTTGCGCGAGGTTTCGACCAGGCCGAGCTTGTTGCAGTAGAAATCGAGCGACTCATCTAGGTCGCGGACCCGGACCATCGTGTGAAGATATTCCATGTGCGCTTCCCGGTCGTCGGCAGGTGTCGAAAGAGGAATGGCAGGGGTGACAGGATTCGAACCCGTGGCCCTCGGTTTTGGAGACCGATGCTCTACCAGCTGAGCTACACCCCTGCAGCCGGAGCGGGCGACTTATGGAAAGCTGCGGTAGGACGCAAGCGAAACTGCGCGAAATGTCTGTGACGGGCCGATCGGTGTGCTAGGCTTGACCAACCCATGCTGCCGATCGTCCCTCCCCCGATCCTGCTGTCCGCCTATCGCCAAGGCCTGTTCCCGATGGCGGAGGCGCGCAGCGACCAGGACATTTTCTGGGTCGAACCGCGTGAACGTGCGATCATCCCCATCGGCGGCTTTCACTGTTCGCGCTCGCTTGCGCGCACGATTCGGCGCGAGGTGTTCACGATCCGCGTCGACAGCGATTTTGCAGGCACCGTGCTGCAATGCGCCGCGCCAAGGGCGACCGGCGAGGATACCTGGATCAGCGGGCGAATCGCGGCGAGTTACCAGCGCCTGCACGAGGTCGGCCACGCACATTCGATCGAATGCTGGCAGGGTGGGGAGATGGTGGGCGGCGTCTACGGCGTCGCGTTCGACCGCGTGTTCTGCGGCGAAAGCATGTTCCGCCGCCGCCGCGATGCCTCGAAAGTGGCCTTGGCGTGGCTGCTCGCGCTGCTCGAACGCGCAGGGTGCGAGCTGTTCGATTGCCAGTTCATGACCGGGCACCTCGCCTCGCTCGGCGCGATCCCGATCCCGCAGAGCGAATATCTTGAGCGGCTAGGCGCTGCGCGCGGCGATCAGCGCATTTCGCTGCCGCAGGCGCTCGCCGAGGTGGAAGCCGAAGCGGCGGCTCAGTCTTCCCCGGCGCTGTCTTCTTCGCCGGGGAAGCTCATCGCGCATTTCTTGACCCAGACGTCGTAGACCGGGTGCTCGACCACGTTGAGGCTGGGCGAATTGCGGAACAGCCAGCCGGAAAAGACCTTCTGCCAGCTCGGCTCGGATTCGTTTCCGCGCCGCTCGCGCACGAAGACCTGGACGAAGGCGCCTTCTTCCTGCGGCATTTCCCACGGCGCGGTCTTCTCGCACGCTTCCATACGGATCACGACGTCGCCGACGCGCACAGCCTTGCCTGGCTTCATCTCGAAATCGCGGCTGACATTGTTGCGCTTGTTGAGCAGGCCGATGGTCGCCACCCGCTCTTCCATCGGGGTGCCGATCCGCTTGGTCGCATCGCCGCGATCGCTCGTGCCGCCCTTGGCAAGCTCGTCCGGCACCTCGGTTTCGATCGGCGTGGGATCGGGTGCGTCGTTGTTGCACGCGGACAGCGCGAGGGCGCACCCGATGATGGCGGCAGGCGCGCGCATCGCCATTACTCGCCCGGAATCCACGCCTCGTAGTCGCCGCTGGCGCGGGCGCGGCGGCCGCCACGTTCCAGCGCGCCGCTGGGCAGGTAGGCCTGCGCGGTGCCGGTCGCGTTGGGGGTGTAGTCCGCTTCCCAGATGCGGGGCGGGGGAAGGTTGCTTTCGGGCACGTCGTCGCCCGCCCCGTGCAGCCAGCCGTGCCATTCTGCCGGCACGCGGCTCGCGTCGTTCGCGCCGTCGTAGATCACCCAGCGCCGCTCGCGCTGACCTTCCTTGACGTTCTTGCTGCGGTAATAGCGATTGCCGGCGGCGTCGCTGCCAACCTCCTCGCCCTTGCGCGACGTGAAGATGGCGGTGCCGATGGTGGCACCGTTCCACCAGGTGAAGATGTTTCCGAGGATGCTCATAGCGGGCTGCGGACTAGCGCAAGGCCTTGGCGCGGCCAAGTCGCTTTCACGCAAATGCTCACCATTCGACCGTGTCGCCCGGCTCGATCCCCAATTCGGCGGCGCGGCCACCGCGAATCTCGAACACCGCGCTGGTCGGCCCCATCGCGGATACCGGGTCGGTCGAATAGGGCGTGGTCTCGGCGGCGATGTTGATGATCCGCCGGTCCTTGCCGATGAAGATGATGTCGAGCGGCAACGGCGTGTTCTTCATCCAGAAGCTGGCGATATCGCCCTGGCGCGGGAAGATCATCGCTTCGTCCGGGCCCAGTTCGGTGCGGAACATCAGGCCCTTGGCCTGCTCGGCGGAAGTTTCGGCCACTTCGGTGGCGAAACGGTGCGGCCCTTTCGCGGTCTGCACCGTAACCGGGATGACACGCAGGCCCGAAACCGGATGCGTCTCTTTCGTCGATTGCGCGGCGGCGGTCGCCTGCGCCGAATCGGCGGTGCCCTGCGGAGAGCACGCGGCCAGCACCGCGCCCAGCAGCGCCACGACGCCGATCGTCAGTCGTCTGCGTTCGATGCCCATTCTTCGGCCTCATCCTCGCTTGCGGCATCGACCAATGCGCGTGCCGCAGCGAAGTCATGGCCCGCGCGCACCAACGCTGCAAGCTGCTTTTCGCGCGTCCGGTCATCGGGGCGCTCGGCCCCGAAAGGCCCGATCCGGCGCCTTCGCGCGAACGCCAGCGCGGCCTGCCGCCCCTCCGCCTCGCTCGGCGGGGTCAGCGCCAGTTCCTCGCTGTCGACCCCTGCATGATGAAGCGCCTGCGCAACCCGGCGTGCGCCGTAGCCGCGCCTCAGGAGGTCGCGCGTGCGTATCTCGGCGAATTGCGCATCATCGATATATCCCAGTTCGACGAAACGGCTGACAAGTGCATCCACCTGCGGTTCATCGTCCCCCGCCCATCCCCGTTCGCGTAACTTGCGTTGCAGATAAAGCTTGAGCTTGGCGGCCGTGGTGGCGTAGCGGCCCGCGTAGCTCAGCGCGATATCGCGGAGCGAGGCATCCTCTAGCGGCTGTCCTTTCTTGTGACGCCGGTGCGAAGTCTCTGGGGATTGGCCCATGGGACATAATGATGCCACACTCCTTGAGGATTGGAACCGCCATCATCTTGGGAACGACGATTGTGATCGATAAAACGCCTGCCGGGCCCTTCATTGCTCTGGTCCAAGACTGAGCCTCGGGCCGATAGCGGATAACGGGATTACGCTCTCTCCTATGCAAGACACTCTCATTCAATCGACGCCCAACGATTGCGCGCTCCCGCGCCGTCGGGCGGACTTCGCAACCTTCAACGAAGCGATCGACTATGCGGCGCGATCGGAGAAGGGGCTCAACTTCCACGACATGCGCGGCACGCTGGAGCGTGCCTATCCCTATCGCGAGATGCGCGAAGATGCGCTGGCGATGGCGCACCGGCTGGTCGCGGCGGGTATCCGCCCGAAGGACCGTGTCGCGCTGATCGCCGAGACGTGCCCCGAGTTCGCCGCGCTGTTCTGCGCGTGCGTCTACGCCGGTGCATGGCCTGTTCCGCTCCCTCTGCCGACCACCTTCGGCGGCAAGGAAAGCTATATCGACCAGCTGGTCGTCCAGCTCGAAAGTTCGGACCCCGCACTGCTGATCTATCCGCCCGAAATCGCGGAAATGACGCAGGCTGCGGCACAGCGCGTCGGCTGCAAGTCGATCGACTGGGATACGCTCGCCGCGCAGGACGCGCCCGGGGCCGACCTGCCCGAGGCTGCGCCCGACGATATCTGCTACCTGCAATATTCCAGCGGTTCGACCCGCTTCCCCACCGGCGTCGCGGTGACGCACAAGGCGCTGCTGCATAACCTTTACGGCCATGCGCAGGCGATGGACCTTGGCACCAACGACCGCTGCGTCAGCTGGCTGCCGTGGTATCACGACATGGGGCTGGTCGGCTGCTTCCTCAGCCTGATCGCCAACCAGGTCTCCGCCGATTACCTGAAGACCGAACATTTCGCGCGCCGCCCGCTCGCATGGCTCGACCTGATCAGTCGCAATCCGGGGGCCACACTCTCCTATTCGCCGACCTTCGGGTACGACATCTGCGCGCGCCGCATTTCCAGCCAGTCCAACGTGGCGGAGCGGTTCGACCTGTCGCGCTGGCGCACGGCGGGCAACGGAGCCGACATGATCCGGCCTGACGTGATGCAGAATTTCGTAAATGCGTTTGCTGAAGCGGGTTTTAAGGCTGCGGCGTTCACGCCGAGTTACGGCCTCGCGGAAGCGACGCTGGCGGTGACGGTGATGCCGCCCGGCGAAGGCATTCGCGTCGAATTGGTCGAGGAAGAGCGTCTTTCGGGCGCGCGCCCCAACCTTAACCGCCCCGCCCGCTATCGCGCGATCGTCAACTGCGGCAAGCCGCTGCCCGATATGGACGTGGAGATCCGCGGCGAGAACGGCGATGTTCGCGGCGACCACCAGATCGGCAAGGTGTGGTGCCGCGGCCCCAGCATCATGCATTCCTACTTCCGCAACGAAGAGGCGACGACCGACTGCCTGGTCCCCGCCGACGACGGCGGAAGCGCATGGCTCGACACGGGCGACATGGGCTACATGGCCGATGGCTACCTGTTCATCGTCGGCCGGGCGAAGGACATGATCATCATCAACGGCAAGAACCACTGGCCGCAGGATATCGAGTGGGCGGTGGAGCAGTTGCCGGGCTTCAACCATGGCGACATTGCCGCCTTCGCGGTCGAGCGCGACGATGGCGAGGAAGCGCCGGCGGTGCTGGTCCACTGCCGCGTCTCCGACCCCGAAGAGCGCCGCGTGCTGCGCGAGCGTATTCGCGAGAAGGTGCAGTCGGTCACCGGGATGAGCTGCCTGGTCGAATTGGTGCCGCCGCGCACGCTGCCGCGCCCCTCGTCGGGCAAGCTCAGCCGGGCGAAGGCCAAGCGGCTGTATCTCTCGGGCGAAATCCAGCCATACCAGCTGGCCGCGTAATCGGCGGCTAGCTGGCGGGCGCGGGCACGGCCCAAGAGGCGGTGACCGACTGCGCGTCGTCGTCCACGACATCTTCCCGCGCGTCGATGCCCGCATCGGCGAGAGGCTTGCGCAGAGCCTCCAGCTGCGCCTCACTGCCTTGCAGGCTTATCGGAATGCCGATCCGGCGCTGCGCCCAGATAACGAGGCCGAGCGCGCGCGTTCCCGCAGGCGTCAGCTTGCCCTCTTCGTCGAATGAGATCGCGGGCAGCGCGCGCAGCGGGGGGACGATCCGGATATCCCATTCGGGCTCGGTCGCATCGATGCGCCGCTCCAGCTCGCGATAGGCCGCCAGGGTTGCCCCATCCAGAGGCTTGGCGTTGACCAGCGCACGGCGCTGCTGCCGGTCGATGGTCACGTCCGAGGCGGGTACGCCAGCGAGGATCGCGAGCCTATCGGCAATCGACTGCGCGCGCTGCGCCGCCTCCGCCTCCTTGGCGCGCGCATTGGCCAGCTCGGCTTCCTCCGCCGCCTGCGCGCTGGTGCCCACACGCAGCTGGGTGATCGACACGTCGACCGGCTGGCCAAGCTTCTGCTCCATCTCGCGGCTCGCCAGCTGTTCTGCATCGGCGATGATTTCCGGCGTCAGCACGGTCGCCGTGACCTGGATCGGATGCACCTTGTAGTCGGGCTGGATATCCGAAACCCGCGCCCGCCCGCCGAAGGTTTCGAGCACGATGGAGTTGATCTGGCGGGTCGTGTTGGCTTCCCACCCGATCCGGTAGAGCGACAGGCCCAGCGGCACCGCCAGCGCAACGAAGGCGGCGAAAATCAGGAAGGCCTGCAACTGGCTCTGCTTTTCGGACAGGCTGGTGCTGAAGCCATAGCCGCGCGCCATCGCGGTCGCGGTGAGGGCAATGGCTGTCAGGTTGGTGACGAACAGCAGAAGTGCGCCCGAAAAGACCGTCCAGTTCCAGGTCGCGAGGCCATAGCCGACGGCAGCCAGCGGCGGCATCAATGCGGTCGCGATGGCGACCCCGACGATGGTCCCCTCACGTCCACGGATGACGGCATAACCGCCCGCAATCGCGGAGAAGATCGCCACCAGCAGATCGAACAGGTTGGGCCGTGTGCGCGATGCGATTTCGGTCGTGACAGTCTGGATCGGCGAGAAGATCACGATGACCGCGCAGAACAGAATCGCAAGACCCACGCCGAGCGCGAGCGAGCGGACCGACCGCCGCAGCCAGTGAAAATCGCCGATGGCGAGCGCAAAGCCCACCCCCATGATCGGGTCCATCAGGGGGGAAAGCAGCATCGCGCCGATCACCACCGCCGGGGACGACAGCAGCATGCCGAGGATCGCGATCCCCGCGGACATGCAGATCATCAGCAGGTAGCGCGGCGAAACGTCGCATTCCGCGCGCCGCTTCGCGATCACCGCCGCCTGGTCGACCGTTCCCGAGACCTCGATCCGCCACCACCGCGCGATAGATCGGAAAACCGTCTGGATTCCCCCGCCTCGCCGTGTGTTCGTCGATCCCGGTGGGCCGTTCGTATCGGCGGGGTGAGATGAGGTTTGCATGCGAGGCCCATATCGCTGAAACTGGGCGGTGCCAAAACTTGAAACACGTGTCTTGTATAGCTAATACAGTAGCGTAAGCACAAGGAAACCAGAGCCCGATGGCCACGCAGACCGAAACCGCTACCGCAAATGCGCTGAACCTGACTCCGCCCGAGCCGATCCCGGCCGTCGACGTGGAGAAGGCTGTCGGGCTGGTGCCGGTCGGCGAGGATAAGAAGAGCGAGCTGGAATCCAAGGTCGACAGCTTCGTCGCCGAATTGATCGCGCACGACACGCAATCGCCAGAATTCAGCAAGCGGGTCGACGAGATTTCCAACATGGGCCGCAAGGAGATCGCGGCGGCCTCCAGCATGTCGAACCGCTTCCTCGACCGGCCCGTGCGCGCGATGGACCGCGATCAGGGCGTCGGCGCGAACCTCGCCGAACTGCGCACCACCGTGGAAGAGCTCGATCCGGCCAAGCGGGGCAAGAGCGGCATCCTGTCCAAGCTGCCCTGGGGCAACAGCCTGAAGGGCTATTTCCGCAGCTACCAGAGCGCGCAGAGCCACATCCAGGCGATCCTCGACAAGCTGCATTCGGGCCGCACCGAATTACAGAAGGACAACGCCGCGATCGACGTCGAGCGCCAGCACCTGTGGGAAGCGATGGGCAAGCTCGAACAGATGATCCACATCTCCAAGACGCTCGACGAGCGGCTGGAAGACAAGGCCAACGAACTCGACGCGACCGACCCGGAAAAGGCCAAGGCGATCCGCGAGACCGCGCTATTCTACGTCCGCCAGCGCACGCAGGACTTGCTGACGCAGATGGCGGTGAGCGTGCAGGGCTACCTCGCGCTCGATCTGGTCAAGAAGAACAATGTCGAACTGGTGAAGGGCGTCGACCGGGCCAGCACCACCACCGTCAGCGCTTTGCGCACGGCGGTGACCGTGGCCGAGGCGATGACCAACCAGCGGCTGGTCCTGAAACAGATCACCGCGCTCAACGACACCACGGCGGGGATCATCGATTCGACCGGCAAGCTGCTGCGCGAACAGACCGGCAAGATCCACGAACAGGCCGCCGCCAGCACGATCCCGATGCAGACGCTGCAGAACGCGTTCCAGAACATCTACGCGACGATGGACGAGGTCGACACGTTCAAGCTGAAGGCGCTCGACACGATGAAGCAGACCGTCACCACGCTTTCGAGCGAGGTCGAGAAGTCGAAGGAATACATCGCGCGCGCAGAAAGCCAGGCGCAGGCCCAGGCACAGCTCAACGCATCCGAAGACTCGCTGCTCAAGCTGGAGGGCTAGGTGAACGACCTGACCCGCGACAGCGACCGATTGCTCAGCGACAGCCGCAAGCTGCTGGTCGAGAACCGCAGCGGCGGGCGGCACCGCCGGGTGACCGCGATCGGGCGCGAATCGGCGCAGGTGCGCAACCGCCACCGGCTGAAGAAGCTGCGCAATATCGCCCTCGCCGCGGCGGCGATCTTCGCCATTTCGGTCCTCACGGGGATCGCGGTCGAAGGGATCGGCTTTGTCGGCCTCGTCCTGACGTTCTTCGCCCTGATTGCCGCAGCCGGCATCTTCTCGGTCTACCCGCGCATCTCGATCCCGCAGGCGGACGATCTCAATAAGGGTACCCCACGCCAGATGATCGCGCGCACGGAGCTGTGGCTGGAAGCGCAGCGGCCTGCCCTTCCCCCGCCCGCCGTTGGGCTGGTGGACGATCTGGGCGTGAAACTCGACCTGCTCGGCCAGCAGCTCGAAACCGCGCCCGCCGGGCACGATTCGATCCGCGATATCCGCGAACTGGTGGGCGAGACGCTGCCCGAAATGGTCCAGAGCTATACCCGCGTACCCGCCGCGATGCGCAGCGAGCAGCACGCAGGCGCCACCGCGGACGAGCGGCTGGTAGAAGGTCTGGCGAAGATCAGCGACGAGATCGATTCGATCAACCGCAAGATCGCCGACGGCGCGCTCGACGATCTGGCCGTGCAGCACCGCTATCTCGGCTATCGCTACGGCGATGGCCCCGCCAGCGAGCAGGCGGGCGAAGGAGCGGCCAGCTGATGCGCGTGCCCGTGAAGCACAATCTTCCCAAGGAGGAAGTCCGCCGCAGGTTGCGCGAGCGCATGCCCGAATTGCCCGCGCACATGCCTGGCGGAACGGCGGATGTGACGACCGAATGGCCCAGCGAAGACTGCATGAAGATGACCGTCGGCGCGATGGGCCAGACCGTGCGGACGAAGGTGACGATCGAGGAAACGCAGGTGATCGTCGAACTCGACCTTCCGCCGATGCTTTCCTTCTTCAAGCCGCTGATCGCGGCAGCGGTGTCGGACAAGGGGACCAAGCTGCTCTCGGGTCCAGCCAAAAATACTTGAGTTGATAGATGTTAGCCCGGGAACTTTCGGGCAGGCCCAAGACTATAATGGACTTATCGCCTTCCCGTGAGTGGTGGCGCGGGGTTTATACTTGGGTCTGAAGAGGAATGCGCGAATGCCTGCATGGTGCGCCACTGCACCCCAGCTGCGCGCAGAATTGCGCGCCGCTACACGAGAACAGCACCAGAAGCTCGATGACCTGCTCGGTCGGCTCGATCTCGCCGACCGGCGGGATTACACGCGCTTTCTGGATATTCAGCTGAGCGCGCGGCGCGGGGTGGAGCAATGGCTTTACCTCAACGCCCCTGCGCACTGGCTTCCCCCATCGCAGGTCTCTCTCCTGCGACGCGATCTGGAATGGCTCGGATACGAGCCGCGCGATGCGCGCGCGCCATCTTTCATCTTGCCTTCTAGCGATCGATACGCATGGATCGGCGCGGCCTGGGTGCTCGCCGGGTCGTCGCTCGGCAACAAGATGATGGAGCGCGAACTTGCCGCCAGAGCACCGGCAAGCTGGCCGATGGCGTTCCTGCAGGACAAGACCATGCCCCACTATTTCACGGCGTTGCGCCCGCTGCTCGAAGACGACGCCGCGAACCGCGAAGCCATCGATGCCGCCAAGGCCGTATTCGCCCATTTCCTGAGCCTTGCCGAACAGGAGATGCTGGCGGTGCCCGCGTGAGCGAACCCGCCTACCAGGTCGATCTGACCAGCTGCGACCGCGAACCGATCCACCAACTGGGACACATCCAGTCCTTCGGGGCGATGCTGCTCGTCTCCAGCGACAACCTGATTGCCCATTATTCCGCCAACGCTGCGGAGTTCCTCGGCCTGAGCGAGGTGGGGCAAGGTGTACGCCTCGACGACCTGCTGCCACCGGACACGCTGCAGGCACTGCAGATTGCGACCCGCGGCCTATCCGACCCCGACGATA
The DNA here is from genome assembly GCA_002729695.1 of Citromicrobium sp. GTDB lineage: Bacteria > Pseudomonadota > Alphaproteobacteria > Sphingomonadales > Sphingomonadaceae > Alteriqipengyuania. The sequence goes on along the minus strand of PBYQ01000027.1, from coordinate 46,894 downwards.
CGGAGCGGCTGTTCGGGCTTGCCGTGGGCGACGATCCGGCGACGCGCTTCGATTGTTCGGTACACCGCAGCGCCGGTCAGCTGGTGCTGGAATTCGAACGGCACGATGCGGCCGGTTTCGGCAATCACATCGCGTCGATCCGCCCGATGATGTCTGGCCTCGACTCGATCGAGGGGATCGACGACCTGTGCCATGCGGCGGCACAGCGCCTCAAGTCCTTGCTCGAGTTCGATCGGGTGATGGTCTATCGCTTCCATTCGGACGGTTCGGGCGAAGTGATCGCGGAAGCGCGCGAGCGCGAGGTCGATAGCTATTCGGGCCTGCGCTATCCCAAGAGCGACATCCCCCAGCAGGCGCGCGCCCTATACCTGCGCAACCGCCTGCGGATCATCGCCAACGTCAACGACACCCCCGTGCCGGTCGAACCGGGCAAGCAGTTCGGCGGCGAACCGATCGACCTGAGCCTGTCGACGCTGCGCTCCGTCTCGCCGATCCATATCGAATACCTGCGCAACATGGGCGTGCGCGCCTCGCTGTCGATCTCGATCATCGTGCGCGGGCGCCTGTGGGGACTGTTCGCCTGCCACCATTATCGGCCGCGCGCGCTCGCCTTTTCCAACCGGACCGCTGCGGAAGTCTTTTCGCAGATGTTCTCGCTCACGCTTGACCGCGCGCTGTACGATCAGGGTGCCGCGCGAAAGGCGCTCGGCCACAGCCTGCACGAACGGCTGATGACCCGGATGGCGGGCGGCGCCTCCCTGCGCGACACGCTGACGCAGGTCGGGTCGACGATCGGAGATTCGATACCGCACGACGGAGCGAGCATCTTCATCGATGGTGAATACGTCGCGACCGGCCACGCGCCGAGCGAAGACGAGTTCCTGCGTATCCTGCCCGCGCTGCAGACGGGGCCCGCCGGAAAGATCATCGCCACCAGCGAGCTGAGCCGCGAGATCGATGCCGCAAAGGCCTTTGCCGAACGTGCCGCCGGCGCGCTGATCATCCCCGTCTCACGCGCGCCACGCGATTTCTTCATCCTCTGGCGGCGCGAGCTCAAACAGGTCATCACCTGGGCCGGCAATCCCGACAAGCCTGTCGACGACGCCGTCGAAGGCGGTCGCCTGACGCCGCGCAAAAGCTTTGCCGCGTGGCAACAGACCGTCGAAGGTCGCAGCGCCGAATGGACGCAGGCCGAAAGCGATCTCGCCGAAACGCTGCGTATCACCTTGCTCGAGGTAATCCTGCGGCTGACCGACGCTGCCGCGCAGGATCGCAAGCGCGCGAGCGAACAGCAGGATCTGTTGATCGCCGAGCTCAACCACCGGGTGCGCAATATCCTCAACCTGATTCGCGGACTGGTGAACCAGTCGCGGCACGAAGCGACCGACGCGGTCACCCTGACGCGCCTGATCGGCGGACGGATAGGCGCGCTCGCCGCAGCGCACGACAACCTGACTCGCGACAACTGGGGCCCGACCTCGCTCAAGAAACTGATCGCGGACGAGGCCGACGCCTATCTCGGTTCCAAGACCGCGCGGCTGACCGTCGAAGGCACCGATGTGCTCGTGGTCCCGCAGGCCTACACCGTGCTCGCGCTGGTGCTGCACGAGATGATCACCAATTCCGCGAAGTACGGCAGCCTTTCCGACCAGTCGGGCGACCTGCTGATCACCTTCGAACGGGCCGAGAACGGCGATCTGACCCTGAGGTGGAAGGAACGCGGCGGGCCGCCGGTGCAGGCACCCGAACGGCGCGGCTTCGGCAGCACGATCATCGAAAAGTCGATCCCGCACGAATTGCAGGGAGAGGCCGACGTCGAATTCGCGCTGGGCGGCCTGCAAGCGCGCTTCTTGATCCCGGGCAGGTTCCTTCAGGATGCGGAGACCGAACACGAGATGACCACGCATGTCGAACACGGCGGGGACGGTACGACCGGTCCCACTGGTGACCTGCCGCAGCGCGTCCTGCTGATCGAGGACAACATGATCATCGCGCTCGACACCGAGGAGATGCTGCTCGAACTCGGCGTGGCCGAAGTCCTCGTCTCAGGCAGCGTCACACAGGCGTTGCGGGCGATCGACAAGGACAAGCCGGACTTCGCCGTCCTCGATTTCAACCTCGGCGAGGAATCGAGCGAGCCTGTCGCGCGCCAGCTGGCCCGCGATGGCGTGCCCTTCGTGCTCGCAACGGGATACAGCGCGAAGGAAGTCAAGTTCGAGGAACTCGGCGCCCGCGCGATCCTCAAGAAACCCTACGACAAATCCGATCTCGCCAAGGCGCTGACCCAAGGCGATTAAAGGGGGCGCCCGGGGGGCGGCTAGCTTGCCGCCCCGCTATCTCTACCGGCGTTCGAAGTAGGTTTGCTGGTAATAGAATTGGGCGGGCACCGGGTTGCCCGCCGAATCGCGCGCAGGCTCGAAACGGATGCGGTCGTAGGACAGCTCGCACACCTTTGCATCGGTGTTGGGGAACCCGCTGGAACGTGACACGCGGCAGCTCGTCACGCGGCCTTGGGCCGACACGCCGAGCACGACGATGGTACGCGTGCCGATGCGCGCTTCGCGGCCGCCTGCGGGTATCTCGAACAGGGATACGTCGCTGATCGAGCGGGTGAGGACGGGCTTCGTCGCCACTCCGCCGCCTCCGCTGCCCTGCCCTTGGCCGCCTGCACCCGTTCCCTCGCCGCTTCCTGACGCGCCGGTTCCGTCGCCGCTGTCGGCGGCACCCGACTGGTTTGCCGATCCGGTGGATGCGGCGCGCGGAGCAGGGCTGCGGGTGGGCATCGGAATCGGCGGCTGCGGCGCGACAACTTCTTTCGCTTTGGCGCGCTTGCCGGGGTCGCCCTCTGCCCCAGCCTCATCCTCCGGCGGACCGGGCGCTTTCGATTCCTCGGGGGTCGGGCTGGGTTGTGGCGGCGGCAGGTCGACATCGAAGGTCGCCATCGGATTGCCGAGAGTGCGCGCCACCAGATCGGGCGCGAAAGCCTGGATCAGGCCATAGAGCAGCGCCACGTGAAGGACCACGATACCCGCCAGCACCGGCCAGCTCGGCCGTCTAGCGGCATCGGAAAAACCACGCACATCGTCCATGCCCGGTAAAACTCGGCGGACTGGCACGCGGTTCCGCCGGGGGTAGTGCAAATGAAAACGGCGGCCTCCCACCCCTTTCTATCAGGGGGGAGGCCGCCGCTTTTTCTCAGATCCGTGGGCGCCGTCAGGCAGCGCCTGTCGGGATTAGAAGCCCCAGACCAGCGAGGCGGTGAACGCCCGCGGCGGGCCGATGTTCACGTAGTCACCAGTCGTCGCGATGTCGTAACCGCGCGTGCCGCCAACGTAGACTTCGTCGAAGATGTTCGTGAAGTTGACCTGGAAATAGGCCTTGTCGAGGTTCTCTTCGAAGTAACCCAGGTTCACACGAACGTCCGCATCGGCCGTGGTGTAGGCCGGCAGCGCGATCGTATTGATATCGTTCAGCCAACGCTGGCCGGTACGCTTGACCTGGAAGCCGAGTTCGACCGGGCCGAGGTTACCCTGGGCGCGGGCACCGGCGGTGTATTCCGGCGCACCCGCTTCGCGGTTGCCTTCGGTGGTGTAGTAACCGGCGCCGCCCTGGTTGTAGCAGAAACCGTCGGTCACGTCGTCGGGATCGCAAACGCCGCCTGCAAGGACGTCGTTCTTGATGTCCGAAACGAGGTACGAACCCCAGACATACAGCGACAGAGCGCGGATCGGCTGGAAGGCGATGCTGCCGTCGACACCGTACTTTTCGACCTTGCCCAGGTTCACGTAGGTCGTGGTCTGGGTCGCTTCGTCGTACGCCGCGCGCAGACGGTTCTGGTACTGGTTGAACCAGCCCGAGAGCTGCGCCTGGACCTTGCCGGTCTGGTAACGCACGCCCGCATCGAACGAGTCCGACGTTTCCGGGATCGGCGCGACGCCCGTGTAAAGCGCGCCGTACAGCGCATCGGTGCCCGGAACCGACAGGTTCTGCGCGTAGCTGCCGAAGACGCTGAATGCCGGGGTCAGGTTGTAGGTCAGGCCCACGTTCGGCAGCAGCTTGTCGTACTTGAACTTGGCCGAGGTCGGCGCAACGGTGTCGGTGTTCGCGGCCACATAGGCAGCGATATCGGCATCGCCGTTGATGCAGTTCACGTTGCCCTCACCATCGGTGGTGACGCAGTACTGATCCAGATCACGGGTGAAGAACGGCGCGCGCAGACCCAGCGTGGCCACGAGGCCGCCGAATTCGCCACGATATTCCGCCGAAACCTGGTTCAGGGTCGCGAACGACTTGCGGTTACGCTTCTGCGGAGCAACGCCGTTGGCGTCGAGCAGCGGATCGTTGATCGCGAAGACGTCCAGCGGTTCGCCGTTGAAGGCCAGCGCACCCGCGGTGCCGGTCTGACGGTGACGCGCACGGTCGAAGGTGTAGGCGATGCGAACGCGCTGACCTTCGGTGATGTCGTAGATCAGGTTGGCGATCACGCCGTAACGATTGGTCACGGTCTGGCTCGGCGACGAAATCGTCACATAGTCCAGCGTATCGTTGTCGCCGTTCAGATCGACACCGCCGAAGTAGTAGTACTGAGTCGAGCGGCTGTTGCGCTGCGGGTTACGGACATCGGTGACGTATTCGCCGCCGGTGAAACCGTCCTGCGAAAAGCCTTCGTAGCCGATCGAGGTGCCGCCGCCATTGGCCTTCACGTACTGGTAGCTCGGGTCGACCGTCAGCGTCAGGGAGTCGGTGATCGAGAAGCGCGAGCTGCCGCGGATGTTGCCGGTGTTCGACGGGTTGTAGCGACGCTCGAACGGGGTGCCGCACGAATTGTAGCGGTCCTGCACGCCGTTGGTGCCGGCGACGAGGGTACACGGAGTGCCGTCGTACAGGTTGTAGAAGCGGTCTTCCGGATCCTGGATCGAATAGCCGGGGACGCCACCGAAGAAGGCCGGCGAACCGTTAAAGTTGTTGCGGTTTTCGTTGTAGTGGCCGGCGATCGAGATGAAGTCGCCATTGGTGCCGATCGGCTGGAAAAGCTTGGCGTTGTACTGCTGCTTGTCGACGCCGCCGTAGTTCGAGAAAACCGAGTCGTTCTGGGTCTTCGAAGCGGTGACGTAGGCGCGCAGACCACCCGAGGTCAGTTCGCCGGTTTCGATCTTGCCGAACGCGCGATACATCGGGCGTTCGAACGAGCTGCCGCGGGCAATGATGTTGCCGTAGGTCATGCTGGCCATCACGCCGAATTCTTCGTCCGGGTTCTTCGAACGGATGTTGATCGTGCCGCCGGCGGCCGCCGCAGTCGGGCTGTCGACGTCGGTCGAACCGAGCGTAACGGTCGCGTACTCGATGATTTCGGGATCGAGCATCTGGTTGGTGTAGAGCGCGTAGTTACCCGAGTCGTTCAGCGGAACGCCGTCGAAGGTCTGCGAGATGCGATCCGACGAGAAGCCGCGGATCGAGAAGGTGCCGCCCAGCGAACCGAACGGGTCGTCGTTCTGGAAGCTGACGCCCGGAACCAGGTTCAGCGTGTCGTTGATCGTCTGGCCGGGGGCCTGGCGACCGATCAGTTCGGAGTCGATCTGAACCTTCGCCTTGGGCGAATCGGGGATGTCGACACCGGCCACGTCGGTGGAGCGGTTGCCGGTCACGATGATGACGCTGTCGTCGTCGAAATCGACCGAGCCGGTCGACTGGGCGTAGGCCGGAGCCGTAGCGGCTGCGGCGGTGAGGCCGACAACACTGGTTGCCAGCAGATACTTGAGCTTCATGGATGACCCCTTTTGAGCGTCTGTGCGAGTTCGGATACGGAAGTCTGGGCCGGGCCCCTTGGGCCGGTCGAGGGCGCCTAAGAGGAGTAATGTGACAGGGAAATTACGCAAACAGCGCAGCCTGTTGCAGTTTATGCAATCGGTGTGAAAATCGCAGAAACCTGCGGGCTACAGGTGTTGCCGCACTGCAACATAGCCCGGCTAAACGTATTTTCGGGGCTGACTTGCGGGGAACCGGCCCCGTCAGACCAGTTTAATCTCGCGCAATCGCTGCATCAGGAAGTCGTGCGCCAGAATCGGCTCGGGTGAATTTTCCTTTTCGCCCTCCGCCACGCATGAGGCCAGCGGGTCGATCAGGTAATCGGGCCGGAAATGGAGGAAGAAGGGCATCGAATAGCGTGCCCGGCGCACCGCATCGCCCGCGGGGTTGACGACCCGGTGCGTCGTCGACCGCAACCGACCATTCGTCAGACGCTCGAGCATGTCGCCGATATTGACTGCGAGCGCACCCGGCGGCGGACTGACCGGCAGCCACTCGCCCTTGCGGCTCAGCAATTCGAGGCCAGCCTCTTCGGCGCCCAGCAGCAGTGTGATCGCATTGATATCGCCGTGCGGCGCGGCGCGGATCGCACCGTCGGGCGCATCGGCGGGCAGCGGCGGATAGCGCAGCAGGCGCAGCACAGAATTGCCGTCCTCGATCGTCGAATCGAAGAAATGCCGGTCTTCGCCCAGATGGATCGCAATGGCCGAGAGCACGCGCCGCCCGCTTGCTTCCAGCGAATCGTAGAGTTCGCGCATGACCGATTCGAATTCGGGCACTTCGGCGGGCCACACATTGGGCTCCATGAATTCGGCCAGGGCGTGATCAGGCGCCAGGTCGCGCCCGACATGCCAGAACTCCTTCAGGTCGAAGATGGTAGCGTCCTTCGCCTGTTCCTGCCCGAACGGCGTGTAGCCGCGCGCGCCACCGATCCCTGCGATCTTGTAGGCGCGTTTGGTTTCCTCGGGCAGCGCGAAGAATGCGCGGCTGGCCTCCTCGGCGCGCGCGATCAGATCGTCGGGGACGCCGTGATCGCGGACGATGGCGAAACCGAACTCGGCGAAGCTGTCGCCCAGCTCGCGGGCAATGTCTTCGAGCGGCTTTTCAAGCGAGACGGAGGCGATGTCGGACATGGGAGAAAGGCTCTGGTCAGGCAGGAAGGAAGAGCCCGGCGAGCGCCGCGCTCATGAGGTTGGCGAGCGATCCGGCGATCAGCGCGCGAATGCCCAGCTTGGCGATCACGGGCCGCTGGTTCGGTGCGAGACCACCGGTCACGGCCATCTGGATCGCGATGGAGCTGAAGTTGGCGAAGCCGCACAGGGCGAAGGTTATGATCGCACGGGTCCGCTCGGAAATGTCCGCCGCACCGATCTGGCCCAGTTCGATGAAGGCGACGAATTCGTTGAGCACGATCTTGGTGCCGAACAGGCCGCCTGCGACGCCCGCGTCTTCCCACGGCACGCCGATCAGCCACATGATCGGGGCGAAGACGAAACCAAGCAGGTGCTGGAACGAAAGATCGCTGTATCCGAACCAGCTGCCCGCCCAGCCGAGCATCCCGTTGGCGAGCGCGACCAGCGCGACGAAGGCCAGCACCATCGCGCCGACCGCGACCGCCAGCTTCACGCCGGTCTGCGCGCCCTGCGCCGCGGCCTCGATCACGTTGGCGGGGCGCTCGCCGTCCTCGAAGGCTTCCGCCACCTCCACTTCGTGCGGCGTGCCCTCCTTGATGGCGGCGGGCCCTTCGGCGCTGATGCGGCCGCGCGGCAGGGCGAGTTCGCCTTCCGCCTCGGGCGAGGCCTCTGCGACATCGGGCATGATGATCTTCGCCATCAGGATGCCGCCGGGTGCGGACATGAAGGCCGCGGCGAGCAGGAAAGGCAGGTATTCGTTGCCCAGCAGACCGGCATACGCCGCCAGGATCGTGCCCGCGACGCCTGCCATGCCCACGGTCATCAGCGTGAACAGGCGGCTGGGAGAAAGCGCGGCGAGGTAGGGGCGCACAACCAGCGGGCTTTCCGACTGGCCGACGAAGATATTCGCCGCCGAGCCCAGCGCCTCGACCTTGCTGATCCCGGTCACGAAGCCGATCGCCCCGCCCAGCCAGCGCACGACCACCTGCATGATGCCGAGGTGATAGAGGATCGAAACGAGCGCGGCGAAGAATACAATCACCGGCAGCGCGCCGAGCGCAAACGTGTTCTGCAACGGATTGTCTGCGCCAAACAGGAAGGCAGTGCCCGCATCCGCATAGGAAAGCAGCGCCGCGACGCCGTTGCTCATCTCGCGGATCACCAGCCGACCGCCTGAGGTGCGCAGGATGAGGAATGCCAGCAGAGCCTGAAGCGCGAAGGCGGACACGACGACCCGCAACCGGATCTTGGTCTTGGCATTGGAAATCAGGAAGGCAAAGGCGAGGATCGCAACGATCCCAAGCAGGCTGGCGAGCACTGGCGGCATTAAATGGCTTTCGGGTCGTCTGCAGGAGGAGACCGCCTCTTCGCCTGTTCGGCGGAGGTAGTCAATTCACAGCCGGGGAACCGGTTCCCCCCGTCTTCCCTTTTCTTTTGTCCTTCCCGATCATAAGCGGATGTCGATGGATCACACACCTTCCGCGCCGACCACGGCGATTCCCCGTCCGCTCTTCGTCTATGCGCTGCTTTATGGCGGGATGACGGTGCTGGCCGGAGTCCTCGGCTTCAAGCAGATCGCGCTGCCGCTGGGTTTCACGACACTGGCCGTCGAATCGGGGATCTTCGCCTTCCTGATGCTGGTCGCGATCTCCAGCGCCATCGCGCAGGTTTACGGCCGCGCAGTCGCGAACAAGCTGGTACTCTGGGGTTTCGCCCCGCTCGGGCTGTCGATCCTGCTGATCTGGGTGGTGCTGAGCTTGCCGCCTAGCCCCAACATGAGCGCGGAGAATCTCGCCGCCTTCGAAACCGTGCTGGGGCAGGTCGACCGGATCATGATCGCCGGGCCGATCGCCTACGGCGTTTCGCTGCTGCTCAACGTGTGGCTGTTCGAACGGCTGCGCGGATCGGGGGAAGGCAGCGGGTTCTGGATGATGCTGCGCGGCGGTTTTGCCTCGGCCATCAGCCAGACGGTCGACACGCTGATCTTCGTGACTGTCGCGTTCTACGGGTTGTTCGACATCGTTCCGCTGCTGATCGGGCAGACCATCGCCAAGGTCGTCCTTAGCCTGGTGCTGGTGCCGATCATCATCTGGCTGCTGGTGCGGCTGGCGGGCGACGGACGCACGCCGCTCGTGGCGGACTAGGCTGGCAGGTCAGGCGCTCAGCGCTTCGACGAAATTCTCGCGCCACCGCTCGACCGTGGTTGTCTTGACCACCTCGTTCAGCTTTTCCCAGCGCGCCTTGCGCTCTTCCAGCGGCATGTCGATCGCGGCGCGGATCGCCTCGCTGGTTTCTTCCATGCTGTAGGGATTGATCAGCAACGCACCCTCGCCGTCGAGGTCCAGCTGCTCGGCCGCGCCTGCAAAGCGCGAGAGGACGAGCACGCCGGGATCGTCCGGGTCCTGCGCGGCGATATATTCCTTCGCAACCAGATTCATCCCGTCGCGCAGCGGCGTCACCAGCCCGACGTGGGCGGAGCGGTAGATGCCGAAAAGTTCCTGTCGCGAATAGCCGCGATTGACGTAGCGGATCGGCACCATGTCGACCTCGGATCGCTCTCCGTTGATCTGCCCCGCCTTCTGTTCCAGCGTGTTGCGGATACGCTGGTAGGTCGCAACATCCTGCCGCGATGGCGGCGCGATCTGGACGTAGAGCGTTTCTTTCACCCGCTCGGGATAGGTATCGAAGAAACGCCCCAGCGCGTCGAAGCGTTCGGGCAGGCCTTTCGAATAGTCGAGCCGGTCGACCCCGATGATGACCTTGCGATAGCGCGAACTGGAGCGCATCCGCTGTTCCGCCTGGCGCGAGACGCCGCTTTCGCCCCCTTCGAGGAACTCGTCGTAGTCGAGCCCGATAGGGAAGGCAGCGACTTTCACCGAGCGGCCATCATAGGTCACGGTGCCGTCGTCGGCGACATCCGCCTGCAATTCCTTGCGGCAATAGCCGAGGAAGCTGTCGACCGATTCCTCGTCCTGGAAACCGATCAGGTCGTAGGCCAGCATGGTTTGCACCAGCCGTTCGTGGAACGGCAGCGCGACCAGCAGGTTGCGCGGCGGCCAGGGGATGTGGAGGAAGAAGCCGATGCGGTTCTTGTTGCCGCGCGCGCGCAGCCGCTCGCCCAGCGGGATCAGGTGATAGTCGTGCACCCAGACCACGTCTTCGGGATCGATCAGCGGGCCGAGACTGTCGGCAAAGCGCTGGTTGACCCGCTCGTATCCCTTGCCGAAGCCCGATTCGTACTCCGCCAGGTCGATCCGGTAATGAAACAGCGGCCACAGCGTGCGGTTGGCATAGCCATTGTAATATTCGTCGACATCCTGCGGCTCGAGGTCGATCGTCGCGGTCGTCACGCCATGGTTCTTCTGCATGTCGAGATGGCCGGAGAATTTCTTTGTCTCCTCGCCCGACCATCCGAACCAGATCCCGCGCCGTTCGCGCAAGGCAGAGCCCAGCGCCACCGCCAGCCCGCCCTGCGACCCGGCCGCACCCCGCGCCTTGGGGATGGATACTCGATTCGATACAACGATCAGGCGGCTCATCGGATGACGCTCCATGGTTTGGACAACAGCGTGGCGCAGTTGATGATACCCACCAAAGAGTACGTCTGGGGGAAGTTGCCCCAGAGTTCGCCATTGTTAAAATCGAGGTCTTCGGACAGCAGGCCCGACTTCGTGCGATGCGACAGCATCGTTTCGAACAGCGCGCGCGCCTCGTCCTCGCGCCCCGCAAGGTGCAGTGCTTCCATCAACCAGAAGGTGCAGATGTTGAAGGCGGTTTCGGGCAGGCCGAAATCGTCCTCCGCATCGTAGCGCAGCATGTGCTCGCCGCGCCGCAGCCCCTTTTCGATCGCGGCGAAGGTCTGCTGAAAGCGTTCGTCCTCGGGCCTGAGGAAGCCCAGGTCGATCATCTGCAGCAGGCTCGCGTCGAGGTTTTTGCCGCCGAGCGCGGAGGCATAGTGCTGCCCCTCCTCGTTCCACGCGCGATCTTCGATCTTGCCGCGGATGATCGCCGCACGCTCTCGCCAGAACTCGGCCTTGTCGACCATGCCGAGCCGGTCGGCGACGGTGGCGATCCGCCCGCACGCGGCCCAGCTCATCAGTACCGAATAGGTGTGGACTTCCTGCCGGGTGCGGAATTCCCACAGGCCTGCGTCGGGCTGGTCGTGCATTGTCCACGCCATCTCGCCGACCTGCTCGAGGCTTTCGAAATCGGATTCGCCCGCGAGACGGTATAGCCGCTGGTCGAAGAACGCCTGCACCGTGGGCAGCACGATCTGGCCGTAGGCGTCGTGCTGCACCTGGTGGTAGGCCGCATTGCCTTTCCTGACCGGGCCCATCCCGCGATAGCCCGCCAGGTTTTCGGCGAAACTTTCGTCGAGCTGCGCCTCGCCCATCACCGAATAGAGCGGCTGCACCGCGCCACCTTTGGCATTGTCGACGATGTTGCGCAGGTAGGCGAGGTACTTTTCCAGCACGTCGAGCGCGCCCAGCCGGTTCAATGCCTGCACCGTGTAATAGGCGTCGCGAATCCAGCAGTAGCGATAGTCCCAGTTGCGTTCGCTGCCCGGAGCCTCGGGGATCGAGGTGGTCAGCGCGGCGACGATCGCGCCCGTCTCTTCGTGCTGGCAGATCTTCAGCGTGATCGCCGCACGGATGACCGCCTCCTGCCATTCCATCACCGTGGCGAGCCCGCGCACCCAGTGCCGCCAGTAATGGTCGGTCAGCTCCAGCATGGTCTCCGTCTCGCGCCCGACATTGCCGCCGAACGGCTCGTCCGGGCCGAGGAAGAAGTGCAGATCGCCTTCCAGCCGGAAGGTCCGCTGTTCGAGCACGTAGCCGACCGGCGCGTCGGTTGTCAGGCGCAGTGCCTGCGGACCGACGAGGTAGCGGATATGATTGGTGCCGTTGGTGGTTTCCGCCAGTGCCTCACCGTAGTTCTTCATCGGCGCGAGGCGCACCCTGATGCGCGGCGCACCCGCGACACAGCGGACGATGCGGACGAAGGCGACCGGGCGGTACATCCGCCCCGCGCGGCTGAACCGCGGCGCGAAGTCGACGATCTCGATCGCGCTACCGTCCTTCGCTTCGAGGCGGGTTTTGAGGATCGAGGTGTTGCGCTGGTATTCCTGATGGGCGCTGGCGAAATCCTCCAGCTCGATCCGCCAGACGCCCTCGTCCTGCTTGTCGCCATTGAGCAGCGCGCAGAACACCGGATCGCCATCGACCCGGGGCACACAGCCCCACACAAGCCCGCCGGTCTCGTCGATCAACCCGGTGACCTGGCAATTGCCGACCGGCCATAGTTCGAGCGAGCTTTGCGGAATCTGTGTCATTCAATCTCCAGCCATTGGTGAACTGCTGCCACATCCAACAAACGATACCGCGCTGCGGTTTCCCGCATTTCACCCACGAGTATTGCGAAACCGCCCAGCTCGTTGACCGCTGCGAAGCCGTCTTCGTCGGTCAGGTCGTCGCCGATGAAAATTGGGGTCGCACCCGCAAATGGCGGTTGCGCCATGATCGCACGCACGCCGTCACCCTTGTTCGCATCGGTGGTGGCAAGTTCGAGGATCATCTTGCCATCGCGCAGGTACAGGCCGTGATCGCGGGCGAGATGCTGCGCGAAAGCCCGCACCTCGTCCTTGCTGGCAGTGCAGTCGCGATAATGGAGCCCGAGGCCGAGAGCCTTCTCTTCCAGCAGCAACCCTTTGGTGCGCGCGGCAAAGTCACCCGCGGCGGCGAGCGCGGCGGCGGGGACGCGCGGAGCCTCGCGTTCGGATACCGAGGACCCTTCGGGGCTCTCGATCTCCGCGCCGTGCGATCCGCTGATCACCACCGCGCAGTCTGGCAGATGCCCACGGATATCGGCAATGAAACGCCCGCTGACGATTGCGAGCCTGCCGTCCAGCGCGGCCGCCTTGCGCTCCAGCGCTTTGCCCAGATGGTCGGGTACGGTGATCGCATCGGGGCTTTGCGCCAGATCGACCAGTGTTCCGTCGAAATCGAGCAGCAGCGCCGGATCGGCGATTTCACTCAAGCGCGGCGGAGGGTCGAGCGGTCCCATCCGCACGGCCATAGTCGTATGTTGCGGTGCAACGCAAACGCTGCAGTGCGCGCGGCGATGTCAGCTCGTTTGCGAAACCATCGCAAGCCGCGCCTTCTTGAGCGCGTCGGCCTTCAGCTGGTGGACCCGGGGCACGCTGACGCCAAGGACCGCCGCGATCTCGTTAAGGTTCAGTTCCTCGATGAAATAGAGCTTGAGCACCAGCTGCAGCCTCTCCGGCAAGGCACCGATCGCCTGGGCGAGCACGGAGCTGTCCTCGCTGGCGAGCAGGTTCGTTTCGGGATCGGGCCGCTCGTCGCTGAAGGCGACATCGGTGTCCGAATAGCATTCCTCGATCGAGGCAGAGCTGGTCGAGGCAGCAAAGCGCATCGCCTCGTAGCGATCGAGCGGGATTTCCATCGCCTGCGCCATCTCGGCGGCAGACGGCATCCGGCCCAGCTCCGCCCGCAGCGTCTGTTCAATGTGATCGCGCTTGCGGGCCCATGCAGCGGCGCTGCGCGGACGATGCGACTGGCCGCGCAGCAGATCGACCATCGCGCCGCGCACGCGCATCTTGGCGTAGGCGGCGAAGCCGTCGTCGCTCGGCCGGTCGTGCCGCTGCGCCGCCTCGGTCAGCGCCATCATCCCGGCCTGCATCAGGTCTTCGACGTCGATCGTCGCGCTGCCGCTACCCTCGTAATACCACGCGAGCTTGCGCACGAGCGGGAGGAACTGCGTCACCTTTTCCTGGACGCTGGATCCGTAGGCGCGGCGAACGGCGAACTGGGTTGCATCGTGCTTCATGCGGCAAGCGCCTCCACAGGTTCGTATTCAGGCGAAGGCAGCTGCGGCGTCTGATGATGCGCGACCTGTTCGGCGTCGTCGCCGATGACCGACACGACCTCGATCGGTTGCGAGGCAGGCAGTTCGTTGATCGACAGGACGAGCACGTTGGGTGCGCGCAGCTTGAGCAGGCTGGCCAGCGCGCGCCGGGCGCGCGGCTGGACGACCAGCGCCGGCGTCAGCGCCCCGGCCGGACGGTTGCGGAGCAGGCTGGTGATGCGTTCTCCGATCGACCGCGCAAGATCGGGTTCGATCACGATCTCGCCCGTGGTCGGGTCCTGCATTCCGCCGACGACCATTTCTTCCAGCTGCGCCGCCAGCGTGATGACCGGCAGGCGCTGGTCCGGGCCGCAGATGCTGCCGACCAGCAGCGTGCCGAGATCGGACCGCATCAGCTCGACGATCTGCGTCGGATCGGAGGTCCGCTGCGCCGCCTGCGAGAGGCTCGAGAAGACGCGCACCGAATGGGTGAGCGATATACCGTCCGCGAGCAGCGACTTGAGCACCGAAGTGATCGCCGCGAGCGAGAGCGGTTGCGGGGTGATCGTATCGACCAGCTGGGCATGGCGTTCGCGCAGCAGGTCGAGCAGTTCGCGCACCTGATCCGGGCCGAGCAGTTCGGCGGCGCGGTTGGCCAGAAGCTGATGGACCTGCGTGGCGATGACGCTTTCGGGGTCGACCACCAGATAGCCTTCGGCCACCGCCAGATCGCGCGATCCGGCGTCGATCCACTTGGCATCGCAGCCGAAGCTCGGGTCCTTGGTGGGCTCGCCCGCGAGCACCTGCCCGTCGAGCACCTCGCCCGTATCGATCGCCAGCAGCTTGCCCGCACGAAGCGTGCCGGAGCCGACCGGAGCCCCGCCGAGCATGATGCGATACTGGTCGGGCGCGATCTCGAAGCTGTCGGCAATGCGGAACTGGGGAATGACGAAGCCGAACGCCTGGCACATCTGCTTGCGCAGGCCGGTCAGGCGCGCGACCAGCGGCGCACCCTGCCGATCGTCGGCAAGCTGGACGAGGCCGTAGCCCAGCTGGATCGTGACCAGCGTGCGGTCCGATACATCGGAAATCTGGATGCGCGATGGATCGGGCGCTTCCTCGGGCTCTGGCACGAACACGGCAGCTGCGTCCTCGCGCTTCTTGAGACCGCGCCACAGCAGCAGCGCGCCCGCAGCCAGCGGCAGGAAGATCATCTGCGGCATCGCCGGGATGCACCCGATCGCGCCGAGGATACCGCCGACCGGAAGCCAGATCTTCGAATCGGCCAGCTGACCGCCGATCTGGCCGGTCAGGTCGCGCGTGTCGGAAACGCGGGTGACGATCACGGCGGCAGCAATGGACAGCAGCAGAGCGGGGATCGATGCGACCAGCGCGTCGCCCACTGCCAGCGTGACGTACATCGAGCCCGCCTCGCTCGCCGAAAGGCCGTGGCTGACCATGCCCAGCACCAGCCCCGCGAGCACGTTGACGATCAGGATCAGCAGCGCGGCGATCGCGTCACCCTTCACGAACTTGCTGGCACCATCCATCGAACCGTAGAAATCGGCCTCGGTCGCAATCTCGCGGCGGCGCGCCTTGGCTTCGTCGGCAGTCATGAGCCCGGCGGCGAGATCGGCGTCGATCGCCATCTGCTTGCCCGGCAAGGCATCCAGCGTGAAGCGCGCGGTCACTTCGGACACGCGGCCCGCACCCTTTGTCACCACCACCATGTTGATGATCGTCAGGATGATGAACACGATCAGCCCGACCGCGAAATTGCCGCCGATCAGGAATTCGCCGAAGGCCTCGATCACCTTGCCCGCCGCGTCACCGCCCTCGTGCCCGTTCATCAGCACGATGCGGGTCGATGCGACGTTGAGCGCGAGGCGCATCAGCGTGGCGAACAGCAGGACCGACGGGAAGGACGAGAAGTCGAGCGGCTTTTGCGCGTTCATCGCCGCCATAAGGATCGACACGGACAGCGCGATATTGAGGACGAAGAACAGGTCGAGCATCAGCGAGGGGATCGGCACCACCATCAGGACGATGATGGCGAGAATTCCGCCCGGAAGCGCAAGCGCGGGGCTGATGAATGCGGGTAGCTTCACAGGCCGAATACCTCGAATTTGCTATAGGCTTGGTCGATCCGCGCGCGGGCGCGGGCTCCGATGTCGTTGTCGGCGCCGGTGGCACCGAAGGTCGCGCGCAGGGTTTCCGCCATCGAGGGGCGCGCCGGCAGCCCTTCTGGCGCGGTGACCGCCGAGATCCGCGATGTCTGCCGCGGCATCATCGCCGTGCTGGCGTAGCGCGCTTGCGCGAATTCCTGGGTCATCCCGCCTGCGCCGGGTGCGAACGGCATTCCGCCATCCTGGCCCATCGCGTTGGCCACCTTGGTCTGCAGCAGGCTCATGACCTCCGCGACCGAGCGGGCGCGTCCGTTCTCGTAGAATATCGCCCGGTTGGAACCGGCGGCCTTCGGCAGCAGCGCCGCGGCGGACTGGCCTGCATCGGTGCGGTATGCGCCAAGAAACGTCTGCGCGCCTCCAAGGCCGAGGAAGTGAGCGAGGTATAGTTCTGCCGGTTCGGGGTCGCGGCCAAGAAAGCCCTTCAGCCCCGCCGAGTTATCGCGCGCCAGCTCCGCCGCCATCAGGGCGGAAACATCGGCATCGTAGCGCAGCGACAGCAGCTGTTCGCGCGTGCCGGCATTGGCGACACCGCCGCCGGGGCCGATCGCGTCGCCCGCCCAGGCATAGCCGTATTTGTAGCCGTGTCGGTCCATCGTGCGCAGCCATGTCGAATCGATGAACTGATACAGCCCGGTCGCGCTCGAACTGCGGGCCTTCGCATCGGGATTGAGACCCGATTCCAGCCGCGCCTGCGCCAGCAGGTAGTCGAAGTCCACGCCGGTACTCTCCGACGCGCGCGCAATCGCTCCGCGTACGTCGGCCCGTACGGGCTGGGCATTCGCGACTGGAACGCCGGATACTTGAGTGGCGGTGGGCACAGGACCTCCCGGAAGTTATCGTCCGGAAGTGTTAAGCAAGCTCCGTGCCAGTTTGGGCGCTGATAGCGCCGGGGGTCAGAATCCCTGCGGCAATGCGTGCCCGGGCAGGCCCTGATAGGTGCCAGACGCACCCGCAATCGCGTCGATCCGAGACTGTACGTTCGTGGCGATCAGGTTGCGCAAACGGCGGTTGATCGTGTTCAGGCGGCGCACCGCGTCGAGCAGCCCGAGGCATTCCTCGTCCAGATCCTCGGGCCGGACCTTGTCCAGCTGGTCGCACAATTCCATCTTGCCATTGGTGCAATTGGTAATGCGATCGATATCGAGAGCGGCAAGTGCCTGCCGCTCACCTTCGAGAAGGGCAAGCATTTGCCGCAAGGCCGTACGCGTCGTCATCAAGGTGGCCCTTACTCGCCGATGATCTGGAACAGGCCGGCAGCAATGATGCCGTCGGCGATTTCATTCGGGATCAGCGGATAGGTGCCGTCCTCGATCGCCTTGCGAATCTGCGCCACACGGTCACCATCGACCGGTGCGGCATCGCCGGCGTTGACCGCGGAAACCGCGCTCATTCCCTCAGGTGCGGCGGCCTGATCGGCCACCCTTGGCGCAGCGGACACGCGCTCGACCGGCGCGACGCCGCGACGCAAGCCAGCTGGTCCTCCGATATCCGGCAATCCGATGTCTCGCATTGCTTGTGTCCTTCCTGCTCTCCGTTCGTGCGAACGGCTTGGTCATACCCTAGAACGTCATCCCCGCGCCCACTTTAAGGGGCCGGCAACTTTTTTCTTGGGAGCCTAGTGCAGGCGGACGGCAACCTGCCCGGGGCGAACCACCTGGGCGCGAACGGGCTCGGCCTTCTTGTCTTGCGCGGGCTGGACCTTGATCCACGATCCGATCGCCCCTTCTTCGAGCGCGACCGCCTGGCGCGACAGCGAAAAGCCGCCGCCCTCGACCACGATGGCCACGGTTTCGCCGCGGCTGACGACGATCTCCCCGGTCCCCGGCTCGTCTGCCTGCGGAACCTGCGCAATCGCAACATAGATGCGCCATCCGGCATCAGGGCAGTGGACCTGCACGCTGTCGCGGTTCTTGCCGTACCAGTCGATCTGCAGCGGCATGCCGCAGGCGTTCAGCCGCATCCGGCGGTCGACCGGCAAGCGCGCGCCACCCGGCTGGCCGATGGCCGCCCCGGTAAACTCCATCACCGCCCGGTCGATCAGCGCCGGGTCCATCGGAGTGGTCGCGTTGGCGGGAACGGCGGCGCACAGCAGCGCGGTGGCGATGATCGAAGGTTTGAAAGGCATGGTCGCAGTGCTCCGGCAAGGATGGGAACGACAGGCACGGGGCCTGGCTCTGGTCTTACCGCGTTACTGCAATTTCCGTGCCATCCTGAATCTCAGTGCCGCCGCGCTGATCGAAGGCGATCACCACCAGCACTTCGGGCTGCGGCGATGGCTCTACCATCAGCCTTGCCGGATATCCGGCAGCCTCGATCTGCGCCACCAGATTGGCCGCTTCGCGCGTGGCAGCCGCTGCCGCACCGGGGCGGTGCCGCACGACCACGGTGGCGACCTCGCCCTGCCCCAGGTCCTGCGATCCGAGCCAGCGCGTCAGGTCGGCATCGCCGCCGGGGCGGAACACGGCCATCGGCTGGCCGAGGGAGATTTCTGCCGCCTGGTCGGCCCGTTCGGCCTCTGTCGGGTCATCGCGATAGGCCGCCGCGACCACCGCGAACAGGATCAGCGACAGGTCGGCGAGCGCCGTCTGCCAGCCGCTGAGCCCGCGCATACTCACGACGCTTTCCGCAGCTGTGCCGTGTGCAATTCGGCGACCTGTGCGCCCTTCGTCCGGTCCGCGCGGCCATAGGCTGCCGCCTTGCGCACGCCGGTTTCGAGCCAGTCGAGCACCGCCTGCCGGTCGCGCTCTTCACGCGCGGAGCGGCGCAGAATCGCGGCGGCGAGCGGACTGAAGAGGAAATTGGCCGCGGCCAGCCCATACAAGGTCGTGATCACCGCCATCGCGATCGCGCCGGTCATGCTTCCGCCCGCCGGATCGGACGGCATCATGCCAAGGCCGATCAGCGTGCCCGCAAGCCCCAGCACCGGGGCCAGCTCTGCCGCCTG
This sequence comes from Citromicrobium sp., assembly GCA_002729695.1. Taxonomy (GTDB): domain Bacteria; phylum Pseudomonadota; class Alphaproteobacteria; order Sphingomonadales; family Sphingomonadaceae; genus Alteriqipengyuania. The sequence continues at coordinate 27,962 of PBYQ01000027.1, read as the reverse complement.
GCCGAGCACGTCCGTCGCGGTGCGCGCGGATTCGGTCCTTTGCCGCATGTAGTCTTCGTGTTCGGCACGCAAGCCCTCGATCGAGCGACGGTTGGCGAGCGCATCCGACAGCGAGTCGAACTCGCCGTCGCCGAAATGGACCGGTGCTGCGCGCAACAGCCCGTCGCTCTCGATCCCGCGAAGCTGGTGGGCAAGCTCTGCCTTCGCTTTTGCCGGATCGAAAGGCCTGGTCGCCAGCGCCCCGATCTTGCCCAGCGCGAGGCGCGTTTCCGCCAGCCCGCACCGCAGCAGGGTGGCCAGGATCGTCCCGCCCAGCACAATACCCAGCGATGCTGGGTCGAACCATTGGCCCGCCAAAGTCGTAATCGTGTTCACGCCCTCAAGAACGGCAGGTGTCGGCGACATTTCACCCCCAAGCGCCGGATTTTTGCCGCCCACCGGCAATTGCTTGCCGCCCCATGCGCAAAATCACGCAATTCCGCGCGCTAATGCAGTTTGGCACGCCCCTTGCTTACATACCGGGGCATACGAACGTCCGTAATTCTTTGGCGGAGATGAGAGCAATGAACGAAGGCCTTTTCGGCATTCATGGAGCAGCGCTGGAAGTCCGCGCGCAGCGGATGAACGTGCTCGGCTCCAACATCGCGAACGCAGGCACGCCCGGCTACAAGGCGCGCGACATCGATTTCGGTGCCGCGCTTGCCGAGCGTCTGGGCGGCAACGATTCCGAGAACGCGGCGAGCCGCGCGACCGTCTATCGCATCCCGACCATGGCCAGCCTCGATGGCAACACCGTGGAGATGGCGACCGAGCAGGCCGCTTTCGCCGAGAATGCGGTCGCCTACACCGCCACGCTCGGCTTCCTGCGCGGCCGCGTCGAAACCGTCACCCGCGCGATCAGGGGCGAATGACGATGAGTGGCCCCATGACCATGTTCCAGATGGGCTACCGCGCGATGTCCGCGCAAATGGTCCGCATGAACGCCGCCGCGTCGAACCTCGCCAATGCGGGCAGCGTCGCGGGCAGCGCGGACGAAGCCTATCGCCCGATGCGCACCGTCTTTTCCGAAGAGCTCGACCGCCAGAGCGGTCTCAGCTCGGTCCGCGTCGATGGCGTCGTCCGGGCCGACGTCGCACCTATCCGCCGCCACGATCCGAACCACCCGCTCGCCGACGAAAACGGCGATGTGTGGGAATCGCCGGTCGATGAGAACGCCGAGATGATCGAGATGCTCGAAGCCTCTCGCCAGTACAGCAACATGGTCGAAGCCATGTCCACCGCCAAGCAGCTGATGCTCGAAACGATGAGGATGAAATGATTAGCAGCGTAAATCCCTTTGCGAGCGCGGCTTCCGCCTCGAACACGACGAACCAGAACCAGGGCCGCGGCATGGACGAGCTGGGCCAGGCCGACTTCCTGCGCCTGCTGACCGTGCAGGTGCAGCAGCAGGACCCGTTCGATCCGGTCGATAACAAGGAGATGCTGGCCCAGATGGCGCAGTTCTCCTCGCTCGCCGGCACCGCCGAAACCAACGAAACGCTGGGGAAGATCGTCGAGAAGCTCGACGCACTGATCGCAGCCCAGAATCCGGGCGAAACCGAGCCCGCGAACGACGCATAACCAGGGAGTCGCACCAATGTCCTTCTACACTTCGCTCAACGGCATGAAGAACGCCCAGTCGTCGCTCTCGACGATCGCGCACAACATCGCCAACTCGGAAACCTACGGGTACAAGCGCGGGCGCGCCTCGTTCTCGGAAATCGTCGCCGGCTCGGCGCTGTCGAACCCGCGCGTGATGCAGGGCATCGGCGCTTCGGTAGAGGCGGTCACGCAGAACTTCTCGCTCGGCCCGATCGAACAGACCGGCTCCGCGCTCGACATCGCGATCACCGGCGACGGGTTCTTCACCCTGCGCGGCGAAAACGGCGAAACGCTCTACACCCGCGCGGGCTCGTTCTCGATCAGCGAGAACGGCTCGATCGTGGATGCGAATGGCAACAACCTGCAGGTCTACCCGGTCGACGCCAATGGCGACACCACGGCGAACACCAGGCAGAGCATCCAAATCCCTGCGCAGAACGCCGCAGGCGCAGACTATGCCGGCGTCTCGGTCGGCAAGGATGGCGTCGTGCGCGCCTCCTACGCCGACGGGTCGGTCGAACCGGTCGGGATGGTCGCGCTGGCAACCTTCATGGCGCCCAACGGCCTCAAGGCGGTCGGCTCTTCCAACTGGCAGGCCACCGGCTTTTCGGGCGCGGCGAGCTACGGCGAACCGGGCAACGGCCAGTACGGCGCGCTGCTTTCGGGTGCGCTCGAACGTTCGAACGTGGACATCGCGGAAGAGCTGGTCGGCCTGATCACCGCCCAGCGCAACTTCCAGGCCAACGCCAAGGCGATCGATACTGCGACCCAGATTTCGCAGACGGTCATCAACCTGCGGACCTAAGTAGATGGACCGCCTCATCTATACTGCCCTGTCGGGGATGCAGGCCTCGATGGATCGCCAGCGCGCGATCGCCAGCAACATGGCGAACTCGAACACGATCGGCTTTCGCGCCGAACTGATCGAGCAGCGTGCCGTCACCATCGAAGGCCACCCCAACGAAGCGCGCGCGATGCAGACCGCACGCGTGACCGGGGCGGACATGAGCGGCGGCGAACTCATCGAAACCGGTCGCGAACTCGACATTGCCATGGCGACCAAATCGCTGATGGCAGTGCAAGCGGACGACGGCACCGAAGCCTATACGCGGCGCGGCGATCTCTCGCTCGGCGCCACGGGGCTGCTGGTGACGGGAGACGGCCACCCGGTGTTGGGGGACACGGGACCGATTACGGTTCCACCGGGTGGCCGCATCTCCATTTCCGAGGACGGCACGGTCACGCGGACCGATCCGAATGCGCCCGACCAGCCGCCCGCCGAAGTCGGCCGGATCAAGCTGGCCAGCTGGGACGGTTCGCCGATCGCCAAGGGCCTCGACGGGCTGTTCCGCGTCGAAGGCGGCGGCATCCTGCCGACCGACGAGGAAGCGCGGGTGCACACCGGCAAGCTCGAACAATCGAATGTCAAGCCGACCGAAGTGCTGGTCGCCATGATCGAGGAGCAGCGGCTGTTCGCCATGCGCTCCAAGCTCGTGTCGACCGCGCGCGACCTCGACGAAAGCGGCGCGCAACTGATGCGCCTCACCTGAGCGCCAGAATTCAAAGCGAAGGACTTAGCAAGCAATGCCCACCTCAGCTCTCCAGGTCGCCCGCACCGGGCTCGAAGCCCAGGATGCCCGTATGCGCGTGATCGCCAACAACCTGGCGAACGTCGGCACCACCGGCTTCAAGCGCGACCGCGCCAACTTCGCGACGCTCGCTTACCAGGACACCCGCGTGGCGGGGCAGCAGTCTTCGGGCGAAACCGCCTATGCCGAAGGCCTCAACCTCGGCACCGGCGTCGCGGTCCAGTCGACCAGCCAGATCATGACGCAGGGCACGCTCGACACCACGGGCAATGCCTTCGACCTCGCGCTCGACGGCGACGGCTTTTTCCAGATCGCGATGCCTGGCGGCAAGATCGGTTACACCCGCGCGGGCAACTTCACCCGCTCCGCCGAAGGAATGCTGGTCACCCAGCAGGGCTTTGCGGTGCAGCCGGAAATCACCGTGCCCGAAGGCGCGACCGCGATCGCGATCTCGCCCGACGGGACCGTATCCGCCTCGATCAACGGAGAATCGGAGCCGACCGAGCTGGGGCAGATCCAGATCGCACGCTTTACCAACCCGGCGGGCCTGCAGGCGCTGGGCGACAACTTCCTTGCCGAAACCGCCGCCAGCGGTGCCGCCGAACTGGGCGTCGCGGGCGAAGGCGGGCGCGGCCAGATCCGCCAGGGAATGCTGGAAGGATCGAACGTCAACATCGTCGAAGAACTCGTCGCGATGATCGAGGCGCAGCGCGCTTACGAAATCAGTTCGAAGATGGTCTCCGCCGTCGACGAAATGCTCCGCAACGCCAACCAGACGCTGTGAGATTGAACTCCATGAACTATCGCACCCTTATCGCCCTGCCCCTCGCCCTCACGCTTGCCGCGTGCGGCGGTGGCGCGCGCCCGGCCGGCTTCAGCGCCACGCTGCCGCCCGCTCCGCAAAGCGCGAGCGCCTACGTCGCTCCGCAATCGAACGACGGGGCGATCTTCAGCCCGGCGCAAGGTTACTCGCCGCTCTATAACGGGCTGCGCGCAGGCAAGGTCGGCGATCTCGTCACCATCGTGCTGATCGAGCGGACCACCACCAGCAAGGCCACCTCGGGCAAGACGCAGCGCGACGGCAATCTCGGCCTCAATCTGCCGGCCTTCGTTCCGATCGAACCGGAAGACCTGACCACCTCGGCCGGGGCATCCTTCAACGGATCGGGCAACGCCTCGCAAACCTCGGTGCTGCGCGGCGACCTGACCGTGACCATCGCGGAGGTTCGCCCGAACGGCACCGCGCTGGTCCGCGGCGAGAAGGTCATGCAGTTCAGCCAGGGCGAGGAATGGGTGCAGCTGTCGGGCATCATCCGCCTTGCGGATATCGATCCCGACAACCGCATCTCCTCGATCCGCGTCGCCGACGCGCACATCACCTACAGCGGCAAGGGCGCTGTGCAGCAGTCGAGCAAACCCGGCTGGCTGTCGCGCTTCTTCAACGCCGTTTCACCCTTCTGATCCGGAGCCGAAAGCATGACCCGCATCGTTCTCCTGCTCGCCGCGATCTTCGCGTTCGCGCTTCCGTCCGCCGCCTCGGCGGAGCGGGTGCGCGACATCGGCCAGTTCCAGTCGGTCCGCTCCAACCAGCTGACCGGCTACGGCATCGTGGTCGGGCTCGACGGCACGGGCGACGACAACTTCGCTTACGCGACGCAGGCAATGCGCGGCGTATCGGGTCGCTTCGGTCTGCAGCTGCCGCCGGGCGTCAATCCGGCGCTGAAGAACGCCGCCGCGGTCATCATCACCGCAGAGCTGCCCGCCTTTGCCAAGCCGGGGCAGAAGATCGACATCACCGTATCGACCATGGGCAAGGCCAAGAGCCTGCGCGGCGGCGCGCTGATCCTGACGCCGCTGTATGGCGCGGACGGAGAGATCTACGCGATGGCGCAGGGCAACCTGACCGTCGGTGGCCTCGGCATTTCGGCCAATGACGGATCCAAGCTGACGGTCAATGTGCCGACCGTGGGCCGCATCTCCGACGGTGCCAGCGTCGAACGTGCGGTCACCACCAATTTCGATTTCAGCGAAGTGCTGCGCTGGAACATGTTCCAGGCCGACTTCCTCACGATCAGCCGCGTGCGCGACGCGATCAACGATCGCTTCCCCGGCATGGCGCGGATCGAGGACGCAGTGACGCTGGCCCTGATGCTGCCGCCGGGTGCCGATACCCGCGCGACGATGATGGCCGAGATCGAGATGCTCGACATCACGCCGGCCGAGCGCGCGGCGAAGGTGATCGTCAACAGCCGCACCGGCACGATCGTGATCTCCAGCGCGGTGCGCCTGGCACCGGCGGCGGTCAGCCACGGCAGCCTCGTGGTGCGGATCGACGAGAATCCGACGATCAGCCAGCCCCAGCCCTTCTCTCGCGGTCGTACCGCAGTGCAGCCCGACAGCAACATCGATGCGCGCCAGAGCGGCGGCTACGTGACCCCGCTGCCTGCGGGCGCATCGCTCGCCGACGTGGTCGACGCGCTCAACATGCTGGGCGCGAGCCCGGCGGACCTCGTCGCGATCCTCGAAGCGCTGAAGCAGGCCGGTTCGCTGACGGCAGAGGTGGTGGTGATATGAACGCGATCAGCCCCTTGGATTTCTCGCTGGTTCGCCAGCCGACCCCACTGGGCGCAGAGCGCCCGGCGGGGAACGATCAGCGTACCGAGCTGCACGAAGCCGCGCAGGCTTTCGAAGCGGTCCTGCTGCGGCAGATGCTGTCGTCGGCCCGGGCGACCGACTTCGGTGGCGAGGATTTGTTCGAAGGCAGTGACGATACGTTTACCGAAATGCGCGATGAGCAGTTCGCTGATATCGCATCGAAGTCCGGCCAGCTTGGCTTCGCGGCTTCGATCGAGCGTCAGCTGGCCAGGTTTCTGCCGCAAGGCGAAACCCCGGGGGGACAGAACTAAATGGCTTCGGACCTTCTTTCGATCGGCGCGAGCGGCGCCCGTGCAGCGCGCGGCGCGCTCGAGGTAACGGCGAACAATATCGCCAACGCCTCGAGCGATGGCTACGTGCGCCGGAGCGTCCGCATCGAGGAGGTCGCCAGCGGATCGATTGCGGGTCGCGGGACGGATATCGCCGCCTCGGGTTCGCGAGTGGCCGAGGTTCGCCGCAATGCCGACGGGTTCCGCCAGGCCGAAATGCGCCGCACGCAGGCCGACCTGCAACGCGCCAATGTCGAGCTGTCGGGGCTGGAAAACATTGAGGCCGCCGTCGAACAGTCGGGCATCTTCGATTCGATCGTCGAATTCGAGGCCGCGCTCCAGCAGCTTTCGGGTGACCCTACCGACAGCGCACGGCGTGCCGCCGTCCTGTCGGAAGCCGAAACGCTCGCTGCGAAATTCAACATCACCTCGGGCAGCCTGTCTTCGGTGGGCGAAGGCCTCCGCTTCAACGCGGTGGCCAATGTCGCGGACATGAATACCTACGGCGCCGAGCTGGCGCGGGTGAACCTGCGGCTTGCGCGGGCGGGCTTCGGCAGCAACGATCAGGCCTCGCTGCTCGACCAGCGGGACAACCTGCTCGAAAAGATGAGCGCGTTTGCCAGCATCAGCACCACGTTCGCTTCGGACGGTACGGTCGCCGTTTCTGTCGGCTCGCCTGCAACCAGCTTCGTGAGCGGTGGCAACGTGGGCACGATGACCTCCACCACCGCTGCCAACGGGACGATGGGCTTCGCGATCGACGGCGCTGCGATCTCGCCCGGTGCGGGCAGCCTGGCAGGCGCCGCTCTGGCGCTGGACGATCTCGCCGCGATCGCCATCCGGCTGGATTCGGCTGCGTCCTCCATCGCCAGCGCGATCAACACCGCGCAGGTGAACGGCGTCGCGCTGGACGGTACTGCGGGGCAGCCGATCTTTTCCGGCAACACCGCCGCAACCCTCTCGGTCGTGCTGTCGAGCGGATCGGGTATCGCGACCGCTCCCGCAGGGTCCCCCGCAAACGAGCGGAACCAGCAGAACCTCACCGACATGCGCCAGGCGCTTTCCGCCGCAAATCCCGCGGATAACGTGAACTCCATTCTGTTCGACGTTTCAGCAAAGGTCGCGGGCCGCAAGGTGACGCAGAGCGCGCTCGAAACGATCGCATCCTCCGCGCGGATCGCGCTCGAGGAACAGTCGGGCGTCGACCTCGACAACGAAGCAGCCAACCTCATTCGCTACCAGCAGGCGTTCCAGGCTTCGGGCCGGGCGATGCAGGTGGCGAGCGACATTTTCGACACGCTGATTGGAATCGGGCGATGATCAATCTGAGCACCGGCGCATTCTACGAACGCTCGACCACCCAGATCGGGTCGCTGCGGGCGCGTGCCGAAACCCTGCAACAGCAGATCGGCAGCGGGGAGCGGCTGGCGCATTCCTCCGACGATCCGGTTGCAGCCGCAAGGTTGCGCATGCTCGACCGCGAGGAACGCGTTTCCGCTGTCGATACGCGCAATTCGCAGACAGCGGAGAACAATCTCAAGTTCGCGGACGAGGCCTTCGGCCAGGCGGCGGTGATGATCAGCCGCGCACGCGAACTCGCGCTGCAGGCGGCCAACGCCACCACAAGCGACGAACAGCGCGCGTCGATCGCGACCGAACTCGATGGGCTGCGGCAGAACCTGCTCGGCCTCGCCAATGGCCGCAACGCCGCCGGGCACGCCCTGTTCGGCGGACAGGCGGTCGGCAATGCCTACCAGATCGATTCCGCGACCGGCGTTGCGACCTATGTCGGGACCGCGACGCTCGATGCCGTCGAAATCGGCGAAGGCCAGTCCATCGTTCCGGGCAACACCGGACCGGAAGTGTTCTCGTTCACCGATTCCTCCGGCGCGCAGACCGACATATTTGCCGAGCTTTCGGCGCTGTCGACGGCGCTTCGCGCAGGCGGACAGGCCGCCGCCGATGCCGCGCGCGACGGGCTGACCATGCTCGATACCAGCTTCGACAAGGTGACCACCGCGCAGACCGTGCTCGGTTCGCGGCTCGCCTGGCTCGAAGTGATGACCGAACGCCGGACCGACAATATGGAGCGGATCGCGGACGAACGCTCGGTCATGGGCGGTGCCGACCTCGCAGTGACCATGAGCCGTCTGCAGGAAATGCTGACCGTGCTCGAAGCGAGCCAGTCCAGCTTCGTGCGCCTTGCCAACCTCAACCTGTTTTCGATGCTGCGCTGATCGCGTTGGCCTAGGGGGAATTTGATTCATGTACGCGATTATCGGCATCGTTGTTCTACTGGTTCTGGTCTTCGGCGGCTTCGTCATCAGCGGCGGGGCGATGGGCCCGGTGCTGCATGCCCTGCCCTACGAGATGATGATCATCGGCGGCGCCGCGCTGGGCGCGACGATCGCGGGCAACTCGCTCGATCACCTCAAGGCGATCGGCGGCGCGTTCATGAAGATCTTCAAGGGGCCCAAGCACACCAAGCAGGACCATATCGACGCGATCGCGCTGACCACGCAGCTGATGAAGGTGCTCAAGACCGACGGCCCGGTCGCGCTGGAAAGCCATGTGAACGAGCCCGAAAACTCGTCGATCTTCAGCGCCTATCCCAACCTCATGAAGAACCACGCGCTGATCAGCCTGATCAGCGACACGCTGACGCTGCTGGTCGTCTCGTCCGGCACGCTTGAAACCCATGCGGTGGAAGAGGTGATGGACAATGCGATGAAAACGCATTTCCACGAACTGCACGAACCGCAGCACGCGCTCCAGACGCTCGCCGATGCGCTGCCCGCGCTGGGCATCGTCGCCGCCGTGCTAGGCGTGGTGAAGACCATGGGTTCGATCAACAAGCCACCCGAGATTCTGGGCGAAATGATCGGCTCCGCGCTGGTCGGCACCTTCCTCGGCGTGCTGCTTGCCTATGGCATGGTCGGCCCGCTCGCCTCGCGCCTCAAGCAGGTGATCGAACAGGACGAACAGATTTTCCACGCAGTCAAGCAGGTCATCATCGCCTCGCTCTACGGCCACCCGCAGCCGCTGGTGGTGGAAAGCGCGCGCTCCAGCCTCGGCCACAATGTGCGCCCCGGCCTGACCGAACTGCTCGACGCGCTGCGGGGTCGCTGACGTGGCATCGAAGACCGGAGACAACCTGCCACCGATCATCGTCAAGAAGGTCACGGTGGTCGAGGCCGGGCACCATGGCGGTGCCTGGAAGGTCGCCTATGCGGACTTCGTGACCGCGATGATGGCGTTCTTCCTGCTTTTGTGGCTGCTCGGCGCGACGACCGAGGACCAGCGCAAGGGGCTGGCCGACTATTTCACGCCCACGCTGGTCAAGATCAAGGATAGCGGCGCAGGCGCGCATGGCCTGCTGGCCGGCGACTCGCTGACGTCGGTCGACGACTATCCCAACCGCCAGGGGCAGACCGGCAACAAGGAAATCACCGTTCCCAAGGACGCGATCGGCGGCCCCAAGGAAGCCGAGCGCATGATCCAGCGGATATCCTCGCGCACGAAGGACAAGCTGCAGAAGGACCCGCGCCTTTCGAAGCTGATGAGCCAGATCAAGATGGTCGACACCACCGAAGGCGTGCGGATCGATCTGGTCGACGATGCCGACTTCTCGATGTTCAACCTCGGCACCACCGTGCTGACACGCGATGCGACCGAGCTGCTCACCGCGATCGCGATGGCCATCGAACCCGAAAAGCGGAAAATCATCGTCCGCGGACACACCGACAGCCTGCCGTGGAAGCACCCGGGGCGGATCAACAACTGGTCGCTCTCGGCCGGTCGCGCAGAAGCCACGCGGCAGACGCTGATGGTTCACGGCATCCCGGATTCGAGCTTCCGCCGGATCGAGGGCGTCGCCGATACCGAGCTGCTGGTGAAGGACGACCCGTCCGACCCACGCAACCGCCGCATCTCCATCGTCCTCGCGCACTGACCCGCGCGAGGGTGGAAGGAACCGGGAAGCCGGTTTCGTCCCCCTTCGGACGATTCCCGGCACGCCGCGAAAAACACGATTAACGCGATTGCGCCCGTCGCACGCATTTCTGCAGGTGACGGGCGCAGCCGCGTATTCGCGATCTAAACAACCCGTAAACAAGTGTGGTCAATTTTCTGGGCGACGACGCTTGGAAGGATCACAGCCTCCTCATGGCCTGCTCACCTCTCCCGATCAGGTGGGGACCTAGGCAGCCAAAGCCGGGGCGAGCGGTGATCGCGCAGAAAGCAAGTGCGATCCTTGCGATGTGCCCGGCGCCCTTCAGGCCGTACCGCTACACACGCCGAGCGAGAGCCTGCTCGAGGCAGAGCCCAACTGCCACCCATCCAACTGGTGCGAGAACCCCGGCAAGTCGATGCGAAGCGACGAGCAGGGTCAGGTGGAATCCGCCTGACCCCGAGCGCAGTCGACCGAGTCCGACGATGCCGCGCCTCGCGTCTTCGCGGGAGCAGTCGACAGGGTTCTACCGCCCGAACTGGTCGAAGGTCGGCTAGCCACGGCAGTGGAGTTGCCGGGCCCGACCATCTCTGGCGACGCCGCGACGGTAACGATCGAGTATCGCCCGACGGAGGACGACGAAGCGAGGGCGACGGCCTGTGCGATCGCGAACTCCGACCAGGGAGCCGACTTCGACGCAGCTGCGCGCAGTGCCATCATGCGCATCGCTACGCAGCGCCGGTTCACTGCTGGGAACCACGGTATCGATGGGGTGCCGGTAATGCGCAGCTATTTGGACCAAGCCCCAGACACGCATCGCCCATAAGCAAATGGCCCGCCGCTCGAAAGCGACGGGCCAAGCGCCCTCGTTAGTGTTGTTGAACCGGTACTTAGCGCAGCAGCGAAAGAACGTTCTGCTGGCTCTGGTTGGCCTGGGCCAGCATGGCGCCCGAAGCTTGGCTGAGGATCTGCGCCTTCGCCAGCGCGGTCGTTTCGGTCGAATAGTCGGTGTCTTCGATCCGCGAACGCGCATCGGAGAGGTTGGTGATGTTGTTGTTGAGGTTGGTAACAGCAGATTCGAGCTGGTTCTGCGAAGCACCGAGGCCAGCACGCACGGTGGAGACCACCTTGATCGCGTCGTCGAACTTGGCGATGTCGCCCGCCACCAGCGCGGTCACGTCGACCGCAGCGGCGGCAACCAGATCGGCATCGGTGGTGAGGTCGGTCGACAGGTCGATATCGACCGTGTCGGTTTCGTTAGCACCGGCCTGGATCGTCACGGTACCGGCGGTACCGGCAGTCGCGTCGAACAGGTTCTGGCCGTTGAACTGCGTGTTCGACGTGATGTTGCCGATCTGCGTGTTCAGCGCGTCCATTTCGGACTTCAGGTTGGCAAGATCGTCGGCCGAATAGGTGTTGTTCGAGGCCTGCACGACCAGCTCGCGCTGGCGCTGCAGCATGTTGGTCACTTCGTTCAGCGCGCCTTCGGCGGTCTGCGCCATCGAAATGCCGTCGTTCGCGTTGCGGATGCCCTGGGCCATGCCGCGCACCTGCGACGTCATCGAGGATGCAATCGCGAGGCCGGCCGCGTCGTCCTTGGCCGAGTTGATGCGCTTGCCGGTCGAAAGGCGTTCCATTGCGGTGCCCATGGCCTTGGTCGCCTGCGAGGTGGCATTCGCCGCCTTCATGGCGCTGATATTGGTGTTGATAACGCTCATCTTGGTAGTCTCCCTGACACAAAACTCACTGCCGTGGCTTGGATCGGTTCGCAGCAGCTGGGACACAGACCGGCGGGGGAACGGGAAAGTTAAGGGGCTCGATCAAAAAGTTTTGTCATGTGGGTATTTTTACCCGTGGGAATTCTACTACGACTAAAAGTAACCACATTTTGCACGTCCCACCGGCAAAAAGCTGCCTCAACAAGTGACGCTATTGGGTGGAACGGGGTCGTCATGATCGGGGTTAACGAAACGGCGCGCTGTCAGCGCGAACACGGGGCTGTCGCATCGAGGCTGACGGGGATTGCTACCTCGCTGTTCTTCGACCGACCGGTACAGCTGGTCGATGCGGGCGATCCGAGAAGCAGCCACCATGGCCGCACGATCGTGCTCGAACGCGCCGAGGCCAACGGGCTGGAACTTGCCGGCAAGGGCGGCACGATCCGGTATAACGATTCCACGAGCGAGGCGACGATCGCCGCACTGGTAGCGCTTCTGTGCGCCAATGGCGGCCCGGTTGCGGCCGATCCGGTATCGCTGGCGGTCATCTCGCTCGCCGACCGGCTGGCGCAGACCGATATTCCCGTGCTGATCCACGGGCCGACCGGCACCGGCAAGGAAGTGCTGTCGCAGTTCATCCATCAGCGCAGCGCCCGGGCCGAAAAGCCGTTCGTTGCGGTCAACTGTGCCGCCATTCCCGAAACGATGCTGGAAGCGCTGCTGTTCGGCCACGAGAAAGGCGCCTTCACCAGCGCCAACGCCTCGGGCGAAGGCTTCTTCCGCGCTGCCGACGGCGGCACGCTGCTGCTCGACGAAATCGCCGAGATGCCGCTGCCCCTGCAGGCCAAGCTGCTGCGCGCCCTGCAGGAAGGCGAAGTCGTCCCGATCGGTGCGACCACCCCGATCAAGGTCGACGTCCGCGTCATCGCATGCGCCAACCGCGATCTTCCGGCGGAAGTCGCCGCAGGCCGTTTCCGCGAAGATCTGTTCTATCGGCTCAACGTGTTTCCGATGACGCTCAACCCGCTGGCAGAGCGCCCGGGCGATATCGCCCCGCTCGCCTTCGCAATGATCCTGCGTCATCACACCAAGGGCCAGACGATCCCGTGGCTGTCCGACAGCGCGCTGTCTGTGCTGCGGGCCCACAAGTGGCCGGGCAATGTCCGTGAGCTGGAAAACGTCATTCGCCGTGCGCTGCTGCTTGCTGCGGGCAAGCCGGCGATCTGGACCGAACATATCGTGTTCGACACGCCGGTGCGATCAGTCGCCTCGAGCGAGGCTCCGTTGCCGCAGGACAATTCGCCGATCAATCCGGGCGTCTACGAAGTGAAGCCCAGCGGTGCGCGCAGGCTGTCCAAGATCGTCCGCGAATCCGAAGCCAACGCGATCATGGAAACGCTCGATGCGTGCAACGGTCGCCGTGCCGAAGCCGCCCGGCAACTGGGCATCAGCGAGCGCACGCTGCGCTATCGCCTCGCCTCGTTCCGTGAGGCGGGCATCGCAGTGGGAGGCGCAAGATGAACCCGGTATCGGGCGCCGGAGGAGGCGCAATCGAACAAGTGATGGCGCTGCGCAAGCAGATCATCGACCGCTCTTCGGTGCTGCAGGAGCTGCACCAGGACAAGGCCGCCGCCACGAACGAGGCGAAGCCCGCGCAGGAGAGCGGCGGGTTCGCCGACTCGCTCCGCAGCGCGCTGGACGGCGTGAACGCCGCGCAGACCCGGTCGGGCGACATCACCGCCGCCTACGAACGCGGCGAAGTCACCGATATCGCCAAGGTCATGCTCGCCCGCCAGGAAGCGGGCGTGGCGTTCGAAGCAACCCTGCAGGTGCGCAACAAGTTGCTCAGCGCCTACCAGGAAATCATGCGGATGGGGGTCTGATAGATGGCCGGTCTAGTCCCTGCCGGTGCGCCCAATGGCGCCGGCTCGTCGCCCCCTCCCGGGCAGAACAACGTCCTCGAGCCGCTGATGAGCGGTGAGGGCAACATGGGCCAGCGCGCGCGTGCCTTTGCCGCGCAGCCGCTGGTGCGCAAGGCCCTGCCCTGGTTCATCGGTCTCGCCGGGGTCGGCGTCGCCGCGCTTTTGTGGAGCACGCTCGCCCCCGGGCCGCAGCGCGTGCTCTATTCCTCGCTCGACGACACCAGCCGTGCAGCGGTGGTCGCAACGCTCGACCAGGCGGGGATCGATTACCAGATCAACAACAACACCGGCGCGCTGAGCGTCAGCGAGAGCGATCTTTATCGTGCGCGCATGATGGTTGCCGCCGATGGTGCGATCGCCGCGCCCGAAACCGGCTCCGAAATGCTCGACAGCCTGCCGCTGGGCGCCAGCCGCACGCTCGAAGGCGACCGGCTGCGCGCCGCGCAGGAACGCGAGCTGATGCTGACGATCAAGGAGATCGACGGCGTCGAATCCGTGCGCGTCCATATCGCCAAGGCCGAACGGTCGGTCTTCGTACGCGACGATGTCGCTCCGTCGGCATCGATCATGGTGCGCATGGCACCCGGTCGCCAGCTGGCCGACAGCCAGGTCGCCGCGATCGTCAATCTCGTTTCCGGATCGGTGCCCGGTCTTTCGGTCGACGCGGTGCGGGTGGTCGACCAGCACGGCAACCTGCTGACCAGCAAGCGCGAAGGCGCGGGCAGCGAACGGCTCGACCTGCAATCGCAGATGGAAGCCAAGCTGACCGCGCAGGTGGACCAGCTGCTGAGCCCGATGATTGGCGCCAATGCCTTTTCCAGTCAGGTCCAGGTCGAGCTCGACATGAACGAGGTTACCTCAGCGCGCGAAAGCTACGACAAGGATGGCGTGGTCCGTCGCGAGACGACGCAGCAATCCTCGACCTCGCAGGCCTCTGCCAGCGGCATTCCCGGTGCGACCGCGAATACTCCGCCCGCCGAAGCGCAAGCGGCCAACCGCGCGCCACAGGATACGCCGCCCGCCGATGCCAAGCCGACCGTCGACGACAGCTCGGCGACGCGGACCTACGAACTGGGTCGCGAAGTCTCGGTCTCCAACCTGACGCCGGGCGCGATCAAGACCGTGTCGGTCGCCGTCGCGATCGACAAGAACGCGATGAAAGGCGCCAACGCCGCCGACATCAAGAAGATCGAGGAACTGGTGTCCGCCGCCGTCGGCGCACGCGCCGAACGCGGCGACAAGGTCACCGTGGTGATGCGCCCGTTCAGCGAAGTGACGATGGAAGAACCGCCGTTTTACGAAACGAGCTGGTTTGCGATGATCGTGCGCAATGTCGTCGCGCTGCTCGCGGTGCTGCTGGTCCTGCTGCTGGGCGTGCGACCTGCGCTCAAGATGCTGAAGGGCAAGGGCGCCAAGGCGGACAAGAACGAGCTGCCCGGCGTCGATGGCACGCAGGCGCTGCTTCCCACAGCTGCCACGTTCGACCGTGAAGACCTCGACGCGCAGATCCAGCTCGCACAGCGGATCGCGCGCGAACAGCCCGACGACGCCGTGCAGGCGCTGCGCCGGATGCTGGCCGAACCCGTCCCGAGCGAGGCCGCACGATGAGCGACATGGCAACGCACACACCGGGCGGGATCGATCGCGCCGCGATCATGATCATGCTGATGAGCGAACAGGACGCGACCGGCATCCTGTCGCAGATGGAACCGGGCGAACTGCGCCAGCTCGCCTCGCGCATGTGCACGCTGGGCGAGATCGATCCACAATCGATCTCCGATGCGATCACCGGCTTCTCGCGGTCGATCGGCACGGGCGCGATCTCCGCCCACGGGCGGGTGGACAGCGTCAAGCGCATGCTCACGAGCGCGGTCGGCGACATGAAGGCGGACAGCCTGATCCGGCAGGTCGCGCCCGAGCAGAAGGCAGAACCCTCGCCCACGCTGGCCGTGCTGCGCTGGCTCGATCCCGGCGTGATTGCCGAAATGCTGGCCGACGAACACCCGCAGGCAATCGCGGTGCTGCTGCTGCAGCTTGACACCGATACCGCCGCGGCCACGCTCGCCGCGCTGCCGCGCGAATTGCACACGCCGGTGCTGCACCGCGTGGCGCGGCTCGGCCCGGTGTCGCGCCAGGCGATCGAAATCCTCGAAGAAACGGTCGAGGGCATGATCCAGCAGCGCCATGGCTCGGTCCCGCTGACGATGGGCGGGGTCAAGGAAGCGGCCGAGATCATCAACCGCGCGCATCGCAGCGTCGAAAAGGAAGTGATGCCGGAAATCGGCAAGATCGACAAAATCCTGCACCAGCAGCTGGAGCACGAAATGTTCAAGTTCGAGCACCTGTTCGTGCTCGATACCAAGCAGATCGGCACCCTGCTGCGCGAGGTCGACAACGAAATCCTTATCAACTCGCTGCGCGGGCTGAGCGAAGACGATCGCGAGATTTTCTACGGTGCCATGTCGACCCGTGCCGCCGATGGCCTGCGCGATGAGATTGAAAGCATGGGCCGGATCAAGCGTGCCGACGTCGAATCGGCGCAGCGCGAGGTGATCGCGGTCGCCAAGCGCCTGATTGCCGAGGGCGACCTGATTATGGGCGATGCCGATGACGACTACGTGTAGGCTGCCGCTCTCCGAACTGCGCGAGCGGCGCGGATTTACGCCCCACGCCGCATTTCGCGCTGGGGCTGCCGCCCAACAGGGTTCGCCCGGCTCTGCGAGCGGACGGGTCGACCCGGTGGCCGAAGCCCATGCACGAGGCTGCGAAGAAGGCCGCAGCGCCGCGCTGGCGGAGGTCGCCGCGCAACGCGCCGAGGAAGACGCGGCGCGTGCCGCCATCACCCTCGCCTTCGCCCGGTTCGACGAAGACAGCGCAAAACAGCTGCGCGAACGACTGCGCGAAACCGTGGTGGCCCTGTGCGAGGATGCCGTGCTGCCGCTGGCGCTCGATATCGAAGGGCTCGGCCGGCGTGTCGAGGCGGCTGCCGCGTTGCTGCAACGCAAGACCGACGAGCGGATCGTCCGCCTGCACCCGAGCGATCACGCGCTGGTCCTCCCGCTGGTCGACCCCGCGCTGACGCTGGTGCCCGATCCGGCCATCGAGCGAGGCAGCCTGCGGATCGATACCGATGACGGCGGCGTGGAAGACGGCCCGGCCCAATGGCGGCAAGCCGTCGCCGAAGCGCTCGCTCAATGCTGAACCTGATCGACGAAACGCTTGCGGGGATCTCCGGCGGATCGGTCGATCTTGCGCCGCGCCGCTTCGGCCGCGTGGTCGCCTGCGATGGCGGGCTGATCGAAGTCAGCGGCCTCGGCGTACCCATCGGCAGCGTATGCTCGATCGTTCACGGCGGCGGGCAGCAACATCTCGCGGAGGCAATCGGCTTTCGCAACGGCCACACGATCATGATGATGCTGGGCGACACGGTGCTGCTGCGCCCCGGCGCCATCGTGCGCCCCGAAGGCCGCCCCGGCATGGTCCGCGTGGGGCAGGAATTTCTCGGCCGCGCGGTCGATGCATCGGGCGATCCCATCGATGGCGGCGGGCCGGTTCATGCAACGCGCGAATGGCCTGCGGGCGGCTGGCGGACGGGCGCGCTCGACCGGACGAGCGTTTCGCTACCCTTCGACACCGGCATCCGTTCGCTCAACGCGCTCACCACCATCGGGATCGGCCAGCGCGTCGGCATCATGGCCGGATCGGGCGTCGGCAAGTCCGTGCTGATGGACATGATCGTGGGCGGCGCGGAAGCCGATGCGATCGTGGTCGGCCTGATCGGCGAGCGTGCGCGCGAAGTTTCGGACTTCGTGGCCCGCCACATGAGCGGCCCGGCAGGCCCGCGCACCGCCATCGTGGCGGTCCCGGCGGACCACGCGGCGAACCTGCGCCTGCGCGGCGCGATGCTGGCCACCTCGATTGCCGAGGAACTGCGCGCGCAGGGCAAGAAGGTTCTCCTGATTCTCGACAGCCTGACCCGCGTGGCGCATGCCGCGCGAGAGATCGGCATGCTGCTGGGCGAACCCGGCGCGGCGCGCGGCTATCCGCCCTCCGCCCTTTCGACGATTACCAAGCTGATCGAACGTGCGGGGAACTCGGGCGAGAGCGGCGGCGCGATTACAGGCATCTACACCGTGCTCGCCGATGGCGACGACCAGAACGATCCGGTGGTCGACACCGCACGCTCGATCCTCGACGGGCATATCGTGCTCTCGCGCGACATCGCGCAGCGCGGCCGCTATCCGGCGGTCGACGTCGGCGCGTCGCTTTCCCGCGTGATGAACGATATCGTGCCGCCTGCCCACGTCGTCGCAGCGCGCAAGTTCCGCGCGCTCAATGCGGTGTACGAGGAAAACCGCGATCTGGTGCTGATGGGGGCCTATCGCCCTGGGCAGGACGCCACGCTCGACAAGGCGATTGCAATGCACGAACCGATGTCGCGCTTCCTCGGCCAGGAATTGGGCGAGCACGTCACCCTGTTCGAGGCTGTCGGGCAATTGCAGGAACTGATGGCCGATGACGCCTGAGCATCGCCGCATCAGGCGTACCCGCCTGATCGAGCGGGTGCGCACCGTCGAGCAGCGCCAGTCGGCGCTCGCCGCAGCCGAGGCGGAGGCGCAGCGCGCACGGCTCGACGCGGTTTCGGCCAAGACCCGCGCGCTCGCCGCCCACTACGCCAGCGCCACCAACGCCACCGATGCGCAAAGCCTGCAGCGGGCGGGCACGATGAGCAGCCAGCTGCGCGATCTCAGCCATGTGGCGGAGCGCCACGCGAAGGACGCACGCGATCAGTCCGACGCGACGATGGCGGCGCTTGCCCAGACCGAACGGCGCCGCCGCAAGGCCGAGGAAAACTATCATGTCGCGGTCTCCAACCTGCGCGAGAAACTCGCCAAACGCTGAGGAAATGCACCCCATCGCCGGTGATTGGCACGCATCTTGAATAGAGAGCACCAATCAATCGACGGGGTCCGCATGACAGCGATAAGTTTCAATCTCACGCCCTCCAAATCCATCGACGTTTCGGGCCTTCCGCTGGAGGGCCTGCCCCCGCTCGAAGCCGGCCGCACCCTGCCCGACGCCTTTGCCGAATTGCTCGGCAAGGCGAGCAAGGCCGCAGGCAAACCGGCGGTAGAGGGCGATATGCCGGGCGAGCCGAAGTCTGCCGAAGCGGACATCGCTGCGGATGGGGACGGCGTGGATGCAGGCGTCGAGGCGGGAATGCGACCGACTTCAAAGCTGGCTCCGCCGGTCCCTTCAGCGCCTTCGAACACGACGCCGCCAGACGGCGAGCCGCTTCCCCCCGGCGGAATCGAGGCGGAAAGCGGCAAAGATTTGCCGCCCGCGCGGAGTGAAATTGCCGCTGCCTCGACCGCGCCCAATACCGCTGCGCCTATTCCGCAATCGGCCAAGGCGCCCCCGCCCGCCTCACAGGACGAGACCGGCACCGGACCGAAGCCGCAGACGGAAAACGACGCCGCATCCACCACCCCGGCACTCCCGACAAAGGCGGCTGGCGGGACGCCGGCTCCTCAGACAAGCAAGGCCAATCCGGTTGCGACCCGGGGCGAGCCGGTGACTCCCGAGGTCGCCGCGGCGGTGAAAGAGCGCGCTGGGGCAAAGCCCAAGGAGGCACGCCCAGCCGATCCCAAGATCGAACTCACGGAGCAGGCGACGGGCGCACCCGCGATTGCGGTAACGGTGCCCGGCGCGCAGCCCGCCCCGTTCGAACTCGCGGTCGACACTCCCGCAACGCCGCCCGCGATCTCCGTGGACGGGGCGACCGTCATAGCGGCAGCCAACGTTGCAGGCCTCCAGCAGGCCAAGGCAGCCACCGATCCGGCAGCGGGGCCCACCGTTTCCAACACGCCTTCTGCGGCCACGCCGACCGCCTTCACGAAGGCCGAAAGCGCTGCCTCGCAGACGGCGCAGCAATTCCTCGGTGGAGACGGCGCGCCGCGCGGAGAGGGCAAGGCACAGGCAGGCGATGCCCAGCCCGAACCGTCCAGTCGCCAGGCAAGCCAGTCGCCCGCCACCGCTTCGGCGGCCTCGCCAGCGAAGGTCGCCACCGAGCTTCCGCAGACCGGGCTCAGCCTCCAACTGCGCGCCGCCGACAAGCCGGTCGCGGCAGAGCGGCCCATGATCGCCATCGACGCCAGCCAGCCCGGCGGGCAAACCGCCAACGGCGCTTCGCCCGTCCAGGGCATTGCGGCACCGGTGGGCCCCACGCCTTTCGCCACCCCCATATTCGGGAGCACCCCCCAGACGGGCGCCCTCCCCCATTTCCCCGACCTCGCCGGACTGGTTGACCGGATCGCTGCGGCGCGCAGCAGCGCGGGCAGCGCGTCGGCCACCATCGCGGTGGCGCACAAGGAACTGGGCAATCTCTCGCTGACCTTCGAAGCGAGCGGCAACACGCTGGATGTCGAGGTGGCCGCGCAGGACAGCGATACGCAGCGATCGCTCGCCGCCGCCATCGCCGCCGACCGGCCGCACCTGCGCATTGCCGACGCGCAGGCGCAGGCCCCCGGCCAGACCCTGCACAGCCAGCTTGCCAGCTCCGCCCACGGGGGCGGCAGTGATGCGCGCCAGTCCGGCATGCCGGGCGACGCGCAATCCGATCGTCGCGGCGACACCGATGGCGGTGGGCGCGGCACCGGTCGGCAGGGCAACCCGGGGAGCGCGCAGGGCCGGCCCGATCAGAAATCCGACGGCGGAATTTACGCCTGATTAACCATCGAGACCTAGACGGAATTAACCATGAGCAACGACGCTGAAACGACCGACGAAACGCCCAAGAAAAAGAAGGGCGGCTTCCTGAAACTGCTGATCCTCAGCGTCGTGCTGCTTGGCGCAGGCGGTGGCGGAACCTACGCGGCCTTTGCCACTGGGATGATCGGGGGCGAGCACGCAGAGCCCAAGGATACCGGGCCGAAATTCGTGCTCAAGGGCGAAGAGGATCCCTACGAAGTCGTCGGCGAGAAGGAAGAAGGTGCCAAGGTCGTCCACGGCACGGGCGGCAGCAAGTATCGCACCGCCTATTACGAATTCCAGGACGAATTCACCTCCAACCTGGCGGGCGGGATGAACCTGATCCAGGTCAGCCTGGCAGCGTCGACCATGAAGGACGGGCGTGTGCTGATGTGGCTGCACGATCACGAGCTGTCGATCCGCTCGCGCATCCTCGTCGAACTGGCATCCACCGACGCGGGCGATCTCGAAACGGCCGAAGGCAAGCTGCAGCTGCAAGAGCGGCTGACCAAGGCGATCAACGAGGAACTGATCGCGCACGAAGGCTTCGGCGGGGTCGACAACGTCTATTTCCGCTCGCTCATCATCCAATGATCGAAGGTGCCACCCCTACTGGCGCAACCCGCGCCGCGCAGCACTGCGAAGAGCTGCTCTCGAATTCGCTCGAGACGCTCGACGTCGCGGGCGATTTCACGCGCTTCGGCACGCGCCTGGCGCGCGCCCTGCGCCCCAGGCTGGCGGAGTTGCTCGATGTGCGCAAGCTGGAGACCGAACTGGTAGGGTGCGAGGCCTGCGACATCGACGCGCTGGCGGATACGCTGGGCGCCAACATGCATCACGCGCGCTTTGCGCTGCCGGGCAAGGGCCTCGGCATCCTGGCGAGCGCCAGGGTAAGCGCGATGATCGGCGAATTCGACCGGATGCTCGGCGGCGATGGCGAGGGCGCACCCGACGCCGCCGTACTGCCCGCGTCCGCCAACCGCTTCGCCCGCCAGATCGAAGCCGAACTGCTCGCGGCCTGCGTGGAGGCGACGGGGCGCGGCGATCTTGCCGCCGCCGAACGCGGCAGCAACCTGAACGAAATCGCTCCGGCAGGCGCGCGTGCCAGGGCTCACATGGCGACCATCGCCGTGATCCGGCCCGACCTGCCCAAGCTGACGCTGACGTTCACGACCTGCGAGACGAGCTTCGTCCAGTTCGTCACCGATACTCCCGCAGGGCAGCCCGCGCGCCGGTGCATCGGCGATGAATCGATCCTCGTCTCCGCGCTCGGCCATGTCGAGTTCGCGACCACCGCGACGCTGGTCGATATGGCGATCCCGCTGTCACGCATCGTCGCGCTGCAGGTGGGCACCGTCCTGCCCGTCCCTATTCACCGCACCGTGCCGCTGAGCATTGCGGACATCGCCATCGCCCACGGAGCCGTGGGTGCGCTCGACGATCGCGTCGCGCTCGAAATCCATCACACCGCGTTTGCGAAGGACAAGTAAGCCATGACCATGCCATTCGATGGCTACGGCCTGATCCAGGAAATCGACGTTCGCTTGACGGTCGAACTCGGGCGCAAGAACCTGCCCCTGCGCGAGATCCTGACGCTGGGGGAGAACAGCCTGGTCGAACTCGACCGGCTGACCGACGAGCCGCTCGACATCATGGTCAACGGCCGCCTGATCGCGCGCGGCGAAGTGGTTGCGCAGGGCAATCGCTTCGCGATCCGCATCCTCGAACTGGTCGGCGCGGGCACGCCCACCGCCGCACCCGCATCCGCGCCGCAGGTCTCTGCGCAACCGGGCCAGCAGCCGATGGAGGAACGCCGCGCACCGCCGCCGACGGTGGAGCAGATCTGATGCTGATCTACATCCTCAAGCTGCTCATCCTGCTGCCGCTGATCGGGGGGATGATCTGGGGCAGCCTGAAGCTGGCCAAGCGGATGCAGGGCCAGTTCGGTGGCCCGACCGGCGGCGAAAAGGCCGTCCGCATCGTCGAGACCACCATGCTTTCGCCCACCCTGCGGCTCGCGGTGATCGAGTTTCATGGGCGTGAAATCCTCGTCTCGACCTCGAAGGGCGGGCTGACCCGTCTGGCCGAGGCACCCGCGCGGGCCCGGCCCGCGTCGGAGCGGACGGGATCGGACATGGCGGAGTTCGCCGCGTGATCGCACGTCTCGTCAGGTGGGCCGCCGTGTTCGGCGCGCTCGCCTACACCACCGCTGCTTCTGCCGCTGCCACCGCAGCCGCCGCCGTGCCGACCGACAGCGCCGCTGCCGGTGCGCTCGACCGCGCGTTCGGCGAGCTTGGCGGAGCAGGCGGCGAACCGCTGAGCCTGTCTCTCCAGCTGCTCCTCGTCATGGGGCTGCTGACGATCCTGCCGGCGCTGCTGCTGATGATGACCAGCTTCACGCGCATCATCGTGGTGCTGGCGATCCTGCGGCAGGCATTGGGCCTGCAACAGTCGCCGCCCAACCAGGTGCTGATCGGGATTTCGCTGTTCCTGTCGCTGTTCATCATGGCGCCCACGCTCGACCGCGTGAACACCGCCGCGCTGGAGCCCTATGCGGGCGGGCAGATCAACGCCGAGGTCGCGATCGAACGCGCCGGGGGCGAATTCCACAAGTTCATGATCAAGCAGACGCGCGAAACCGACCTGCAGATGTTCGCCAACATCGCCGACGCGCCCAAGTTCAAAAGCCCGCAGGACGTGCCCTTTTCGATCCTGCTGCCCGCCTTCGTGACCAGCGAACTGAAGACCGCATTCCAGATCGGCTTCATGCTGTTCCTGCCCTTCCTCGTCATCGACCTCGTCGTCTCGTCCGTGCTGATGAGCCTCGGCATGATGATGATGAGCCCGATGCTCGTATCGCTACCCTTCAAGCTGCTGCTGTTCGTCCTCGTCGACGGATGGGCGCTGCTGATGGGCTCCCTCGCCTCCAGCTTCATGTGACCCGACCGATGGATGAAATGTCTCTCCTGCTTTCGATGGTGGACCGCATGTTGTGGACCACCGCGCTGGTCGCCGCACCGATCCTGCTGGCCGCGCTGGGGCTCGGCCTCGTCATCGGGCTGATCCAGGCGGCGACTTCGGTAAACGAACAGACGCTCACCTTCGTCCCCAAGCTGGCGGCAGTGGCCTTCGTGCTGGTCATCCTCGGCGCATCGATGATGGCGCTGGTGACCGATTTCACGCAGGAAATCTTCGTCGAGATCGCCCGGATCGGGCACTAGGCCGGGCCGATGATCGCGCTCGACTTGGGGATCGGGGGGCTGGAGGGCGACCTGTGGCGCGTCGTCTTCCTGATGACGCGCATCGGCGCCGCGCTGCTTGCCGCGCCATTTTTCGGGGCGTCCAACATCCCGGTCATGGTCCGCGTGTCGTTCACCGGCGCGATGGCGATTTTCGTGTCCATCTGGCTGCCCGAAATCGTCACGCCCCCTGCCCTGCTCACGCTCGACGGGATGCTCGCGCTCGCGGGAGAGGCGCTGATCGGGCTGATGCTCGGCTTCGTCCTCCAGATCGCCTTCGCCGCGCCGACCATTGCCGCCGAGGTGATCGGCGGGAGCATGGGGATGAGCATGGCGCAGACGAGCGATCCGGGCACCGGCGGCACCACCACCGCTTTCGGCCAGTATTTCATCATCGTCCTGACGCTCATCTTCCTTGCCACCGGCGCGCACCTGCAATGGATCGCGCTGGTGACCGAAAGCTACCACGCCTTCCCGCCCGGCCAGACATGGGTCGCGCCCGAGCGGTTCGAGGCGATCGCGGGCTTCGGCGGAACGCTGTTCGAAACCGCGTTGCGCATCGCGCTGCCGGTCACGGTGATCCTGCTGCTGGTGCAGATCGTCACCGGCATTCTCAGCCGTTCCGCCCCATCGCTCAACCTCTTCGCGCTCGGCCTGCCTGCGGGCGTGCTCGCGGGCATAGCCGCGCTGATCATCGCCGCTCCGCTGATCTATGACCAGTTCGGCGACCTGGTGGAGGTCGCGCTCGGCCAGGCCGAAAGCGTGATGACGCCATGAGCGAGACGGCCGGCGAAAAGACATTTGCGCCATCGGAAAAGCGCCTGCGCGACGCCGCCAACAAGGGCGACGTGCTGCGCTCCAAGGATCTGGGCACGGCGGTGGTGATGCTCGTCGGCGCGGCCTGGCTCGCGTTCGGCGGACCGTGGCTGGTCGCCGATATTTCCAGCCTGCTGCGGGAAAGCTTCCAGTTCGATTCGGGCGAGATCGCCGATTTCCGCCCCGAACGGCTGATGATGGAAGGGCTGACCGCAGCCCTGCCCCCCATCTTCGCACTGGCGGTGCCGGTCATCCTCGTCACGCTCGCCAGCCAGCTTGCCTTCGGCAAGGGGCGGTTCGTGATGAAGAACCTCGAATTCAAGCACACCCGCATCAATCCCGCCTCGGGCCTCAAGCGGATGTTCGGCCCGAACGGGCTGATCGAGATGGGCAAGGGCCTGCTCAAGGTCGCGTTGCTCGGCTCGATCGCCGCGGTATGGTGGTACTCGTCCTACGAAAGCCTGCTTGGCCTCGGCCGCGGCAATCTGTCGCAGCAGCTGACGACCGCATGGGGCGCGATCATATCGCTGTTCGTCGCGTTGTGCGGGGGGCTGGTGGTCATCGCCGCCGTCGACCTGCCGATCCAGTGGGTCCGCCGCAACAAGAAGCTCAAGATGAGCTTTCAGGAAGTGAAGGACGAGAACAAGGAGAGCGAAGGTTCGCCCGAAGCCAAGGGCGCGCGCCGCCAGCGGCAGCGCGACATTGCTGCCGGTTCGGTGTCGGGTGCGATGCGCGAGGCGCAGTTCGTCATCACCAACCCGACGCACTTCGCGGTCGCGCTGACCTACGATCCCGAAAAAGCCTCCGCCCCGATCGTGCTGGCCAAGGGCCGGGGCGACAAGGCGCTGGCGATGAAGGAACTGGCTCGCGAGTTCGGCCTGCCGACGCTCGAATATCCGCAGCTCGCCCGTTCGGTCTACTTCACCAGCCGCGAACGGCAGATGATCTGCGAAGACCTGTACGGCGCCATTGCCGCCGTGCTTGCCTATGTCCTCTCGCTCAAGCGTGGCGAACTGCCGCCGCTGCCCGCAATCGAGGTTCCCGTTGCGCTGCGTTTCGACGCCGACGGTCGGCTTTAATATCGATTTCCACCATTAATTCCGGCGGCCTCCCGCCGTTCTAACCTGCAATGGAAACGAGCAGCACCCGAGCATCTTCAATCGCGAGCACGCTGGGAGCGGGCAGTGGCGTCGACATGGTCGCGCTGGCCGAGGACCTGGCGAAGGCGCAGTTCGAATCGCGCCAGCAACGCCTCGAAAGCAAGTCCGAGGTGCTCGATCGGCAGATTTCGCTCGCCTCGACGCTGCGCAGCCTGCTCTCCTCCTTTGCCAGCGCGCTTGGCGACCGGGTTCGCACGGGCGATCTTTCCGCCCAGCCGACCATTGCCAATTCGGCGATCGCAAAGGTCTCGGCGCCGATCGGCACGTCGGGCAAGGGTACCTACTCGCTGGAAGTCACGCAGCTCGCCAAGGGGCAGACGCTGGCCGGACCCGCCTATACTGCCTCCACCGACACGGTCGGCGCAGGCCAGCTGACGATCCGGTTCGGCGCGACGTCCAATGCAGCCTTCACCGAAGATGCCTCCAAAGGCACCGTCACGATCGACGTTGCCGCAGGTGCGACGCTGGCCGACGTCGCCAAGGCGATCAACGCCAAGAACTCGGGCGTGACCGCGTATATCTCGCAGACCACCGCCGGCGCGCAGCTGGTGATGAAGGGGCCGGAGGGCCTCAACAGCGGGTTCGTCGTCGAAGCGACCGAAGATGCCGCCAATCCCGGCCTCGCGAACCTCGCCTGGGCGCCGGGCGACGATGCATCGCGACTGCTGGCAACCTCGCAGGATGCGCAATACAAGCTCGACGGGCTTACTCGTAGCAGCGCGAGCAATACGATCGCCAACGCCGCGCCGGGTCTGGCCCTTGAACTGACGGGGACCAACGCGGGTTCTGCAACCGTCATCGGCTTCGGCAACCCCAAGGCCGCCGTAACCACCGCGATGACCGATATCGTGGGCGCGCTGAACGAGATCGCCGCCGAGCTCAATGCGGCGACCGATCCGATGTCCGGCGACCTCTCCCGCGATTACGGCGCACGCGCGCTGCGCACCGAATTTTCCGCGCTTGGCAGCAAGATCATCATGCCCAACGCGCCAGCCGGCACGCCGCGCACGCTTTCCGACCTGGGCGTAGCGATCCAGCGCGACGGCACCTTCAAGCTCGACAGTGCACGGCTCGAAAAGGCGCTGACCGATCACCCGGAAGAAGTCGCGGCGATGTTCACGCCGGGGCTGAACGGCATTTTCGCGACCATCGACAAGATCGCGCGCAACAATGCGATATCGACCGATCCCGGCTCGCTCGCCGGATCGGTCGCCCGCTATACCTCGCAATCGCAACAGCTGACCGAGGATCTCGCGAAGCTCGCCGAAAAGCAGGAGGCGCTGCGCGCTTCGATGGTTGCGCGCTTCTCCGCCTCGGATTCGCGGATCGCCGCATCGCAATCGACCCTCGATTTCCTCAAGTCGCAGATCGACGCGTGGAACGCGCAGCGGAACTGATCATGCTGGCATCCTCCGAACCCCGCGCCGCCTACCAGCAGAGCAACTTCGACGCCCGCGTCCGGGGCGGCACCGCGCAGGATATCGTGGTCTATTGCCTCGACGAGCTTGCGCTCACGCTGGGGATGCTCCGGCAGGCAGACATGCGCGGCAACCCTGCCGGGCGCAGCGCAGCGATCACGCGGGGCATCGCGATCCTCACCGCGCTGGAAATGGGCATCGACCGCGAGAACCCGCTGGCGGCCAGCCTGCTGCATTTCTACGAAGGCTCGCGCCGCCTGCTGCTCGGCTCGGTCAGCGTGACGCAGGTCGACGCGATCGAGGCGCTGCGCGCCGACGTGATCGAGATCCGCGACGCGCTCCAGGCGGCAAGCAGCGCAGCGAACTAGGCTTCGGTCCGGGCCCTTCCCGAATACAGCCACTTGGGCACAAGCGGCGCAAGCGATTGGCATTGCTCCGCCTGCCGGGATAGGGATCGCACCTGCATCGAAGGGAAGCGGGGTCGCGATGAACGCCTTTTTCGTGATCGATTCACAGGCCGATCGGCGTGCCGAGGTTTGTCGCGTCCTGCTGGCGGGCGATGGCCACGCCGAACCGTTCGACACGATCGAGGAATTTCTCGCCTTCAGCCGGTCGCAGGGGCTGGCGCTGGTCCATAACGAAGGCGGCGCAGCAACCCGCCTGTGCGAGATGCTGGGCGACGATCCAAGGCTGGTGCCGGTGATCGGATACGAGGAAGCCCCCGCGCTCGGCCGGGTGGTCGCAGCGATGCAGGCGGGCGCGTCCAGCTATCTCGAATGGCCGTTCACGCTCAAGAGCTTCATGGGCGAGATCGAGCGGATCGAGCCGCTGCTGGG
>PBYQ01000026.1 GCA_002729695.1 Citromicrobium sp. | reverse complement strand
TTCCTGCCTGAGATCGGGCTCTACCACTACAAGGCCCGCATGTACTCGCCGCAACTCGGCCGGTTCCTCCAGACCGACCCCATCGGCTACGAGGACAACATCAACTGGTATGCCTATGTCGCAAATGATCCGGTTAATGGGGTGGACTGGAGTGGGATGGGTTCGGGCATAGCGTGCCAGCCTGAATATTGCTCAGGGCCGCGACGACGGTGGGCCGACTACCAGTGGGGTGACGATGATCAGAGTGACGAAGAATCGACAGCTGGCAAGATGGCTGAAGGTATACGGCGGTCAGAGCAGCTTGGAGAGCCTGGCGAGGCTGGTGCGCAAGCCGCTGCCTCACTTCTTGAAGCCGCCGATCGGGGTGGCGACGCGTCCGATATGGGGCAGACCGCCGGCGAGATTTTTGTCGCAATCTTCTTCGGGACTGTAATTATAACTCCCGACTCCAATGATTTTCAACAAAGTGCCCGGTTACGTGGCGGGGCGATTCAGGATGAGCGCGGGCGTGTATTCGTGCGCGATGTGGATGAACACGGAGGCAGTACATGGAAGATGTGGCGCAGTAGGCGAGAATATGAGAAAGGAGGCCGCCAGTTTTCCCTTAGAAGCGACGGGACGATCAGGAAATCAAAGAGTAATCAAAGAGGTCGAGGGCGACGCGGGAGGCGAAAATGAATTCTTTTATTGATGATACGATACCTCCGTTGGAGGTTGATCGTCAACGCTTGGTCGAGATTCTGGATGAGCTAGCATCTCTTTGGCCTTCAAAAATAGTCTGCGAAGATAAAATCTTCGGTGTGGATAATTATTCCTGTCGGTCTCTTATTTTGATTTCAAGAAATGTTAGGGAGAAATTCGAGCGTCAAGACTGGGGCGGGGACATTGAGATCGCGGGTGTGGCAATGGATTTCTTAGGAATGGCGATAAAAGACGCGTCGAAGTATCTCTGCGTAGTTCGATCAGATGATTTAGATTTTGACTTGGTTGTTTCAAATATTCAATCTCGCGATGACATTATCGTGAGATAGTGTCATAGGACATTGAAATTCATGTTGAATAGGGCCAGTTTATGCGCAACCTTCAATTCACGCCGCACGGCATTAATTGATCCGATGAGTGCGCCAACGCGTAGTCCGAGCGCTTTGATTAACCATGAGCGGCTGTCGAGTAATATGCGTTCGCGTCCTGCGCAGAGCGGAGGGTCTGCACCGATCCTGGCCGGATATGACGATTCGTGAGTCGGTTGAGTTTTAGAACCCCCTGCTTGTCATCCTTGCGCTCGACTTGATGCTGTCGCGCTGCAGATCGATCTCGACGCATTCTCGTCGGGAGGATAAGATCTTACGATTTGCTCGAATCGAAGATGGGGCGCATGAGCAATCACATTAACCGCACCACGCTCTTCACCGCGTTAACGCGGCCGCAGATGTTCGCGGGCGTGACCTACAGCTTCTTCGTCATCAACACGATCTTTGCGGTCGAGCTGTTCCTCATCTTCCGTGCCTGGTGGGTGCTGCTGATTGCGCTTGTGCTGCATGGGGTTGCCATGCTTCTATCGCTGCATGAGCCGCGCATTTTCGACCTGTGGATCGCCCGCGTGCGATATTGCCCCCGCGTGAGGAATTACCGCCTGTGGCAATGCAACTCCTACCGGCCCTGAGCAGCGACCCCAAAGCTGCCGCGCGCGAGGCTCCGGCAGGCGCGCACCTGCCCTATGCGCGGCACCTTGACGATGCCACGATCCAAACCCGCGACGGGTTGCTGATGCAGACAATCCGCATCGGCGGACTGCTGTTTGAAACCGCCGATAGCGACGAGCTCAACTACCGCGCCGAGCTCCGCGACGCGATGCTGCGCGCGATCGGCACCTCGCGTTTCGCGGTTTACCACCATATCGTACGCCGCCGGGTCGATGCCGATCTTGCAGGCGAATATCCCGACGCCTTCTCGCTCCGCCTCGACGACCGCTGGCGCCAACGCTGCGAGCGGCGTCAGCTCTACGTCAACGAGCTGTTCCTGACGCTGGTGCGCCGCCCGTTGCAGGGTCGTGTCGGGATTGCGGACCGCCTGACGCGGCTCTTCCGCAGCCCCTCTGCCGCCGCCACCGAGGCTGCGCTCAAGGGCGAGCTGACCGCGCTGAACAACGCGCGCGAAGCCTTGATGGCGGCGCTCGCGCAGTACGATCCCGCGCTGCTCACCCGCTACCAGACCGAGGCGGGCGATACGCACTCCGAACCGATCGAGCTCCTAGCCTGCCTGTTCAACGGCGATCTGCGCCCGATGGTGGAGCCGCACGGCGATATCGGCCACCACCTACCCGCACGCCGGATCAGCTTCGGCCGCAATACGGTTGAGCTGGCGCCTACTGGCGCGCAAGGCCGCCGCTTCGTCGCGCTGGTCTCGATCAAGGACTGGCCCTCACAGACCATGCCCGGAATGCTCGACGAGCTGACCCGCCTGCCGTTCGAGATGCAGGTCAGCCAAAGCTTTGCCTTCGTCGAACGAGGCGAGGCGCTGGGGCGGATGAACCTGGCGCTGCGGCGCATGCGCTCTGCCGAGGACGAGGCTGTGTCGCTGCGCGACGAACTCGGCATGGCGAAGGATGAGGTAGCCGCAGGGCGCGCGGGCTTCGGCGAACACCACACGACGATTGCGATCCACGCCGACGATCTGGCCCTGCTCGATACGCAGGTGGCCGAAGTGATCGCGCTGCTGGCCGATCTCGGGATCACCGGGGTGCGCGAGGATATCGCGCTCGAGCCGACATACTGGGCACAGTTCCCAGGTAACTTCAAATATATCGTGCGGCGTGGGCTGGTTTCGACGACCAATTTCGCGTCTCTCGCCAGCCTTCATAATTTTCCCGTCGGGCGCGCGCGCCGCAACCACTGGGGCGATGCGGTGACTTTGTTCGAGACGACAGCGGCGGGACCGTACTTCTTCAACTTCCACCAGCGCGATCTGGGTAATTTCACTGTTATTGGCCCCTCGGGATCGGGCAAGACCGTGGTGCTCAACTTTCTGCTCGCGCAGGCGCGCAAGTACGATCCGCGGATCATCTTCTTCGACAAGGATCGCGGGGCGGAGTTGTTCATCCGCGCGATCGGAGGCAGCTATGACCGGCTGCGACCGGGAGAGCCGTCGGGCCTCAACCCGCTGCAGCTGGAGGATACGCCCGCCAACCGGTCGTTCCTGATCGAGTGGCTCTCATCGCTCGCGGGCGGACTCGATGAAGCCGAGGCTGAACTGGTGCGCGATGCGCTCGACACCAATTCCCTCCAGCCGATCGAACGGCGCAGGCTGCGGCATTTCGTCGAGCTGTTCAGAGGCGGCGATCGTCCGCGCGCCGACGATCTCTACGGACGCCTCAAGCCGTGGTGGGGCAAGGGCGACCGCGCCTGGTTATTCGATAACGAACGCGATACGACCGACCTCGCCGAACAGTCGGTGGGCTTCGACATGACCGCGATCCTCGACGATCCCGTGGCGCGCACCCCGGCGATGCTCTATTTCTTCCACCGGGTGGAGGAACGGCTCGACGGATCGCCCTCGATCATCGTGATCGACGAGGGATGGAAGGCACTCGACGACGAGGTGTTCGTGCGCCGGATCAAGGATTGGGAAAAGACGGTCCGCAAGCGCAATGGGATCGTCGGCTTCGCCACGCAGAGCGCTCAGGACGCACTGGAGAGCAAGATTGCCAGCGCGATTATCGAGCAGGCAGCGACGCAGATTTTCATGATCAACCCCAAGGCGCGGGCCGAGGACTACATCAACGGCTTCGGGCTCTCCGCGCACGAATATGACCTCGTGCGCACGCTGCCCGACAGCTCGCATTGCTTCCTGATCCGACATGGCAACGACAGCGTCGTTGCTCGGCTCGATCTGTCGGGCGAGAAGGAGATGCTCGCCATTCTATCGGGCCGAGAATCGACCATGCGCAGCTTCGACGATATCGTAAAGGTGCATGGCGAAGACCCGGCCAAGTGGATGGAGCCGCTGCTGCGGAAGGTCGCCTGATCGATATGGTTTGCCCTACCACCTATACCGGCAACGGCTTTCTCGAACGCATCCTGGGGCAGATCGACTGCCAGGCGCAGGTGCTCGGCAGCTATGGCTGGCTTGCGCTGAGCGAACCGGGATCGCTCGCTGCGACCGTGACTACCGGCCTGCTGACGCTGTTCATCGCGCTGTTCGGCCTTCGCCTGCTGTTTGGTCCTGCTCCTGGTACCCGCGATGTGGTGTTCGACGTGCTCAAGATCGGACTGGTGCTAACGCTGGCCTTGTCGTGGCCCGCGTTCCGCACGCTGATTTACGATGTCGTTTTCCTCGCGCCCGCCGATATCGCCGGACGGATTGCAGCGACCGCTTCAGGCAATTTTGCCGAGCGGTTGCAGGCAATCGACGGCGCGATTGTGCAACTTTCTGAGTTCGGGTCGGGTCGCCAGACTGGCGCGTTTATCGATACCGAAGGGGCAGGGGCCTCGTTCCAGGGTATCGCCATGCAGGACGAAAGCGCGCAGGGATGGTCGCGTTTGTTCTGGCTCACGGGAGTCATCGCATCGGTCGCATTCTTCCGCCTCGCGGCTGGCTTGCTACTCGCGCTTGCACCCTTGGCCGCCGGACTGCTCCTCTTCGATGCGACACGTGGGCTCTTCGCCGGCTGGATGCGCGGGCTTGTTCTTGCGCTGATCGGATCGGTCGGGGCCAGCGTGCTGCTCGCGGTAGAGATGGCGGTGCTGACCCCTTGGCTTGAGGATGCTCTGCGGTTGCGATCGCTTGGCTATGCGACACCGTCTGCACCGACCGAGCTGATGGCGATGACTCTGGCCTTCGCGCTCATCCAACTCGGCTTCGTCTGGCTGCTGGGCAAGGTGGCCTTCATGCGCGGCTGGATATCGGTTCCGAGCTTCTCCGGCAGCGAAGCGCACCGGTCCGAACGCAGCGAGTGGATTTCGTCGCGCAGTACAGAGACCCGGTTCGGGCAGCAATCCAACTTTGCCGAGCGCAACGAGATTGTCGTTACCCGCACCCCCTCCAATGAGCGCACCAATATCAGGGCTTTGGCCGGGCCGACGCGCGAGCGGGCAGATCAGTCGGGTGGTACGCCCTCGATCGCCCCACCGCGCGAAAGGCTCGGGGACTCGTGGCGACGCGGCACGCCTCGCGCGTCCCGGCTGGCGACGGACAGGAGTGCGCGCCGATAAACGCGGTCCCAAAAATCGATAAGTCCGAGCGCGGTGTGGTCGACAGCTGGGGCCAGAGCGTTACGGACGATCTGGAGCGGTCGCGGCGCATGGCCTGGATCGTGGCGGCTGTTGCGGGCGTGATCGCGCTGCTGTTGGCCATCGCGCTGGTCATCATGCTGCCGCTCAAGACAGTCGTGCCCTATACGATCCTGGTCGACCGCCAGACGGGCAATGTCGAAGCCCTCGACCCGTTGGCCGAAAGCAGGGTGCAGGCGGATGGTGCTCTCACCCGCTCGTTCCTGATGCAGTACGTTACCGCGCGTGAGAGCTTCGTGCCCGACACTTTCGATCACGATTACGCCAAGGTCACGCTGATGAGCGCGCCGCAAGTACGCCAGGAATATGTTGCCCGGATGAGCGCGAACAATCCGCTCAGCCCGCTCAGCTACATGCGGCCCGGCGGAACGATCCGGGTGGAGATCCGCAGCATCTCCCAGCTCGACAACGAGCGGGCTCTGGTGCGCTTTACCACCATTCGTGATGAACCCGGCAGCGTTGCTCAGGCACCTCAATTCTGGGCCGCGATCGTCGGATATGGCTACACCATGGCCGAGATGAGCGAACGCGACCGTCTGCT
Organism: Citromicrobium sp.; assembly: GCA_002729695.1. Taxonomy (GTDB): domain Bacteria; phylum Pseudomonadota; class Alphaproteobacteria; order Sphingomonadales; family Sphingomonadaceae; genus Alteriqipengyuania. The sequence goes on along the minus strand of PBYQ01000026.1, from coordinate 12,063 downwards.
CAACCCGCTCGGCTTTCAGGTGACTGCGTATCGGCGCGATGCCGAGACCTTGCCCGAAGCGATGCCGAGCACACGCTCACAACAGTCTGATGACCGGAATCGTGAGCAATGATCCGGCTTTTGGCAATCCTGATGCTGCTGGCGACTTCACCTCTCGCCGCGCAAATTATGCCACAGCCGGACCCGGCCAATCCGCGCCTTCAAAGCGTGCAAGCGCTCCCTGGCCGGGAGATTATGCTGGCGGCACTCCCCGAGACAGACCTTACGCTGCTCTTCCCGCCCTATGAATCGATCCGATCGGTCGACGCGGATCAATCCCTGGTCGGCTATTCCGTTTCGCCCGAGCTCAATGCGCTGGTGCTCGCTCCCCTTGCTCAGGGGTCGCTCGGCCGCGTGAGGGTCGTGACCGATCGCGCGATCTACCAGTTCTCGCTACGAACCGGTGACGATCTGATGGCCGCATATGTGGTCCGCATCGCCGACGAGCGCGAACAGCTCGCGCAGCGTCCCTCCGTCGACAGGGCAGAGGCTGTAACGCAGCGTTGGTGGTCCTATCGGGTCAAGGGCAAGGATGCGGTCAAGCCGGTCGGTATCCGCGACGATGGGGAGAAGACCTATATCCTCTTCTCTCCCGATCAGTTGTTGCCCGCGATCTTCGCTATCAGCCCGACCGGCGACGAAACCCTGACCAACGGGTATATGCGCGGTGCGCAATTCGTGCTCGACCGGGTGTGGCAAGAGCTGGTGTTCCGGATCGATGGCAAGAAAGCGACCGCGCGCCGCAACGAGCGTCCGGATGGCTGATCCTTCCCCAACCGCCCACGACCCGACTCCAGTCGTCGAGCGCGCGGGGACGGGAAATGTCGGCCTAATCCTGTTCGTGATCGCACTCGTTGTAGGTGGCGCGTGGATATTTTCCGTCATGAACACCGCGCGCCAGCAGGCGCAGATATCGCCCCTCGAGGCTTCGGGCCAGAATGTCGGCCGCATTGAAGCAGGCCAGCCCCCGCAACTGCCCGCTCGCTTTGGGGAGCGATACGATCCCGAAAACGAACTGCGGCAACAGCCGCGCCCGGTCCGGCTGGTTAGGATGCGCAGAAACTCTGCTCCGGTTTCGACTCCTCCCATCCAGAGAAGCGCTTCGCCGCCAGCGTCGCAACCCGCGGCAATTCCGCCAGAGCCATATCAGCCGCCCGCAAATCTTGGCCGAGGGCAATTTGAACGCCCTGCCGTACGCCCGGATATTCTTCCGCTCGACGTTCGGTCGCCAGAAGTGCCAAATGACAGCGGAGAGCGGGTTCGCGCCCAGCGCTTCAGCAATCCAAGCTTCACCGTTCCTATCGGAACCATCATGCCGGCGGTGCTTGAAACAGCGCTCGATTCCACCCGGTCCGGTTCCGCCCGCGCTATTGTGCAACAGGATGTTTACGGCTTCGATGGAACGCGCGTTCTCATCCCGCGCGGCAGCAGGCTTTACGGCGAGTATCAGGGCGATCTTCAGCCGGGCCAGAACCGCGCGCTGGTGACGTGGACACGGCTGATGCGCCCGGATGGAGTCACCATCGCACTCCAATCCGATGCGTCGGACCAACTCGGCCGGGCTGGGATCAAGGGGAAGGTGGATACCAAGTTCTTCCAGCGCTTCGGCGGCGCCCTATTGCAATCGGTGCTCGACATCGGGGGGGGTGTTGCAACTCGCAAGGCAGGCGACGGCGTGATCGTCGCGCTGCCGGGCTCGACGCAGAACGTCACTCGCGTAGACCAGTCGCAGGTCACACCGACCCTGCGAGTGAAGCACGGTACCAGCCTCTCGGTCTATGTCGCGCGCGATCTCGATTTCTCGGATGTCGAGCGATGAGCCCCGATCCCGGCTATTACCTCGACAGCTTTCTTGCACCGCTGGCTCCGTGGCTCGGCCGGGAGGGTGTCACCGACATCTGGATCAACCGGCCCGGCGAACTCTGGACCGAGAGCATCGGTGGCTGGATCGAGTGCCATGACGAGCCGCAGATCGACGAAACGCTGCTGGCACGTCTATCGCGTCAGGTCGCGGCGTTCGGTGCCCAAGGCGTCAACCGCGCGCAGCCGATCCTCTCGGCTTCGCTCCCCGATGGCTCGCGGATCCAAGTGGTTGCGCCGCCGGCGACGCGGGGAGGGCATGTCATCGCGATCCGGCGGCATATTTCGTCAGACCTCTCGCTCTCCGACTGGGAGCACAGCGAGGCGTTCTCCGGACTTGAGGCGGATGGCAACGAACCTGAATTTGAGCGGCACTGGCAGATGCTCGGCGCAAGAGACGCGCCTGCCGTTCTGCGCGAGGCAGTGCGTGAGCGACGCAATATTATCGTGTCGGGCGGTACCAGCACCGGGAAGACGACTTTCCTCAACGCGCTACTTGCAGAGATCCCGCTTTCCGAGCGGCTGGTGCTGATAGAGGACACAGAGGAACTGAAGGTCCCGCATCGCAACCTCGTCGGGCTGATCGCTGCGCGCGGCTCGCTGAGCGAGTCAGGTGTGACCGCAGAAGACTTGCTGATCGCCGCTCTGCGCCTGAGGCCAGACCGGATCATCCTGGGCGAGCTGCGGGGCGCGGAGGCGTTCACCTTCCTGCGCGCGGTCAACACCGGGCATCCCGGCTCGATGACCACGATACATGCCGACACTCCCCAACGCGCAATCGAACAACTCGCTCTGCTGGTACTCCAGACCGGATCGCGTCTCTCGCGCGACGACGTCCGCCACTATGTGCGTGAAAGCATCGACGTGTTTGTGCAGCTTGAGCGACGCGACGGGCGGCGTCGGGTGTCTCAGGTGATGGTGGCGCGCTGATGGCAACTCTCAAACCGCAAGCCTCGCTCTTCGATGCGCCTGCCTCCTCGCCAATCGAGGCGGCGGTGAACTGGATCGGCGCGGTGCTGATCGGCGAGTTGGCGGTGGGTCTGTGCGTGCTCGCGGTGGCCTTCGTGGGGTTCCTGATGATGAGCGGGCGCGTACCGATCAAGACGGGCATGCGCGTCGCGATCGGGTGTTTCGTGATCCTCGGTGCGCCCAGCATCGCAGTGGGGTTTCTCAGAGTTTGGGAACCCTCATCGCCCCGCGCGGCCTCAACTTCTCCAATCGCTGCGAATCCGCCGCCCGCGCGCGAGCCTCCGCGGGCCGACTACGATCCCTATGCGGGTGCGTCTGTAAGGACGGATCGCTAGTCATCACCTGCCGATCACACCTCAAACCCGTAACCGCATAGAAATTAGCCCGGCCGGGCGTCGGCGCCAAAGAATACATCGAGTGGCCCACATTAGCAACCATGTAAAATTAACAGATAAACGATACGAAAATAAAAAGATATTGACATAAAGATGGCATCGACCGATGCATAATATTTTGGGTGCGCCTTCCGAAAGGCTATTAAATTTCCCTTCCAGGGATAAGAATGTCATTTTTAAAGTTTGCATGCCGCAAATCATGAAAAATTCACATCGAAGCGCGATTTCTATTGGTCTCGACAGTCGCTGGAAAAGCGCAGGCGAGTTTACTCAGGCAGATCGAAATTTTCTGCTACGGCGCAGGCTGGTCGATCTAAAAGCGCGGCTTTGACGCTATCCGAATTGGGCTCCGAATTAAACAGGCCCCTTGACGGCTCACAAGAGCGCGCGAAGGGCGGGCATCTCGCACGCGAACCTCCTTGCGTCCACCTCGATGTGACAGACTGCAAATAGCGGCTGCGCTATCTGTGGACCGGCAGATGCCCGAATGACCGCGATCTTGGCGCGCACTTTGTGGACCGGCAGCATTCGCCAGGAGCGGTATGGCGGCTTTTGAGCCGCTGGCGGGCTATCCGGTTTTAGGCAACTCTGCGGCAAGAGCGGACATTGCCAGCGAAGCCGGTTCACTGCGGTGAGCACGATCCTTCCGTCGAGATCTATGACAGTTTGTCGGATGCTACGGATCGTTTCGCAAGGCGCCATCCACTTTCTAATACGGCTCCCGGGTCCTACCTCAATGGAATGCATTTTACTCCGCGATTAAGTGTGAATTCGCTGTTCTGGCTTACCTCGCTCAGAGATGACGAGAAGGGCGTAACTCGGCGCGTGTGGGAGGACCTTCCAGGAGTGTTCGCCGTCGAGGGCCTGCCAGCAGAAATGATCGAAATCACCAGCGCAATAGAATTGCACAGTGCACTCACTGAATTAGTCCGCCTAGCTAACCTAGGGGCCAAGCCGATGATCCATTTCGATTGCCACGGATCGCTGGAACGCGGGCTATGGCTTGCTGCGTCCGATGAATATATGTCGTGGAGTGAGCTCATCTCACTGCTTCGGGACATCAATCAAGCGTGCGGCAACAATCTGTGCGTTGTCTCGGCGTGTTGCTTCAGCTTTGAGGCTGTCAGGTTTGTTGATATTCATCTGACCGCCCCATTCGGTATTCTCATCGCACCCGAAGGTGAGGTGAATGCGGGCTTCCTCGAAGAGAATATGGTTGCATTCTATCGAGAAATGCTCGCCCTAGGTGACATTACATCGGCTATGGAAACGAGGTTGAAAGCTAGTTTCCGCATGTTTCATAGCGAGAAAATGCTTGCCCATGTCTTGACCAAATATATCGATCAGGGCGGCATGGGACGACGTCTGCGCGAGCGCCGCGAGGCTCTAATGAAAATGGCAGTTCCTGAAGAAGTCGAGTTAACGAAGCAGACAATGGCCGAGCTGCGCCATTTGCGCGATAACATGACAAAGCCAACCGAAGACCTGATTAAGCGGTTCATCCCCGGTTTCCTAGCAGGTAAGGCTCCAGCATTTACTGTAAAGCAACTGGAGGATGAAGTCCGTAAGGCGCGAGCTGCTGGTATTCCCCCTGGTCAATTTTGAAGCCTAGTCGTTGGACTGTCTGGCAAGAGCCATGACGGCGAAAATGCTGTTTTTGAGCCGTTAGCGGACTGTCCGCAAAAGACGACAGGTCGCGGCAGGGCGCCCATTCAATTTTCGGATCCCTCAAGAAGCAAATCCTCGACTTGGCGTCCGACGGTTCCGCGTCGGATTAGGGGGACAATAGCCGACGCAACCATTTGCGGATGCCGACGTAGTGCTACATTGTCGCACGATGAGAAGCATAGTCAAGAAAGCGCTGGAATGGTCGGCCGACAAACTCTCGGGTGTTGCCGCGGACATCGGGAGGCAGAACGAACCCGCCGAAGCTCCGTCGAAGTTCGTCGATCTCGCACCGACGGACCAGGCGGACAAGTCCGGCGTCTACTCGGAAGCTCTCGAATACGCGCTCGGCAGAACCAAAGTTTCGAATATTGCGCTCACTGGCCCCTATGGATCGGGCAAGAGCAGCATCATCCAGACGTTCCTGAAGAGGCATCACCGCAAGGCGCTCCACATTTCGTTGGCGGCCTTCCTTCCCGAGGCCGGTTCCCAAATCGAGAAGGTGAGCCGGCAGGAGATCGAGCGGAGCATCCTCCAGCAGATGCTTTATGGAGAGGACGCCGACAAGCTACCCCTCTCACGATTCAAGCGGATCAAGTCACCAGGCCTGTCAGCCACTTTCGTCTCGATCTTCGTAACCACTGGACTGGTCGCGCTGTGGCACGTCCTCTCCCAGACTTCGACCATCGTGGACGGCAGCTTTTTCCTCCCATTCGCGCTAGAAAACTGGCGCAACCTAGCGAGCTTCGCGCTCGCGACGACGTTCCTGTGGGCGAGTATCCACCACCTTTATGTCGCCAGCTTCGGCCTCTCGTTGAAGAGCATCTCGCTTAAGGACGTAGAACTTCGGCCCGCCTCCGACGACCTCGAATCTATCCTAAACCGCCACCTCGACGAGATCATCTACTTCTTTCAGTCGACGGACCACGATCTCGTGATCATCGAGGACCTGGACCGGTTCGACAACGCCGAGATCTTCGTGACCCTGAGAGAGATCAACAGCCTAGTAAATGATAATGCGGGCGTGAAGCGCAGGGTCCGATTCCTCTACGCGCTGCGCGACGACATGTTCGCGAACACGGATCGCACGAAGTTCTTCGAATTCATCATCCCTGTCATCCCGATCATCAACACGTCGAACTCCATCGACATGGTCCTGCAGCAGGGAGAGAGGTTGGCCCTCGACGAAAGACTTGATCGCCAGTTCCTGCGCGAGGTGTCGCGCCACCTCGATGACCTGAGGCTGATCCAGAACATCTTCAACGAATATGCGATCTATTCGGCCAACATCGAGAGCGACGAAGACAACTGGCTGGACGCCAACAAGCTGCTGGGCATCCTGATCTACAAGAACGTATATCCCAGGGACTTCGAGCGGCTGCACCGCAGCGAAGGGAACCTCGCCGACCTGCTGGTCGTAAAGCCCAAACTCATCGCTCAGGGGGAAGCGGTGAAGCGCGATGAGATCACGAAACTCGAATCTCTGCTCGAATTCGGCGAGCGCCAAGTCGCTTCGGACCTGAGGCAGTTGCGGCAGATTTACGCGATGGAGCTCATCGAGATGCTGCCGGCCAACACGATAAGCGTGAACTTGGGTAACGCAGGAATGGTGTCGCTGGCCGGGCTCCCCGAGCACGACCAGTTCGAAAGCGTGTTCTCGGCTGCGAACGTCGCCGTCCGGTCCTTCAATCACAGCCAGCAGGTAAACATCGCTGGCCTGCAGGACCGCGTCGATCCGGACAACTCCTTCGAAGCGCGGAAGGCAGCCATCGAAACGAATGCGCACGACGCCCGGAACGCCGCCATACGCCGCATCCGAACTCTGCGCACCGAGATAGCTTCGCTCCGGACGAGCAGGTTCGAGGAACTTCTACGTTCGAACTCCGATAAGCTGGACGCGCTCTTCGCCCCGTTCGGGAAGAACGGCGCGCTGGCGCGCTACCTGGTCCTCGAAGGTCACTTAGACGACACCTACTACCAATACACTTCGCTGTTCCATTCCGGTCGCCTCTCTCCGGACGACAACAGGTTCCTCATCCAGATCCGCGCCTTTACCACGCCCGAACCGAACTTCCCGATCGACAACCCTACGGAGGTCGTCGCGGCTATGCGGGACGACGACTTCCGGCAGAGCTACGCGCTGAACGTCGTCATCGTGGACTGCCTCCTGGCCGATCCCGTCCGGTATGCCGATCAGATCACGAAACTTTTGGAGTTCCTGTCGGCAAACTTCGGTAGGGCCGAGGACTTCCTCGACATCTACTACGCGAGCGGAACCGGCGTCCCGGCGCTGCTCGATGCCCTCGCAGACATGTGGAAAGGCTTCGTCCCGGCGGTCATCTCGAGCAGACGCAACATCTCCCACGTCACCCGCGTGCTGAGCTCGCTCTCCGAAAAGCGACTGGGAGAACTTGCCACAGGGTTCGAAGAACTTCCCCGGTTCGTGACGGAGAACCTGCCGAAGATCCTCGCAGAGGTGCCGGAACTCGATCCCACGCGCCTGGAAAGCCTCGGAGTCGAGGTCGAGGACCTCGCGTCGATCGAAACGCATCAGGTCGTCCTTCGTCAAATGTTCGAGAAAGGGTTCTTTGAACTGTCCTTCGAAAACATAGCCTATGCCTACGAGAAGCTGCTTGGCGAGAAGGACGTCGAGGGTTTGAGATCCCGCAACTACACCACGCTCAGGGCAGTCTGTGATCCGACGTTGTCGGCGAGGGTAGAGCGCGAATTCAGCGTCTACCTCGGCGAGGTCCTGCTGAAACTCGGGGACAACACCGAGGAAAGTCCGGACGCCCTGTTGGCGATCATGGATAGGGACGACGTCGACGAGAAGGCCGTCGAATGGCTCCTGACGCGGCAGACTACCCTCATCCCCGCGCTCGACGACGTCCCGGCGCTATGGGTCCCGAAGCTGTTCGACCTAGGGCGCATCCGACCGACCTGGTCCAACTGCCTCGCCTTCATGGATGCGGAAGGTTACGAAGAGGAGCAACTCGTCCACTACCTCGATCGCGACGAGGTGCGCGCCACCATCCTTCAAGAACCCATACCGGACGACGACGGCGCAGCCCATCTGCGAAGCTTCCTCCTGAACGCAAGTTCGCTCTCTGAGGAAGCCTATCGGGACTACGTCGCGGCCCTTCCGAGGCCCTTCATCGCCTTTCCGGAGGGCATCGGGCCTGACAAGTCGCAAATACTGATCGACGAGCAGAAGATCGTATTCGCGAAGGACACGTTCGAGGCGCTTGCAGGAGATCGCGACCTTCAAGTGTCCTTCCTGGCCAGAAACATCGAAACCTACCATGCAGGCAAAACCGGCATCGCGATCGACGACGATTTCAAAGAAGAACTCGTCAAGGCGGACATCGAAGACGCGCAGCGTCACGCGCTGATCGGATCGATGGATTTGACGACGTTGCCGGACGCGCCGGGAAGAGCAGCGGTGATCGCCCCGATCCTCGAGCGGGTGGACCGGCCACTTCCCAAGCTATCTGCTGATCAGGCGAAGCTCCTGATCGAGAATGCGGGGACAGTCCGGTCAAAGATTTCGCTATTGAACAAGGCGAATAAATTGTTGCCGGACGAAATGGTGCGGGCCATAATGGCCGCCCTCCCGGAACCTTATTCCCGGATCAGGAAGGGCTACTACACACCCTACCTTGAACCGACCGCGGAGAACCTCGAATTGGTCGCTTGGCTCGACGACAGAGACATCATCTCGTCATGGAGCCGAGGCATCCTATCGGGGGACATCCGCGTCAATCTTAAGCGGCGATGAGCCGCTGCGTATCTCGTGGTAGATGTTACGGTCCTGGTAGGCAGACAAGATCGGTGAATGCCAGATAATCGGAAGATTGGGCGCTATAGCGTTGCGTAAGATCCCAATAGCCTGGTCCGCTTATGGGTGATCCAAGGAAGAAGTGGAACGGCTGAAATTGGGGCGCAAAGCGGTCACCTGGCAACCTTCGAAGCCGCTTCGATACAAGTCTTGATTAGCTCCACGGCCAGAGTGAGTTTCTCAAGTTCGCTCTCAAGGATTGCATCGTCGCGGGACCTGGCAACCGACAGTGCGATGACGCTGGCGTCTTCCATCACTATCCCCGCCCGGGCGCACAGCCGAACTATTAGCTCGTGGGTGTCGTCGTCCATGCGGCTACGAAGCCGCAGGTTGGCGGACATGTCCACCGCCAGCTTTCTCGCGCGGATTTCATTCGACTTCCCATGCCAACGAAGCATTGGTCGACCCACTGAATCGCGACCCCTGGCGGGGCCGCAGCCCCGCCGCGCCGCGAACCGGGGCCTTGGGTGGTGAAGCAGCGATTGTTGCTGCTTCTGCGAAGGAGAACCACCCATGACTACTGATACCCACTCCAGGAACGCCGGCGAGGACGGCACGCCCAGCGGTGCAACAGGAGCCGAGTTCGGGGCTGCAGCCATTGCGCCGAAGGAGCCGGCCGGGCGGAATGCAAGGCGCAATGGTGCCAAGACAAAGCCTGCCATCAAAGAGAACAAGCTGCCGACGGTCGCACTGGCGAGCGAGCCCCGTCAGACCAAGGCCGCCATCGTCGAGGCGATGCTTAGCCGACGGCAAGGCGCCAGTCTTGAAACGATATGCACGACGACTGGCTGGCAGTCCCACACCTGCCGGGCATTCCTCACTGGACTGCGCAAAAAGGGAAAGCAGGTCCACCGCGATAAGAACAAGGATGGCGAGTCCATCTACCGCATCGGGGCCGCTACGCCGGCGAAGAACGGCGCCTGATGGGAAGGCGGGCGCAATTGTCGATCGAGGGGCTCGACCAGCTCTCACCAGCCCAGCTCAGAGAGGAGTGGGGGCGCTGGCTCGGCGCGCCCAGTCCGGCGATCTCCCCTGAACTGCTGCGTCTGGCGCTTGGCTACCGCCTGCAGGAGCAGCGCCTTGGCGGGCTCAGCCGCGAGACACGGGCATTGCTCAAGGCCCATGGAAGAACGAAGGGCGACGAGGGCGCGACCGGCTCGGTTGCAGTTCCTCGAAAACTCTCTCCGGGCATAAGGCTTGTGCGCGACTGGCACGGGACCGGCCACACCGTCACCGTGCTCGAGAGGGGCTTTGCTTACGGTGGCAGGGAGTGGCGCTCTCTGACCGCCATAGCAAAGGCCATTACCGGCGCGCACTGGAATGGACCGAAGTTCTTCGGACTCACCGGAAAGGCAAGCGTATGACGAGCCTGCGCTGCGCGGTTTACACCCGCAAGTCGACGGAGGATGGCCTAGAGCAGGAATTCAACAGCCTGCATGCGCAGCGCGAAGCCTGCGAGGCCTATATCCTGAGCCAGCGGCACGAGGGCTGGGCCCTAGTTGACCGCCACTACGACGACGGCGGGTTCTCGGGTGGAACAATGCAACGGCCCGGTCTGCTTGCCCTGATCGAGGATATCGAAGCAGGGCTCGTCGATGTGATCGTGGTCTACAAGGTCGATCGGCTGACCCGCAGCCTCGCCGACTTCGCCAAGATCGTGGAACGACTCGACGCGAGGCAAGCCAGTTTCGTCAGCGTGACCCAGGCGTTCAACACCACGACGAGCATGGGGCGGCTCACGCTCAACGTGCTTCTCAGTTTCGCTCAGTTTGAGCGCGAAGTGACCGGGGAGCGCATCAGGGACAAAATCGCTGCCTCGAAGAAAAAGGGTCTTTGGATGGGAGGCCCGGTCCCACTCGGATACGAGGTGATCGATCGCAAGCTGGTGCCGGTATGGGAGGAAGCCAAGCGGGTGCGCACGATCATGCAGCGCTATATTGTTTCGCGTTCGGCCAATGAACTGATTGCGCAGATGGAGGAAGAGGGCATCCGCACCAAGGTCCAGCGCCGAACCTGCGGACCACACCGTGGCGGAATCCCATTCCGTCGGGGCAGCCTATTCCACCTGCTGAAGAACCCGATCTATCGCGGAATGATCGTACACAAGGGCAAGGTCTATAACGGCGAGCACCAGGCGATCGTCGATGAAGAGCTGTGGAACGCGGTACAGGCAAGGCTGCAGGAAAAGGCTCCACCACGCAGAAGGGCGAGGAATGAAGCTCAGGAAGCCGTGCTACGCGGATTGCTGACCGACAGGGAAGGGCGGTCAATGGTACCAACATATGCAACCAAAGGCAGCAGGCGATACGCCTACTACGAGACCCGCAAGAATTTAGTGAAGCCAACAGACAAGCCTGCGACCCGCTGGCCACGGGCAACATTGGAGAAGCATATCGTCGCGAGGCTCTCTGACCTCCTCGATGATGAGCATGCGCTGAGGCGGCTGGCGAATATCGAAGAGGCAGCGCAGCTCGCCGTAATGTTCGAGGCTGCGCGCCTGCGGAAACTGGAATTGGCACATCCGGCAAGTCGCGACGCCGCAATACGATTGCTGATCGGGGCCATTCAACTGACTGCCAGCGAGATCGAAATGATGATCTTGACTGAACCTCTTGGCATCGCATCCGATCAATCATGGCGCTGGAACATTCCGCTTCCGAACCGCAGGCCGTTCCGTGAGGCGAAGCTGCGGATCGAAGGTCATACCGAGGGGCACTCACGAGACCCAAAGCTGATCGATCTGGTTGTCGAGGCGATGAAGGTTCGAGAACTGGTGCTCTCCAACCCGCAGCTCAGCATCAACCGGTTGGCCAAGAACGAAGGACGGTGCCGCAAGCAGCTCGGCCGGCTGTTCAGGGCAAGCTGGCTCAGTCCTCGCATCGTCGAGACCATCCTTGCAGGCCACCAGCCACCATCGCTGACCCGCAAGCGGCTCCTCGAAATCGATCTGCCAATCGAGTGGGAAGCGCAGGAAGCGGTGTTGGGCTTTACTCGCTAATCGCGAATGCTCTCATCTACCGCCCACCGAGCTGAGGCGACACAATTAAAGACAGAGAATGAGGGTAAATGGCGCTGCGAAGGTCGCCTCTCTGTTCGCTTTCTCGCCCACGCGCGTCGGATAGACCCACGCAATCCCCGCAGAACTGCGATATACTGGGCGAGGTATCGGCCCGAAGGTAGTGTCTGAGTTTTCCCAGAGACTGTTTGGTGCGGTCGAGAAGACTCGAACTTCCACGGCCTTGCGGCCACAACGACCTCAACGTTGCGCGTCTACCAGTTCCGCCACGACCGCACACA
>PBYQ01000025.1 GCA_002729695.1 Citromicrobium sp. | reverse complement strand
TCGCTTCGAATTGCCAGTATCCGAGGCTAAGAAGTAGACCAGTCTGTGCTGCGGGGATGACGAGTTCCCACCAGCCGATTGCAGCGGGCAGCGACGCGGCGAGAACAGTGCCAGCCAAAGCGTAAGTCATCCGGCTTTCAAGACAGCGCCCCCTCATTAAGTGCGCGAGTCCCAAGCCTAAAGGCACACCGATCATCGCTGTGATACCGAGAGCGATAAACCAGCCTATCAATACGAAGAAGGCAAATCCCCATTCGAGTGACGCGTTGTCGAACTGTCCGATGAGCCAAAGGTAGCAAACCACACCTACCAAAGGTGCGAACAAAATCGTCAAGAAGCTCCCGTGGACTCTGTTCACACCACCAGCCCCATCGGGTTCTCGCACAGCTGCTTGAAGGCTTCCATCAGCTGCGCACCGTCGGCGCCGTCGATGGCGCGGTGGTCGAAACTGCCGCTGGCGGTCATCACGCTGGCGACCTGCAATTCGCCGTCGCGGACATAGGGACGCTGCTCGCCCGCGCCGACCGCCATGATCATGCCCTGCGGCGGGTTGATGACCGCGTCGAACTGCTTGATCCCGAACATGCCGAGGTTGGAAATGCTGGCGGTGCCGCCCTGGTATTCGTGCGGCTGCAGCTTGCCCTCGCGCGCCTTGCCCGCGAGTTCCTTCATCTCGGTCGCGATCTCGGCCAGACTCTTGCGGTCAGCACCGCGAATGATCGGCGTGATGAGGCCCTTGGGCGAGGCTACCGCGACGCTGATGTCGGCGCGCTGGTAGCGGTGGAGCGTGTCGCCCTGGAAGCTGACATGCGCCTGCGGGGTGCGCATCAGCGCCTTGGCCAGCGCCTTGATCAGCAGGTCGTTGACGGAGAGCTTCACGCCCTCGGCCTCGAGCATCTTGTTGAGGTCGGCGCGCGCGGCGAGCAGCGCGTCGAGGTTGATGTCCACGCTGAGGTAGTAGTGCGGCACCTCCTGCTTCGCGGCGGTAAGCCGCTTGGCGACGACCTTGCGCACGCCGGAGACCTTTTCTTCTTCGAACGGAGCATCGCCATCCATTGTGACCGGAGCGGCGCTGCCAGCCTGCGGCGCGGCGGCGGCCTGCTGGCCCGGCTTAGCGTTTTCGACGTCGGCTTTGACGATCCGCCCGCGCGGCCCACTGCCCTTCACCGATGTGAGGTCGAGCCCCTTGTCCTCGGCGATCCGGCGCGCGAGCGGCGAGGCGAACACGCGGTCGCCGTCCTTCTCGGGCGCGGCTTTCGCCTGCGCGGGGGCCTTCTGCGGCTCGGCGCTTTCGCGTGGGCTTGCCTTGGCGGGCTCGGCAGGCGCGTCGTCCTTCTTCGCGTCGGACTTTTCTTCGTTCTTTTTCGCCTTGGGCTCGTCGGCGGGCGCGGCCTTGGCGGCGTCTTCCACGCTCTCGCCCTCGCCCGCCAGCATCGCGATCACGGTGCCCACGGCGACGCCTTCGGTACCCTCTTCGATCTCGATCGAGGCGATGGTCCCTTCGTCGACCGCTTCGAACTCCATCGTCGCCTTGTCGGTCTCGATTTCGGCGAGCAGATCGCCCGCTGCGACCGTGTCCCCGGCCTTGACCAGCCACTTTGCCAGCGTGCCCTCCTCCATTGTCGGGGAAAGCGCGGGCATCTTGATCGGTGTTGGCATGTAGGTGTCCTGCGATTGGGTGTGCTAGGGCGGCGGCTCTGCCGTAGCGGCATGGTCTTGTGTCAGGCCGCTTTGGCCAATTTGCCCTAGCGCTGCAAGCACCTTGCCTCCGCATACGAATTGTGTCGATAGCCCGGGTGGGAGAATGAATATGGGCGTCTATCTGGTCATCGTCGACGAAACGGACGAAGCGCGCAAAGCGCTGCGCTTCGCGATGGGTTGGGCTTCGAAGAGCGGCGGATCGGTACAGATCCTCGCGATCGTGCAGGCGGAAAGCTTCAGCGCCTTCGGCGCGGTGCAGGCCACGATCGAGCAGGAAGCGCGCGACCGCGCCGAAGCGATCGCCACCAGCGCGGCGGGCAATGTCTATTCCGAAAGCGGGAAGATGCCCAATATCGCCGTGAAAGTGGGCGATGGCGACCGGATCGTGCGCGAGTATCTGGCGGAAAATCCCGAAGTGATCGCGCTGGTACTCGGCGCTGCTGCCGAAGGCCCGTCGGGGCCGCTGGTGACTCACTTTTCGGCGCACACCGGCAGCCTGCCGTGCCCGCTGGTGATCCTGCCGGGCAAGATGTCGAACGAGGATATCGACCGTATCGCTAAGGCCTAGCCTTCTGTCGGGGCAGACGCCCTTCCCCTACTTCTTCTTGCCCCGGCCCTGATGGCGGATGTTGGCCGGCCTGCCACGCTTGCCGACCTGATGTTTGCCAGCCTTGTCTTTTCTTGGACCGCCTTTCCGGGGACCGCCCTTCTTGTGGCCGCCCTTATTGGGTCCATCGTTCCGGTCACGCTTCGGCCCGCTGCGTAGCGGACGCCCTTCGCGCGCCTTCGACGCATCGCCGCCCGGCACCTCGAATCGCAAGGCCCCGGTCAGCGGGTTGGCTTCGACCAGCTTCATCTTCAGCCGTTGCCCGGTTTCGTAGCGCGTGCCGGTGTCGCTGCCGATCAGCGCCTTGGCGGCCTCGTCATAGTGGAAATACTCGTCGCCAATGGTCGAGATCGGGACCAGCCCGTCTCCGCCGAGCCCGACGATGGTGGCGAAGAAGCCGAAATTCTGCACGCCCGTGATGCGCGTCTCGAAGGTTTCGTCCACGCGCCCTGCGAGCCATGCGGCGACGTAGCGGTCGATCGTGTCGCGCTCCGCCTCCATCGCGCGGCGCTCGGTCCGGCTGATCGCCTCGCTGATCTTGCCCAGATCGTCGCGGTCGACATCGCTCAGCCCGCTTTTCTCAGGGATTTTCGATTTGGGCTTGGCCTGCTCCAGCCCGAAAGCGTCGACCAGCGCGCGGTGGACCAGCAGGTCGGAATAGCGACGGATCGGCGAGGTGAAGTGCGCGTAGCTGCCCAGCGATAGGCCGAAGTGCCCCTGGTTGTCCGGCCCGTAATAGGCCTGCGTCTGCGTGCGCAGCACCGCCTCCATCAGCAGCGCCTTTTCCTGCTCGTCGCTCACATCCTTGAGGAAGCGGTTGAACAGCGTCGGCGTGATGACCTGACCCATGGCCAGCTTCATATCCAGCGTGCCGAGATATTCCTTCAGCGCCAGCAGCTTCTCCCGGCTCGGCTGTTCGTGCACGCGGTAGACCACGGGCGAGTTCTTCGATTCGAGCGCCTTCGCGGCCGCGACATTGGCCGCGATCATGAATTCCTCGACCACGCGGTGCGCATCGAGCCGCTCGCGAATGGCGATTTCCTTGATCCCGCCCTCCTCGTCGAGGATCACGCGCCTTTCGGGCAGATCGAGGTCGAGCGGGTCGCGCACTTCGCGGGCTTTCCACAGCGCCCCCCAGGCTTTCCACAGGTTATCCAGCCGTTCGTCCCCAGCCTTGTCATCGATACGACTCTGGGCTTCCTCGTAGGCCATCACCTCGGCAATCCGCACGATTGCGCGGCTGAAGCGCCATTTGAGCAGTTTCCCGTGTGGCGAAATCTTGAGGTGGCAGACCATCGCCGCGCGATCCTCGCCCGACTTCAGCGAGCACACCTCGGTGGAAAGCACCTCGGGCAGCATCGGGATGACCCGGTCGGGAAAATACACCGAGTTCCCCCGCTTGCGCGCTTCCTTGTCGAGCGCGCTGCCCGGACGCACGTAGTACGAGACATCGGCGATCGCGATCACCGCGCGGAAACCGCCCGCGTTGCTCTCGTCATCGTCGGGTGCTGCCCAGATCGCATCGTCATGGTCGCGCGCGTCGGCGGGGTCGATGGCGATGATCGGCACATCGCGCAGATCCTCGCGCTTGTCCGCGGTCACAGGCAGTTTCGCCACCAGCCGGGATTCCTCGATCACCGCTTCGGGGAAGACGTGCGGGATGCCCTGCTTGGCAATCGCGATCGTGGAGAAGCTGTTGGGGGCGAGCGGATCGCCCAGCACCTCGGTCACGCGCACGCCCGAGCGGTTGCCGCGACCGACAGGTTCGGCGGAGACCAATTGGCCTTCCTCGGCGGTGCCGACATCGGATATGGGCGAGGAGTTGCGCACCTTCTTGTCGATTGGCGCGAGCCAGAACTTGCCGCGCCCGTCCTTCTCGACCACCCCGATCAGGCCTTCGGTCTGCTGGGCCAGCTTCTTCATCGGGTGCGCGCGCCAGCCCTTGGGTGTTTCCTCGGTCCGCGCGAGCACCCTGTCGCCAACCTTGAGCGCGGGCATCCCCTTGGAGCCTTTCCCGCGCGACTTCTCGATCACGGTCAGGCGCGGCGGCGACACGCCATCGTCGGGCTCCCATTTCTCGGGCACGGCGATGGCCTCGCCGTCGTCCAGTTCGACCACCCGCAGAACCGTGACCTTGGGCAGGCCGCCCATGCGATGGAACGCGGTCTTCTTGCCGTCGATCAGGCCGTCCTCGGCCATATCCTTCAGCAGCTTCTTGAGCGCGATCTTCTCCTGCCCCTTCAAGCCGAAGGCGCGCGCGATTTCTCGCTTGCCGACCGTACCGTCGGACGTTTCGATGAATTCGAGGACCTGCTTCTGGGTGGGCAGGCCTTGGGGGAGGTTTTTCGCGCGTTTTGCCATGTCAGGGCTGTAAACGCATGGGAGGGGCGCTGCTATCCCGCACGCGCCCCCTGCCCCCCGATCAATCGCCGGTGCGATCCAGGATCAGTCTGCGTTCCTGCTCGGGAACACCCCGCACACGATCACCACGAGATACCCGATATAGGCCGCCAACCCGAGGTTGGGCTTGGTCGCAGCCTCGTCCATCGCCTGGATATCCCCGCTCATCATGAGTTGCTGCATCTGGTCGACGGCGGTCACGCTCGCATAGGCGGCGAGCAGCGTGGCGATGACCGGGACGACCGCGATCAGCACGGGAAGGCCTGCATCGCGCAGGCGGCGGACGAAGGAGGCGGTCAACAGGACAAGCCCGATCAGCGAGATCGCGACCCCGATCCACGCCTGCGTTTCGAGGCTGCCAGCCATGTTGCGCATCATGTCTGCCTGAATCTGATCCTGGTCGATGCCCGCCGCACCGGCCTGCATCGCGCTGCCCATCGATCCGAGGGCAAAGACGATGCCGGTGATCATGCGCAGGCCGAAGACCACGATGGCAATCAGCAGCACCCACCACCAGAACAGAGAGCGGCTGTCGCGGCCCAAAAAGTTCGTTAGATTCGCAAATCCGTGCCTGATTGCCTCGCCCATCAATAATCCCCCTTCGTTTCGATCAGTATGCCCGCGCGACGTAGACCCGCTCGACCGCGGGTTCGCCGGTGAAGATGCATGTGCCGTCTGCTGGCGTCGCGTCGCGCGGCACGTTGCGCACGGTCAGCTTCTGGTCCTTCAGCTTTTCGACGACCCGCTCCAGCGCATCGCCCGACGGCTTGGCCCACTGTACCTCGACCCAGCCGGGATATTTCCCGTTGCTGGCGAAGAATTCGACCACACCGTCCCAGCCGTCGATCCCGGTCGCGATATTGGCGTCGCGGCGTTCGGCAGCCTCGGTGAAGAGCGCCTGCTGGATGTCGCCGAGCACGCCGGGGATCGTCTGCCCCGCGATCTCGCGGGTCGGGGCCTGCGAGTTGAGCTTGCCCGTTTCCATGTCCCAAAGATCATCGCGGCGGATCAGCGTCACGACGCCGTTCTCCATGTCGCGCCCGCCGACCTCGACGATGACCGGAGCGCCCTTGCGGACCCAGTCCCACCGCTTCTGCGCAGGCTTGCCGGGCTTGGTGTCGAGCAGCACGCGCACCGGTTCGCCCAGCGCATGCTGCCCGGCGAGCGTGGCGCGCAGCCCTTCGCAATATTCGATCAGCGCAGCATCGTCGTCATTGCCGCGCAGCATCGGCAGGATCACGACCTGCCAGGGGGCGAGTTTGGGCGGTATGCGCAAGCCGTCATCGTCACCATGCGTCATGATGATGCCGCCGATCAGACGGGTGGAAACGCCCCAACTGGTCGTGTGCGCGAACTGCTCGCCGCCTTCCTGCGCCTGGTACTTGATGCCGGAGGCCTTGGCGAAATTGGTGCCGAGATAGTGGCTGGTGCCCGCCTGCAGCGCCTTGCCGTCCTGCATCATCGCCTCGATCGACCATGTCTCGACCGCGCCGGGGAAGCGCTCGTGCTCGGGCTTCTCGCCCGCGATCACCGGCAGCGCGAGGTCTTCCTCGGCCATCGCGCGGTAGACTTCGAGCATGGTCAGCGTGTGGTCCTTTGCCTCCTCCGCAGTGGCGTGTGCGGTGTGGCCTTCCTGCCAGAGAAATTCGCTGGTGCGCAGGAACATGCGGGTGCGCATTTCCCAGCGCACGACGTTGGCCCACTGGTTGAGCTTGAGCGGCAGGTCGCGCCAGCTCTGCACCCAGCGCGCCATCGCATCGCCGATGATCGTTTCCGAAGTGGGCCGTACCACAAACGGCTCTTCCAGCTTGGCGTCGGGATCGGGGATCAGCCCGCCCTTCCCGTCCGCGATCAGGCGGTGGTGGGTGACGACCGCCATTTCCTTGGCAAAGCCTTCGACGTGATCGGCCTCACGCTCGAAATTGGAGAGCGGGATGAACAGGGGGAAGTAGGCATTGTCGTGGCCGGTGGCCTTGATCCGGTCGTCGAGCAGGCGCTGGATGCGTTCCCAGATGCCGTAGCCCCACGGCTTGATGACCATGCACCCGCGCACGCCGGACTCTTCGGCCATCTGCCCTTCGGCAATGGCGGCCTGATACCAGGCGGCGAAATCGTCTTCGCGTTTGACGGAGAGGGCGTGGCGGATGTTGGACACGATGGATGGGCCTTATGCAATGCGCCCCGACCCAGCCCACACCCGTTCGTGCTGAGCCTGTCGAAGCACTGTCTTT
Source organism: Citromicrobium sp. (assembly GCA_002729695.1). Classification (GTDB taxonomy): domain Bacteria; phylum Pseudomonadota; class Alphaproteobacteria; order Sphingomonadales; family Sphingomonadaceae; genus Alteriqipengyuania. Next base: position 116,252 of record PBYQ01000025.1, on the reverse strand, counting down.
CTTGATGCGAAGCGGCGCTAAAAGAAGTGCAGCCCTTCGACAAGCTCAGGGCGAACGGTGACCCGGTTTTCGGCTACTTGCCCAGCTCGTCGAGCTTCTTCTGCATCGCGGCCATCTGGTCGCGCATCGAGGCAAGCTCGTTCGCGGTGTCGTCCGAAGGGTTTTCGGCGCGGGCCGCGCTCTTGCTCGCGGTGGCCTGGCCGGTCAGCGCATCGGTCGCCGCGCGCATCATGGCGAGGTTCGTTTCGGCCATCTTGGCGAAGGGGTTGCCCGCCATGCCGCTCTGCCACGCTTCGGCGATCTTCGCCTGGTTGGCGCGGAAATTGGCCATGCTCGCTTCGAGATAGCTGGGCATCATCGACTGCATCGAATTGCCGTACATCGAGATCAGATCGCGCAGGAAGCTGACCGGCAGGATGTGTTCGCCATTGGCCTCTTCCTCGACGATGATCTGCGTCAGGATCGAATGCGTGATATCCTCGCCGCTCTTGGCGTCGACCACGTTGAATTCCAGCCCCTGCCGGGTCATCTGCGCCAGATCTTCCAGCGTGATGTAGCTCGAGGATTGGGTGTTGTAGAGCCGCCGGTTGGCGTATTTCTTGATGACGATGGGTTCGCCTTCGATGTGCTTCTTGCTCGTCATGTACCTAGCGGGGCTCCGAATTAATGCTGCGCAGCATTGCGCTTAGCACTCGCAGCATTGTTCGCGCAATCCGCGCTGGCGATACGCGCGAAGCGGTTGCCCAGCGTGGTGAGCAATTCGTACTGGGACAGGCCCGAATGCTGCGCTGCGTCGGGCAGGTGATAGGGAACGTCCAGCCAGTCTCCGACTGCGGCGTCCGGCGCATCGCCGAGGTCGACCACCACCATGTCCATCGACACCTTGCCGAGCAGGCGCAGCTTGCGTCCTTCGTGCAAGAGGAATCCCTTCGCTCCCCAGCTTCGCAGGAAACCGTCGGCATAGCCGATCGAGACCGTGCCGACGCGCATCGGGCCGCTGGCGGTGAATTCGCGGTTGTAGCCGACTGTGTCGCCCGCGTTCAGATCGTGGATGTGGATGATCGCCGCTTGCGGAAATGCGACCTGCCGGATGTGGTCGGCAAGGTCGGGCGTCGGAACGCCGCCGTATAGAGCGAGGCCCGGGCGGGTGAGATTGCAATGGAAATCGGCGCCCAAAGCGATGCCAGCGCTGTTCGCGAAACTCGTCGCCCGGTGCGGGACCAGCGGCATCGCCGCGCGGAAGGTCGCGAGTTGCGCGGCATTGGCCGGAGTGTCTTCCTCCGCCGAAGAGAGGTGCGACATCAGCACCTCCACATCGAGCGTCTGGATCGCCGGGTCGCGCAGCTCGCTCGGTGCGACGCCGAGCCGGTTGATCCCGGTGTCGACCATCAGATGGCAGACCCCGCCACCTGCCTCGCCCCACACGCGCGCCTGCTGCAGCGAGTTGATCACGGGGACCACGCCGGTCGCCTTCGCGTAGGCTGCTTCCTCGGCAGTGTTGGCCCCGTGCAGCACCGCGACTTGCTTCGGTGGTACGAAGCGCAGGAGGTCCGCGACTTCGCTCCAGTGCGCAACGAAGAATTGTTCGCAGCCCGCATCCAGCAGCGCGGGCACGCAATGTTCGATGCCGAGACCGTAGCAATCGGCCTTTACCGCCGCCCCTGCCCTACCCGGTCGCGAGAGCGTATCGAGCGCACGCCAGTTGTCCGCCAGCGCGGCGGTATCGATGGTCAGACGCAGAGTCGGCGGGGGCGGTGCGGGTGTATCGGTCACCGGGCCTCGAAATCACGTGGCGGCCCGCTCGGCAAGCCAAACCATGCGACGACGACGCCGAAAGCGACGACAATCCACGTATACCACAGCCCTGCGTAGATATCCCCGGTCCGCGCGACGATGATCCCGGCGATCAGAGGCAGGAACCCGCCGAGGTAGCCCGCCCCGATGTGATAGGGAATCGACATCGAGGAATAGCGAATCCGCGGCGGGAACATCTCCGCCAGCAGCGCCGCGACCGAGCCGTAGGTGAGCGCGGAGAGCATCCCCATCACCAGCAGCAGCGCCACGATGCCAAGGATGTTGGCCACAGGCGGTGTCTGCGGCGAGAAATCGAACCCCCGCTGCGTCAGCGCGCCGCGCACGCCTTCGCGCATCGCGGTACCGTCGGTGAACCAGCCTTCGGCCAGTGCAACGGGCTGTCCGCCCACGGTCAGGCCCAGCGATCCGCCATCGCGCAGTTCGTAACGCACCCCGCTGGAGGTCAGCGTATCGAGCAGCTTGCCGCAGTCGCTCTGCTCGCGACCGAACAGCTCGGCGAAGGGGTCGGGCCTGCAGTTTTGACCGGTGACGACCACCGGGGTGCGTTCCGCCGCCTCGGCAAGTCCGGGGTTGGCAAGCTGGCCCATCCCCCAGAACACCGGGAACAGCAGGACCAGCGAGAGCCCTGCCCCAAGGATGATCGGTGCCTTGCGCCCGATCCGGTCCGACCAGCGACCGACGACGATGTAAAAGCTCATCGCGATCAGCCCGGCGACCAGCAGCATCCACTCGACCACGCCCTCGTCCACCCGCATGGGCCCGCGCAGGAACGACAGGCCGCTGAAGAACGCGGTGTACCAGATCGTCGTCAGCACGCCGGTGATCCCGAACAGCGCGACGAAGATGCGCCGCTTGTTGCCGGGGTAGGTGAAGCTTTCGACGAAGGGGTTCCTCGCCGTCTCGCCCGCCGCCTTCATCGCCTGGAACACAGGGCTTTCGGAGAGTTTGAGCCGCATCCACAGCGAAATCGCCAGCAGCACGATCGAGAGCAGGAACGGCACGCGCCACCCCCACGTGGCGAAGTCTTCGGGCGAGATCAGCGCGCGGCAGGTCAGCACCACGATGATCGAGAGGACGAAACCGCCCACCACGCTCGCCTGGATGAAGCTGGTGTAGAACCCACGCTTCTCGGGTGGGGCATGTTCGGCAACGTAAATCGCCGCGCCGCCATATTCGCCACCCAGCGCGAGGCCCTGGAGGATGCGGAAGCCGATGACGATGATCGGCGCTGCAATGCCTATGGTCGCGGCGTCGGGGATCAGGCCCACGCCCGCAGTGGCAATGCCCATCAGCGTGACCGTGACGAGGAAGGTGTACTTGCGCCCCAGCCGGTCGCCGAGGAAGCCGAACAGGATCGCGCCAAGCGGACGGAAGCCGAAGCCGACGGCAAATCCGGCCCACACCAGCAGGATCTGAAGGGTCTCGTTACCGCTGGGGAAGAACGCCGCACCGATCAGCCCGGCAAGCGTTCCGTAGATGAAGAAATCGTACCATTCGAAGATCGTGCCTGCGGAACTCGCCGCGATGACCAGGCGGATTTCCTTGTCGGTCGGCTCACGACCCACGGTGGCGGCGTCGGACGCGCTCATTGTTCGATTTTCCCCTCCGGCTTTTTCGCCGATCTAGCGCGCGAGGGGCTCCTTGCAAAGCGCGTCGACGGCTGCCCTCCACGGCAGCAGGATCGCGCCGTGGCGCGCGGGGAAAGCGGTCGCGGGTTGGAGCACGGCGATGCCCGGCCAGTTGGGGAGCGACCTGTCGTCCGAGAGCCAGGTCTCGATTTCGCCCAGGGCCGCGAGCATTTCTTCGGCGGCCCTGCCGCGCGCCTCGCGCGCAAAAATCGCGGCCGCGGCCTGCCCGATTGCGCACGCCGACACGCCCAGCCCCAAGGCATCCACCCTCCCCTTGCCATCGAGCGCAAGGTCCAGCGTCAGCGTGCCGCCGCAGGTGCGCGAGCGGGCTTCGGCGGTGCGATCGGCCGATGCGAGCCGGGGATAGTGCGCGAGTTCGACCGCAAGGCCGAGGATTTCGGGGGTATAGAGCTTGGTCACGTACGCATTTACTCGGTCGCGGAGGTGCCCGTCACCGGTTGCGTGCCGTCGTCACCCGCCGCGCCGTCCTGCCGCAGGCTGGCCCGCCGTTCTTGGATGTAGCCTACCAGAGCCTCGCTGCCCGCGTTGATCGAGGCATAGGTGCGCGCGTTGTGAATCCATGTCGGGCGGCCCTGTTCGCCCCACACCGTGTCGTAACCGAGCACGAGTAGCGAAAAGCCCACCACCACGATGATCGCGCCTTTGATCGCGCCGAATCCGAAGCCGAGCACCCGATCGAGCGGGCCGAGAAGCGATTCGCGTGCCTTGGCCCCCACCAGCGATGCGATCAGCTTCACCGCCGCGTAAGGGATCAGCAGCAGCAGCGCGAAGGCGAGGATCGCCGAGGTCGTCGGCGAGCCGACGCGCGGTTCGATGAAAGCCTGCAACGGGGTATGGAACTGCTGGATCGCGAGAAGCGCGAGGATCCACGCCGCCAGCGAAAGCGCTTCCTGCACGATCCCGCGCGTGAACCCGCCTATCGCAGCAATCGCGACGATCAGCAGGACGATAATGTCGAAACCGGTCATCGTTCTTCAGGCCACCTTGCTTCTGTCAGAGCCAAGACTTCTAGCGCATCACGCGATCCACCAATTGCGCCAACTGCCTAATTCCCGCGAATTGAATGCCGGGTGAAGCCTTTTCTTCCTTTAGCGGCCCATAGGCGCTCGAAAAACCCAGTTTCGCCCCCTCGCGCAGGCGCAGCGCCGAATGCGCGACAGGCCGGATTTCTCCCGCCAGCGAAACCTCGCCGAACCACACCGACCCATCGGGCAGCGGCTTGTCGGCAAGCGCGGAGACCAAGGCGGCCGCCACGGCCAGATCGGCTGCGGGATCGGCGAGGCGATATCCACCCGCGACATTGAGATAGACTTCCGCTGCGCTGAAATTTAGGCCGCAGCGCGATTCCAGCACCGCGAGCAGCATGGCGAGGCGCCCGTTGTCCCATCCCACCACGGCGCGGCGCGGGGTTGCGCCCGATTGCAGCCGGACGATCAACGCCTGGATTTCGACCAGCACGGGGCGCGTGCCCTCCATCGCCGGGAAGACCGCGCTGCCCGCGAGCGGCGCGTCGCGTCCGGAGAGGAACAGCATGGAGGGGTTCTCGACCTCCTCCAGCCCTTCGGTCGCCATCGCGAAGACGCCGATTTCGTCGACCGCGCCGAAGCGGTTCTTGAGCGCGCGCAGGATGCGGTACTGGTGGCTGCGTTCGCCTTCGAAGCTCATCACCACGTCCACCATGTGTTCCAGCACGCGGGGGCCTGCGATATTGCCGTCCTTGGTGACATGGCCGACCAGCACCAGTGCGGTGCCGCTTTCCTTGGCGTAGCGGATCAGTTCGAACGCGCAGCCGCGCACCTGGCTGACCGTGCCGGGCGCGCCCTCGATCGTGTCCGAATACATCGTCTGGATCGAATCGACGATCAGCAGGTCCGGCGCGTCGCCCGCTGCCAAGGTGGTGAGGATATCGCGCACGTTGGTGGACGAGGCGAGGCGCACGGGCGCGTTGGCGAGGCCGAGCCGCTCGGCACGCAAACGCACCTGCGCCGCAGCTTCTTCGCCGCTGACATAGACGACATCCTGCCCGCGGGTCGCCACCGCGCCGGCGGTCTGCAGCAGCAATGTCGACTTGCCGATGCCCGGATCGCCGCCGATCAGGATCGCAGCGCCCAGCACCAGCCCGCCGCCCAGCGCGCGGTCGAATTCCTTGAGCCCGGTGGTCGCCCGCTTGGGCGGCTCGACCGCTTCCGAGAGCGAGGCGAATTGCAGCCGCCTCCCCCCGCCCGAAAGATCGTGCTTCATGCTGAACACGGTCGTGGGGGCTTCCTCGACCAGCGTGTTCCATTCCGAACAGTCGGCGCACTGGCCCTGCCAGCGGTGCGAAACCGCCCCGCAAGCCTGACAGACATAGCGTTTCTTGGGTTTGGCCATGCCACCTCCTTAAGACGGGGACGTAGGAGGAACATTTATGGAACGCAAGTTGCCTTGTGCCGTGCTTCCCCGCTACAATGCCATCATGCGCCAGAAGGAACTGAGGATCGGCCTTGTCTGCTATGGCGGGGGGAGTCTGGCAGTCTACATGCACGGCGTCACCAAAGAGGTCTGGAACCTCGCGCGCGCCAGCCGCGGCTTTCACGCGGACGAGGCGAACAGCACGGGGGTCGCAGCCGAATACCGCCGCCTGCTGGACATGCTGGCGGACAAGCACGAACTGCGCCTGCGGGTGATCCCCGACATCTTCAGCGGCGCGAGTGCGGGCGGGATCAATGCCGTTTTCCTGGCGCAGGCGGTCTATTCGGGCCGATCGCTCGAACCGCTGACCGAGCTGTGGCTCAATAATGCGGATATTGACCGGCTGACGGCGGAGGACGCGCGGATGGGCTGGCGGTTTGCCAAGCTCTGGGCGCAGCCGCTGGCCAATTTCGTGCTGCGGCGGCCGGGCAACCTCGTTTCCGAAAGCGTCGCCCCCGAAACGCGAGAGGAGGTACGCGAGAAGGTTTCCAAGCTGGTGCGCGGGCGCTGGTTCCAGCCGCCCTTTTCGGGCGAGGCGATGTCGAAGATGCTGCTCGACGCGCTCGAAGCGATGGATGGTGCGCTCGCCGACGGCCCCCTGCTGCCACCGGGCCACCCGATCGACCTCTACGTGCCGACGACAGATTTTCACGGATATCTTTCGACCCTGCGCCTCCACAGCCCGCCGATCGTGCAGGAGAGCGAGCATCGCATGCCGATCGGCTTTACCGCCCGCACGCCCGAAGTGTCTGGCGCGTGGCTGGCCGATCCGCTCGAACTCGCGTTCGCCGCGCGCGCGACGGCGAGCTTTCCCGGCGCATTCCCGCCGCTGCAGGTGGGGGAGATCGACAAGCTGGCGGACGAGGCCGGGCGTGAGTGGCGGAACCGCGATGCTTTCCTGCGCCGGATCATGCCCGCCCATTGCGACAATGGTTCGGCGGACGGCGTCTCGCTGATCGACGGTTCGGTGCTGGTCAATCGGCCGTTCGAAGGGGCGATCGAGGCGTTGCGCGGTCGCCCTGCGGTGCGCGAGGTGGAACGGCGGTTCGCCTATATCGACCCCCGCCCCGACCGCTACATTCGCGACGAGGACAAGGCGCATGCGCCGGTTGGCTTTTTCGAAAATATCTTCGGCTCGATTTCGACGCTGCCACGCGAGCAGCCGATCCGCGACAACCTTGAGCTGATCAGCGAAGAATCGCTGCATGCCGAGCGTTTGCAGACGATGATCGTAAAGCTGCGGCCCGAGGTGGAGGCGGCGGTCGAAAAGCTGTTCGACCGGACCGTGTTCTTCGACCGGCCCACCTTGCGTCGACTGGCGAACTGGCGCGGCAAGGCGCAGCAGGCGGCTGCCACGCAGGCCGGCTACACCTTTGCCGGTTATGCCGAACTCAAATTCGCCGGAATTCTCGAGCGGGTAGCCGATCTGGTGCGCCAGGCGGCGCCCAAGAACGAAGGCGAGCTGGATACGCACATCGTCGCCGCACGGCTGCGTACGGAGATGCACGATCGGGGCCTCACCAGCCTGGTCGCGACCGGGGCCGGCGCGAGCGAAGAAGCGATCGCATTCTTCCGCAGCTTCGACCTTGCCTTTCGCATCCGACGCCTGCGCCTGCTCGCCCGGCGGACCGCCCGCGACTGGGAGGCGGACCCCGACATTCCGAACGAGGCGCTCGATCGTGCGCGCGAGGCGATTTACCAGATCCTCTCGATCTATTTCGAGCGCGACGGGGTAAAGCCGCTGGGTTCGGATTTCACGCCCATCGCGGGCAACGTCATGGAAGATCCGGGGGCGGTGCTGGATCATGTGGCGAAGGTGCGCGATCTTGCGACGCTCGACACGCTGGCGGAGGAGGCGCTGGTCGGGGCACTGGGAGAAATGCCGCGCGAGCTGCGCCGACGGATGATGTATGCCTATCTCGGCTTCCCGTTCTACGACGTCGCCACACTGCCGATCCTCGGCATGCGCGGAATGAACGAGTTCGAGCCGGTCAAGGTCGACCGGATCAGCCCCGAAGACGCGACCGCCATCCGCAAGGGCGGCACGGCGGCAACGCTGCGCGGGATCGAATTCTACGATTTCGGTGCGTTCTTCAGCCGCGCCTATCGCGAGAACGACTATCTATGGGGCCGCCTGCACGGGTGCGAGCGGATGGTCGACATGGTGCTATCGACCAGCGACCATCCTATTTCCTTCGATGAACGACGCGATATCCTGCGGCGCGCCTTCCTCGCAATTATCGAGGAAGAGCGCGAGGCGGAGCGCTGCGCAGGCGGACTGCTCAACGCCCTGGCGGTAGAGATCGAAGCGAAGCTGATGGCCTAGTGCCTGGCGGCAAACTGCTTTGCCGCCATAGCTGCCGTCAGGCTCCGAAAGCGTCCTTGATCCGGTCGAAAAAGCCACGGCTTTCAGGGCATTCGTCGCCGGTTTCGGTCTCGCGGAATTCCTCTAGGATTTCGCGCTGCCTCTTGGAGAGCTTGGTCGGGGTTTCGACGGTAATCTCCGCGACCAGATCGCCGCGCCCGCGCCCTTGCAGGACGGGCATGCCCGCGCCTCGCTTGCGCAGCTGCTTGCCCGACTGGATGCCCGCCGGAATGTCGATCGTGTTGCTCGACCCGTCGAGGTCGGGGATTTCCACCTTGCCGCCCAGTGCCGCGGTGGTGAAGCTGATCGGCACGCGCGCGACCAGGTTCGATCCGTCGCGGGCAAACACGCCGTGCTGCCGGATGTGAATGAAGATGTAGAGATCGCCCGAAGGCGCACCGCGCGGCCCTGCTTCGCCCTTGCCGGTCAGGCGGATGCGCGTGCCGGTATCGACGCCGGGCGGAATATCGACCGAGAGCGACTGCGGGGCATCGACCCGCCCGTCGCCCCGGCAATTGCGGCACGGGCTTTCGATCACTTCGCCGCGACCATGGCAGTTGGGGCAAGGCCGTTCGACCACGAACAGGCCCTGCTGCGCGCGCACCTTGCCGTAGCCGGAGCACATGTTGCAGGTGCGCGTGCCGGTGCCGGGTTCCGCGCCCGTGCCCGTACACACGTCGCATTGCTGCGAGACTTCGATTTCGATCGTCGTCGACTTGCCGTGGAAGGCGTCTTCGAGAGTGATTTCGAGGTCGTAGCGCAGGTCCGCGCCGCGCCGGGCGCCCTGCCGCATTCCGCCGAACGCACTGCCGAAGATGGTTTCGAAGATGTCGCCGATGTCGCCGAAATCGCCGTGCGGCCCCCCGCGACCTCCGCCGCCCCCGCCCTGCTGGAAGGCGGCGTGGCCGTACTGGTCGTAGGCGGCACGTTTCTGCGGGTCCTTCAGAACTTCGTACGCTGCGCCGATTGCCTTGAAGCGAGCTTCGGCCTCGGCATCGCCGGGATTGCGATCGGGGTGATACTGCATCGCCATCTTGCGATAGGCAGACTTGATCGCCGCCGCATCCGCGTTGCGCGGCACACCGAGCAGTTCGTAAAGATCGGGTTCGGAAGCCATTACAAAAGCACCAGGTCTATATCAAAACGAGGCCGCGCAAACCGGGGTGGTTTGCGCGGCACCGTCGTTCCATCGTCGCAGGATCAGGCGCGACCGGCGTCGCCGCTGTCGTCGCTGGCGCCATCGTCGACCTCGGAGAATTCCGCGTCGACGACATCGTCGTCTTCCGCCTGCGTCGCTGCAGCATCGGCTGCCGCCGCATCGCCGCCACCGCTGGCCTGCTCCTTCTCGTAGATCTGCTGGCCCATCTTCATGGCCAGTTCGGTCAGAGCCTGCGCCTTGGCGTTGATCGCATCGGAATCGTCGCCTTCCAACGCAGTGCGCGTTTCGGCGATCGCCGTTTCCACATCGGACTTGAGCCCGGCGTCGATCTTGTCGCCGTTTTCTTCCAGCTGCTTGGCGGTGGCGTGGACGAGGTTGTCCGCCTGGTTGCGGGCCTCGGCAGCTTCGCGCCGCTTCTTGTCTTCCTCGGCGAACTTCTCCGCGTCGCGGACCATCGATTCGATGTCGTTGTCGCTGAGACCGCCCGAAGCCTGGATGCGGATCTGCTGTTCCTTGCCGGTGCCCTTGTCCTTGGCGCTGACGTTCACGATGCCGTTGGCGTCGATGTCGAACGTCACCTCGATCTGGGGCACGCCGCGCGGGGCACTGGGGATGCCGACGAGATCGAACTGGCCGAGCATCTTGTTGTCCGCCGCCATCTCGCGCTCGCCCTGGAACACGCGGATCGTCACCGCCTGCTGGTTATCCTCGGCGGTCGAGTAGACCTGCGTCTTCTTGGTCGGGATCGTCGTGTTCCGGTCGATCATCTTGGTCATGATCCCGCCCAGCGTTTCGATACCCAGCGAAAGCGGGGTCACGTCGAGCAGCAGCACGTCCTTGACGTCGCCCTGAAGGACGCCTGCCTGAATGGCGGCACCCATCGCAACGACTTCGTCCGGGTTCACGCCGGTGTGCGGCTTCTTGCCGAAGAACTGTTCCACGACTTCGCGCACCTTGGGCATGCGGGTCATCCCGCCGACCAGGATCACTTCGTCGATGTCACCCGCCTTGAGGCCGGCGTCTTCCAAAGCCTTCTTGCACGGGTCGAGCGTGCGCTTGACCAGATCGCCCACCAGCTGTTCCAGCTTCGAGCGGGTTAGCGTTTCGACGAGGTGCAGCGGCGTGGAGCTGCCGCCTTCCATGCGCGCGGTGATGAAGGGCAGGTTCACTTCGGTCTGCTGCGCGCTCGAAAGCTCGATCTTCGCCTTTTCGGCGGCTTCCTTGAGGCGCTGGAGGGCCAGCTTGTCCTGCTTCAGATCCATGTTTTCCTTGGATTTGAACTGGTCGGCCAGATATTCGACGATCGCGCTGTCGAAGTCTTCGCCGCCCAGGAAGGTGTCGCCGTTGGTCGACTTCACCTCGAACACGCCGTCACCCACTTCGAGCACGGAGATATCGAACGTACCGCCGCCAAGGTCGTAGACCGCGATGGTCTTGTTCTCGTCCTTGTCGAGGCCGTAGGCGAGCGCGGCCGCAGTCGGCTCGTTGATGATGCGCAGCACTTCGAGGCCTGCGATCTGGCCGGCGTCCTTGGTCGCCTGGCGCTGCGCGTCGTTGAAGTAGGCAGGAACGGTGATAACCGCCTGCGTGACCTTTTCGCCGAGATAGCTTTCGGCGGTTTCCTTCATCTTCTGCAGGATGAAGGCGGAAATCTGGCTGGGCGAATAGCTTTCGCCGCCTGCCGAGACCCACGCATCGCCATTGTTGCCCTTGACGATGTTATAGGGGACCAGCTCCATGTCCTTCTTGGTCATGGGGTCATCGAAGCGGCGGCCGATCAGGCGCTTCACCGCGAACACGGTGTTGTCCGGGTTGGTGACTGCCTGGCGCTTGGCCGGCTGGCCGATCAGGCGCTCGTTGTCCTTGGTGAAGGCAACGATCGAAGGCGTGGTGCGTGCACCTTCCGCATTTTCGATCACCTTGGGCTTGCCGCCATCCATGACCGCGACACACGAGTTGGTCGTACCGAGGTCGATACCGATTACTTTTGCCATGATACCCCGCATCCGTTTGGCTATGTTGGACACTGCCCTGCGCGACACCCCATCGATGGGCGATGCCGCTCGGCAGCTCTGGTTGAGCCGCGGATATAGGTGCGCTTGTCCTTGGCACAAGAGAGGGTTGCGCCTAGTCGTGAAGTGAGACGTTCGAGAGGGAGAAGCTTGAGATGAAATCGATTTACGCCGCCGTCGCACTTGGCCTGGGTACGGTTGTAATTGGCGGGTGCTCCGAAGAGCCTGCCGAAACGACGGAAGCGGCATCGCCGCTCAGCGCGACCGACGGCAAGCTGTTCCTGCCCGCTGTGGAGGGCAATCCGGCTGCGGTTTACTTCAACCTGAAGAACGACAGCGACCGTGCGATTGCAGTCCGCCGCGCGGACGTGGAAGGCGCGGCACGGGCCGAATTGCACGATTATATGGAATACGACGACACCGAGATGGGATCGATCGGCATGGTCACGATCGAGCCGGGCGATACCGTCGCGTTCGAGCCGGGCAAGAAGCACGTGATGGCCTTCGATGTGTCCCCCGATCTCAAGCCCGAAAGCGTCACTTCGGTCACGCTGACGATGGCTGGAGGCGATACCATGTCGTTCGACGTCGACGTGCTTCCCGCCGACGCGGAACGCTGATCGACCGCATTCGACGAACAGGATGGATCATCCGATAGACGCCGTGGCGCATGATGCGCCGGTCGCTCCCTGCCCTGCGGGTGGGGAGCGGCGGCTGACCACGGGCGAAGTCGCGCTGGCGCAATCGGTGTTCGGCACCGCGATCGATTACCGCAAGGTCACGATCCGGCGGCGCAAGTGGGCGTTCTTCCAGCCGAAAAATACCACGATGGCCCCGCGCGGTCACCTGCACTTCCATCCCGACGCGGCGGGATATTGCGACGATTTCTCTGCCGGAAATCACCATTCGCAGGGCCATTTCATACACGAGATGACGCATGTTTGGCAGAGCCAGACCAAGGGCGAATGGTACCTGCCGCTGCACCGCCATCCCTGGTGCCGCTACGACTACAGCCTGAAACCCGGCTGGAGGCTCGAAAAATACGGGATCGAGCAGCAGGCCGAAATCGTGAAGCACGCCTTCTGGCTGCGCAACGGCGTACGCGTGGCGGGCATCGCCAACCCCGAAGCGTATGCGTTGCTGGTGAGATTCCCCGGCGCGAGTGGATGACGTAGCGTCACGGCTTGAGCGGCCCTTCGCCGCTTGATAGTCAGCGTGCCGTCCGGGCGGCCCAACCCGCGCCCGGCGAATGGTCCCAACAATGGAGCTGAGCAATTACGGCATGTCGCGGGAACGCGGCTACCTTTCGCATTACGAAATCGATTCGATCACTCTCCCCACCCAGTTCGCCCCGATCGTGGAAGCGGCGGGCAATCTGTCCGCGCTGCTGACCACGGGCCGCGTGCGCCACTGGCTCGACGCGCTGCCCGATCCGCAGATCGGCGACTGGGCCAAGGACGCGCCCGAGGAAGAGGTCCGCACCGCGATGGTGCACTATTCTTTCCTGGTGCAGGCCTATGTGTGGGGCGAGGACGACCCCCCCGCGCACCTGCCCACCAACCTTTCCCGCCCGATGGTCGCGCTGGCCGACCGGCTGGGTCAGGCGCCGCTGCTGCCCTATTCCGCCTATGTGCTCGACAACTGGTACCGGATCGACAAGTCCGGGCCGGTCACGCTCGACAATATTGCCATGCACCAGAATTTCCTCGGCGGTGCGGACGAGAACTGGTTCGTGCTGGTCCATGTGGCGATCGAGGCGGAGGCGGGCGTGCTGCTCGACAATGCGGCGAAGCTGGTCACCGTGTGCCGCGACGGCGACGAGGATACCGCACTCACCCTTCTGCGGGAAATGGATCAAGCGTGGGAGCGGATCTACGCCCACTTCGCGCGCATGCCCGAGCGGTGCGATCCGTACGTCTATTTCCACCGCGTGCGCCCTTACATCCACGGCTGGGCAAACAACCCGGCGCTGGACGGCGGGCTGGTGTACGACGGGATCGAGAAGTTCGGCAACAAGCCGCAGGCGTTCCGCGGGCAGACCGGGTCGCAGTCCTCGATCGTCCCGGCGATGGATGCGCTGTTCCAAGTCGGCCATTCGGACGACCCGCTCAAGAGCTTCCTCGACGAGCTGCACGCCTACCGCCCGGTCGAGCATCGGCGCTTCATCGAAGACCTCGCGGCGCAATCGACGCTGCGCAGCTTCGTCGCGAACAGCGGCAATGCGGCGCTGAAGGAGGCGTTCAACGCCTGCCTCGAACAGGCGGCGCGGTTCCGCACGCGGCATCTCGAATACGCGGCGAGCTATATCAACAAACAGGCGGGCAGCATCGCGGGGAACGATCCCGACGTCGGCACCGGCGGCACGCCTTTCATGAAGTACCTGAAGAAGCACCGCGACGAGAATCGCGCGCAGGTAGTCGACTGATACGAAAAGGGCCGCCCCTCTCAGGGCGGCCCTTCATTCAACGCATTGCGCGATTAACGGCGCGGGTCGGCCGGGTAGCCCTGCGTGCCGAAGCAATCTTCGTCGAGATAGCCGTCGCGGTCGTAACCGTCGCAACCATCGTTCTTGTCGACGAAATAGCCGGCAAGCGCACCGGCAGCCGCGCCGGCGAGCGCATAGCGGGTAATATCGCCACCGGTCACGGCGGCAACGCCCGCACCAAGCGCCGCCCCGCCCAGGCCGCCTTCTGCGGCGTAGTTTTCAGCACAGGCGCTGAGCGACAGGGCGGAAATCAGGGCGACCGGAATAAGAGCGAAACGCGATTTCATGGGGGTTCTCCTCTGGACCTCGATATTTACCAAAGTCCCGAAAGAACCCCTTGGTTCCGTAGCGAAAAGATCAGTCCGGCTTCTTCGCGACACCTACCAGCGCAGGACGCAACAGACGATCGCGGATTAGGTAGCCCGCCTGCATTTCCTGAATCACGGTGCCCGGCTCGGCATCGTCGCTCGGGATTTCCATCATCGCCTGGTGCACGTTGGGGTCGAGCGGCAGCCCCTTGGCGGCCACGCGGGTGACGCCGTGCTGGCTGAAGACGCGCTCCAGCTCGCGCTGGGTCGCCTCGATCCCGGCAACGAGTCCCTTGAACTTGTCGTCATCGCGCAAATCCTGCGGGATGGATTCGATCGCACGCACGAGGTTGTCCGACACCGACAGGATGTCGCGGGCAAAGCCGGTCGCGGCATAGGCGCGCGTGTCGGCGATGTCCTTTTCCAGACGTCGGCGCACGTTCTGCGTTTCGGCACGGGCGTAGAGCACTTCCTGCCGCGCGGTCTCGAGATCGCCCTTCAACTTGGCGAGGGCCTCGCCGAGATCGGAGTCTTCGCCGTCGTCGTCATCGTCGCTCTGGTCGCGCAGATGCTCGGGCACGCCCGCCAGCTCGCGCTCGGCCTCTTCGTCGAGCTTGATTTCTTCGCTGACAGCCTCGTCCTTAGGTTCTTTTTCGTCTTGCATAGCTCTTCGTGAAACTGCCTTGTTAGCCAGTCAATCGCCCCAGTGATTGTGCGGTGAAGTCGACCATGGGAACGATGCGTGCGTAGTTCAAGCGCGTGGGGCCGATAACCCCCAAGACGCCGACAACGTTCCCATCGCGGTCGCGGAAGGGGGAGGCGATAACAGACGAACCGCTGAGAGCGAAGAGGCGATTTTCGCTGCCGATATAGATGCGTGCCGCCTGCGCTTCGCGCGCGCGCTCCAGCACCTGTGCCACCGCACGCTTGTTTTCCAGTTCGTCGAGCAGCTGGCGCACGCGTTCGACATCACCCACCGCCTCGTCGTCGAGCAGCTTGGCCTGTCCGCGCACGATGAACACCGGGCTGCGGTCTGCATCCTCGCTCCACATCGCGATCCCGCGCTGGACGAGGTCGGCGGAAACTTCGTCGAGCGCGCTGCGCCCGCTGGCGATCTCCGCCTCGATATCCTTGAGCGCTTCGCCCAGGCTGCGATTGGCCAGTCTTGCGGAGAGATAATTGGACGCACTGTCGAGCGCGCCGCGATCCACCCCTGCGATCTCGATCAGACGGTTCTCTACCTGCCCGTTGGCATCGACCAGCACGGCGAGCGCGCGGGTGGGGTCGAGGGGCACGAAACTCATTTGCGCCAGCCTTCGCTCGGCGGTGGGCACCAGCACCATCCCCGCCGCGCCCGACAGGTCGGACAGCATGGCACTGGCCGCTTCGAGCCGTTGTTCGAGGGGGCCGGGATCGCCCAGCCGCGCTTCGATCGCGCGGCGTTCTTCGGCGTTGGGCTGGGTGATCTGCATCATCCCATCGACGAACAGCCGCAATCCGCTCTCGGTCGGTTTGCGCCCGGCGGAGACATGCGGCGCGGCGAGCAGGCCGAGCTTTTCGAGGTCCGCCAGCACCGATCGGATGGAGGCCGGCGACAGGTCGACCGCCCCGCCCTGCGCCAGCGTTTTCGACCCGATCGGCTGCCCGGTCGCAAGATATTGCTCCACCACCAGACGAAAGATATCGCGCGTCCGGTCGGTCAGTTCGGTGAGCGGCGGAGTGTTCATCAAGGCCAAATCTGGGCGATCATCCGAAGCGATGCAATCCTCGCGATGTCATCCCCCGTCCGGATTGACGATGGCCGTGTAGGCCTCCTCCGCATCGGCCAGCGGATCGAGCGAGGGATCGACACCGTAACAGCCGTAATAGATGCTGATCCGGTTGCCCTCGTCCCAGGTGTACGCGCCATAGGGCCCGTCGGTCGGTGCGCCCTTGCAAAAGATCGACCGGTTGCCTGCATTCTCGAGCGGCTGGAGCGCGGCATAGGCGGCGCCATAGCCCTCCACGCCCAGTTCGCGCCGGATGGTTTCGGTGACCTCGCCGGAATTGAAGTCGAGCCGTTCGGCAAGGAATGACCCGTCGGGCTCCAGTTCGGATCGGTACACCTGCCGCCCCCACGATGTCACCTCGTGGAAGATTACCGGGCACTGCGCGCCGCAATCGGGCGCCGCGCTGTCGGCGCTCGCCAAGGCGGCATTGTCGCTCACTCCGACGCAGCCCGCCAGCAGCAGGGCAATGGCAATTGGAAACCGCATTATTATACTCCCCCCCTCATGGCCCTTCGGCCGCGAATACCTATTCGCCCCGGCGGCCGAAATTCTGCCTGCCCTCGTCCGGCCCGACCAGAGCGTCCACCGGCAATTCCTCCCACGCCTTGTAGAGCGCTTCGCTGTTGTCGGCGAGGCCCGGCTGGCGGCATCCCATGTACCAGTTGAGCGTGACCGGTTCCTCGCCCGGATCGCGCCAGGTGACCGTCACGCTGGGCGAGTCGGTTGCCACGGGCCCGTCGCAATTGTCGTAGCCATAGCTGACCGACTTTTCGGGGCGGAACGGCGCAAGGCGGCTTGCGAAGGCGCGGTAGTCCTCTTCGCTGGCAATGAAGCGCGCTTCTCCCCGCTTGGCGACGAAATTACGCCCCTCGTACGTCCCCTCGCCTTCCGGTGTTACGGAAAGTGCGAAGTCCGGGCAGAAGCCGAAGCAGGGGCCAACGCTGAAATCTATCGTGGGAGCGGATTGCGCGTCCGTTCCCTCGCCCGGCGTGACGCAGCCGGTAAGCGCGAGAGCGGCGATGGAGATCGGTACAAATCGGATCATGGGCGATGCCTTTCATGCCTCGGAGCCAAACCTGATGGGGCATGTCTACTGGCCACCCGATGAATAGGCCGCTAGGGCGCTGGCGACCATACAGATCAGAGGATTTCCCCCAATGCGACCTTCAGGACGTGCGCCCGACGAAATGCGCGCCATCTCCATCGAAACCGGCTTCACCAAGCATGCGGAGGGCAGCTGCCTGATCAGCTTCGGCGATACGCGTGTGCTGTGCACCGCCAGCGTCGAAAACAGCGTGCCTCCATGGATGCGCGGCAAGGGTGCCGGCTGGGTCACCGGCGAATATTCGATGCTCCCGCGCGCGACGCACACCCGTGGCAGCCGTGAGGCGGCACGTGGCAAGCAGTCGGGCCGGACGCAGGAAATCCAGCGACTGATCGGGCGCAGCTTGCGCGCCGTGGTCGACATGAAAAAGTTGGGCGAACGGCAGATCACGCTCGATTGCGACGTGATCCAGGCCGATGGCGGCACGCGCACGGCGTCGATCTCGGGCGCGTGGGTCGCTCTGCGGCTGGCGATCGACAGCCTCAAGAAGTCGGGCGCGATCCTGGAAGACCCGATTACGGGTAAGATCGCAGCCGTCTCTTGCGGCATCTACAAGGGCACGCCGGTGCTCGATCTCGATTACGACGAAGACAGCTCGGCCGATGCCGACGCGAACTTCGTGCTGATCGAAGGCGGCAAGATCGCCGAAGTGCAGGCCACCGCCGAAGGCGCGACCTACGACGAAGAAGCGCTGCTGCGCCTGCTGCGCCTCTCGCAGATGGGCTGCGGCGAGATCTTCAAGGCACAGGACGCGGCGGTGCGGGGATGACGCGCCGCATCGGCTCGGGCAAGCTCGTCATCGCGACGCATAATGCGGGCAAGCTGAAAGAGATTTCGGCGCTGCTCGCACCTTATGGCGTCGAATGCCTGTCTGCCGGTGCGCTCGGCCTGCCCGAGCCCGAGGAGACGGGCACCACCTTCGTCGAGAACGCGCTGCTCAAGGCGAGCGCTGCGGCGCAAGGGTCGGGCATCGTGTCGCTGGCCGACGACAGCGGGCTGTCGGTCGCTGCGTTGGGCGGGCGTCCGGGCGTCTACACCGCCGACTGGGCCGAGCGGCAGTGGTTCGAGGGCGAACCGGGCCGCGACTGGTACATGGCGATGGGCAAGGTCGAGGGCCTTCTCGCGCAGCAGGGGCCGGACGTGGATCGCAGCGCGGCGTTCCATTGTACGCTGGCGCTCGCGTGGCCCGACGGCGAATACGCGGTGTACGAAGGGATCGCGCCCGGATCGCTCACCTGGCCGCCACGCGGGCAGCTCGGCTTCGGCTACGATCCGGTATTCCTGCCGCAGGGCCACGAGCAGACATTCGCTGAGATCGACCCTGAGGAAAAACACACGATCAGCCACCGCGCGGATGCCTTCGCGAAGCTGGTCGCCGAGCAGTTCGGCTAACTCGCTGGCCATCGCGGCCCGCGACCCCTAGATTCGCTTTATGCCCGCCGCGGACGATCTTGCGCTCTATATCCACTGGCCCTTCTGCCTGAGGAAGTGCCCTTATTGCGACTTCAACAGCCATGTTCGCGATAATGTGGATGCCGATGCGTGGCAGGCGGCGCTGCTGGCCGATCTGGTGCACGAACACGCGCTGACGGAGGGTCGCCGCGTAGGCTCGATTTTCTTCGGCGGCGGCACGCCCTCGCTGATGCCGCCCGCGCTGGCGGGTGCGCTTATCGAGCAGGCACAGCGCCTGTGGGGCCTCGCGCCCGATGCAGAGATCACGCTCGAAGCCAACCCCACCTCCTACGAGGCGGGCAAGTTCGCAGACTTCCGCGCCGCGGGGGTCAACCGCGTGTCGCTGGGCGTGCAGTCGCTCCATGACGACGCACTCGCATTCCTCGGGCGCGAGCACAGCGCTGCCGAGGCGATGGCGGCGTTGGAGAGCGCGCAAGGCCTGTTCGGGCGTGTGACCTTCGACCTGATCTATGCGCGCCCCCGCCAGAGTGCCGAAGCGTGGGAGGCGGAACTCGCACGCGCGCTCGCCTTCGGGACCGAGCACCTGTCGCTTTACCAGCTGACGATCGAGCCGGGCACGGGGTTCGCCGGAGCGGTCGCGCGCGGGCGTCTCACCCCGATGGACCCGGACGAGGCTGCGGACCTGTTCGTTCAGACGCAGGAGCAGACGCGCGCGGCGGGTCTCCCGGCTTACGAGATCAGCAACCATGCGCGGCCCGGTGCTGAAAGCCATCACAACCTCACCTATTGGCGCTACCGCGACTATGTCGGGATCGGTCCGGGCGCGCACGGGCGGCGCGGCGGGATGGCGACGATCCGGCACAAGAAGCCCGAAGCCTTCCTGCGCCGCGTGACGGAGAACGGCCACGGCCTGTCCGAAGAGCGCGCGCTGGGTCGCGAGGAGCAGTTGAGCGAGGCGTTGCTGATGGGCCTGCGGCTGGCCGAGGGGCTCGATCTGGCAGAGCTCGCCGCGCGGTTTGACACGATACCCGAGGCGCTGGTCGATGCCGGGCGCGCCGCCTTCTACGCCGATCTCGGCTTCGTCGAGCGCGAGGGCGACCGGCTGACGATCACTCCGCAGGGCATGCCGCTGCTCGACGCGTTGCTGGCCGAGCTGGTCCCCGCGCACCTCGTCGCCGCATGAGCGGCCTGCTCGCCCGCTGGGAAAGCCACCTCGCGAGCGAGCGTCGCCTGTCGCCACATACGGTGCGCGCCTACGTCCGCGCCGCCGAGCGCCTGCTGGATGAAACGGATGCGACCGACTGGCAGGCGATTGCGAAGCTGGAGGCGCCTGCCCTGCGCGCGCAGCTCGCCCGCCGCCGTGCCGATGGCCTCTCCAACCGCTCCGCCGCGCGCGAACTGTCGGCCTTGCGCGCCTTCCTCGCTTTTGCGCGGAGGGAGGCGGGCTTCGACGATGCGCAGGCTCCGCGTCTGCGGGGCCCCCGGATCAAGCGCACCCTCCCCCGCCCGGTCACGCCCGACGATGCCGTCCAGATTGCCGAGAAGGTTGGTGAGAAGCGGCGCGAGGAGTGGACCGGGTTGCGCGACCGCGCGGTCCTGCTGCTGCTCTACGGCGCGGGAATGCGGCTCGGCGAAGCGCTGTCGCTGACCGGAGAGCACGCGAAGATCGGCGAAACGATCCGCGTTACCGGCAAGGGCGGCAAGACACGCGTGGTGCCGATCCTGCCAGCGATCCGCAGCGCCATCGCCGCCTACGTCGCCGCCTGTCCGCACGACCTTGCGCCCAACACCCCGCTGTTCCGGGGCACGCGCGGCGGGCCGTTATCACCCGGACTGGTGCAGAAGGCGATGGCGGAGGTGCGCGCCGAGATTGGCTTGCCCACGAATGCGACGCCGCACGCGCTGCGCCACTCCTTCGCCACCCACCTGCTCGGCGCGGGTGCCGATCTGCGCAGCCTGCAGGAACTGCTCGGCCACGCCAGCCTCGGCTCGACGCAGATCTATACCGAAGTCGATGCGGCACGCCTGCTCGACACCTATCGCAATGCGCATCCCAGAGAATCCGAGGCGCGCAAACGCGGCGACTAGCGTTCGGCGCGCGGCTTCCACGTCGCAAACCGCCACAGATAGCCGGCGAGCGCGACGACCAGGATTACAACGACGCCCCAGCCCAGCCACTCCTGCGCCTCGGCGAAGCGTTTCGCGATCCATACGGTGCCCGCAATCAGCAGCGCGTTCCAGATCGCTGCTCCGGCGGCGGTGAAAACGAGGAAGCGCCACACGCTCATCCGCGCGAGACCTGCGGGAAGCGAGATCATCGTCCGCATCACCGGCGTCGCGCGCAGCACGAACACCGCCCATTGGCCGTGTTTGCGGAAGAAGCGCACCGCGCGTTCGACATCCTCCCACTCGAGCGTCAGCCAGCGCCCCCAGCGGTCGACAATCGGCCCAAGCCGCTCGTATCCAACCCGCACCCCGATCCAGTACCACATGTAATTGCCGGCCAGCGTGCCCAGCGTGCCCGCAATCAGCAGCGGCCAGAACTGCATTCCGCCATTCTCCATCGAGAGTGCTCCCGCGCCCATGATCGCTTCGGACGGCAGCGGCGGAAAGATGTTCTCCAGCGCCATCAGGATGGCGATGCCGAGATAGCCGAGACGGTCGATGATCGTGAGGATGGCGTCGTGCATGGCGGACCAATGCCCGCAGCGCACGAAAGTTGCGAGCCATGGGTGAGCGCGAAAATGCAACTCGTCTCACCGAAACTCAACTCATCGATAAAATAAAACGTTTCATCGCTCGTTCAGCTCGACTCGTCGATAGAGATGCACGGGTGATCGCAGGGCAATCCGGCCAATGGGGGCCGCGCCGCTGCCAACCTGTCGAGGAGAATGAGGGATGGCCGGGTTTATCGAAGACAATCGCGTGGTGGTGCTGGGTTCGGTCGCGATCGTGATGGTCGGGCTGATGGGCAGCGGCTTCCTGCTCGGCGACGGCTTGCGCCGCGCGAAGGAGGCCGACCGAGAGGTGACCGTAAAGGGCGTGTCCGAACGCGACGTCACCGCCGATATCGCCACCTGGACCGTATCCTTCTCCGACAATGGCAGCGATCTGGCGAGCGTTCAGGGCTCGGTCGATCAGCAGGCGCAGGCCGTCCGCAAGTTCTTCACCGAAGCGGGCTTCAAGCCGAGCGACTTTACCGACAGCGACATCTCGCTGATGCGCGAACAGCCGCGCGATGCCTACGGCAACCCGCTGCCCGAAAATCTCACGGTCTCACGCTCGATCCAGCTGCGCACGAATGACGTCATGAAGGCGCGTGCCGCCTATGCGAAGCAGGCCGACCTGCTGCGCGCGGGCGTCGAGATGGGCGGCGGATCGGTCAACTACACCTTCACCGGATTGAACGAGCTGAAGCCGGAAATGATCGCCGAGGCCAACCGCAGCGCCCGCGAAAGCGCGCAGCAATTCGCCAACGATAGCGGCGCATCGGTGGGCAAGATCAAGACCGCCAGCCAGGGTTATTTCTCGATCAGCGCGCGCGACGGGGTCGACTGCGAATATTGCGACTCGAGCGGCGCGAACACGCCGTTCCAGAAGGTGCGGGTGGTGACGACGGTGGCGTATGAGTTGAATTGAGGATGGTGTTGTGGGGGCCGTTGTTTAGCCCCCCTCCCTTCTTCGTCATCCCGGGCGTGACCCGGGATAGGGCTTCTTCTTGTGATAGATCCCCCGAAGAAAGCCCTGCCCCGGATCAAGTCCGGGGCGACGATTAAAAGGCGGCAAGCGGGATTAGCGCTTCGCCATATCCGCGTGCCGCCGCTCGGTCGCATTCCAGAGCGCGCCCGGCGTGTCGGTGCCGTTGAACCGGTCGATCGCCACAATTCCGGTGGGCGAGGTCACGTTGATCTCGGTCAGCCACTCGCCGCCGATCACGTCGATGCCGACGAACACGAGGCCCCGCCGTTTCAGCTCCGGCCCCATCGCGGCGCAGATTTCTTCCTCTCGCGCGGTCAGCTGAGCCGCCTCGGCCGATCCGCCCTGCGCGAGATTGGAGCGGAACTCGCCCTCGCCCGGCTTGCGGTTGATCGCGCCTGCGACCACGCCGTCGACCAGCACGATCCGCTTGTCGCCCTCGCTCACCGTGGGGAGGAAGGCCTGTACCATGTGCGCCTCGGGCCACTGGTTGTCGAAGACTTCGGACAGCGCGGACAGGTTCGTGCCGTGCTCGTCGATCTTGAAGATCGCCTTGCCGCCATTGCCGTGCAGCGGCTTCACCACCACCGCGCCGTGTTTCTTCTGGAACGCCTGAATGTCCGCAAGCCTGCGCGCGATCAGCGTCGGCGGCATGAAGCGCGCGTAATCGAGGACGAACATTTTCTCGGGCGCGTTCACGACCTCGCGCGGGTCGTTGACCACCAACGTGGTGCCTTTCAGTCGGTCGAGCAGGAAGGCGGCAGTGATGTAGCCGAGGTCGAACGGCGGGTCCTGCCGCAGCCAAACGACGTCAATATCGCGTGCGAGGTCGATCTTGCGCCGGTCGCCCAGCCATTCGTAGTGATCGCCCTCGACGCGCTGCACACGAACGGGACGCGCGAAGGCGGTGATCTTGCCGGCGGGCGAGCCGTCGCTTTCCCACGCGAGGCTCTTCACATCGTAATGCCACACCTCGTGCCCGCGCTCCTGCGCCGAGAGCATCAGCGCGAAGCTGGAATCGCCCGCGATCTTGACGCTCTCGATCGGGTCCATCTGGAAGGCGGTTTTCATAGTCATGTTAATTGTCCCGCTCGCCCTGAGCTTGTCGAAGGGCCGTTCTTCTTTTCGGTGCCGCGCTGAAAGTAAATGCGATCCTTCGACAGGCTCAGGATGAGCGCTGCTGGATGGATCTCACGGCATCCACGCGTTCGCGATGTGGCGAGGCTGAGCGCCCGGTGCAAGCAGGATCACATCGATCCGTATGTCCTCGCCACCGGTCGCGTACTCGTGCGCGACTGCACCCGCGGCCGCCGCCACGCGCGCAAGGCGGCGTTCGTCGATGGCGAGGTCGAGATCGGGCACGCTGCGCCGCCACTTGACCTCGACGAAGGCGACCAGTCCTTCGCGGCGCGCGATCAGGTCGATTTCACCCAGCTTCGTTTTGCGGCGGCGGTCGATAATTTCCCAGCCTTCGCTTTCGAGCCAGCGGGCCGCCTCTTCCTCGCCGCCCCGGCCCGCCTTCTCGGCGCGCTCCCGCTTGGCGGTCATTCGCGCAGTTCCAGTGCGCGCGCGTAAAGCGCCTTGCGGTCCGCTCCGGTGGCTTTCGCGACCTTTGCCGCGGCTTGGGAGGGCTTGTCCGTCGCCAGAGCCTCGCGCAGCAACCGGTCGACATCCTCTTCGCTGGCTTCCTGCTCCTCGGGCGGTTCGACCAGCAGCACGATCTCGCCCTTGGGCGGCTTTGCCTCGTAATGCGCGATCAGCGCGGCAGGCGCATCGACCCGGCATTCCTCGTGCATCTTGGTAAGTTCGCGCGCCACGCCGACGCGGCGACCGGGCAGCGTGGCGTCGATTGCGGCCAGCGCCTTCGTCAGCCGCCCCGCGCTTTCGTAGAACACCAGCGTGGCGGCGATCTCGCCAAGCTCGGCGAGCATGTCGGCGCGCGCCTTTTCCTTCACCGGCAGGAAGCCCGCGAATAAGAAACGGTCGCTCGGCAATCCGGCGAGCGTGATCGCGGCGATGGCGGCGCAGGGGCCGGGGATGGTCTGGATATAGATTCCCGCCTCGCGCGCCGCATTGACCAGTTGATACCCGGGGTCGGAAATCAGCGGAGTGCCCGCATCGCTCACCAGCGCGACCGCACGGGTGGCCATGCTCTCGATCAGGCGCGCCCGGTCGCGCGCATCGGCATGGTCGTCGTAGCGCCAGAGCGGCTTCGACAGCCCCAGATGTCGCAAGAGCTTTCCGGTCACGCGCGTGTCCTCGCACGCTACGGCATCGCAGCGCTTCAGCACGTCGACCGCCCGCAACGTAATGTCGTTCAGATTGCCAATAGGTGTCGCGACGATATACAGGCCAGGCGCAAGGGCGGGGTGAGAGGCTGCATCGCTGGTGTCGTTCACGAATACCGCCATGGACCAACGCAAGGGATATTCGCAAGCATGATGGGCCTTCGCCACTGCCGCAAACTGATCCTCGCTTTCGGAGCGGGCCTGCTGCTCGCGGGCTGTCAGATCATTCCGCAAGTCGAAGCGCCCACCAGCCCGCCCCCGCCGACCTCGCAGCCGAACACCGGCAATCGTACCGATGCCGCGACGCCGCCGCCGATCCCGCGGCCCAACACACCCGCCCCGCTTCCGCAGGATGGGCAGGGACGGCACCGGATTGCGCTGCTGGTGCCGACCAGCGGGGTGAACGAGCGGGTCGGCCAGTCGATCGCCAATGCGACCACCATGGCGCTGCTCGATACCAATGCCAGCAACCTGCGCATCACCACCTATGACACGTCCAACGATCCCGCAGGCGCGGCACGTCGCGCGCTGGCGGAGGGTAACGAGCTGATCCTGGGCCCGCTGCTTGGCAGCAATGTGGAAGAAGTCGTCGGGCTGGCACGCGCGGCGGGCATTCCGCTGATCTCGTTCTCCAACGACGTCAGCGTTTCCGCGCCCGATGTGTACCTGATGGGGCTCACTCCGTCGCAGTCGGTCCACCGCACGGTCGCCTTCGCCCGCACCCAGGGTGCGCGCAATTACGCCGCGCTGGTGCCCGAAGGCGAGTATGGCCGTCAGGCAGAGTTCGCGCTGATTTCCGCCCTGCGCGAAATCGGCGGCACGCTCGTCGCGACCGAACGCTACACCCGCAACGAAGGCGCAGCCGCGAGTGCGGCGCGCCGCCTGCGCGCTCGCGGCGGTTTCGATACGGTGCTGATTGCCGACAGCCCGCGCCTTGCAATTTCTGCCGCTGCCGAATTGCGGACCGAAAACAGCCTGATGCCGCGCCTGCTCGGCACCGAGCTTTGGAGCGGCGAGGCCGACATTCCGGCAGCAGGCGTGATGCAGGGCGCGTTGTTCTCTGCGGTCTCCGACGCGCGCTACCGCAATTTTTCGGACAGCTACCGCAGCCGGTTCGGCAACGCGCCCTACCGGATCGCGACGCTCGGCTACGACAGCGTGCTGCTTGCGCTCAGGGTCGCAGGCAACAACACCTGGCGTCCGGGCACGCCCTTCCCCACGTCCGAACTGACCGCGCGCGGCGGGTTCCTGGGCCTCGACGGAGCATTCCGCTTCGAAGCCGACGGGACGGCGCAACGCGCGCTGGAAGTGCGCGAGGTTCGCGACGGACAGGTCGTGGTCGTATCCCCTGCGCCGGACAATTTCTGAGCGGGACCAAGCTGACATTAGCGCACTGAATTCTGCGGACAGACCGCGCGTTTCGCTTGTCTAGCGGTACGCGCGGTCCCACTGTTGCCGCATGTCCGATGATCTTTTCGACGGTACGCCGACCTCCAGCGGCGATTACGATTCTTCCTCGATCGAGGTGCTTGAGGGGCTAGAGCCCGTGCGCCGCCGCCCCGGCATGTATATCGGCGGGACGGACGACCGCGCGCTGCATCACCTCGCTGCCGAAGTGCTCGACAACTCGATGGACGAGGCGGTGGCAGGCCATGCGTCGCGCATCGAAGTCCGGCTGGAGGAAGGCAACCGCCTGACCATCGCCGACAATGGTCGCGGCATGCCGGTGGACGAGCATCCGAAGTTTCCGGGCAAGTCGACGCTCGAGGTGATCCTCTCGACGCTCCACTCGGGCGGGAAATTCTCAGGGAAAGCCTATGCGACCTCCGGCGGCCTACACGGCGTCGGGGTCAGCGTGGTCAACGCGCTGTCCGAACATACGCGGGTCGAGGTGGCGCGCGACAAGACGCTGTACGCACAGGAATTCTCCAAGGGGCAGACGCTCGGCCCGATCGAGACCGTAGGCGCAGCCCCCAACCGGCGCGGCACCACGGTCAGCTTCACGCCCGATCCGGAGATTTTCGGCGAGCGCAAGTTCAGCGCCAAGCGGCTGTTCCAGCTCGCGAGATCGAAGGCGTACCTGTTCGCGGGCGTGGAGATCCGCTGGAAATGCGCGCCGTCGCTCGCCACCGACGAAGTGCCCGAGGAAGACACCTTCAAGTTCCCCGGCGGGCTCGCCGATCACCTCACGCAGCGGATCAATGGGCGCGAGTGCGTCACCGCAGAGCCCTTCGCCGGGAGCCAAGACTTCCCTGAGACGAACGGCACCTCGCAGGGGCGCGTCGAATGGGCGATCGCCTGGCCGCTGTTCTCCGAAGGCGCGACAAGCTGGTACTGCAACACCGTGCCCACTCCCGATGGCGGGACGCACGAACAGGGCCTGCGCAATGCGCTGACCAAGGGTCTGCGCGCGTTCGGCGACCTCGTCGGGCAGAAGAAGGCGAAGGACATTTCCGCCGACGACGTGATGGCGGGCGCCGAAGTGCTGCTGTCGGTCTTCATCCGCGATCCGCAGTTCCAGAGCCAGACCAAGGACCGGCTGACCTCGCCCGAGGCGGCAAAGCTGGTCGAAAACGCGGTGCGCGACCATTTCGACCACTTCCTCGCGGACAATATGGATCGCGGCAAGGCGCTGCTCGGCGAAGTGATGGAGCGCATGGACGAGCGCCTGCGCCGCCGTGCCGAGCGCGAGGTGAAGCGCAAGACCGCCACCAACGCCAAGAAGCTGCGCCTGCCCGGCAAGCTGACCGATTGTTCGGGCGAAACCGGCGCGGAGACCGAGCTGTTCATCGTCGAAGGCGATAGCGCGGGCGGCAGCGCCAAGCAGGCGCGCGACCGCAAGACGCAGGCGATACTGCCGATCCGGGGCAAGATCCTCAACGTAGCAAGCGCCAGCGCGGACAAGATTCGCGCCAACAGCGAAATCGCGGACCTGATCCTCGCGCTCGGCTGCGGGGTGCGCAAGGACTGCGACGCCGATCAGCTGCGCTATGACCGCGTGGTCATCATGACTGACGCCGACGTCGACGGCGCGCATATCGCGACGCTGCTGATGACGTTCTTCTTCCAGGAAATGCCCGACATCGTCCGCAAGGGGCACCTGTTCCTCGCCCAGCCGCCGCTCTACCGCCTGACTGCAGGCAAGGAGAGCCACTATGCCCGCGACGAAGAGCACCGGCGCGAGCTGGAAGAGACGGTCTTCAAGGGTAAGAAGATCGAGATTTCGCGCTTCAAGGGTCTCGGCGAAATGAACCCCGCACAGTTGCGCGAGACCACCATGCATCCCGAAAGCCGCAGCCTGATCCGCATCACCCTGCCCCCCGAATTCGAGGACCGCGCGGCGGTGAAGGAACTCGTCGGCCAGCTGATGGGCCGCAATCCGGAGCACCGCTTCCAGTTCATCCAGAACAAGGCGGGCGATCTGGATCGCGAGCTGATCGATGCGTGAGGGTTTTGGCCCCTCATCCAACTGCGGCTAGGCTCCTTTGTCGCCAAGTCTCCATAGCCTTCTCCCTAGGGGAGAAGGATCGCCTAGCTTGTCGCGTCGGCGACTAGCGATGCTTGGATGAGGGGCTAGCCGAGAAAAAATCTCGCACCCCCTGTAAGAAATCCTCCCGCTCGGCGACTAAAGGGGCATGACCGGGCAACAGGCCACACTCTACCACCAGGCGGGCGAGCAGTTTGCGCCTGCTATCGCGCGGCTTGCCCGGGCGATGGAGCGCGATGCGGACAAGGCGCGCGATCTGGAGCAGGACATCCACCTCGAACTGTGGCGCAGCTTTGCGCGGTTCGACGGGAATTGCGCGCTAAAGACGTGGGTCTTCCGCGTCGCGCATAATGTCGCCGCCGATCATGTCGGCCGACACAGCCGCCGCCCGGCGACGGTCGATATCGACGAGCTAGAGACGCTGCCCGCCGCCAACGCAGGCGAAGCGGCTGCGGCGGACGCTCACGCCCTCACCCGCCTCCACGCGATCATCTGCACTCTCCCACTGCTCGACGCGCAGGTCATCCTGCTGTGGCTCGAAGGGCATTCGGGGGCCGAGATCGCGGAGGTTACCGGCCTTTCCAGCGGCGCTGTCGCCACGCGGCTTTCCCGCCTGCGCGACAGGCTGGCCGCCCAATTCGAACTCCCGGAGGATCGACCATGACCGATAATCTCCAGACCCTGTGGCACGCGCAAGCTGCCGAGAACGCCTTCACCCAACCGGATGACCTGATGCAACGGACCAGCAGTTTCGAGCGGCAGATGCGCCGCCGCAACCTGATCGAGTATCTAGCGGGCGGGTTCGTGCTCGCGCTCTCCATCCCGGCAGCAGTGCTGTTTGCGAGCATCGGCCTCACCGGCATGGCGCTGTCGATGGCGTTGGTCGCGCTCGGCGTAGTGGTGGTGCTGTGGAACCTGCGTCACCGCGCTTCGGCAGAGGTGCGACGCCCCGAAGAGGAATGCCGCACCCACCTGCTCGCGCAGTATCGCCGCCAGGCCGACGCGCTGCGCAAAGTGCCGCTGTGGTATATCGGGCCGCTGATCCCCGGCGTGCTGGGGGTCTATGCGACGGTCGGTTTCATGGCGGCCGGGCAGGTCGATCTTTGGGACCTTGTGGTCCACGTCGGCGCACCCTTGGCGGCAACACTGGCCTTCTTCGGCTTCGTCATCTGGCTCAACCTGCGCGCCGCGCGCAAGCTCGCCGCGCAGGCCAAGGCGCTGGAGGAGGCGTGAGCCTACCCCTCCCCCACCTCAGTATGGATGTGCAGATGGCCTTCCAGCGTCCGGTGGACCGGGCACTTGTCCGCTATCTCGATCAGCTTGTCGCGCTGTTCGTCGGTCAGATCGTCGCCGAGGAGCGTGATGACCCGCTTGAGCGCCTGCACCTGCATACCCTCCTCCTCGCAATGGTCGCAATCCTTCGCGTGGTCGCGCTCGTGCGTCACCGCCACCCGCGCGCCCTCGAACGGGATGCCCTTGCGGTCGGCGTACAGCTTCATCGTCATCGCGGTGCACGTGCCGAGCGCAGCGCCGAGCAGGTCGTAGGGCGTCGGCCCGGTATCGTCGCCGCCATGGCTGCGCGGCTCGTCGACCACGAAGCGGTGCGATCCGGTGTGAACCTCGGTGCCGAACTTGCCGTGGCCGGTGCACACGACCACGCCCTCCTCGGGCAGCGGCCAGTCTTCCTTCATCGGCATGTAGCGTTCGCCCCACGCGGCGATGATATCCGCGATGAAGTGTGCGTCGTCGGGCCGGGTCAGCAAATGATCGGCATCGGCGAGGCTGATGAAGCTCTTGGGGTGCTTGGCGGCTTCGTAGAGCGCGGAGGCATTCTCGATCCCGACGATCTGGTCGGTCGGCGAGTGGGCGATCAGGATCGGCAGCTTCAGTTTGCCAACCTCGCTCGGCAAGTCGATGTCGCGTGTCTTCGCCAGGAATTCGCGGCTGAGATGAAACGCGCGCCCACCGATGGTGACTTCGCCCTGCCCCTCCTTCTCGATCGCAGCGAGATCGCCCTTGATGTTGCCCAGCACGTGCGGAACGTCCGCCGGGGCAGCGATGGTAGCAATGGCAGCGATCCGGTCACGGCCGATCATGCCTGCCGCCGCCAGCACCGCCGCGCCGCCAAGGCTGTGGCCGACCAGCAGGATCTTGCCGCCGAACCGCTCGCCCAGATGATGCGCCGAAGCGACGAGATCCTCGACATCGCTGGCAAAGCCCGCGCGCCCGAAATCGCCGCCGCTGCCGCCCAGCCCGGTAAAGTCGAACCGCAGCGTTGCAATGCCATGTCGCGCCAGCGCGCGCGTCACCTCGACCGCCGCCTTGCTCTGCTTCGTGCAGGTGAAACAGTGCGCAAACAGCGCCGCACCGCGCACCAGCCCCGTCGGCAATTCGAGCGCGCCAGCCAATTCGTACCCGCGAGCGGTCGGAATCGTGATGTGTTCGGTAGGCATTATTGGGCGGCTCCAATGGCAGATGCGAAGGATTTAGCAGTTTCGCTAAATCCCGTAACGTGGTAATCCGAGTTGACAGGGAGGACTAACATGCAGGTCAAGACAACGCGCGCAATCATGATGGGTGCCGCACTCGCGCTGGCGAGTTTGGGTGGGACCCTCGGCCCCATGGCATATCCGGCCCTTGGGCAGGAAGAACCGGCCGAGCAATCGCCGCTCGATGCGCGTGCTGCCGATGTGGTGGATCTGATTAAGGGCGAAGGCGATGCAGCGGATGTGTTTTCCGACGCCTTCCTCGCGCAGGTTTCCGCCGAGACGTTCGCCCAGATCAGCCAGCAGCTGACCGCGCAGCTGGGCCCGATCGTCGGCGTAGAATCGATCGAGCCGACGGGCGCCTACAAGGCGCAAATCACGCTACGGTTCGAGAACGCGGTGGCTGCAGGCCCAATGACCCTGTCGGCAAGTGAGCCCTACAAGATCGAAGGGCTGCTGCTGAACGACATCAAGCCAGTCGCCACCGGGAAGGATGCGATATCCGCAGACATTGACGCACTTCCGGGCTCCAAAGCCGCATGGTTCGGTCCACTCGATGGCGATCCGATCTTTACCTACGGGGATGCGAGCCAGCCGTTTGCACTGGGATCGACCTTCAAGCTCTACGTGCTCGCCGCGCTGGCACGGGCTGTGGACGAGGGGCGTCTGGCGTGGGACGACGTGGTAACGCTCGACGCGAAGAGCTTTCCCAGCGGGATCATGCAGAACTGGCCCGACGGTTCGCCGGTCACGCTGCACACGGCGGCCACTCTGATGATCTCGATCAGCGACAACACCGCGACAGATCTGGTGTTGCACACCGTGGGCCGCGACGCGGTTGAGGCGGAGATGCGCGCGAGCGGCAATGGCCACCTCGCAAAGACGCTGCCCTTCCTCTCGACGCGCGAGATGTTCGTCATCAAGGCCAGCGAGATGGGCAACGCCTATGCCGCTGCGGACGAGGCACAGCGCCGCGCCATGCTCGCCTCACTCGATCTCGATGGAATCGACGAAGCGCGTTTTCTCGACACCTTTACCTCGGGCACGCCCGTCCTGATCGACGAAGTCGAGTGGTTTGCCAGCATGGCGGACGAGCGCGGCCTGATGCGCGTCCTCGCCGCCCTGCCCGATGATACCGCGCGGCAGATCATGACCGTCAATCCAGTGTTCGACGAGAGTGAGACCGCGAACTGGGATTACGTGGGTTACAAGGGCGGCTCCGAGCCCGGCGTGCTCAACATGAGCTGGCTGCTGCGCGACGATGCGGGCCGCTGGTACATGCTCGCGATCAGCCAGATGGACCCGGCAAGCGAGGTCGATACCACCGGCCTGCTGCTGATGGCCAAGCGCATTCTCACATTGGCGGACTGAGCGCCCTCCCCCTTGCGGCGGCCTGCCCGCATCCCTAGCAGGTTGCGAAACAGGACTGGAAAGTGGGCTCCCGCATGATCGAGCGTTTCGAAGGCACCAAGGACTATATCGCAACCGACGACCTGAAGGTGGCGGTCAACGCGGCGGTGACGCTGCGCCGTCCCCTGCTGGTCAAGGGCGAACCGGGCACCGGCAAGACCGTGCTGGCGCATGAAATTGCGAAGGCAGTGGATGCGCCGCTGATCGAGTGGAATGTGAAGTCGACCACCAAGGCGCACCAGGGCCTGTACGAATACGACGCGGTCGCCCGCCTGCGCGACGGCCAGCTAGGCGACGAGCGGGTCCACGACATTTCCAACTACATCAAGAAGGGGAAGCTGTGGGAGGCGTTCGAGGCACCTCAGCTGCCCGTACTGCTGATCGACGAGATCGACAAGGCGGATATCGAGTTCCCCAACGACCTGCTGCAGGAACTCGACCGGATGAGCTTCGACGTATACGAAACGCAGCAGCGGATCGAGGCGAAGGAACGCCCGATCGTGGTCATCACCTCGAACAACGAGAAGGAACTGCCCGACGCGTTCCTGCGCCGCTGCTTCTTCCACTACATCTCCTTCCCCGATCGCGACACGATGCGCGAGATCATCGAAGTCCACTTCCCCGGCATTCAGAAGAACCTCGTCACCAAGGCGATGGAGATCTTCTACGACATCCGCGAAGTACCCGGCCTGAAGAAGAAACCCAGCACCAGCGAACTGCTCGACTGGCTGAAGCTGCTGCTGAACGAGGATATGCCGGTCGAAGTGCTGCACGACGCCAACCCGAACAAGGCAATCCCGCCGCTCCACGGCGCGCTGCTGAAGAACGAACAGGACGTGATGCTGTTCGAACGGCTGGCCTTCATGAGCCGCCGCCAGAGCTGACCGGTTCCCCGGTCGCTCAGACCGGGAAGCAGTCGGCGCCCGAGCGCTTGAGCGAGGTGCACATGTCCCTCGCGCCCGGGCCCGTCACCCGCAGTCGATAATACTGCTTCGATCCGACGACCGCCGGGATGATCGCCTTTTCGTAGCGCTCAAGCTCGGGAAAACGGCTGGTGATGTTCGACCAGTAGGCTTCGGCCTCGCTCGCGCTGCTCTTTGCGGCGAGCTGGATCGTCTGGCCCCTTGCGACCGGGCGCGGCGGCGGCTGGGTCTGCGCGAGCAGATCGGTCGGCGGCGGCGCGGACGTGGCGGCGACGACCGGAGGTACGGCCGAGGTCGCGGCTGGCACGGGTGCCGGTAGATCAAGCTCTGCCAGCCTGGGCTCGGGCCGCTGGAGAAGGTGGCCTCCTTCACCCGGCGACGGCATCGGCATCGCCACGGCAAGGCGCCTCGCCTGCCCTTCCGATGCCAGCGGATTATCGGTCACGATCACCGTGGTCGATGCCGGATCGGTTTCCGCGAATAGCGCCTTGGCGAAGGCGGGCGGCAGGCGGATGCAGCCGTGCGACGCCGGATAGCCGGGCAGTTTGCCCGCGTGGATCGCAATCCCACCCCACGTCAGCCGCTGCATGTGCGGCATCGGCGCGTTGGAATAGATGTTCGATCGGTGGAAGACGCGCTTCTGCAGGATCGGGAACATGCCCGTCGGGGTCTCCTTGCCCGGCTTGCCGGTGGAGACGGGCGAGCTATCCCACAGGGCCCCGTCCTTGAACACGTACATCTGCTGAGATGCCTTGCTGATGACGATCAGCGTACCCGATTGCAGGACCTGAGCGACCGGTGGCGGCATGCCAGCCTGCGGTTTCTTCGGCGGTGGCGGTGGCGGAGTGGGCGACGGCGGAACCTGCTGGACGACCGGATCGGACACGAACACGACGTCTTCCATCGGCCCTGCGGCAGCCGTTTCCTGCATAAGGATGCGCGTCGGATTGAATAGAACGAAGGCCGCACAAAGTACGGCGAGCGTACACACGATCGTAAACGCGCCTTTAACCATATTTTGAATGTGGTCCCGAGAAGCGATTCGGTTCAACCGAATTTGTCTCCCCGCGTTATTTAAATGGCGATCACTTGCCCTCTCCCGCGCTTCTCCCGAGGCCCACGATGCCAAGGCGAAGCGCCCCGGCACAACTCGCCCGATCTCCGAAATGCCAGATAAAGCACGGGCTTGACCCCTGCCGGTGATCGCCATGCGCAAGGGGGAGGTGGCCAGCCACAGGGTATTCGCAAGGCGTTTCGCCAGCCGGGTTCTTGTGGCAGGGAGGCCACAATGACGGATAGATTTTCCCCCGAAGCTTGCCGTTCCGCAACGTCGCGGCGCACCACGCTGGCCATCATGGCGCTCGGCAAGGGGGGCTAGGACGCTGGACACGCCGCGCGAAACCCGGTTCGCCCAAGTACGGAAACGGCTCGAGAGTTTCGAGCCGCGGCCGGGCGTGTACGCATGGGCTTATGAGTTCGCGCTGTTCGGGTTCAAACAGGGGTGGGCCTGCCTGTTCGGCGGGCTGATGCTGGCGTTGCTGGTGGCGACGCACCTGTTCTACCCCGATGGCGCGGCTCTCGCGCGCTACGATTTCCTGACGCTGGCCGCGCTCGCGATCCAGATCGGGATGCTCGCCTTCAGGCTGGAGACGTGGGAAGAGGCGAAGGTCATCCTCGCCTTCCACATCGTCGGCACGGTGATGGAGCTGTTCAAGACCGCGCACGGATCGTGGATCTACCCTGAGGCGAGCGTGCTGCGGATCGGCGACGTGCCGCTGTTTTCCGGCTTCATGTACGCCGCTGTCGGCAGCTACATCGCGCGCGTCTGGCGGATCTTCGACTTCCGCTTCACCGCCTATCCGCCGCGCTGGGCGACATGGGTGCTGGCGGTCGCGATCTACGTCAATTTCTTCGCGCACCACTGGCTGCCCGACACTCGCCTGCTGCTGTTCGCCGCGCTGTTCGTTCTGTTCGCGCGCACCCGCATCTGGTTCACCGTTTGGCGCACGCCGCGCTGGATGCCGCTGCTGCTGGGCTGGTTCCTCGTCGCGCTGTTCATCTGGTTCGCCGAGAACCTGGGCACTTTCGCGCGTGCATGGACCTATCCCGATCAGTCCGCAGGGTGGAGCATGGTCTCGCCTGCAAAACTGGGCGCATGGTATCTTCTCATGTATATCAGCTTCGTGCTGGTGAGCTGGGTCGCGCGCGTGCGTGCGCCCTCCCCCCGATCCCAAACCGCAACTGCGGGCAGGCCACTGGAAAGCTGATGTTCTTAAACTTCGTCGACGAATTGCGAGCCGCGGGAATCTCCGCCAGCCTGAAGGAGCATCTCACGCTGCTGGAAGCGCTCGACAAGGATGTGATCGAGCAGACGCCCGAGGCGTTCTATTACCTCGCGCGCGCCACCTTCGTGAAGGACGAGGGCCTGCTCGACCGGTTCGACCAGGTGTTCTCCAAGGTCTTCAAGGGGATCATGACCGATTACGGCCAGGACCAGGTCGACATCCCCGAAGACTGGCTGAAGGCGATCGCTGAGAAATACCTCACCGAAGAGGAAATGGCGCAGATCGAGAAGATGGGGTCGTGGGACGAACTCATGGACACGCTCAAGAAGCGGCTCGAAGAGCAGAAGGAACGCCACGAGGGCGGCAACAAGTGGATCGGCACGGGCGGCACCTCGCCTTTCGGCCACTCGGGCTACCACCCCGAGGGCGTGCGCATCGGCGGAGAATCAAAGAACAAGCGCGCCGTCAAAGTCTGGGAAAAGCGCGAGTTCAAGAACCTCGACAACACGAAGGAGCTGGGCACCCGCAACATCAAGATGGCGCTGCGCCGCCTGCGCCGCTTTGCGCGCGAGGGCGCGGCGGACGAGCTCGATATCGACCAGACGATCCGCGGCACCGCCAAGCAGGGCTGGCTCGACATCCACATGCGACCCGAGCGCCGCAATGCGGTGAAACTGCTGCTGTTCCTCGATGTCGGCGGGTCGATGGACCCGTTCATCAAGGTGACCGAAGAGCTGTTCAGCGCGGCGACCAGCGAGTTCAAGAACCTCGAATTCTTCTACTTCCATAACTGCCTTTACGAAGGCGTGTGGAAGGACAATCGCCGCCGCTGGCAGGAGCGGACAAAGACCTGGGACATCCTCCACAAGTTCGGCCACGACTACAAGATCGTGTTTGTCGGCGATGCCGCGATGAGCCCGTACGAGATCACCCATCCGGGCGGCTCGGTCGAGCACATGAACGAGGAAGCCGGTGCCACCTGGATGCAGCGGATGACCAACACCTACCCCGCGACCGTGTGGCTTAATCCCATCCCGGAGAAGCAGTGGAGTTATTCGCAGTCGACCAGCATCATGAAACAGCTAGTCAACGACCGGATGTACCCGCTGACTCTCGACGGGCTGGACGACGCGATGCGCGAATTGAGCAGGAAGCACGGGGCCTGAGGCGTCCGACTTAGTCCATGTGATGCTGCGTGGCTTCTCCCAAATCGTAGCGCCCTTGCGCGCCGACGATCATGCGAGTGCGCGATAGGGATAGCTCGGTGATCGGCGTGGGTCTAAAGCTGCGCCGATGGACACCCAACTCTTCGTCATTTGCGCGCTCACCTTCGCCATCAACCTGATCGGCGCGCTGGCCTATGCGGCGCGCGTAGCCGGTGTTCGCACCCGGCGGATCGCGATGAGCTTCGCGTTGTTCAATGTGCTCGTGCTGGTCAGCCGCACTGCCAACGGCTTTCTCGGCCCATTCCTTGCAAAGCGCATCGAAGATCGTCTGGCAGACGGGGGCGGCGCCACTCTGGCGGGCGACTTTCGCATCGTCCTTGCCAGCGCCAGCATCGCGGTGCTGGTGGGTATCCTGCTGGTCCCGACCGCGCAGCGGCTATTCGCCAGCGCCATCGCCCATTTTCAGGAGCACCGTTCCACCGGTCGGCTGATCTTGCGTGCGGCGACTCCGGCGGGGCTCTCGACTATCCGCCGATCGGTGGCGGCACCCTCCAGGAGCAGCGTGAAGGCATTACGCCGGCCGCTCGGCGTCGGGCGCGGCGTGCTCGTCGCCAATATGCTGGCGCAGGCGCTGTTGACGGTGGGCGTGCTCGCCGCGCTCTATGCCGGGTACCTCGCGCCCGAATACCGCGTTACCGCAAGCCAGCTTTCGGCAGTGGTCAATGGTTTCGCGACCATCCTGCTGTTCGCGCTGATAGACCCGCAGCTCTCGGTGATGACCGACGACGTGGTCGAGGGAAAGATCGACGAGGCCCTGTTTCGCCGCACCATCGTATGGATTTCGCTCAGTCGCTTTGCCGGAACGGTGCTGGCGCAGGCGGTGTTCCTCCCAGCTGCCATGGCGATCGCCTGGATCGCGGTCGCCGTCTGAGGGCTCGAGGCGCAACCGACGCAATCGCCGGACGCGAGGCTACCCGATCGGGTCGTCGATCGAATTGGGCGGCGTGCTGAACCAGCGTGGGCCGCTTTCGGTCATGTAGAAGCAGTCTTCGAGGCGGATGCCGAAATCGCCGGGGATGTAGATGCCCGGTTCGTCGGAGAAGCACATGCCGGGGGCCAGCTTCGTCGTTTCGCCGTGCACCAGATTGACCGGTTCGTGCCCGTCGAGCCCGATACCATGCCCGGTGCGGTGCGAAGTTCCTGGCAGTTTGTAGCCCGGCCCGTAGCCAAGCGTTTGGTAATAAGCGCGCACCGCGTCGTCGACCTTGCCCGCCTCGGTGCCGACCTGCGCCGCTTCGAACGCGATCTGCTGGCCCTTGCGCATCCGGTTCCAGACGAGGCGCTGTTCGTCGTTTGCCTCGCCGAACACGAAGCTGCGCGAGATGTCGGACTGGTAGCCGTGGACGTTGCACCCGCAATCGAGCAGCACGACCTCACCCTCGCGCACCTCCTGCGGCTTGCCCGTGCCGTGGGGATAGGCGCTTGCCTCGCCAAGCAGGACCAGCGCGAATTCCGGGTTGCCGCCCATGGCGACGGTCGCCCCGTTGATGAGCTTGCCGACATCGGCGGGCGTCATGCCCGCTTCGATCTTGCGATACATAAGGCGGTAGGCCGCCAGGGTGATGTCGTTGGCGACCTGCATCAGCGCCAGCTCGGCGGGCGACTTGATCATCCGGCATCCGCGCACGACCGGATTGGCGCTGACCAATTCGGCGTCGGGCAGCGCGTGTTGAAGGCCGTCGACCGCGAAGTAGCGCACGGTTTCCTCGATGCCGATCTTGCCCTTGGCGAGCCCGCGCTTGCCCAGCCAGCTGCCGATCAGCGCGAGAGGATCTTCATCTTCGTTCCAGGTTAGAACCTGCGCATCGAGCTCGAGCGTTTCGCGAACAGAAGGTTCCTCGAAGAAGGGCGTGACCACTGCAATCTCACCCTCGCGCGTGATGACCGCGCCGGTCAGCCGCTCGCTTCGCCACCAGTGGATGCCGGTGAAATAGACCAGGCTCGATCCCGCTTCGATCAGCACCGCATCGATGTCGTTCGCACGCATCAGCGCCCCGGCCTTGGCCACGCGCGAGCGGCGCTCTTCGGCAGAGATCGGCTTGGCGTCGGCGGCGAGATTGCGCATTGCGTCTGCGTCGGCGCCCGTCTGTGCGCTGGCGAGACCCGGCAACATTGCCGCCGTGCCGCCCATGACGGCAAGCTTGCCGAATTGGCGTCTGTCCATGGGCGGGGCTCCTCTCAATATATCAGGTGTGGCGCGATGGTTTCGCGCCATTCGTTCTCGTCATTGGCGGCCATGCGGTCGAGGTCGACCGGGGAAGCCGCAGGGTTTTCGACCCATTCGCGCAAAGCCGGGCCGCCGTTGATCACGTCGATCGCCAGTCGTTCCAGCTCGTACTCGTAAGGGAAGTCGCGCCAGAGGTCGTAGTCCGGGTACAGCGTGCGGATCGCCTTGAAGGCGAGCGCCTGCAACCGCCAGGGGCGAAACTGGTGGTGATCGTAGAATGGCCCCTCGGCGTGGATCATCAACCCGTTGCAAAGCTGGCCGGCGTGCTTGTGGAAGGTCGGTTCGAACCAGCATTCGCGAAGCGCGCAGCCCTTCAGCCAGTTGGGCGCGATCCGCCGCATTTCGGCCAGCACGGCCTTGGCGTCGATATCGGGCGCGCCGAACAGCACTTCGAGAGGGCGGGTGGTGCCGCGCCCTTCGGAAACGGTGGCGCCCTCGATCATCACCGTGCCCGCATAGGCGCGCGCCATGTTGACGTTGGCTGCGTTGGGCGACGGGTTGATCCAGATGTGATCGGTGGGCCAGCCGAAGCCGGGGCCTTCAGGCTCCCAGCCTTCCATCTCGATGACGCGGTAATCCACGTCGAGCCCGAAGTGATCGATGAACCAGTGGCCCATCTCGCCCATCGTCAGCCCGTGGCGCATCGGCATCGGGCCCGCGCCGACGAAACTCTCCTGCCCCGGCACCAGCAGCGTGCCCTCCACCGGGCGTCCCGCGGGATTGGGCCGGTCGAGCACCCACACCGACTTGCCGTGCTTCGCGCCCTCTTCGAGCAGGTAGAGCAGCGTGGTGACGAAGGTGTAGATGCGGCAGCCCAGATCCTGCAGGTCGAACAGGAACACGTCCGCGCTCGACATCATCTGCCCGGTGGGCCGGCGCACCTCGCCGTAAAGGCTGAACACGGGGATGTTGTAGACGGGGTCGGTCTCGTCCGCCGTCTCCACCATGTTGTCCTGCTTGTCGCCCTTCAGGCCGTGCTGCGGCCCGAACGCGGAGGTGACGTTCATCCCCGCGGCGACAAGAGCGTCGAGGCTGTGTTCCAGATTGCTCGTGACCGATGCCGGATGGGCAACCAGCGCGACCCGTTTATCTTCAAGCGGTTTGCGTAGGTCCGGCTCGGTAAGAAGCCGGTCGATCCCGAATTTCATGCGTGCTGGAGGGCCTGTCTTGGTTTTGCCGGTTCGCTCTGGCCGAAGCGGATAGCAAAGCTCATCGGGTCGTGGAAGTCCGGCTCCTCACGGCGGTGTGTGAGCGACCACAGCGAGTGATGCCCGCCCTCTTCCTCGACCACGGCGCACAGCGAGGCGGATTTGACCCCGTCGAGCAGGCGCGCAGGCAGGCGCACGGTCACGGTCATCATCTGTGGGCCGCGCTGGAAATCGATCTTCGGTGCAACTTCGGGCACGTAGTCGCCGATAAGCTTGCGGTAGGATGCAAACTGGAACGCCGCCCAGTCGCCCGCAGGCGCGAAGTTGAATTCGCGGTAGCGACCGTTCTGGTCGTAGAGGAAAAGCTCGAGGCAGGTCCGCCGCCACAAGTCTTCCTGGCTGCGATGCGAGAAGCCGCGTGGCACGACGACCTTGCTCGACTGATTCATGCGGTAGCGCAGCAGCAGCTCGCCACCCATCAATCGCATCATCGTCACCGACATTTCGCTCACTTCGAGCGGCGGCGTGCTGGGATGCGGAACCAACCTGTACGTTTGCATTTACGACCCCCCATGCTAGCGGGCCCGATCTTTCCCCCCGGAGGAATCAGTGCCCGCTTATCGATCCGAACTTCTGAACGTGCTCGACCAGAGGCACTATACGCACCAAATCACGGATGCGGAAAGACTTGATTTTCTTGCCTCTGAGCAAATTGTCCCAGGATATGTCGGATTCGATCCGACCGCGCCCAGCCTGCACGTCGGCAACATGGTTCAGATCATGCTGCTGCGCCGCTTGCAGCAGACCGGGCACAAGCCGATCGTGGTGATGGGCGGCGGCACGGGCAAGGTCGGTGATCCCTCCGGTCGCGACGAAACGCGCCAGCTGATGACTGACGAGGTGATCGCGGCCAACATCGCCTCCCAGCGCCCGGTGTTCGAACGCCTGCTGACATTCGGCGATGGGCCCACCGATGCAGTGATCGTCAACAACGACGAATGGCTGAGCGGGCTCGGCTATCTCGAACTGCTGCGCGATATCGGGCCGCATTTCACGATCAACCGCATGCTGACCTTCGATTCGGTGAAGAGCAGGCTCGATCGCGAACAGCCGCTGACCTTCCTCGAATTCAACTACATGATCCTGCAGGCCTACGATTTCCGCGAGCTGGCGGAGCGGTATGGGTGCCGCTTGCAGATGGGCGGCAGCGATCAGTGGGGCAACATCGTCAACGGGATCGAACTGACCCGGCGCACCGGCGGTGACGAACTCTTTGGCTTCACCACCCCGCTGGTGACGACGGCGGACGGGAAGAAGATGGGCAAGACGGCATCGGGCGCCGTGTGGCTCAACGAAGATCGGCTACCCGCCTACGATTTCTGGCAGTTCTGGCGCAATACCGACGACCGCGACGTCGGCCGCTTCCTGCGGCTGTTCACCGATATTCCGCTCAACGAGATCGAGCGTCTGGAACGGCTCCAGGGTTCGGAGATCAACGATGCCAAGGTCGCGCTTGCCAATGCGGTGACCGCGATGGTCCGGGGCGAGGAAGCCGCCACCAAGGCCGAGGCGACCGCGCGCGAAACCTTCGCCGGTGGAGCGGGCGAAGACCTGCCGACGCTGGCGGTGGCCGAAGGAATGTCGCTACCCGCAGCGCTCTCCGCGATCGGCTTCACCGCCTCCAACAAGGAAGCCAAGCGCAAGATCGCGGAGGGCGCGGTGCGTCTCGACGATGAAGTGTTGAGCGATCCCGGCATGGTTTTGACTGTGGAAGAAGGCCAGCAGCGCCGGCTTTCGCTCGGGCGCAAGAAGCACGGGATTCTCACGCGCTAGGGGTTTCTGACTAAGTTGCTAGAAAGCCTTCGTTTTGTCCCGAATTAGGACATCGGGGTTTAACGCAAAATCAGCCTTTGGGCTTGATAATCGGCCTCCTAAGGCAGGGTTGATCCTCGACCCTCGGGAGGACGTTTGACTGTGGCATCGCATCTGAGTGTAACCGATCAGCGGGCGGCGATCCGCCATCCGGTCGATTATAACGTGATCGCGGACTATTTCGGCCGCGGGGACGTGCCTTTCCATGTCAGCAACGTGTCTGCCAACGGCTTCATGATCGACAATGCCGAAGGTGGATCGCGTGGCGACCGCGTGATCGTGAGTTTCCCCGTGATCGGGCGGATCGAAGCCTATCTGATCTGGACCAAGGACAATCGCGCGGGCTTCCAGTTCGAACGGATCATTCGCGTGGACGATTTTCTCGTCATGATCGACGAACTGCAACCCAACCCGCGCCTGCGGCGCCGCCACTGATCGCGCCGCGCCCAAGCTGGGCTTGATCCCCGCAATCGAGAATTTGCTTTTGTCGCCGTGACGTGCCTGTCATGGCGTGCTGCGTGAACGCCGACCAGACCACGCTCGAAACATCCCCCCTGCGAATTCATAATTTCCGCGCCTATCTGGTGGCGCGGTTTACGATGATCGTCGGCCAGTACGGCATGATGCTGATCATCGGGTGGCAGACCTACACCATCGCGCGCGGCAACGGGCTCAACGCGTTCGAGGCGTCGGGCCAGCTCGCGCTGATCGGCCTGCTGCAATTCCTGCCGCTGTTCGTCCTCTCGCCCTTCTCCGGGCTCGCTGCCGATCGCTTCAACCGCAAAACGGTGTCGCGTCTGACCATTGGGCTCCAATTCCTGGGCGCGGCCTTCCTCGCGTGGACGACCTATACCGGACATATCAGTCTGACCGCGCTGTTCTCTGTGGCGGTGCTGCTGGGCGTGGTGCGCGCGTTCAACGGCCCCGCCCTGTCTGCTCTGGCCCCCAATCTCGTGCCCAAGGCGATCCTGCCCAACGCCATCGCGCTGTCCTCGATCGCTTGGCAGACCGGGATGATCGTCGGCCCG
Organism: Citromicrobium sp.; assembly: GCA_002729695.1. GTDB lineage: Bacteria > Pseudomonadota > Alphaproteobacteria > Sphingomonadales > Sphingomonadaceae > Alteriqipengyuania. Next base: position 73,645 of record PBYQ01000025.1, on the reverse strand, counting down.
GCGGTGGGCGGCTATGCCTATGACGCAGCCCCCGCCCTGCCCTATGCCATCGCCAGCGGCCTGTTCCTGATCGCGATCATCTCGATCAGCACCATCGGCAAGGTGCCGCGCTCGCCGATCTCGGGTGCCCAGCGCCCGATCGGCCAGATCGTCGATGGCTGGCGCTACGTGATCCACAACAAGATGGTTCTCGGTGCGATCACGCTCGACCTGATGGCGGTGTTCCTTGCGGGCGCAACCGCGCTGTTCCCGCCTTTCGCCTACGATATCCTCAAGGTGGGCGAGACCGGCCTTGCTCAGCTTGCCGCGGCCCCCGCCATCGGTGCGGCGGTGACCGCGCTGTGGTTCAGCTTCCGACCGCTGAAAACCAACGTAGGCCCCAAGATGCTATGGGCGGTCGCCGCCTTTGGCCTTGCCACCATCGTCTTCGGCTTCTCGCGCTTCATGCCGCTCAGCCTCGCGATGCTGGTGATTGTGGGCGCGGCGGACATGTTCAGCGTCTACATCCGCCAGTCGCTGATCCAGCTGCACACGCCCGACGAGAAGCGCGGCCGCGTTTCCTCCGCCAGCCTGCTGACCATCAGCGCGTCGAACGAAGGGGGCGACGCGTTCTCCGGCTTCCTCGCCAGCGTCATCGGCCCGGCGGGTGCGGTGATCTTCGGCGGGGTCGGTGCAATCGTGACCGTGGCGATGTGGAGCCGCATTTTCCCCGTCTTGCGGCACACCCGGACCTTCGACCCGCCTGCTTCGTTGAGAGATGAAACCCCTGAAGAGATTTTGCAGGAGAAGATCCCATGAAAGCCGACTCGATCCTCCAGACCATCGGCAATACGCCGCATATCCGCCTCTCGCGCCTGTTCCCCGACCATGATGTCTGGGTGAAGAGCGAACGCGCTAACCCCGGTGGTTCGATCAAGGACCGCATTGCGCTGGCCATGGTCGAAGATGCGGAGAAAGCGGGCAAGCTGAAGCCCGGCGGCACGATCATCGAGCCGACCAGCGGCAATACCGGCATCGGCCTCGCGATGGTGGCCGCTGTGAAGGGCTACAAACTGGTGCTGGTCATGCCCGAGAGCATGAGCATCGAGCGGCGTCGCCTGATGCTCGCCTACGGCGCAAAGTTCGACCTGACGCCCAAGGAAGGCGGGATGAAGGGCGCGATCAGCCGCGCGCAGGAATTGGTCGAGCAGGAAAGCGGCGCCTGGATGCCCAGCCAGTTCGATAACGAAAGCAACTGGCAGGTCCACGTGCGCACCACCGCCAAGGAAATCCTCGGCGATTTCGTCGACAAGCCGGTCGATGCGCTGATTACCGGCGTCGGCACCGGCGGCCACCTGACCGGCTGTGCCGAAGAACTGAAGCGCCACTGGCCCGAGATGAAAGCCTGGGCAGTCGAGCCCGCAGGCTCCCCCGTCATCAGCGGCGGCGAGCCCGGGCCGCACCCGATCCAGGGCATCGGCGCGGGCTTCGTACCGAAGAACCTGCACACGGACGCCATCGACGGTGCGATCCAGGTCGATCCCGAAGACGCCAAGGAAATGGCCCGCCGCGCCGCGAGCGAGGAAGGTATGCTGGTCGGCATCTCCAGCGGCGCAACGCTGGCCGCGATCGCCAAGAAGCTACCCGAACTGCCCGAAGGTTCGCGCGTGCTCGGCTTCAACTACGATACCGGCGAGCGGTATCTCTCGGTGCCGGACTTCCTGCCCGAGGTTTGAGACCTCTTACTCCCCTCCCTTGAGGGAGAAGTCGGGGGTGGGTGTTCGGCCTCTGCGGAGCGCGCAGAAGCCCCCACCCCGACCCTCCCCCTCAAGGGGGAGGGAGATTCGGATCACCCCCCCTTCCCGATCACGAGCCGCAACGGCCCGTCGAAGAACGGCTGCCTGCGCAGATGCCCGTATTTCTCGTCCCAAAGTCCACTTTCCAGATCGGCAGACAAAGCAGCTTCGAACCGCGCGACGGCCTCCCGTGGCACAAGGCTCCAACTGGAACAGGCTAGCCGCGCTTTTTCATCGAGAAACGCCTCAGGTCGCCCATAATACGCCTCGTTAAACCCGTCCCGGCAGTCGAGCGGTACGGGCACGGGCTCTATCTCCACCTTGCCACCAAATGCGGCTGCGACGCGTTCCATCGACGGGAAACGGCTTGATTCGACCGCCCGCACTTCGGGGATGTAGTCGGCCAGCCAGTAATCCATCATCGCCGCCGGATCGCACACAAGCAGGACCACGGGGCCCCGAGTGACCCGTCGCATCTCGGCAATTCCCGCTTCGAGGTCCGACCATTGATGGACGGTCACCGATGCCATCGACGCATCGAAGCTGTCGTCCTCGAACGGCAGGTTCTCGGCGATCGCGTCGATCGCGCGGGTCAGGTGCGCAGGACGCTGCGCGCGCATCGATGCCGAAGGTTCGACGGCTGTTACCGCGCAATGGGTGGGCTCGTAAGAACCGGCACCCGCGCCGACATTCAGCACGGTTTTCGCGTCGCCGAGCGCGCGATGTATCTGCGCCTCGATCACCGGATCGGGCTGACGGTACCGGCTGTAGGTGCCCCCGATTGCGCCGTAATCGACGTCGCCCGCGCTGCCATCGCTTCGTCGCTCCCGGCTCATCGCCCGTCCTCCACCCGAGATTTTCCTACTCCCCCCGCCGCTGCTAGCTTCGCATCGGCTCTTTTAACCCTCGAATACAACGAAAAACGCGGGATGCCCTATGGTGAGGGCACCCCGCGTCTGTACTTCATCAACTAGGTCCCAGCGTGACGCTGCGACTCGGGCGATCAGGAGGCGGTGGCGAAGGCCTCTTCTCCCAGCGCCATCATCGATTCGCTGCCGCTTTCGATCTTGCGACGCAGCGCACCGGCATCGGGAACGAAGCGGTCGGCGAAGTAGCGGGCAGTGGCGATCTTGGCTTCGTAGAACGCCTTGTCATCGCTCCCTTCGGCCAGCGCGGCTTTGGCGACGCGGGCCATCTTGACCCACATCAGCATCAGGCAGGCGATGCCCATGATGTGCATGTAGTGGTGCGCGCCCGCGCCCAGATTGTTGGGATTGGCCATCGCGTTCTGCATGAACCACATGGTCGCCGCCTTCTGCTCACCAATCGCCTTTTCGAGAGCCGCAGCCAGCTCGGCCATGCCTTCTTCGTCCTTGGCCGAGGCGACTTCGTCGTCGACCAGCTTAAAGAACGCCTGCACCGCGCGGCCACCATGCATCGCCAGTTTGCGCCCGGCGAGGTCCATGGCCTGAATGCCGTTGGTGCCCTCGTAGATCATCGCAATGCGGGCATCGCGCACGAACTGCTCCATGCCCCACTCGGCGATGTAGCCGTGGCCGCCGTAGACCTGCTGCATGTTGTTCGCGACGTCGTAGCCCTTGTCGGTGCCGTAGCCCTTGATGACCGGGGTCATCAGGCCCACGAGGTCGTCCGCCAGCTGGCGCTCGTCCTCGTCCTGAAGGGCATGGCTGAGGTCCTGTTGCAGCGCGGTCCACAGCGCGAAGGCGCGCATGCCTTCGTTGAACGCCTTGGCGTCCATCAGCATGCGGCGCACGTCGGGGTGGACGAAGATCGGATCGGCCTTCTCGTTCGGCTCGGCCGGGCCGGTCAGCGCGCGGCCCTGACGGCGATCGAGCGCGTAGGTGACCGCGTTCTGGTAGGAGACTTCGGCCTGGCTGAGGCCCTGGATGCCGACGCCGAGGCGCGCGGCGTTCATCATGATGAACATCGCGGCGAGGCCCTTGTTCTCCTCGCCGACCATCCAGCCCTTCGCCTCGTCATAGTTCATGACGCAGGTCGAGTTGCCGTGGATGCCCATCTTGTGCTCGATCGAACCGCACATGACGCCGTTGCGCTCACCGATGGAGCCATCGTCGTTGACGAGGAACTTGGGTACCACGAACAGCGAGATGCCCTTCGAGGAATCGGGCGCGCCCGGCGTCTTCGCCAGCACGAGGTGGATGATGTTCTCGGCCATGTCGTGCTCGCCGGCGGAGATGAAGATCTTGGTGCCGGTGATCGAATAGCTGCCATCGGCTTGCGGTTCGGCCTTGGTGCGGATGAGGCCCAGATCGGTGCCGCAATGCGGCTCGGTCAGGTTCATCGTGCCGGTCCACTCGCAGCTGACCATCTTTGGCAAGTACTTTTCCTTCTGCTCCTGGCTGCCCTTGGCGATCAGAGCGGAAATCGCACCGTTGGTAAGGCCCGGATACATGCCGAACGCCTGGTTGGACGAGCTGATCATCTCTTCCATCGCGAAGGCGACGACATGCGGCAAGCCCTGCCCGCCGAATTCTTCGGGCATCGAAAGCGTGCCCCAGCCCGCCTCACGGAACTGGTCGAAGGCTTCCTTGAAACCGGTCGGCGTGGTCACCGAACCATCATCGTGGCGGGTGCAGCCTTCCTGGTCGCCGACCTGGTTGAGCGGCTGCAGCATTTCGGCAGTGAACTTGCCGGCCTCGTCGATGATCGAGGTCACCATGTCGGTGGTCGCGTTCTCGAAGCCGGGCAGGTTGCCGTAGCTTTCGAGATCGAGCATCTCGTTGATGATGAAGCGGAAATCGCGGGTCGGTGCGGTATAGCTGGGCATCCGGGGTCCTTCGGGTCGGGTTTTGTGGGGTTAGTCCTGGTCGGTCTGTTCGACCTGCTCGACATGAGCGATGAAATCGGTGAGTTCCTTGATCGAGGAATCGATATCGTCGCGCTGCTGTTTCAGCTTGGCGACGTGCGCGCGGCACCGTTCGATCGTGACGCGCCGCTGTTCGACCCGGCCATCGCCAAGGTCGTAGAGGTCGATCATCTCCTTGATCTCGGCAAGGCTGAAGCCGACGTTCTTGGCGCGCATGATCCACGCAAGGCGGGCCCGGTCGCGCTTCGAGTATACGCGCGACAGGCCGTGGCGGGTCGGTTGGATCAGCCCTTCGTCCTCGTAAAAGCGAAGCGCCCTGGCGGTACAATCGAACTCGGCGGTCAGGTCCGAGATCGAATAGGTTTCTCGCGCTTGGGCATCGGGACGCTCGAGGTGGGCCCCTGCGCCCGAATACGCGCTCTTGGCGGCGGCATGGGTCATGCGCCGTGTATAAATGCCCTTTACGTAAAGGTCAATCGTCCGACTCCGTGAGTCGCCCGTGCGCGTCGAGCTTGCGGTAGAAGCAGCTCCGCGCGCCCGTATGGCAGGCGGGGCCGGCGGGCTCGGCCACGATGACAATCGCGTCCTGATCGCAATCGACAAGGATATCCTGGACTCTCAAGACGTTTCCGCTCGTCTCGCCCTTGCACCACAGCTTTCCGCGCGAGCGTGAATGGAAATGCGCAAGGCCGGTTTCGCGGGTCGCCTTCAGAGCCTCCTCGTCCAGATGCGCGACCATCAGCACATCGCGACTCGCGGCGTCGATCACTACTCCGGTGAGCAGTCCATCGGGCCCGAACTTGGGCTTGAAGACTTCGCCGTTTTCCCTGAGATCGGCGTTGTGATCGGGCATTGTTGCATTCCTGTCGTGGCGTGGCCGCTACGCGACCGAATTGTGTCAAAAGCATCACACTCGTGAGCGAATCCTTTCGTTAGTACAACGACTCCGTTGCCAGCGGCCCCGAATTTGGAAAAACTCCTGTCTGTGATCGGAGACGGTCACCCTTCAGGCCAAGGCGCCGCCTACGACGCGCCGGGTTCAGGGGGAGCACACCCGGATGGGGGTTTTCCGGGGGTGTTAAGACGAGGGTTTTGGATTGCCGATCGGCTTTTCGGGGGAACGGCCGGGCAGTCCTTGTAAGTTTCGTCACGCGGCGCCCGGGATCGTAATGGTCCCGGGCGTTTCGTTTTCTGCCCTCCTCTTCACCTCGACGCGCGCAAAGCAGGCGATGCGAACGCTCGCAGCACCCGAGTCGAGCAGAACGCGTACGCACTCGCTCGTCGTCGCGCCGCTGGTGAGAACGTCGTCGATGAGGATGACGTCGCGGCCTGCAAGTTGTCCTTTGCAGCCTGCCCTTATGCGGATGGCATCGCGAAGCATGCGGGCCCTTTCCGCTCGGCCCAGTCCACCCAACTGCCGGGTAGGCTTGGTTCGGACGAGTGCGTCGACCAGCACCCGGTGTCCAGTATGTTGCGCAACCGCGCCCGCCAGCAGCGCGGACTGGTTGTACCCGCGCAACCACAGGCGGGTGCGGTGCAATGGTACGGGGACAAGGATTGCATCAGCCGGTGCGCCCGAGAGCCGAGCCGCCATTAATTGGCCCATCAGCCGGGCGAGACCGATTCGCCCACCATGCTTGAACCTGAGCACCAGTTGCCGAGCAGGTTCGTTGTACAAGACCGCCGCGACGATGCCCGAATGGCGCGGAGGCCGCGCGACGCAGGCGTGACACAAGCGCTCGGCGTCGATCGCTGAAAGCGGGGTCTGGCACGCAGCGCAGGCAGGACCTCCGGGAAATTCGAGCGTGTCCCAGCACGTCGCACACAGTCCCGGCCCCGCAGCGATCCCCTCTCCGCATAACGGACAGCGGGGCGGATAGACGAAATCGACCAGCGGCCTGAGGGCGGAGGACAGGGTGTTGCTGGCCATCGCGGGCTATGCTGCCCCCCTGCCCCAATGTAGGCAAGCGCGATGACCGAACGTACCGTCCCCCGCATCTTCGCACCCGACCGCAGACTGGCCCGCTACAACCGCGCGCTCACCCGGCAAGCTGCCGGAGATGCCGCGCGGTTCGTGTTCGACGACATGATCGAGGATATTCTCGAACGCTTCGACTTCACTCGTGCCGAACCGGGATCGACGCTGGTCGTCGGCGATATCACCGGCCAACTGTCGCCCGCGCTCGAGTCGCGCGGATTCGCCGTCGAGAGCGTGGGCCCGGATGAGATCGACGAGGAGCGGCCTTACCCGAGCACCTATCGCTACCTGCTCAGCCTCGGCGCGCTAGATACGCTCAACGACCTGCCCGGCGCGCTGATGCTGATGCGTCACGCGCTGGAGCCGGGCGGCATGATGATCGCCCAGTGCCTCGGCGCGGGCACCCTGCCGGCGATGCGGCAGGTGGTGCAGGTTGCCGACGGAGAGCGGACCCATGCGCGCATCCATCCGCAGATCGACCGCCCGGCTGCGAGCGGGCTGATGAGCCGCGCCGGCTTTGCCAAGCACGTGGTCGACAGCCGCAGCCTTCGGGCGCGCTACGGCGCGTTCGACCGCCTCGTATCGGACCTGCGCGACCAAGGCCTGACCGGCGTTCTGGCCGATGCCCCGCCCGCGTTCACCCGGTCCAGCTGGGCGCGCGCGATGGCCGGTTTCGAGCCGCTGAGGGAAGAGGACGGGAAGGTCACCGAGACCTTCGAAATCCTTTCCCTCACAGGCTGGGGTTAGGCCTTCCGCAGAGCCGCCTGGGCCGCCGCAAGCCGCGCGATCGGCACGCGAAAGGGCGAGGCGCTGACATAGTCGAGCCCGACCTTTTCGCAGAACCCGATGCTGGCGGGGTCGCCGCCATGCTCGCCGCAAATGCCGAGCTTGAGCTTGGGATCGGTCTTCCGACCGCGCTCCGCCGCCAGTTCGACCAGCTGGCCCACGCCATCGACGTCGAGGCTGACGAACGGATCGCGGGCGAAGATGCCGCGGTCCACATATGCTCCAAGGAACCGCCCCGCATCGTCGCGGCTCAGGCCCAGCGTGGTCTGCGTTAGGTCGTTGGTGCCGAAGCTGAAGAAGCGCGCTTCCTCGGCAATTTCGCCTGCCATCAGCGCGGCACGCGGCAGTTCGATCATCGTGCCGACCAGATACTCGACCCGCGTGCCCTTCTCCGCGAAGACCTCTTCGGCCACGCGATCCACCAGCGCGCGCAGGATCTCCAGCTCGCGCTTGGTGGCGACCAGCGGGATCATCACTTCGGGCAGCGGTGCCTCGCCGCTACGCTCCTGCACCGCGCACACGGCTTCGAAGATGGCGCGCGCCTGCATCTCGTAGATTTCGGGATAGGTAATCCCCAAGCGGCAGCCACGATGGCCGAGCATCGGGTTGAACTCGTGCAGCTCACTCACGCGCTGCTTGAGCCGTTCGGTTTCCATCCCCGTCGCCTCTGCCAGATCGGCAAAGTCGCCCTCGCCCGACGGCAGGAATTCGTGCAGCGGCGGATCGAGCAGGCGGATCGTGCACGGCAGGCCGGCCATCACCTCGAAGATGTCTTCGAAATCCTGGCGCTGTTCGGGGAGCAGCTTGGCCAAGGCCTTGCGCCGCCCGCTCTCTGTCTCGGCGAGGATCATCTCGCGCACCGCCATGATACGGTTTGCATCGAAGAACATATGCTCGGTCCGGCACAGCCCGATGCCCTCCGCGCCGAAGCTGCGCGCGGTCTTGCAGTCCTCGGGCGTTTCGGCGTTGGTCCGCACGCCCATCCGGCGCGCTTCGTCGGCCCATTCCATGATGACGCCGAAATCGCCCGCGAGTTCGGGCTCGATCGTCGGGACGAGCCCGCGCATCACCTGCCCGTTGCCACCGTCGAGCGTGATGACATCGCCCTCTGACAGCTCGGCCTTGCCGATCCGCAGCGTCCGGCCCTGCCGGTCGATCGAGACGCCACTCGCGCCCGAAACGCACGGGCGGCCCATGCCGCGTGCGACCACCGCCGCGTGGCTGGTCATCCCGCCGCGCGCGGTCAGGATGCCCTTGGCCGCGTGCATGCCGTGAATGTCCTCGGGCGAAGTCTCGACCCGCACCAGGATCACCGCGTCGCCGCGATTGGCCCATTGCTCGGCAGTGTCCGCATCCAGCGCGATCTTGCCGCTCGCCGCACCGGGCGAGGCAGGCAGGCCAGTGGCGAGAATGTCGCGCGGGGCGTCGGGATCGAGCGTCGGGTGGAGCAACTGGTCGAGCGCCATCGGATCGACCCGCAGCACCGCGGTCTTGCGGTCGATCAGCCCCTCGCCCTCCATGTCCACCGCCATCTTGAGCGCGGCCTTGGCCGTGCGCTTGCCGGTGCGGGTCTGGAGGAGGAACAGCTTGCCCTGCTGCACCGTGAACTCGATGTCCTGCATGTCCTTGTAATGCTTTTCGAGCAGGTCGAACACGTGGGCGAGTTCTTCGTAAGCGTCGGGCATGGCTTCTTCCATGCTCGGCTTGTCGGCCCCGGCTTCCTCGCGCCGCGCCTTGGTGAGGTATTGCGGCGTGCGGATACCCGCGACCACATCCTCGCCCTGCGCGTTCACCAGCCATTCGCCGTAATAGTACTTCTCGCCGGTCGAGGGATCGCGGGTGAAGGCGACGCCGGTGGCGCTGTCGTCACCCATGTTGCCGAACACCATCGCCTGCACGTTCACCGCCGTGCCCAGATCGTGCGGAATATCGTTGAGGCGGCGGTAGATCTTCGCCCGCTCGCTATCCCAGCTTTCGAACACCGCGCGGATCGCGCCCCACAGCTGCATCTGCACGTCCTGCGGGAAAGGCTCGTCCTGCTCGTTCGCGACGATCTTCTGGTATTCGCCGACCAGCGCTTCCCAGTGTTCGGCCTGCATCTCGGTATCCGAGTAGAACCCGTTATCCTCGCGCATGATCTCCAGCGCTTCCTCGAACAACCCGTGATCGAGGCCGAGGACGACATCCGAGTACATCTGGATGAACCGGCGGTAACTGTCCCACGCGAAGCGCGCGTCGCCACTGGTCTTCGCAAGGCCCTTCACCGTCTCGTCGTTGAGGCCGAGATTGAGGACCGTGTCCATCATCCCGGGCATCGAGATCGCCGCGCCCGAGCGGACCGAGACGAGCAGCGGGTCCGCCGCATCGCCCAGCTTCTTGCCCACGGTCTGTTCGACATGCGCAACGCCCCGCGCCACCGCATCCTGCAACCCGTCGGAGAAGTCGCCGCCCAGGTCGAGATAGCGCAGGCACTCTTCGGTCGTGATCGTGAATCCGGGAGGCACTGGCAGGCCGATGCTCGCCATTTCGGCAAGGTTCGCGCCCTTGCCGCCGGTGATGGTCTTGTCCTTCTGGCGCGGGTCCGAATGGTCCGCATTGCCGCCGAAGTGGTAGACTGTCTGGGTCATGGCGATACGCTGTTCCTTGTCGATCAGTGTGCTTACGCTGACACTTCCTGCTTACGCGGGTGACACGTGTCACCCATGTGTCACCCTGAGCAAAGGTTTGTCTTTCAAAGACAATCTGCCCTCAGGGTGACAGACTGCGCTTTTTCGCTCGTTTTATTTCCCGATCCCTAACCCTCGATCTTCGAGAAATCCGCGACGTTGTGCACTGCATCACGGAACCGGGCAAGAAGGCCTAGGCGCGCGGTGCGCTTAGCCTTGTCGTCGTCGTTGACGGTGACGCTCTCGAAGAAGTCGTCGATCGGCGCGCGTAGCGATGCGAGCGCGGACATGGCATCCGCAAAGCGTTCGTCGCGCACAGCGGTTTCCGCCTGCGGGCCTGCCGTATCGAGCGCATCCATCAGCGCCTTTTCGGCGGGTTCAGGCGTGTAGGACAGCGATTTCGCCGTCCGCTCGGCCATCTTGGCGGCGATAACCTCTTTCATGTCGGGATCGTCGACCATCGCCAGCGGATCTTCCTCACCGGTATGGGGGATTTCGCCCTCCATCCCGTGCCAGTCTTCCTTCCTGAGGATATTCGCCGCCCGCTTGTACCCCGCGAGCAGGTTGCGGCCGTCCTCGGTCTCCATAAAGCTCTGGAGCGCATGGACGCGGGCGAGCAGGCGGACGAGATCGTCCTCCCCGCCGAGTGCGAATACCGCGTCGACCAGGTCGTGACGGACGCCCGCCTCGCGCTGCTGGACCTTGAGGCGGTCGGCGAAGAAGTCGAGCAACTCCCCCTCACCCGCCTGCCCTGAGCCAGTCGAAGGGCCGTCCTTCCCTTCGGAAGAAAAGTGCAGTGCTTCGACAAGCTCAGCATGAGCGGTGGAGAGGTTCAAACGGATGCCATTTGAGTCCAGCAAGCGAATGACCGCCAAAGCGGCCCTGCGAAGCGCAAAGGGATCTTTCGAACCGGTCGGCTTTTCGTCAATCGCAAAGAAACTTGCGAGTGTATCCAGCTTGTCCGCCAAACTCACCGCCACCGTTACCGGAGCGGTCGGGACCTCATCGCCCTGCCCGACTGGCTTGTAGTGATCGCGGATCGCGCCGGCGACGGCATCGGGCAGGCCCTCGGCACGGGCGTAATAGCCGCCCATCAGGCCTTGCAGCTCGGGAAATTCGCCGACCATTTCGGTCACGAGATCGGCCTTGCACAGCCGCGCGGCCTGTTCGGCCATGTCGGCCAACTCTTCCTTCGTCACCCCCGCGGAGGCGGGGGTCCCGCTCCCTTCCGCGCCCGCGCCCGAAGAAGCGGGACCCCGGATCAAGTCCGGGGTGACGACGTCGGATTCCACCAGCCAGCGGGCCAGCTTGGCGACCCGTTCGACCTTGTCGGCGACGCTGCCCAGCTTTTCGTGGAAGGTGATCCGCTTCAGCCCCTCGGCATGCTGCGCGAGGGTTTTCTTCTGGTCGACCTCCCAGAAGAAGCGCGCGTCGGAGAGCCGCGCGGCGAGCACCTTGCGGTTGCCGTCCACGATCGCCGCCCCGCCATCCGCCGCCTCGATATTCGCGGTGCAGATGAAGGCGTTGGCCAAAGACTCCCCCTCCCCTTCAGGGGAGGGGGTCGGGGGGTGGGGCTGACCGGGAACGTGGGCCGAAGCCTCGTCACCCAACCCTCTCCCCCCGGGGGGAGAGGGCTTTCGGCACACGAAATACTTCTGGTTGACCCTCGCGGTGAGCTGGATCGTCTCGGGCGGGACGGTGAGGAAATCCTCCTCGAACCGGCCAAGCAGCGGGATCGGCCATTCGGTCAGGCCCGCATTCTCGACCACCAGCCCTTCGTCCTCGACCAGGCTGAGCCCGGCTTCGGAAGCGACCTTGGCCGCACCTTCGCGGATCAGCGCGGCGCGTTCCTCGTGGTCGACGATCACGTAGGCAGCGCGCAGCTTCACCGCATAGTCGTCCGCATTGCCGATCGTCACATCACCCGAATGATGGAAGCGGTGGCCCAGCGTGACCGCGCCGGAGGTGACGCCATGCACCTCGCACTCGACCACCTCGTCGCCCAGCAGCGCGACGATGCCGGAGAGCGGCCGAACCCAGCGCATGCTTTCGGTCGAAATCGACGCTGCGCCCCAGCGCATCGACTTGGGCCAGGCGAAATCGCGGATGATCGCGGGGATCGCCTCGGCCAGCACGTCGCGCACCGCCCTGCCCGGCGTGTCGATAACCGCGAAATACGTCTCGCGGCCCTTCACGTCGCGCACTTCCAGTTGGTCGCGGCTCACGTTGTTCTTGCGGCAGAAGCCATCGACGGCTTGGTCTGGCGCGCCCACCGGCGGGCCCTTGGCTTCTTCGCTGACCGCCTGCGTCTCGGTCGGCAGTCCGCGTGCGATCAACGCGAGGCGACGCGGGGTCGACCAGACGGTGACTTCGCCCATCGCGACGCCCGCCGCATCCATCTCGTGACGGAACAGCTTTTCCAGTTCGGCGCGCGCGCCCGCCTGCATCCGCGCGGGGATTTCTTCGGAGCGCAGTTCGAGGAGGAAGTCAGTCATACGCCACCTTTTTCGTCATTCCCTCGAAGGCGGAAACCCATTTCCGGCGTTGGAAGTGGCTTCCCGCATTCGCGGGAGTGACGAGGGGAATGGTAGAAATCACAGCGACCACTCCGGATATTTCTCGGCCCATTTCGGTGCCATCAGCTCGGCGTATTTCTCGCAGGAGCCGCGCGCCAGATCGCGCACGCGGCCCATGTAGCTCGCGCGTTCCTGCACGCTGATCACGCCGCGCGCCTGTAGCAGGTTGAAGATGTGGCTCGCCTCCACCGCCTGTTCATAGGCGGCGATGGGCACATTGTTGGAGAGCGCGTTCTCGCACTCCTTCTCCGCCTTGGCGAACAGGTCGAACAGCGCGTCGGTTTCCGCGACCTCGAAGTTCCACTTCGACATCTGCTTCTCGTTTTCGAGAAACACGTCGCCGTAACTCACGCCGCGGTCGTTGAACTGGAGGTCGTACACGTTGTCGACGCCCTGGATATACATCGCGAGCCGTTCGAGCCCGTAGGTCAGCTCGCCTGCCACCGGCTTGCAGTCGAACCCGCCCATCTGCTGGAAATAGGTGAACTGGGAGACTTCCATCCCGTCGCACCAGACTTCCCAGCCCAGCCCCCACGCACCCAGCGTGGGCGATTCCCAGTCGTCCTCGACGAAGCGGATATCGTGCTTGAGCGGATCGATCCCTATCACGCGCAGCGATTCCAGATAGAGGTTCTGGATGTCGGGCGGGCTCGGCTTCAGGATGACCTGGTACTGGTAATAGTGCTGCAGCCGGTTCGGGTTCTCGCCATAGCGGCCATCGGTAGGCCGGCGGCACGGCTGCACGAAGGCGGCGTTCCACGGTTCCGGCCCCAGCGCGCGCAGCGTGGTCGCGGTGTGGAACGTGCCCGCCCCCATGCGCATGTCGTAGGGTTGCAGGATCACGCAGCCCTGCGCCGCCCAGAAGTCGTGCAGCGCGAGGATCATATCTTGGAAAGACGATTGCGGGTTCCGGTCCATGACGCGGCGCAATGGCTGAAGCGCGTTGGGGGGTCAATCCTGCGCGGCCGACATGCGCGCAATGAACAGCAACCTTGCCATTGTGGAAAGTGTCATTGACTCAGACAATCGTCCCATACATATGGTCAACCGTCCTTGACAAAGGTCGGGGGTCGCGACGCGGGTCACCCCGCGTCACTCGCAATAAAAGGAAGCAATCTCGTGAAACGTTTCAAGGCAGGCATCGCCGCATTTGGTGTCCTTGCATTCTCCCTCCAGTTCGGCGCTGCCGTGCCAGCCCTCGCCGCCCCCGAAGAGGCGGAAGCCACCACTCCGCTGGTCGGCAAGCCCGCGCTCTGGAAGGTCGCCGACGAGGATACCACGGTCTACCTGTTCGGCACGATCCACGCCTTGCCGGAGGGTGCGCGCTGGTCCGAAGGACCGATCGAGGCCGCGCTCTCCGGAGCCGACGAATTGGTCACCGAAATCCCGATGGACGCCGCCAAGGATCCCGCGGCGCAGCAGATGGTGATGGGCAAGGCCATGCTGACGGACGGCACGACGCTGCGCGACCGGCTCGGCGACGAGGACCGCGCCAGTTACGAAGCCGCGCTCGGCACCCTGGGCATGCCGGTCGCGACGTTCGACCGCTTCGAACCGTGGTTTGCAGGGATGAACATGGCGATGATCCCCCTGATGAAAGAGGGGTATTCGATGGAGAGCGGTGTCGAACTCGCCGTGGACGAACTTGCCGCAGACGACGCGATCCGCACCGGGCTCGAAACGCTCGACCAGCAAATCGACATGTTCGATTCGCTCCCCGAGCAGTCGCAGGTTTCTTTCCTGATGGCTTCGGCCGACAATATCGACCAGATCGCGCCGCTGATGAAACGGATGACCAGCGCATGGCTGGAAGGCGATTCCGACAGACTGGCCGTGTTGATGAACCTCGGCCTCGACGATCAGCGCCTGGCAGAGGCCCTGCTTTACAACCGAAATGAGAAGTGGGCCGGATGGGTAGATGATCGCATGGATCGACCCGGCACCGTTTTCATCGCGGTGGGTGCAGGACACCTCGCTGGCGAACGGAGCGTTCAGGATTTCCTCGGCGAACGGGGGTTTACGGTGACGCGCGTTCAGTAAGCAGCGCGCAGCGTTTGCATGGAAGGGAGGTGCGGAAACGCGCCTCCCTTTTTCGTTTGAGGCGCGGGCTTGCGCGTCATTTGGTGGGTGGAGTCAGGAGTGCGCGTCTCAATGTAAGGTTGTATTGACATGCGCAACGAATCGCGACATATTGTCAGCATAACCTGACATAACGAACGGAATCACCCATGAAGACCGCATCCACTTCTCCCGCAGAACGGCGCTACGCGCTCTTTCTCACGATGGTGCATTTGGGCGCTGTCGCGACCCTTTTGCTCATCGCGACGCTTGCTTTCGATCTTCCCAGCTTCGTCGATGGGTTGCCGCTCGGGATGCTGCTGGTCGCGATCGGCGTCATCATGGTGCGCAAACTGCGCGACGATTACGTCGAGCAATTGTGGAAGGCCGGAACGGCCTCCGCCTTCGTGGCGGTCATCATCTGCTTCCTCGTCGCGCCGCTGACCTACGGCGTGCTCGACGATCTGATTGGCGGCGGTGTCGCATGGAGGGAATATGGCATTCCGGTCCAGTTGCCTGCTGCCGTTGCGCTGATCGGCTTTTACGCCGGCTTCTACTGGCGGCTTCTGGCAGGGGGGCAGGAGGCGTGAAGAACCGCCTCAAGGTCCTTCGTGCAGAGCGCGACTGGAGCCAGGCCGATCTGGCAGGCAGGCTCGATGTGTCACGCCAGGCGATCAACGCGATCGAGACGGGCAAGCACGACCCTTCACTCGGCCTCGCATTCAAGATTGCGCGTCTATTCGAAACGCCGATCGAGACGATCTTTTTGGAAGACGAGGCCTGAGCCGGGCAACCACAACACCCGATATATTCCACCAACCGAGGAAGGCCAAACCCATGAAACCGAAGAAAATCCTCACAGGCATCGCCACGCTTGCACTCGCGGTCGGCACGATGGCGTGCGCGCAGACGCAGGAGCACCCCACCCCTGTTGCGAGCACGCTGGCCCCGGCTAGCGATGTCGGGCTTGGCAAACCGGCGCTCTGGAAGGTCGCCGACGAAGACACGACGATTTACGTCTTCGGCACGGTCCACGTGCTGCCCGACGATGTCGACTGGTACAGCGGCCCTGTAAAAACCGCGCTCGATTCCAGCGAAACGCTGGTCACCGAGATCGATATGTCGCCCGCCGCGCTGGCGCAGGTGCCCGTCATCGTGCAGCAGACCGCCATCCTGCCACAGGGCACGACCGTTCGCAGCCTGATGAACGAAGACCAGCGCACAACCTATGAAGCGGCCCTTGCCGATCTCGGCATGCCGTCCAATGCGCTCGACCAGATGGAGCCCTGGTTCGCGACGCTCCAGCTCAGCCAGATCGCCTATGGGAAGGCCGGGTTCGATCCCGCCAACGGCACGGAGACCGTGCTCGAACGCAAAGTGGGCGACCGGATGGGGCGCGACTCGCTCGAAACCATGCAGATGCAGCTCGCGATCTTCGACGAACTGCCGCAGGACGCGCAGATCGACTACCTGCTGGAAACCGCCGAAAGCATCGACCAGATCGCCCCGACGTTGCAGGCCATCATCGACGAGTGGGCCGTGGGCGATGTCGACGATCTCGGCAACATCCTCAACGAAGCGTTCAAGGCGGACCCGGTGCTGGCCGACAGGATGCTCTACTCGCGCAATGCCAACTGGGCTGCCTGGATCGACAACCGCCTCGATCAGCCGGGCACGATCTTCATGGCTGTCGGCGCCGGGCACATGGCCGGAAACCAGAAATTGCAGGACAAGCTGGCCGAACGCGGTATAAAGATGATGCGCATTCAATGAGGGGTTCATGACGCTCCGTACGGTCATCCTTGCATTCCTTGCCTGCCTGACCGCAGCCTGCGGCGGGCAGCCCGACGACCGCAAGGATGACCGGTCCGACAAGGGTAATCCCCTGTTGTGGGAAATCGCCCGCGCCGACGGCCCGAATGCGGGGCAGGTCGAAGGCTGGCTGATGGGCACGATCCATGCGCTTCCCAGCGAGGCGAAGTGGCGCAGCAAGGAAGCCGACGAGGCGATTGCAAAGGCCGATGTGCTGGCGGTCGAGGTGGCCGACGTTGGCGACGGTCGCGCGATGGCGAGCGCGTTCCTGCCGCTCGCCATGTCCGCCGGGCAGCCGCCCCTCACAGAGCGTGTCCCGCCCCGCCAACGGGAGAAGGTCGCCGAGCTGGTCGGCAAGACGAGCTATCGCCTCTCCGATTTCTCCCGGATCGAAAGCTGGGGCGCGGCGCTGATCCTGTCGCAGGCCGTCAAGACAGGCGCCAAGAGCGAGAACGGCATCGACCGTGCGCTGATTGCGGATTTCGCGAAACGCCGCGTGGTCGAGCTGGAAGGTGCTCCGGCGCAGTTTGCCGCCTTCGACGGATTGTCAGAACGGGCGCAGCGCGCGATGCTGGCCGCGATCGTGGAGGATTCGGGGGAATCGCCCGAGAAGCTGCGCGAACCGATCGATCTGTATCTTGCGGGCGATGCCGAGGGGCTCGAAAGGCTCACCCACGAAGGCATGCTCCGCAATCCCGAAATCCGCACCACCCTGCTGACCCGGCGCAATGCCGACTGGACGGCGAAGATAGACCGGATGCTTGCCGCAGAGCCGCTCCCGCTGATCGCGGTGGGCGCGGCGCACATGGTGGGCGAGGATGGCCTTGTCGCCCAGCTGGAGGCGAAGGGATACCGCGTGACGCGCATCGGTGGGCCTGCTGCGCGCTAGCGCCACGCTTTACGGTTGCTTTTCTGCGCTCTTGCCCGTAACAGCGCGCGCCTCGGCGCCATGTGCATCCCTGGAGGCGTGGCGAGACCGGGCATACATCCGTATTTCGAAAGGTAGTATACGATGAGCGACGCTCTGACCCTGCCGGCCGAGACGCGCGAACGGGCTGGCAAGGGAGCCTCCCGTGCACTGCGTCGCGAAGGCCGTGTCCCCGCCGTGATCTATGGCGGCAAGGAAGAACCCATCACGATCCACGTCGAAGAGCGCGAACTGGTCCGCCAGCTCGATCTCGGCCACTTCATGAACTCGATCATCGAGATCGAGATCGGCGGCAAGAAGGTGCGCACCCTGCCCAAGGATGTGTCGCTGCACCCCGTGACCGACCGCCCCGAACACGTCGATTTCCTGCGTCTGTCGAAGGGCGCCAAGGTGGATGTGAGCGTCCCCGTCGTATTCGTCGACGAAGAAGCTTCGCCCGGCCTCAAGAAGGGCGGCGTGCTCAACATCGTGCGTCACGAGCTGGAACTGGTCTGCGATGCGGACAAGATCCCGTCCGAGATCACGATCAGCGTCAAGGGCAAGGACGTCGGCGACTCGATCCACATCAGCGAAGTCGAACTGCCCGGCGGCAGCGAGTCCGCGATCACCGATCGCGACTTCACCATCGCCACCTTCGTCGCCCCGTCGGCGCTGAAGAAGGCCGAAGGCGAAGGCTCCGATGAGGTCACCGAGACCGAAGTCATCGAACAGAAGGCCGACACGGTCGAAGGCGAAGACGACCAGGTGGTCGACGGCGAATAAGCCGCCCTTCCCTGCATTTGCGGAACGCCGGGCCTCATCGCGAGGTCCGGCGTTTTTGTTTGCCAAGACTGCGTGGCTGACAAGCTTTGTCATTTGTACCGCGCAGGTCTGCTTGGTAGCGTCGAGGCGACCTCATGAAAGGTATGCCATGCGGAATTTCTGGATTGCCGGAGTGCTCGCGAACTTGGCCATAAGTGCATCGCTGGCGCAGTCGCCATCGAACGATGCCGCGATGGACGACCAGGATTATGCCGTGACCTATGCGGGAGAGATCGGCGTCGATCCCGCGGTTCTGTGCGAATATTTCTA
Source organism: Citromicrobium sp. (assembly GCA_002729695.1). GTDB lineage: Bacteria > Pseudomonadota > Alphaproteobacteria > Sphingomonadales > Sphingomonadaceae > Alteriqipengyuania. Next base: position 55,147 of record PBYQ01000025.1, on the reverse strand, counting down.
TCACCGCCAGCGCGCCGATTTCGTCCCGAGCGGAAACGCGATCGTCGATGCCGCGCTCGACGGTTACGTGGAAAGCGCAAGGCTTCTGAAGTCCGACATCCGTAAACGCTTGAAGCCGGACGCGTATGATCGGCAGTACGCGCTGGTCAAGACGACGCTGGACGGCGAGAAGATCGGCCTGTTCGACTGGAGCTGCAATCGGCTGCGTTACCGAGTGTCGGGGTGACGTTTCGATTCCGAGGCCGTAAGGCCCGGTCATGCAGATCTGGACCGGCCTCGGAAACCCTGGACCGCGCTACGCGCTTCACCGGCATAATGTCGGCTTCATGGCGTGCGACGTCATCGCCGAAAGCTATGATTTTGGGCCGGTGCAGAAGAAGTTCCAGGGCTGGGTTCAGGAAGGCCGCATTGGGCGCGAGAAGGTGCTGCTGCTCAAGCCCGCGACCTTCATGAACGAAAGCGGCCGCGCGGTTGCGGAGGCATTGCGGTTCTACAAGCTCGAGCCCGACGCGCTGACCGTCTTTCATGACGAGCTCGATCTCGCGCCGTTCAAGGTGAAGGTCCGCATGGGCGGCGGGCTCGCCGGGCACAATGGGCTGCGGAGCATCAACCAGCATCTCGGCCCCGATTTCCGCCGCGTGCGGATCGGGATCGGGCATCCCGGGCACAAGGACCGGGTGACCGGCCATGTGCTCGGCAATTTCGCGAAGGCGGAGATGGACGATCTCGCTGGCATGCTGGGCGCCATGGCGAGCGAGGCGCAGTGGCTCGCCGAGGGCGACGATGCGCGCTTCATGAACGATGTCGCGCTGAGGATGCAGGATTGAGGCCAGCCATGCCGAGCCGGGCGACGCTGTTGTTATTGCTGACCGGGCAAACGCTGTTCTTCGCGGCGATCGGCCTTGGGCTGTGGGTCATCTCCGGTCGCGCGGCCCCCTCTTTCGTCACCTTCGGAATCGACCAGCTTGCCCACGGAGCACTGCTCGCGGGCGTTCTCGTCGCGGTGGCGGCGGCGGTGTATTACGGGTTGCCGAAAGTCTCCGAATACCTCGTGCGAACGCAGGCGAAGAACTTCGCCTTTCTCGAAAAGCCCCTGCCCTTCCCGGCCATCGTGTGGGTGTCTCTGGGCGCAGGGATCGGTGAGGAGGCGCTGTTTCGCGGCGGCGTGCAGACGCTGGCGGCGGACTATGTCGGCATGCCGCTCGCCATCGCAATCGCCGCCGCGCTCTTCGCGGTGGTCCATTTTGCCCGGCCACTCATCGCAGCGATCATCTTTGCCATAGGCGTCGTGTTCGGCTGCGTCTTCTGGATCACCGGATCGCTGCTGACGGTGATGCTGGCCCACGCGCTCTACGATGTGTTCGCCTTGTGGTACGTGCAAAAGGAGATGCACCGCCTGCGCGTGTTCGCAGACGCCGACGGCGCCCGCGCCGAGGAAACATCGGACTAGGCAGCGGCGGGCGCGGGCGGTACCAGCGGCGCCAACTCCATCCCCACCCCCACCAAGGATCATCATGGGTTTCAAATGCGGTATCGTAGGCCTGCCGAATGTCGGCAAGTCGACGCTTTTCAACGCCCTCACGCAAACGCAGGCCGCGCAGGCCGCGAACTATCCGTTCTGCACGATCGAGCCCAACGTGGGCCAGGTCGCGGTGCCCGATGACCGGCTCGACAAGATCGCCGCCATCGGGAAAAGCGCCAAGATCATCCACACGCAGCTGGCGTTCGTCGACATTGCGGGCCTCGTGAAAGGCGCCAGCAAGGGCGAAGGCCTGGGCAACCAGTTCCTCGCCAATATCCGCGAGGTCGACGCGATCGTTCACGTGCTGCGCTGTTTCGAGGATGACGACATCCAGCACGTGAACAACAAGGTCGATCCGATCGCCGACGCCGAGGTGGTCGAGACCGAGCTGATGCTCGCCGACCTCGAAAGCGTCGAAAAGCGGGTCGAGAATGCGAAGCGCCGCGCAACCAGCGGCGACAAGGAAGCCAAGGCGCTCGCATCCGTGCTCGGCCAGGCGCTCGATTTCCTCAAGGATGGCAAGCCCGCGCGTCTGGTCGAACCGGGCGACGACGAGGAAGCGCGTCTGTTCGAACAGGCGCAGCTGCTGACCGCCAAGCCGGTGCTCTACGTATGCAACGTGGCCGAGGAAGACGCAGCCGAGGGCAATGCCCTGTCGAAGCTGGTCGCCGAAAAGGCCGCAGCCGAAGGCGCGCAGTCGGTCGTCGTCTCCGCCGCCATCGAATCCGAGCTGGTCGAGATGGAACCCGAAGACCGCGCCGAATATCTTGGCGAGCTGGGCCTTGAAGAAAGCGGCCTCGCGAAGATTATCCGAGCCGGATACAAGCTGCTCGGCCTGCAGACCTTCTTCACCGTCGGCCCGAAGGAAGCGCGCGCGTGGACCTTTCCCGCAGGTGCCAAGGCACCGCAGGCGGCGGGCGAAATCCACACCGATTTCGAACGCGGCTTCATCCGCGCCGAAACCATCGCCTACAATGATTACATCGCGCTGGGCGGCGAAGCCGGGGCGAAGGAAGCCGGCAAGCTGCGGCAGGAGGGCAAGGAATACCTCGTGCAGGATGGCGACATCATGATGTTCAAGTTCAACGTGTGACCGGCATTCGCTGACACGCTACTGTCACGGCAAAATCATAGGGCCCGAAACATGATCACCCGTCGCGCGCTTATCCGCTCCACCGCCGCAGGCGCCGCCGTGGCGACGCTTTCGTCTCCTGCCATTCTGCTCGCGCAGAGCTGGTTCCGCGAATACCCGTTCAAGCTGGGGGTCGCGTCGGGCGATCCGGCGAGCGACGGGTTCGTGATGTGGACGCGCCTGGCACCCGAGCCTTTCGAACCGCACGGGGGCGTGCCGATGTCCGCCCTCCCTGTCGACTGGGAGGTTGCCGAGGATGATCACTTCCGCACGATCGTCGCCAAAGGCACCGAGCTGGCCCGGCCCGAGCTGGGCCATAGCGTTCACGCCGAAGTTTCCGGCCTCAAGTCCGATCGCCCCTATTGGTATCGCTTCACGGTCGGCTCCGACCGCTCGCTGACCGGCCGTGCGCGCACGCTGCCTGCGGCCGGTGCCGCCGTCTCGCAGTTGCGCTTCGGCGTATGCGGCTGCCAGCATTACGAGAGTGGCTTCTACACCGCCTATCGCGACATCGCGGAAGACGATCTCGCCTTCGTCTACCACTATGGCGATTTCATCTACGAATATTCGTACGACTATAATTACGGGCCCGAGCGGCTGCCCGTACCCAAGGTGCGCGAGCATCGGTTGCGCGAGGTCATTTCGCTCGACGACTACCGCCAGCACTATGCGCAGTACCTGATGGACCTCGATCTGCAAGCGGCGCGATCCTCGCAGGTGTTCCTGCAAAGCTTCGACGACCACGAGGTGCAGAACAACTGGGTTGACGATTACGCGCAGGACCCGACCATCCCGCAGGAAGTCTTCGCCCTCCGGCGTCAGGCGGCGATGCAGGCGTGGTACGAAAATATGCCCGTGCGCCGCCGCGCGCTGCCGCACGGCCCGCTGTCGCTGGCAAACCGCCGGTTCGCTTTCGGCGATCTGGCGTCGATCAGCGTGCTCGACACGCGCAGCTTCCGGTCGAACCAGCCGTGCGACGATCGTTGGGGCGTGACCCCATGCGAAGGCGTGTACGACCGCAACGCGACCGTGCTGGGCGCAGCGCAGGAAAAGTGGCTCGACGAAAACCTGATGCGCAAGGACGCGCGCTGGAACTGCATCGCGCAGCAGATCATGATGATGCCGCTCAACCGGCGCACCTACGACGACCAGCCCGAGGTGATGTACAATCTCGACAGCTGGGCGGGCTACAACACCCCGCGCGAACGGCTGATGAAGCGGCTCGCCAAGGTGGACAACGCCGTGGTTCTGACCGGGGACGAACACCAGAACTACGCGGGTCTGCTGATGTCCGACGAGACGCCGGTCGGGGTCGAATGCGTGCTCACTTCGGTCAGCAGCGGCGGCGATGGGCAGGATATGCGCCCGGGCAGCGATCGGATCCTGGCCGAGAACCCGCAGCTCAAGTTCATCAACGACCAGCGCGGCTACGGCGTCTGCGAGGTGACGCCCGAAAGCTGGCGGACCGATTTCCTCGTCCTCGACCGGGTATCCACGCCGGGCGGTACGCTCAGCCGCCGTGCCAGCGCCGAGGTCGAAGCCGGTTCGGTAAATCTCGCAATAACTTAGGTCCGGCACTCAAGTCCGGGCACAATAGCGCATCTGCTCCGTTGGCGATGAGAACCAAGGGGAGATGTTCGTGGTCGACAAGTCCGAAAAATTCAGCTGGCTGGTGCGTGTGGGCTATTTCAGCCGCGCGGTGCTTTATACCGTGGTGGGCCTGATCGCGCTGACCAGCGCGGGGCGCATTGCCGAGGGTACGGCCGGCATCTTCAAGGCGATCGAGGATTTCCCGGCGGGCATCGCGATCCTGTGGATCATGGTCTTTGGCCTGTTCGGCTATGCCCTGTTCCGCTTCTGCTCTCCGCTGTTCGATATCGAGAACGAAGGGTCGGACGCCAAAGGCTGGGGCAAGCGCATCGGGCATGCGGGCAGCGCCATCGGCCACCTCGCGCTGTCATGGTCCGCCTTCAAGTTCGCGACCGACAGGAATTCGGGTGGCGGCGGCGCGCAGGAGGCTGCAGCCGGCGTATTGGGCATCGAGTTCGGAGGAGTCCTCATCGGCCTGCTGGGTCTCACCTTCTTCATTGCCGCGTTCAACCAGGCGAAGAAGGGAATCACCGGCAGCTTCATGAACCGCATCAGCCCGCAGGCCCCCGACTTCACCCGCTGGATCGGCGGGGCGGGATATCTCGCGCGTGCTGTGGTGTTCGTGGTCATCGGGTGGTCGCTGGTCGGCGCCGGATTCATGTCCAAGGGCAGCGATCAGGTGAAGACCATTGGCGATGCCGTGGCCAGCCTCGCCGATAACGGCATATGGTTCACCATCACCGCGATCGGCCTGCTGCTGTTCGGCCTCTTCAGCTTCATTCTCGCCCGCTACCGGATCATCCCGGACCTGGGTTCGGAAGGTAAGGTGCCCGAGTTCCGGGCAGGTTGAAATATACCCCTGGGGGGTATACCTGAGCCGTTATGACAAAGACTGCAAAACTCTACCGCATGGTGATGGACAAGCACGTGTGCCCGTATGGCATCAAGTCCAAGGCGCTGCTCGAAAGCAATGGCTACACGGTGGAGGACCACCATCTCACCACGCGGGAAGAGACCGACGCGTTCAAGGCCGAGCATGACGTAAAGACCAACCCGCAGACTTTCATCAATGGTGAGCGGATCGGCGGGCACGACGATCTGCGCAAGTTCTTCGACAAGCCGGTGAAGGACCCGGACGAGACCAGCTATCGCCCGGTGCTGGCGGTATTCGCCGTCGCGGCGGCATTGGCGGTGACGCTCAGCCTGGGGCTGCTCGACGGATTTTCGGTCCGCACGATCGAATGGTTCGTCGCGTTCTCGATGGCGATGCTCGCCATGCTCAAACTGCAGGATGTCGAGCAATTCTCGACCATGTTCGTCGGCTACGACCTGCTGGGGCGCAGATGGGTGCCGTACGCCTACGCCTACCCCTATCTCGAAGCGCTCGCCGCGGTGCTGATGGCGGGGCACCTGCTGCCCTGGCTGTCGATCCCCGTCGCGCTGTTCATCGGTACGGTCGGCGCGGTGAGCGTGTTTTACGCGGTCTATGTGCAGAAGCGCGAGATCAAGTGCGCCTGCGTCGGCGGGGGGAGCAACGTGCCCTTGGGCTTCGTTTCGCTGACCGAGAACCTCGCGATGATTGCCATGGGAATCTGGATGCTGCTACGCGCACTCCTCTGACCACCCGAGGGCACTACCCATGCAGTATTTCGAGGATCTGGAAGTCGGCACAAAGGCGTCTTTCGGCCATTACGAGGTCACCCGCGAAGAGGTGATCGATTTTGCCTCCAGGTACGATCCCCAGCCTTTCCACCTCGACGACGAGGCAGCCGCGCAGACCTATTTCGGGCGGCTGTCGGCCAGCGGATGGCACACCTGCGCGATGACCATGCGGATGATGGTCGAACACTTCTCGTCGCAGGAAGCGGCGTCGCTCGGGTCGCCGGGGATCGACGAATTGCGCTGGATCAAACCGGTCTATCCGGGCGACACGCTGCGCGTGGAATCGGAGCTGATCGAGAAGCGGCAATCGAAGTCGAAGCCGCACATGGGCTTTACCAAGACCCGTCAGACCACCTTCAACCAGCACGGCGAACCGGTGATGACGATGGTGGGCAACGGCATCATCCGCGTGCGCGATCCCGAAGCCCCGGCGGGTTAACTCACCCGCCGCAGGCGACGCGGCCTTCGCTGTTCGCCACTTCCCGGTCGTAACCATCGAGCATCGAGAGCGTCGCGGGCGCGACCCAGTTGTTGTCGCCCTCGCCATCCTCTTTCGCGGCTTCGTCGATCGACACACGCAGCGAATAATCGCGCCCGTCGTACTTCACTCGCGTTCCGAAGGGGCCTTCCTTGCTGCCCGCATCGGCGGCGAGCCGCTGGATGCTGCCTTCGAATTTCACGAAGCCCATGCTGTCGCCCAGGATCGCGAAGGGGTCTTCCTCGCCACCCGGCGTGAAGGAGCACCCTGCCCCCTCCATCGCGCTGTTCCTGGAGATGTCCTGATAATTGATCGGCTGAAGCGCCAGCTCGACCGGCGGCGGGGTCTGTTGCGCGATCACCTGCGCTACGGCTTCGGCATCGGCCCGGTCCTTGGCCTCGGAACGTCCCGGCTCATCCGAACAGCCCGCAACCCCCAGCGCAGCGATCAACCCCAGCGATACTGCGAACCCCATCCCCAAACGCATCAATGTCTCCCCCGAACATTTTATCTAATGTGTTGGATGACAGACCATTTTCGAGCCGCGAGAGCAAGGGCGGGCTCCGCTTTCTGGTCTGCTGGGGCCGTCGGTCGCTTCGAGGCTCTGTGTCATTAGCCGGGTACGTCTGGTTTAGGGTGGAAAGACGACGTCGACTGAGGCGCGGGTTATGGATCGGGTGTGGTCACGCAAGGTGCAGGCTGCAGATACAACTTAAGCCCGACCTGCTCAGCGTGAATCTCGTCACCCACTTTGCACCCAGCCACGTCTTTCGGCAGAACAATCTTTGTCCCCATGGCACCCTCCGAGGTGGAAGCCGAAAGCTCGAGCCCGGGTGTCTTACCTTGGTACCTGTTCCACCCCACACTCAATTTCGTGATTTCGGCAGTAACCGGAGTGCCAGCTTCTGAATATGTGTCGAAGGGGTCGCGCCAGAAGACAATCAGCACCGGCACAATCAGAAGGATCGGCAAGAGATACTGTATCTTCAAATCGTACCGAAGATGGCAATACAATTTGCGGGCCGCGTCCATCTGCCGAATATAAATAGAAGCCCCCGATCCGGCAACGTGCAACGAGGCAACCTCCGCGATGGCGTCGATTGCCGACGATCCCTTTTTAGCTAAATAGCTTCGAAAAGCAGACGCCAGAGCGATCCAGCCAAGCGTCCCTAATGCCGCCCGAACAACTTCTCGACCTCTTCCATCGACAGCTTCACCCAGGTCGGCCGGCCGTGGTTGCATTGGCCCGAGCGCGGGGTGCGCTCCATTTCGCGCAGCAGCGCGTTCATTTCCTCGACGCGCAGCGTGCGGCCTGCCCTGACCGATCCGTGGCAGGCCATGGTCGCGAGGACGTATTCGATCTTCTCGGTCAGGAGGAGCGAGCCGCCGCCCTCGCCCGAACCGTCGATCCCGTTCTTCGCCAGATCGTCGGCAATGTCGCGCAGCAGCGCGTGCGGATCGGCCTTGGGCAGCGCGTGCGGCAGGCTGCGCACGAGCATCGCGGCGGGGCCGAAGCGCTCGATCGCGAGGCCCATCCGGTCGAGATCGGCGGCGATCGCTTCGAGCCGGTCGCACTCTGCCTCCGACAATTCGACCACCTCGGGCATCAGCAGCGCCTGGTTGCGTGACGCAGCGGCACCGGCATCGGCATTGCGCAGCCGTTCGAGCGTCAGCCTTTCGTGCGCCGCGTGCTGGTCGACCAGCACCAGCCCGTCGGCCGCTTCGGCGACGATATAGGTGTTGGCGATCTGCCCGCGTGCGATGCCGAGGGGATAATCGGGCACGTCTTCACGCAGAGCCTCGGCTTCGATCGCGCGGCCCTGCGGCGCGCCGAAAGCCAAAGTGGCCTCGCGCAACAAGAGCCCCTCCCCTTGAGCGGAGGCGTTGGGGTGGGGTGTGCCGTGCCGAGCGGGAGAAGGCACAGCTCCCTCCCCTAACCCCTCCCCGAACGGGGAGTGGGATAGCGGTTCGGCCTGCCACTTCGCCATCGCCGAGGCATCGGGCGCCTGCGCGCTGCGCTTGTCCCCGGTGGAAAGCGCCGCGCGCAGTCCGCCGACGATCATCCCGCGCACGCCCTGCGGATCGCGAAAGCGCACCTCGCTCTTGGCCGGGTGGACGTTCACGTCGACATCCTCGGGCGGCAGGTCGAGGAACAGCGCCAGCACCGCATGCCGGTCGCGCGCGAGCATTTCCGCGTAGGCCCCGCGTACCGCACCGACCAGCAGCCGGTCCTTCACCGGGCGTCCGTTGACGAACAGGTACTGATGGTCCGCTACGCCCCTGTTGTAGGTCGGCAGGCCCGCGAGCCCGGTCAGCGTCATGTCGCCGCGCGCAAGGTCGATGGGCACCGAATTGTCCTGCAACTCGCGCGCGATCAGCTGGACCACGCGATCGGGCAGCGACTCGCCGCGCTGGAGCTGGAGGCTTCGGCGTCCATTGTTGGAAAAGGTGAAGCCGACTTCGGGCCGCGCCATTGCGAGGCGGCGGACGATATCCTGACACGCGGCGTATTCGCTGCGCGGGGTGCGCAGGAACTTGCGCCGCGCGGGCACCTCGCGGAAGAAATCCTCGATCCGCGCGCGGGTGCCGGGCGGCAGCGCGGCGGGCTTGTCTTCCAGCACGCGCCCGTGATCGACGACGCGCCGCCAGCCTTGCTCCGCATCGTGGGGCCGACTTTCGAGCGTGAAGCGCGCAACGCTGGCGATGCTGGGCAATGCTTCGCCGCGAAAACCGAGCGTGGCGACTCGCTCGAGCGCGTGCCCTTCCCCGACCAGATCCTCGGGCAGTTTGGAGGTCGCGTGCCGTTCCAGCGCGAGCGCCAGCGCCCCCTCGTCCATCCCGCAGCCATCGTCGACCACTTCGATCGCGCCGATCCCGCCATCCTCCAGCGACACGGCAATGCGCGTGGCCCCGGCGTCGATCGCGTTCTCCAGCAATTCCTTAAGCGCGGCGGCCGGACGCTCGATCACTTCACCCGCAGCAATGCGGTTGATCAGCGCTTCTGGCAGTCGTCTGATGGTGGGCATTTGCCGTGGGATAGTCGAAGCGGTGGAAAAATTCGACGGGCTCCGCGCACTTACGCCCATTTTCTGCTTAAAAGCATCGCGTTTTTCGCTAGGGGACGATAGAGGCCTCGCTTGCAAGCCCGGCTGAACCGGCTCGTCCCTTCAACCCCAGTCAAGGCCGATCGCGCAATCGGTACGGAATACATATAGCTATGGGTTTCTTCTCGAATCTTCTGAAGTTCGGTACGCAGAACATGGCGATCGATCTCGGCACCGCAAATACGCTGGTCTACGTGCCCGACCAGGGAATCATCCTTAACGAACCTTCGGTGGTTGCCATCGAAACGCTCAACGGGATCAAGCGGGTCAAGGCCGTGGGCGACGATGCCAAGATGATGATGGGCAAGACCCCCGACTCGATCGAGGCGATCCGTCCGCTGCGCGATGGCGTGATCGCGGACATCGAAATCGCGGAAGAAATGATCAAGCACTTCATCCGCAAGGTGCACGGCAAGCGGAGCCTGTTCCGCTACCCCGAAATCACGATCTGCGTCCCCTCGGGCTCGACCTCGGTCGAACGCCGCGCGATCCGCGATGCGGCGAGCAATGCCGGCGCGAGCGCGGTCTACCTGATCCTCGAACCGATGGCCGCCGCGATCGGCGCCGACATGCCCGTGACCGAGCCCGTGGGTTCGATGGTGGTCGACATCGGCGGCGGCACGACCGAAGTCGCGGTGCTTTCGCTGCGCGGCCTCGCGTACACCACCTCGGTCCGCACGGGCGGCGACAAGATGGACGAAGCGATCGTTTCCTACGTCCGCCGACACCACAACCTGCTGATCGGCGAATCGACCGCCGAGCGGATCAAGAAGGACTACGGCGTGGCCGTGGCCCCTGCCGACGGGATCGGTGAATCGATCACGATCAAGGGTAGGGATCTCGTGAATGGTGTTCCGAAAGAGATCACCATCAATCAGTCGCATATCGCCGAAGCGCTGAGCGAGCCTATCGGTGCGATCGTCGAAGGCGTCCGGATCGCGTTGGAAAACACCGCACCCGAACTCGCTGCCGACATCGTGGACCAGGGCATCGTCCTGACCGGCGGCGGTGCGCTGATCACCGGGCTGGACGAGCATCTGCGCGAGGAAACGGGCCTGCCCGTCAGCATCGCGGAAGACCCGCTTTCGTGCGTCGCAATCGGTACCGGTCGGGCGATGGAAGACCCGGTGTTCCGCGGCGTGTTGATGACAGCCTAAGGCGGCAAGCCTTAACGGTACGGAGGGAATATGGCCCTGTCGGGGTCGAAGCAGCGGATATCGGGGCACTCCAAGAAGGCCCAGTACGGGGCCTTCACCGGCTACGTGCTGGTCGTGCTCGCGATTCTTCTCGGCATTGCGCTGCTGACGGTCTCGCTGGTCCAGCCGACCACGTTCAGCGGGCTGCGCGGGCTGTTCAGCGACGCGACCCAGCCGGTATCGCGCGCGAACGCTGCGGGCCGCAGCGGCGGGCGCAATTTTATCGATTCGGTTCAGGGCTTCCTGGAAGCGGGTCAGCAGAATGCCGATCTCAAGAAGGAGGTCGAAATTGCGCGCATCCGCCTGGCCGAGGCCAAGGCGGTCGAGGAAGAGAACCGCCGCCTCAAGGCATTGCTGGGGCTCCAGACGACCGACGTGAAGCCGGTCGCGGTCGCGCGCCTGGTCGGCTCTAGCAGTTCGAGCACGCGGCGTTTCGCCTATCTCGGCGCAGGCCGGTCCTCGGGCGTCAAGCCGGGGATGCCGGTGCGCAGCGAGCGGGGCATCGTGGGTCGCGTGCTGGAGGCGTCGCGCAGTTCTTCGCGCGTGCTGTTGATCACCGATAGCGAGAGCGTGCTGCCCGTGCGCCGCGCGGGCGACAACACGGTCGCCTTCGCCGAAGGGCGCGGCGACGGCCTGATCAACATCCGCCTCATCAATCTCGGCATCAATCCACTGAAGCGCGGCGACGTGTTCGTGACCAGCGGCGCGGGCGGGCTCTACCGCCCCGGCATCGCGGTCGCCATCGTCACCCGCCTGACCGACGACGGCGCGGTGGCGCGGATCATCAGCAATCCGGCCGCGACCGACTTCGTGGCGGTCGAACCGCTGTGGCAGCCGGACGCGCGGCGCGGCGCGGCAACCCCGATCGAGGAAGCCCTCGGCACCAACGACACGGTCGACGGAGGGGCGCAAGAGCCCGAGGCCCAATGATCGACCGGCGCGCCTACAAGACCCGGCGCGGCAAGAGCGGTCGCCAGATCAACCGGGATCAGTCGCCGTTCCTGCTCGTGTTCGTCCCGTGGGCGACGATCCTGCTCGCGTCCTATCTGCAGAGTATTCCCATCGCGACCGCCGGGCCGCTTCTGCCTCCGCTGGGGTTCCTTTTCCTGCTCGCCTGGCGGCTGCTGCGCCCCGGCGTGCTGCCGATCTGGTCGGGCATCATCTTCGGCATGTGGGACGATTTGTTCAGTGGCCAGCCATTCGGTTCTGCTATCCTCCTGTTCTCCGCAACGATGCTGGTGATCGAGATCATAGACATTCGCTTTCCCTGGCGCGGTTTCGCCCAGGATTGGGCGATCGCGGCGGGGATCGCCGTGGTCTACATCATTGCGACCACGCTGGTTTCGGGCAGCCGGCTCACCCTGCCGCTGTTCGCCAGCGTCGTGCCGCAATTGCTGCTCTCCATCGTCGCCTACCCCTTCATCGCCTTCATCGTTTCGAGACTGGACAGACTTCGTAATATGCGTTTGCGGACCATCGCCTGATGCCCCTCGGCCTGACCAAGAAAATTCTCAACGAAAGCGTGCTGACCGACAGTTTCGACCGGCGCAGCTTCGCGCTCGGCCTTGGCGGCTTGTCCGTCGGCATGCTGCTTGCCGGGCGGATGGGCTATCTCGCGATTGCCGAGGACGACAAGTACGCGGTGGAAAGCGAAAGCAACCGCGTCAACCTGACGCTGATCCCGCCGCGTCGGGGCTGGATCCTCGATCGCAATGGCGCGCCGCTCGCTTCGAACCAGGCCGACTTCCGCGTCGACATTATTCCGGAGCGTTTGCAGGACCGGGTGCGCGAGATCGACACGCTGGGCAAGCTGCTCGGTCTCGACGAAGCCAAGATGCGCGATCTGCACGCGAAGATCGACGAATCTGCCGGCTATGCGCCGATCGAGGTCGCCAGCGGGCTCGATTACGACAAGTTCGCCGCGGTGAGTATCCGCCTGCCCGAGCTGCCCGGGGTCGTCCCGCAGCGCGGCTTTTCGCGCTATTACCCCACCGGCCCCTCGGTCGGGCACCTGATCGGCTATGTCGGCGCCGCGAGCCGCGAGGAATTCGAGGCTGACCGCAATCCGCTGCTGATCACGCCGGGCTACAAGATCGGCAAGGACGGGCTCGAAAAGCAGTTCGAGCAGACCCTTCGCGGCAAGCCCGGTGCGCGGCGTGTCGAAGTGACCGCCTCGGGCCGGATCGTGCGCGATCTCAGCACCCGTCCCGACGTTCAGGGCGACCCGATCAAGCTGACCATCGACGGCCCCTTGCAGGATTACGCCGCGCGGCGCCTGGGCCTGGAAAGCGGATCGGTGGTGGTGATGGATTGCCGCAGCGGCGACCTGCTCTGCATGGCGTCCATGCCCAGCTTCGATCCCAACAGCTTTTCGGACGGGATCGGCAGCGTCGAATATGCGATGCTGAGCGAGAACGACCGGGTGCCGCTGCGCAACAAGGTGCTCAAGGGGCTCTACCCGCCCGGATCAACCGTGAAGCCGATGCACGCGATGGCGTTTATGCACGAGGGCATCGATCCCAACGAATCGATCATCTGCGGTGGCGGGCGGCGGATCGGCAACCGCTTCTTCAACTGCTGGAGCAACCACGGCCGCGTCGACATGGCCAAGGGCATCTATCAGTCGTGCGACAGCTATTTCTATCACTTCGCGCAGAAGGTCGGGTTCGACAAGGTTGCCGACTATGCCCGCCGCTTCGGCCTCGGGCAGGAATTCGACCTGCCGGTTGCCAGCCAGTTCTACGGCACCGTGCCCGATCCGGCGTGGAAGCTGAAGAAATACGACCAGCAATGGCAGCCCTACGACACGGTCAACGCGTCGATCGGTCAGGGGTATTACCTCGCCAGCCCGTTGCAGCTGGCGGTGATGGCAACCCGGATCGCGACGGGCCGCCATTTCGAACCGGCCCTGATCAAGACCGACAAGCCCAAGCCCGCGCCATCGCTGGACTTCAAGCCCGACCAGATCGCCTATATCCGCAAGGCGATGAGCGATGTGGTCAACGGCCCCGGTACGGCGGGCCGCGCCCGTCTGCCGATCGAGAACGTGCTGATCGCGGGCAAGACGGGGACGGCACAGGTCGTCTCGCTGAGCATTTCCAACGGCAAGACCGGCCCGTGGAAATACCGGGACCACGGGTTGTTCATCTTCTTCGCCCCGTTCGACAATCCGCGCTACGCAGGGGCGGTGGTGATCGAACACGGCGGCGGTTCGGGCGCGGCCTACCCCATCGCGCGCGACGTGATGACGTTCATGTTCGACCCGCAAAAAGGCCTCGACGCGCTGACCGCGCTGGAGAAGGAATGGGGCGGCACCGCGCAAGAGCGGCTCCAGCGCCGCTATGCCGAATATGCGCGCGCAGCGGGCGAGGCAGTGCCCGCCAGCCCGCCCGCCGATCGCGAAATCCAGGCGCGCGTCGACGCCGAGGCCCGGCTCGAGGCGCAGCGCAGTGAAGCGTTCGCACGCAAGAATCCGCGCCGCGTTCGCCGGCCCGAAGAGCCCGACCGACCAGCTTCGGGCGATAATCAGCAGGCACCTGCAGGAGACGCGGAATGAACTCTGTAATTCCGGCACCCGTCGCCAATCAGCCATGGTCGATGCTGATCCCCCTGACCTTGCTGACATGCTTCGGCTCCGCAGTGCTCTATTCCGCAGCGGGAGGCAGCTTTTCGCCTTTCGCATCGACGCACCTGCTGCGCTTCGCGATCTTCATGGTGGTCGCGCTGATCATCGCGAGCATGCCGCGCGATTTCGCCAAATTCGTCGCCTATCCCGCCTATGTCGTCGTGCTGATCCTGCTGCTGGGCGTTGAGGCGATGGGTGCGGTCGGCGGGGGGAGCCAGCGCTGGCTGGAGGTCGGACCGATCCGTATCCAGCCCTCCGAACTGATGAAGCCGACGGTTGCGCTCGCCCTCGCCCGTTTCTACGATACGCTCCCCACGGGCATGTTCTCGTCCTGGCGCGCGCTGCTGCCCGCCGGTGTCATCATCGTCATGCCGGCGCTGCTCGTGCTGATGCAGCCCGACCTTGGTACTGCGCTGGCGATCGTATTCTCGGGCGCGGTGGTGATGTTCCTCGCCGGGCTCCCGATGAGCTGGTTCCTGGGCGCGGGCGCAGCCGCCGCCGTCGCGGTGCCGCTGGCATACAACTTCGCGCTCAAGCCCTATCAGCAACGCCGCGTGACCACCTTCCTCGATCCCGAGAGCGATCCGCTGGGAAGCGGGTACCACATCCCCCAGTCCAAGATCGCGATTGGATCGGGTGGATTTACCGGCAAGGGCTTCAACGAGGGTTCGCAGAGCCACCTGCAATACCTGCCCGAACCGCACACCGATTTCGTCTTCGCGACGATGGCGGAGGAATGGGGCTTTCTAGGCGGGGTGTTCGTGCTCGTCTGCTTCGGCCTGATCCTCTACTGGGGCCTGAAGGTCGCGCGTAACGCCAATAACAGGTTCGACCGGCTGCTGGCGGCGGGCATGGTCGCGACGATGTTCTTCTACATCGCGATCAACCTGATGATGGTCATGGGCATGGCACCCGTGGTGGGCATTCCCCTCCCCTTCATGAGCCACGGCGGATCTTCGATGATGACCAACATGCTGTGCCTGGGCGCGCTGATGATGATCAATCGCTGGACGACGCAAGGTCGCGGCGGCGGGCTCCTGTCGAACTGAACCGACCGGTCTGGGCGATTGCGGGAAATTGGGGGCTTGCACCTTTCGCCACAGCGATTATGTGCACCGCTCCGCCGACGAATCGGCGCGCGGTTTTGCCCGCATGTGGACGCATAGCTCAGTTGGTAGAGCAGCTGACTCTTAATCAGCGGGTCCTAGGTTCGAGCCCTAGTGCGTCCACCACCCTTCCCACCGCCACTCATTTTTTCCGGCGCTTCTTTCCCCAGATGCGCTCGTGCTTGCGGCGCGCATCGCGTCGGCCGAGCAGCACGGCGGAGGCTACGATAAGTACCAACAGCGCCATAAGCGCATAGGCGATCAACTCGCGGGTCATGTTTTTCGAGGCGCCTTTCGAAGAAGCCTCGTGCGCATTTGCATCCGGTCTCACCCTCTTGTTACCACGTGCGTCGTACGGTGTCGTCGGAATTGCCCGAGCGGTTACAGCACATGATGATGTGCACGCAGTATATTGGCGATCACATTTTGATGTGATACCTCCCGGCGCCATGAGCGAATCAACCATCGACAGAGTCCGCGAGGCAATCTCATCCGGCACCATGACGCGCGCCGCGCTTGCCCGTGCGGCGGGGCTTCATGCCAACACGCTGCGCGACTGCGCCGAGCCGGACTGGAACCCGACCACCGAAACTCTCCGCAAGCTCGACGCCTTCCTCGATGCGCAGGAAGACGCGCCCGTGCTGGTCGGGATCGAGGAAATCATCGAGGAAGCCCGCAACGGGCGCATGTTCGTGCTGGTCGACGATGAGGACCGCGAGAACGAGGGCGACCTCGTCATCCCCGCACAGATGGCAACGCCCGATGCGGTCAACTTCATGGCGACCCACGGTCGCGGCCTCATCTGCCTCACGCTTCAGCGCCAGCGCGTCGAGGCGCTCGGCCTCGAACTGATGAGCCGCAGCAACGGCAGCCGCCACGAGACCGCCTTTACCGTCAGCATCGAAGCGCGCGAGGGCGTCACCACCGGGATCAGCGCGGCGGACCGCGCGCGCACCGTTGCGGTTGCGATCGACCCTACGCGCGGCGCGCAGGACATCGTCACCCCGGGCCATGTCTTCCCACTGATCGCGCGTGACGGCGGCGTGCTGGTGCGGGCCGGCCATACCGAAGCGGCGGTCGATATCTCGCGGCTTGCCGGGCTCAACCCATCGGGCGTGATCTGCGAGATCATGAACGACGACGGCTCGATGGCGCGGCTCGAAAACCTGATCGACTTCGCGCGGCGTCACAAGCTCAAGATCGGGACGATCCGCGACCTGATCGAATACCGGATGAAGCACGACCATCTGGTCGAGCGTGCTGGCGAAAGCACCTTCACCAGCCAGCACGGCGGCGAATGGCGCGCGATCAATTATCGCAGCACGGTCGATGGCAGCGTATCCGTGGTGCTGCAGAAGGGCCGCGTGCTGGCGGATGAGCCTACGCTCGTCCGGATGCACCGCATCTCGCTGTTCGACGATGTGCTTGGCCGCGAAGGAGACAAGCGCGACACCTTGCAGCGTGCGATGCGCGTGATCGGCGAGGAAGGTAGCGGGTTGATCGTGTGCCTGATGCCCGGTCAGCCCGAAAACCTGCGCCGCGAAGTCGCAGGCACCCCCGAGACGGGCGAGACCTTGCGCGAATACGGTATCGGCGCACAAATCCTTGCCGATCTCGGCGTGTCCGAAATGACCCTGCTTTCCAATTCCCACCGCAATGTCGTCGGCCTCGAAGGCTATGGCATCTGCGTGGTGGGCGAACGTCCTATTCCGGAGTGATCCCTTGGCAAAATTCCTGATCGTCGAAGCGCGTTTCTACGCCGAGCTCAACGACAAACTGATCGAAGGCGCGCGCGCTGCGCTGGAGGACGCCGGGCACCAAGCGGAGGTGCTGACCGTTCCCGGCGCGCTCGAAATCCCTGGCGCCATCGCGCTCGCAGCGGAGAGCGGCCAGTACGACGGCTTCGTCGCCATCGGCGTCGTGATCCGGGGCGAGACCTATCATTTCGAGATCGTCGCGGGAGAGAGCGCGCGCGCGATCATGGCGCTGACGATGGACGGAATCGCGATCGGCAACGGCATCATCACGGTCGAGAACGAGATCCAGGCGCAGGTACGCGCCGATCCGGCGCAGAAGAACAAGGGCGGCGAAGCGGCGAAGGCCGCCATCGCGCTGCTCGACATTGCGGGCAGGTTCGCGCGCTGAAGCTAACCTTTGCGTAATCGAGTGCCCTAGCCCGCTCCCACGATTTGGGGAGGGTATGAACGGACCGCTCGAATGGATCGCCGCCATCGGCACGATGATCGCCGCCGGGATGATTGCCGCCGATCTGGGCCGCAAGGCCACCGGTTGGGGCTTCGTCCTGTTCTGCGCGGTGGCGGTGACGTGGGTCGTGTCCGGAATCGTCGAAAATGCGATGCCGATCGCAGCGATGAACGCGATCCTGCTGCTGATCAACGCGTGGGGCGTGTGGCAGTACCTGCTCAGCCCGAAGAACCGGAAGAAGATCGAGAAGCTCGAAGAGCTCGAGCAAGAGGCTGAAGCGGAAGTGGAGGCGGAGGAGAGCTAGCCGCCCTCCCCCGCCGGTTTGCAATTACCAGATCTTCACGCGCTTGTCGGGCGCGAGATAGAGCTTGTCGCCTTCCTTCACGTCGAACGCCTTGTACCAGGCATCGATGTTGCGCACGGTCAGCGCGCGGTACTGACCCGGCGCGTGCCCGTCGGTCGCGATCCGCTGGCGCAGCGCCTCTTCGCGCATCTTGGTCGCCCAGGTCTGCGCATAGGCGATGAAGAAGCGCTGGTCGCCGGTGAACCCGTCGATCACCGGTGCTTCCTTGCCGCCGAGCGAGGCGTGATACGCATCGTAGGCCGCCTGAAGACCGGCGAGATCGGCGATGTTCTCACCCAGCGTCAGTTCGCCCTTCACGTTGAGGCCGGGGAACGGTTCGTACGAGTCGTACTGCTTGGCCAGTGCCAGCCCAGCTTCCTCGAACTTCTTGCGGTCGGCATCGGTCCACCAGTCGCGCATCGCGCCGGTGGAATCGAATTCCGCGCCGTTGTTGTCGAAGCTGTGGCTGATCTCGTGGCCGATCACTGCGCCAATCGCACCGTAGTTGAAGGCCGGGTCCGCCTTGGGATCGAAGAACGGAGGCTGCAGGATCGCGGCGGGGAAGTTCAGCGCGTTCTGAACCGGCAGGTTCACCGCGTTGACCAGCTGCGCGTTCATCCACCATTCGCCCTTGTCGAGCGGCTTGCCGACCTTGGCGAGCTGCTGCTGATAGCGCAGCTTCTGCGCCGCCTGCACATCCGCGTAGGCATCGCCTTCCTTGACGGTCAGCTTGCCGTAGTCGGTCCAGGAGTCGGGGTAGCCGACGCCGACTTCCATCGTCTCGACCTTCTTCTTGGCTTCGGCCTTGGTATCGGCCGCCATCCAGTCGACCGCGTCGATCCGCTTGGCAAAGGCATCCTTGATGTTGTCGGTCATGCCCTTGATTTCGGCCTTGGCCGAAGCGGGGAAGTACTTCTCGACGTAGAGCTTGCCCAGCGCATCGCCCATGTAGGCGTTGACCGCAGCCAGAGCGCGCTTGTCACGCGGGCGCTGCTGTTCGGTGCCCGACAGGGTCTTGCCGTAGAAATTGAAGCTCAGCTGATCGAGCTTGGTCGGCAGGACGGAGGTGTTGGAGTTGATCTGGTGGAACACCAGCCAGTCTTTCCACGCATCGAGCGGTTCGCTCTCGACCAGTTTGGAAAGCCCGGTGATCGCGCTCGGGTGATAGGCGTCGAAGGTCTTGAAGCCACCCAGCTGCGCGGCCTTGAAAAAGGCGTCCCAGTCCATGCCCGGTGCCTTTGCCTTGAAGTCGTCCTGCGACCAGAGCGAGCTGGCGGTTGCCCAGTCGTCGCTATCCTCGCGGCTGACGTGCGCCTTGGCGATCTTCATTTCCAGATCGTAGATGCGCTTCGCCTTGGCATCGGCATCGTCGATATTCGCCGCCTTGAGCAGGTTGGCGATGTAAGTCTGATAATCGCCGCGCAGGCTGGCCATCTTGGCGTCGGAGGAGAGATAATATTCCCGCTCCGGCAGGCCGAGGCCGCCTTGCAGGATGTAAGGCACAACTTCGCCGCCCTTGAGCGCCTGCGTCACGAAAACGCCGAACAGGTTCTCGGTTTCGAAATTGGTCGCGTTGAGCGGATCGACATCGGCGCGGACCTGGCTGCCGAGCACCTTGGCCAGTTGCTGCTTGTCCGAAATCCCTTCGAAGCGCTTGAGGTCGGCCTGGATCGGCTTCATGCCGGCGGCGTCGATCGCCTTGGTGTCGAGATAGGCCTCGTAGAAATTCTTCACCTTGGCCGCATCGGTTCCCGGCTCGGGATCGGATTTCACGATCTCGTCGATCAGCGCGGCGATGTTCTTCTCGGTCTGCTGGTCGGCGATGAAGAAGCCGCCGACGCTCGAACGGTCGGCCGGAATCTCGGTTTCATCGTACCACTTGCCGTCGGCGTAGCGGAAGAAGTCGTTACCCGGCTCGACCGATGTGTCCATCCAGTCTTTGCGGATGCCAAGTTCGGTGCCGGGGGTCGTGGCGGCTTCTTCGCTCCCGGGCAGATCCTTGCAGGCAACGGGGCCAAGCGTTGCGACGGCGGTGCCGAGCATGAGCGCGGCAATAAGGCGTGTTTTCATGGGAAATCCCTCGCGGCCCGGCAGAGTGCCGGGTCTTCTGCGGCCCTCGACTTAGGCTCCGACAAGCCACGCAGCAATCGCGGCTCGTCGAAAACGCAGGGGGATTGGTCGAATTTCCTGCCGCGCAATCAGCGCGACAGGCGACCGAAACAGGCGTGGCCGGCAAAGTGCGCGCTGTCGCCCAGCTCTTCCTCGATACGGATCAATTGGTTGTACTTGGCGAGCCGGTCCGACCGGGCGAGGCTGCCGGTCTTGATCTGCCCGCAGTTCGTCGCGACCGCGAGATCGGCGATGGTCGAATCCTCGGTTTCGCCCGAGCGGTGGCTCATCACCGCAGTATAGCCCGCGCGGTGCGCGATATCGACGGCGTCGAGCGTCTCCGAAAGCGTGCCGATCTGGTTGACCTTCACCAGCAGCGAATTGGCGAGGCCGCGCGAAATCCCGTCGCGCAGGCGCGCGGGATTGGTCACGAACAGATCGTCGCCGACCAGCTGGATCTTGTCGCCGATCTTGTCGGTCAGTGCCTTCCAGCCATCGAAATCGTCTTCGGCCATGCCGTCTTCGATCGAGCGGATCGGGTAGTCGTTGCACAGCGCCGCGAGGTAGTCGGCCATTTCGGTCGCGCCGTAGGTCGCGCCCTCGCCCGAGAGGACGTACTGGCCGTCCTTGAAATACTCGGTCGCCGCGCAGTCCAGCGCCAGAGCGATGTCGCTGCCCGGGGTGAAGCCCGCCTTCTCGATCGACTGCATGATGAAGTCGAGCGCGTCGCGCGTGCTGCCGATGTTGGGCGCGAAGCCGCCTTCGTCACCCACGGAGGTGGAAAGCCCTTTGGCGGACAGGCCCTTCTTGAGCGTGTGGAACACTTCCGCGCCCCAGCGGACCGCCTCGGCGAGCGTTTCCGCGCCGACGGGCATGATCATGAATTCCTGGATGTCGATCGGGTTGTCGGCGTGTTCGCCGCCATTGATGATGTTCATCATCGGCACCGGCAGGACGTGCGCCGAGACGCCGCCGACATAGCTCCACAGCGGCAGGCCGCGCGCGTTCGCACCCGCCTTCGCCACTGCGAGACTGACGCCGAGCAGCGCGTTCGCGCCGAGGCGGCCCTTGTTCTGTGTCCCGTCGAGCGCGATCAGCATGGTGTCCACATCGCGCTGGTCTTCGGCGTCGATCCCCAGCAGCGCGTCGGCAACCTCGCCGTTCACCGCGTCGATCGCCTTGAGCACGCCCTTGCCCAGATAGCGATCGGCATCGCCATCGCGCAGCTCGACCGCTTCGTGCGCCCCGGTCGAGGCGCCGGAAGGCACGGCTGCCCGGCCGAAGCTGCCATCTTCCAGAAGGCAATCCACTTCGACGGTGGGATTGCCCCGACTGTCGAGAATCTCGCGCGCGTGCAGGTCGATGATGGCAGTCATTGGGGCTCCGGTCGGATCGTGGTATTTCGTTCGGGTCGGCAAGGCATGGCCTCGCATCCCGCGCGGCTTATGCGGTGGAACGAACCCATGCAAGGTGCGTTGCACAATCGAGGGCTGCGCCAGCTACGGCCGGTCGAACATGAATAGCAGAAAAGGGAAAACCCATGGCTGCCAACGACAAGACAAACGAGACCACGAGTGCCGTTCCCCTGACCACCGATGCTGCAGGTGCCGCAACCGGCTCCGCTGCCGCTGCCGGTGGCGGTACGCAAGAGGCGAAGTCCCGGTTCAATTCCGCGCTGGACGAAGCGAAGGCCGGTGCGCAGGCGCTCCGCGGCGAAGCCAGCCAGCGTGCGCAGGCTTACAAGGAACAGGCCGCGACCAAGGGTTCGGCCTATGCCGAGCAGGCCAAGGCCAAGGGCGGCGAACTCGCCGTCGAAGGCAAGCACAGGGCCAGCGAAGCGCTGACCTCGCTCAGCCGCGTAGTGGCTGAAAATGCCGCCAAGGTGGATGACAATCTCGGCCCGAAATACGGCGATCACGTGCGCAACGCCGCGCGCGGATTGCAGGACGCGGCGACCCATATCGACACGAAGTCGTATGATGAATTGGGCGATGAAGCGCGCGAATTCGTGCGCAAGAACCCCGGTCTTTCGGTCGGCATCGCCGCCTTCACCGGCTACGTCCTCGCCCGCATGTTCCGCCGCTAAGGCGGACCGGCTGAGGAGGGGCTGTGCCGGATCAATTCGATCATCATCCCGAGCCTGTCGTGTCGCCAGATGCGACAGGCTCTCCTAATCCAGAAACAATGCACGCCGGCAAGACCCGCGCGGATGAAGAGCCGCTGGGCTCTCTGTTCGACGACGCCTATGCGCTTTACGAAGACGGCAAGACCTATCTGGAGGCGGAAGTCGCGTTCCAGAAATCGCGTGCAGGGTACGCCTCGCGCGAGACGGGTTCGGGCGTCGTCTTCGCGATGGGTGCGCTGGCCTTCCTGCACCTCGCCTTGATCGGCCTGGTCGTCGGCCTCATCATCGCCCTCGCCCCCATCATCGGCCCATTCGTTGCTACGGCGGCTGTCGTGGGCACGTTGCTGGTGCTGATGGTGATTGTCGGGCTGATCGCCCGCGCCCGTTTCAAACGTGTCGGGCGGGCGTTCAAGGGAGACGGTGCATGACTTCGCGCAAAATCCAGATGGAGGAAGATCGCGCCTTGCGCGATGCCGCCCGCGCACTTGTCAAAGGCGATATCGCGCATCTGCGTGGCGACGTCGAAGAGAAGGGCATCGCAGCGCGGGTTGCCAGCTCGATAAAGCTCGGCGCGTCCGACGTTTTCGATGAAGGTATGGAGCTGGTCGAGCGCCACAAGCCCGCCTCTTATGGCCTTGGCGCGGTGCTTGCCGCGGTCGTGGGCTGGTGGGCGCTGGGCAGCGGTTCCGACGAATCCGACGATCGGGACTACGCGTGGGACGAAAACGACTGATCTGAGGGGAAACTCGGAACTCTCGGCCCTCCCCTGCGCTTGATTAACAAGGCACCATCAAAGGTTTGGAGAACACCCATGAGCACCCAGGAACAGCGCGACGAACTGCGCCGCAAGATCGAAGAGAGCGAACGCCGTAACGAAGAGCGCAGCATCGCCGATATCGCGCGCGAAGCGACCGACAACGCCACCGAATTCGTGAAGGCGCACCCGATGCTGACCGTCGGCGCGGTCGCCCTTATCGGCCTCGTCATCGGTTCGCGCACCTCCAAGGGCCGTGAACTGACCGGCCGCGCGGTCGGCTTTGCCGATCATCTCGCCGATCTCGGCATGGCATATGCCGGTGGCATGGCGAGCCGCCTGGGCGATGCGACCCGCCACGGTGGCGATCGCTTGGTCGATTTCGGCGACGACGTTGCCTTCGGCGGCCGTGCCGCCAAGCGCAACGCACACTATTTCGCCGAGCGTCAGAAGGACGCTGCGCGCCACGGAGGCCGTCGTGCCGCCCGCAAGGCGAGCCGGGGCTATCGCGATCTCAAGGCCTACCTGCCGCACTGATCGCCTGCATACGTAATATGCAAGGCCGAGGCCTTGCCTGAAAGCCCGCGAGCGGTATTGCTCGCGGGCTTTTTCACATCAAGCAGAAAGTCTCCCACATGTCGGACAACAAGGTACAGGAAACCACCACCCCGCAGCGCCTCCACCTCGTGATGGGCGGCCGCGTGAAAGATCCCCGATCGGTCGAATTTCAGGACCCGGAGAGCATCCACGTGGTCGGCGTGTTCAGCACCTACGACCAGGCCGAAGAGGCATGGCGTGCCAATGCGCAGCGCACGGTGGACGATGCCGAAATGAAGTATGTGATCGTGCATATCCACAAGCTGCTCGAGCCCGCAGCCTGAGCCGACCGTGGCCGGTCGCATCCGCCCGTTCCGCGAGGATGACGCGGATGCGCTGGCCGCGCTGGTGGCCCGTTCGATCGAGCAGATCGGGCCACGTGCCTATACGCGCGAGCAAGTCGCCGCTTGGGCGGCCCGTCATGAAGACGCCAGCCGGTTTGTGGAGCGGGCGCGCGCCGGGCAGACGATCCTGATTGCAGCGGACGACGCGGATCGCCCCATTGCTTACGCCATCCTCGAGAGAGACGGCCACCTCGATCACCTCTACAGCGATCCGGCGCACACGCGGCAGGGCCTCGCCGCCGCGCTGCTGGTCGAGGCGGAGGCGATCGCCCGAAAATTAGGCGTGGACATGCTCTATACCGAAGCGAGCGAACTCGCCCGTTCGTCTTTCGAGCGCGCAGGGTATCGCGTCACGCACAGGCGCGACTTCGAAATCGCTCACGAAGGCAAGGCCATCCCCATCCACAATTACGCGATGGAGAAGCGATTGGCGCAAGTCCCCGGCTTGGCAGGAACTTACGCACACATCGTCAGATGAATTCGATCTTGTCGAGAAGGTAGAACTTGTCGCCCGACGGGACGGTCACTTCGATCTCTTCGCCCACCTTCTTGCCGATCAGCGCACGGGCCAGCGGCGAGTTGTAGGAGATGCGGCCCGATTTCGCGTCCGCTTCGGTCTGGCCGACGATCTGGTACTTGATCGGCTTGTCGTCCTCGTCGAGCAGCGTCACGGTTGCCCCGAACACCACCTTGTCGCCCGACAGGGTCGAGGGATCGATGATCTGCGCGCGAGTGACCCTGTCTTCGATCTCGGCAATCTGCGCCTCGACCTGCCCCTGCCGCTCTTTCGCGGCGTGGTATTCGGCGTTTTCCGAAAGATCGCCATGTGCACGCGCTTCTTCGATCGCGTCGACGATTTTCGGACGTTCCGCGCGCAGGGTTTTCAAGTCGGCGGTGAGCCGCTCGTAACCTTCTGCCAGCATCGGAACTTTTTCCATTGGGTACCCCCGATCTATCAAAATTGGCCTGACCACCGGCGCTTTTTCCGAAAGTCCACCGCAGGCCGCGCCCTTAACGGGGCGGAGAAAACGGGAAGAGTTTTCGGGGAAGTACTGTCGTCAGGTCGCTGAATAATAGGACTGGAGCGACCGAACTTCAAGCGGCTGCGATGTTAGCGCTGTCATGGCCTCCACCGCAGCGCGCCCGGCAGAGGCGGTGGTGAAGTACGGCACCTTGTGTTCCAGCGCGCTCGCCCGGATCGACTGGCTGTCGCGCAGGCTCTGCCAGCCCTCGGTCGTGTTGAGGATCAGGTCGATCTCGTGATCGATGATCCGGTCCACGATATGCGGGCGGCCCTGGGCGACCTTGTTGACCAGCGTGACCGGCAGGCCCTGGTCGACGAGGTAGGAATGCGTGCCGCCCGTGGCGACCACTTCGAACCCCAGATCGACGAGGCCGCGCACCGCCTCGACGATGGCGGGCTTGTCGCTGTCCTTCACTGAGACGAACGCCCTCCCCTCGCGCGGCAGCATCATCCCGGCACCCAGCTGCGCCTTCGCGAAGGCCATCGCGAACTCGCTGTCGAGCCCCATCACTTCGCCGGTCGATTTCATCTCCGGGCTCAGCACCGGATCGACACCGGGGAAGCGGCCCCACGGGAATACCGCTTCCTTTACGGCCACATAATCCAGCTCGCGCGTGATCGGCGGCAGGTCGGCGAGCTTTTCGCCCGCCATGATCCGCGCGGCGTGTTTCGCGATCGGCTGCCCGATGGTCTTGGCGACGAAAGGCACCGTGCGGCTTGCACGCGGGTTGACCTCGATCAGGTAGATCTCGCCGTCCTTCACCGCGAACTGCGCGTTCATCAGGCCGACGACGTTGAGCTCGCGTGCCAATGCTTCGGATTGGCGCTCGATCTCCTCGACCACTTCCGCAGCCAGCGAATAGGGCGGCAGGGTGCAGGCACTGTCGCCCGAGTGGACGCCCGCTTCCTCGACATGCTGCATCACGCCCGCGACGACGATATCGGTGCCATCGCACAGCACGTCGACGTCGCATTCGATCGCGTCGCGCAGGTACTGATCGACCAGCACCGGGCTCTCGCCCGACACCTTCACCGCGCTCGCGATGTAATCATCGAGCTGCGCCTCGGAATCGACCACCTGCATCGCGCTGCCGCCCAGCACGTAGGACGGGCGCAGCAGCACCGGATATCCGATCGTGCGCGCGGCGGCAGCGGCCTCGTCGCGGCTCTTGGCGATACCGTTGTCGGGCTGTTTCAGCTTCAGCTTGTTGACCATCTTGGCGAAGCGTTCGCGGTCTTCGGCAAGGTCGATCGCGTCGGGGCTGGTGCCGAGGATGGGAATCCCCTCATCCTCCAGCGCCTGCGCCAGCTTGAGCGGGGTCTGCCCGCCGAACTGGACGATCACGCCGACCAGCTCGCCATGCACCATCTCGCGGCTGAGGATTTCGAGTACGTCCTCGGCGGTCAGCGGCTCGAAATAGAGCCGGTCGGAGGTGTCGTAATCGGTGGAGACGGTTTCCGGGTTGCAATTGACCATGATCGTCTCGAACCCGGCCTCGCTCAGTGCGAAGCAGGCGTGGACGCAGCAATAGTCGAACTCGATGCCCTGCCCGATCCGGTTCGGCCCGCCGCCGAGGATGACGATCTTCTTGCGGTCGGAGGGATCGGATTCGTCCGCCGGAGCGCCGAACGCGGGCGCCTCGTAGGTCGAGTACATGTACGGCGTGGCTGCCTCGAACTCGGCCGCGCAGCTGTCGATCCGCTTATAGACGGGCAGAACCCCCAGCTTGTGACGCAGCTGGCGCACTTCGGCGGCACTGGTCGCACCCGCCATCGCCTGCATCGCGTCGTGCAGCAGGCCGGAGCGTGCGGCCACGGCACCGCGCGCCGCGCCCACCGAGTCCACCGCCAGGCGTGCCAGTTGCGCGTCGGAGAAACCGAGCGCCTTCAGCTTGCGCAGCTCCGCCGCGTCGCGCGGCAGTCCGTCGGCAGCGACGGTCTTTTCCGCCTCGATGATCGCCTCGATCTGGCGGAGGAACCACGGATCATAGGTGGTCGTCTCGCGGATCGTTTCGAACGGAATGCCGGCGCGGAAGGCCTGTCCGATGCCGAGCAGGCGCGAAGGCGTGCGGCGACTGATGACCGAAATGATCTCTTCGTGGCTCGCGTCTTCCAGCTCTTCGACCGGGTCGAGCCCGTCGAGCCCGGTTTCGAGCCCGCGCAGCGCCTTCTGCAAGCTCTCGGCAAAGCAGCGCCCGATCGCCATCACCTCGCCGACCGACTTCATCGCGGTGGAGAGTACGGGTTCGGCACCCTTGAACTTCTCGAACGCAAACCGGGGTATCTTGGTGACGACGTAGTCGATCGTCGGCTCGAAACTGGCCGGCGTCGCGCCGGTAATCTCGTTGGTGATCTCGTCTAGCGTATAGCCCACCGCCAATTTCGCCGCGACGCGCGCGATGGGGAAGCCGGTGGCCTTCGACGCAAGAGCAGACGAGCGCGAGACGCGCGGGTTCATCTCGATCACGATCAGGCGGCCATCCTCGGGATTGACCGCGAACTGCACGTTCGACCCGCCCGTCTCGACACCGATCTCGCGCAGCACCGCGATGCTGGCGGAGCGCATGATCTGGTATTCCTTGTCGGTCAGCGTCAGCGCGGGCGCGACGGTGATCGAGTCGCCCGTGTGGACGCCCATCGGATCGACGTTCTCGATCGCGCAGATGATGATGCAGTTGTCCTTCCGGTCGCGGACAACCTCCATCTCGTATTCTTTCCAGCCGAGCAGCGATTCCTCGATCAGCACCTCGGTGGTGGGCGAGGCATCGAGCCCTTCGCGCACGATCCGCTCGAATTCCGACTTGTTATAGGCGATCCCGCCGCCGGTCCCGCCCAGGGTGAAGCTGGGGCGGATGATCGAGGGGAGCCCGGTGCGTTCGAGCACCGCAAACGCCTGCTCGACCGTGTTCGCGACGCCAGAGCGCGCGGATTCGAGGCCGATCGCATCCATCGCCTCGCGGAAGCGCTGGCGGTTCTCCGCCTTGTCGATCGCGTCGGCATCGGCGCCGATCATCTGCACACCGTGCCGCTCCAGCGCGCCGCTTTCGAACAGCTTGAGCGCGCAGTTCAATGCGGTCTGCCCGCCCATCGTAGGCAGCAGCGCGTCGGGCTTTTCCTTGGCGATGATCTTCTCGACCACCTCGGGCGTGATCGGCTCGATATAGGTCGCGTCGGCGAACTCGGGATCGGTCATGATCGTCGCCGGGTTCGAATTGACGAGGATGACGCGATAGCCCTCCTCCTTCAGGGCCTTGATCGCCTGCGTGCCCGAGTAATCGAACTCGCACGCCTGCCCGATGATGATGGGCCCCGCGCCGATGACGAGGATGGAGGAAATGTCGGTACGTTTGGGCATGACTACTGTGCTACTCCAAGCCCCTCCCCCTTGAGGGGGAGGCTGGGTGGGGTGTACGGCCTTGGCCGAAAAGCGATTGACCGGCACCGCGCGCAAACTGCGGCGCGAGATGACGGATGCGGAACGTGTGCTGTGGTCGCACCTGCGCGGCGGGCAGATGGTCGCGCGATTTACGCGGCAGTTTCCGGTTGGCGGTTACGTGGTTGACTTTGCGTGCCGGAGCCTGCGCCTCGCCATCGAATGCGACGGCGGCCAGCATTCGGTCGAGGTTGATGCGAGGCGAACGGCGGGCATCGAAGCGCACGGCTACCGCGTGATCCGCTTCTGGAACCACGAAATCATGAGCAACACCGATGGCGTTCTCGAAGCCATCGCGCGCGAAATAGAGATTGCGCGCACCACAAACCCCTCCCCCCGTGCGGGGGGAGGTCGGGAGGGGGGCGGTTGAACGCTGCAAGGTCGCGCGCACCATCACCGCCGAACCCCCACCCCCAACCCCTCCCCACGGGGAGGGGAGTTGGTGTCGAGCATCGAGGAAAAGTCAGTGCGCATGGGCATAAAACGTCAATCCAATCACAACGATAAGCACCGCCACCGTGAGTGCAGCCCTGTCGAAAAGCTTCGCATCTCTATGTGAATTGTTCATCTCCTCCCGGAGACGTAGCGTCATTGGGGGTAATGGCACTGATCCGGACCGAATTTCCCAGGTGTAAAGCGCTTTCTTGAGCGGCTTCAGATGAATGCGTTGGGCGAAAAATTCATCGCCCTTTGGTGTGATATGATACGACTCACCATCGAATGAAGCCATTTGAAGCGAGCGCAGTTCGTCGACCGCCGCCTCAAACATCGAACGCCTGATGTTTCCTGCAAACTCAGCTCCCTTCGCCTCAGGCAAGCCAATTGGACCGACTTGATGGAGCGAAATCAAAATGATCTCTCTCGGGTCAAATTCCCTGCTCGCCGGGCGCAATTCACAACATCTCCACAAACTTCTCGAACAGGTAAAAACTGTCCTGCGGGCCCGGGCTCGCCTCGGGGTGGTACTGCACCCCGAACGCGCGCTTGCCCTTGATCGCGATGCCGCAATTGGTGCCGTCGAACAGCGAGACGTGCGTCTGCTCGACATTCGCGGGCAGCGTGTCGCCGTCGACCGCGAAGCCGTGGTTCATGCTGGTGATCTCGACCAGGCCGGTCGCTTCGCCCCACGCATCGCCGACACGCTGGACGGGATGGTTCGCGCCGCGGTGGCCCTGGAACATTTTCGAAGTTTTCGCGCCCGCTGCGAGGCCGAGGAGCTGGTGGCCAAGACAAATGCCGAAGATCGGCACGTCGCGCTCCAGCAGGCCCTGGATCACCGGCACCGCGTAGGCGCCCGTCGCGGCCGGGTCGCCCGGGCCGTTGGAAAGGAACACGCCGTCGGGGGAAAGCGCCAGCACATCCTCCAGCGAAGTCTCCGCAGGCACCACCGTCACCCGCGCGCCCGCGCGGACCAGCTGGCGGAAGATATTGTCCTTCGCGCCGTAGTCGATCGCGACCACGTGGGGTTTCTCCGCCGTGCTGTCGCCGTAGCCCTTGCCCAGCTCCCAGTGGCCGCCGCGCCAGCCCTCGTGCGCCTTGCGCGAGACGATTCGGGCGAGGTCCATGCCCTCCAGCCCCGGCCAGCCCCGGGCCTTCTCCAGCAGCGCGTCGAGATCGAAATTCCCGTCGGGCGCATGCGCGATCACCGCGTTCGGCGCACCGTTCAGGCGGATCAGCCGCGTCAGCGCGCGGGTATCGACACCCGCAAGGCCGATCTTGCCTTCGTCCTTCAGCCATGTGTCGAGATCGACTTCGGAGCGGAAATTGCTCGCACCCGTCGGCACTTCGCGCATCACGCAGCCGAGCGCGCTTTCCACCTTGCTCTCGATATCTTCGGGGTTCGCCCCGACATTGCCGATATGCGGGAAGGTGAAGGTGACGATCTGCCCGGCATAGCTCGGGTCGGTCATCACTTCCTGATAGCCGGTCATGCTGGTGTTGAAGCACACCTCGCCCACGGCGGAGCCTTCCGCACCGCACCCGATGCCCCAGAGCGCCGTTCCATCGGCAAGAAGCAACACCCCGGTCGCGCCTGAAGGTTGCGCAGGGGTAATCTCGGCAGAAGCCATGGGCTTGTCCGTTCCTATTAGTGTTCCGGCGATGTGCGCTAAGCCATCCGGCTAGGCCTGCGGTTCCCGCCCGTCAAGCGCCCAGCTTGCGCTTTTGACCATCGGCGGTTGGCAAGCGGAACATTTGTTATATGCGGGCGTCTGTTGAGTCAGATATAAAGGTAAATCGGTAAACCATGATACGCGAGACGATCCAGAAGGAAGTCATCGCCGCGATGAAGGGCGGCAACAAGGAACGCACGGCTGCGCTCCGCCTGATCCAGGCCAAGATCAAGGACCGCGATATCGAGCTGCGCACTGCGGAGAAGAAGGGCGAGGATGACGAGATCGTCACCGACGTGCTCCTGAAGATGGCCAAGCAGCGCAAGGAATCGATCCAGATGTACCGCGTTGGCGGCCGCGAAGAACTCGCCGCGCAGGAAGAGGCCGAGCTGGCCGTGATCGAGGAATTCCTGCCCAAGCAGATGGACGAGGCCGAAACGAAGGCCGCGATCGAGGCCGTGAAGGCCGATACCGGCGCCTCCAGCATCAAGGATATGGGCAAGGTCATGGCCGAATTGAAACCCCGCCACGGCGCAGCGCTCGACATGAGCCGCACCAGTGGGTGGGTGAAGGAATCATTGCAGTGAAATATGCTCTGGCCGCCTTTCTCGCAGCGCTCGCGCTTGCAGGGTGTTCGGGGGAGCCGGACGAACCGGCACCCACGCCCACTCCTGAGGAGACGGCGGCTGCCGATGCTCCCACCGAACCGCGCACGCTTGTTGCTGCGGATCTGGGAGAAATCCGTCTCGGGGCAAAGATCGAAGGGCCGGTCGGCCCCGAAGTGGAGGCTTCCATCGTCGCGGGCGGGCGATCCATCGGCGACATCGTGAGCTTCGTCGCCTGCCCGGCGGAAGACGGCACCTGCGATCCCGAGGATATGCCCGAAGGCACGGTCTACACCTACGTCATCACGGTGACGCCCGGTGTCGACAAGCCCAACGATCCCCCGTTCAACCGGCCCGTCGGGCTGGACGAGGTCGACGCGGCGAGCGTGTTCAGCACGGTTCGGCAGGCGAGCGGCTTCACCGGCGCGATCGGATACGACTTCAAGCAGGCCGAGGAGGCTCTCGGTCCCGACGGGGCGATCCGCGTGCAGGACGACAACGGCACCCTGGTGTGGCGCGTCGTCGGCGGCAATGGCTGGCAGACGGGCGAGCCGATCACGTTCTTCTGGCAAAGCACGCTGCCGCCCGACGGCGCAGCGGAAGCCTATTCGCTGCGCGCCGACGAAAAGATCGCAATGGCCAGCGGTCCCTTCCCGCCGAAGGAAGAGAATGAGGCTAGCGACAAGCCGTAGAGAGAGAAGTTCCCCGTTCGTGTCGAGCGAAGTCGAGACACCGCTATCAGGGCAGGAAGATGGCCTTCTGGTGCTACATTCTCAAATGCCGCGACGGAAAGTTCTACACCGGCCATACCGACGATCTCGACCGCCGCGTGGCTGAGCATCGGCAAGGCGGCTATTGTGAATTTACGAGCCGCAGGCTGCCGGTGTCTCTCGAATGGGCACAAGATTTTCCGAGTCGCGCCGAGGCGCTTGAAGCCGAACTGCGGATCGAGAAGTGGTCGCGGGCCAAGAAGAACGCCTCGATTGAGGGAGATTGGGCGGGCCTTTCGTATTTCGCACGCCCCCCGCACGTGCGTGTCTCGACTTCGCTCGACACGAACGGCTAGGTACAGGCCAATGGCGCTTTCCCCACAATGGCTCGATCAGCTGCGTACGCGCGTGACGCTTTCCAGCGTCATCATGCGCACGACCAAGCTGCAACGCGCAGGCCGCGAGTGGAAGGCGTGCTGTCCGTTCCATGACGAGAAGACGCCCAGCTTCACGGTCAATGACGAAAAGGGCTTCTATCACTGCTTCGGCTGCGGCGCGCATGGCGATGTCATCCGCTGGATGACCGACCAGCGCGGATTGCAGTTCATGGACGCGGTGAAGGAGCTGGCGGTGGTCGCCGGGATGGAGATGCCCGCGCCCGACCCGCGCGAGGCGCAAAGGGCGAAGCGCCGCGCCGGGCTGCACGATGCGATGGGCGCGGCGCAGCAGTTCTTCGTCTCCGAACTTTCAGGCCAGCGCGGCAGTGCGGCCCGCGAATACCTCAACAAACGCGGCTTCTCGCCCGCGATCATGCGCGAATTCGGCTTCGGCTACGCCCCGGACGAGCGGCAGGCGCTCGCCACCGCGCTCGGTACGCTGCCGCCGCAACTCCTGGTCGAGGGAGGGCTGCGCATCGCGATCGACGGGAAAGACCCGTACGACCGTTTCCGCGACAGGCTGATGCTGCCGATCCACGATGTGCGCGGGCGGGTGATCGCGTTCGGCGGGCGTATTCTTACGCCGAAGGACGGTGCGCCCAAGTACCTCAATTCGCCCGAGACGCCTTTGTTCGACAAGGGCCGCACGCTCTACAACATCCACCGCGCCGGGCCCGCCGCGCGCAAGAGCGACCGCCTTGTCGTCGTCGAAGGGTACATGGACGTCATCGCGCTCGCCAATGCCGGCATCGCGGAAGGCGTTGCCCCGCTCGGCACAGCGCTGACCGAGGATCACATTGCGGAGCTGTGGCGGCACGTCCCCTGCCCCATCCTGTGCTTCGATGGCGACGCGGCGGGTCAGCGAGCGGTACGCCGGGCGATCGAGCGTGCGCTGCCGCTGCTGAAGCCCGGCCACACGCTCAAAATCGCCTGGCTGCCCGCCGGGCTCGATCCCGACGACCTGATCAAGGCAAAAGGTGTTGCCGCTTTCGAACAGGTGCTGGAAAAAGCGCAGCCCCTGCTGGAGGCGCTGTGGACGCTCGAGGCGCGTGCCGCCCCGCTCGACAGCCCCGAAGCCAAGGCCGGTTTGAAGGCGCGCCTGATGGCGCATATCGGAGCGATCGAAGAGCAAGACGTGCGCGCGCTCTACCGCCGCGACCTGCTCGACAAGTTTTCCGCCTTCGCCTTCCCGAAGCGCGAAAAAGCGCCGTTTCAACCGCGCAAGGACTGGCGAAAGCCACGCGAAGAGCCGCTTTCGCCGGAACTTGCCCGCAGGCTCGCCAACCTTGCGCAAGGCGGTTCTCGCCAGCGCCTGACCGCCAGCGTGATGGAGCAGTTTGCGCTCTATCCCGAGCTGGCAGAACACCATCGCGCAGCTCTCGCGGAGCTCGCCGAAAACGACCCGGCGGTGGCAAGTTTGGTCGATCGAGTGCTTGCGCGCTCACAAACGCTTGAAGCCGACGACAAAAACGCCATATTCGACCCGCGCTGGGGCTCCCGGTCCGCTGAACAATCCGCACCTGGCTTACCTAGAGAAGCCCAAGATGCAGCGACCGCGCGCGAGGACCTGGCCGAAGCCATCGCGTTGCTGGTCGAAGGGCCGGCGCTCGACAAGGCACTGGCCGCCGCTACGGAGCGCTTCGAGCACGATCCGGAGGGGGCGTTCGCCGAGCAACAGCGTCTGCTGAAGCGGAAGCTGGCGTTCGACGCGCGCTTGGGCCAGATGGCGACGAGGCGGATCGCGAGAGCGACACCGATTACAGATTCAAAGGCCGCTGCGGCTCCATCGGAAGACGAGGAACGCATCGGTCAGGAAACGGATTTTCAATAGCCCATGGCGACCAAAGAGACCGAAGACGCTCCCCTGATCGACCTCAACGAAGCGTCGATCAAGAAGCTGATCACCAAGGCGAAAAAGCGCGGCTACGTCACCTATGACGAGCTGAACGAAGCGCTGCCCCAGGGGGAGATGAGCTCCGACCAGATCGAGGATATCCAAGCCGCGATTTCCGAGATGGGCGTCCAGATCGTCGAGTCGGACGATGACGTCGAGGCCGAAAAGGACGAGGTCGAAGAGATCGCGCCCGATTCGGCAGGCAAGAAGGACACCAAGTCCACCGCCGCCGCCGCGCCGAAGAAAACCGTCGATGCCCGCACGGACGATCCGGTGCGCATGTACCTGCGCGAGATGGGCGCGGTCGAACTGCTCAGCCGCGAAGGCGAAATCGCCATCGCCAAGCGGATCGAGGCCGGTCGCGACACGATGATCATCGGGCTGTGCGAAAGCCCGATCACGTTCCACGCGATCATCCAGTGGTCCGAAGCGCTCAACGATGGCGAGATGCAGCTGCGCGAGATTCTCGATCTCGACGCGATGCTCTCCAAGGAACCTCCCGTCGACAAGATGGAGGAGGAAAACGAGGACGATAGCGGCGAAATTTCCGAGGAAACCGCCGGCCCGACCATCCGCGAAGACGACGATGACGACGACGATGAAGCGGAAGACGGCGACGAAGACGGCGACGGCGAAACCAAATCGCGCCGCGACGACGACGACGAAGAAGACAACACGATGTCGCTCGCCCAGATGGAGGCGGCGCTCAAGCCCGACGCGCTCGAGCGGTTCGCGCGCATCACCGACCTGTTCAAGAAGTTCGAAAAGCTCCAGGAAGAGCGCGTCGACACTCTGGGCCGCGGCGACGTGTTCCCGCCTGCCAAGGAAAAGAAGTACGAGGATCTGCGCGAACAGCTGACGGCGGAAGTCGAAAGCGTCCAGTTCCACGCGACCAAGATCGAATTCCTTGTCGACAACCTCTACGCATTCAACCGCCGCCTGACCGCGCTGGGCGGCCAGATGCTGCGCCTGGCAGAGCGTCACAAGATCAAGCGGATGGACTTCCTCGACGCCTATCTGGGCAACGAGTTGGACGACGATTGGCTGACCAGCCGCACCAAGGACAAAAAATGGGCCGCCTTCGCCGAGAAGGAAGGCGACTCGGTCGAACGCATCCGTCAGGAAATCAGCGACATCGCCAGCCAGACCGGCATGGCGCTGCCCGAATTCCGCCGGATCGTGAACATGGTCCAGAAGGGCGAGCGCGAGGCGCGCATCGCCAAGAAGGAAATGGTCGAGGCGAACCTGCGTCTCGTGATTTCCATCGCCAAGAAATACACCAACCGCGGGCTGCAGTTCCTCGACCTCATCCAGGAAGGCAACATCGGCCTGATGAAGGCGGTCGACAAGTTCGAATACCGCCGCGGCTACAAGTTCAGCACCTACGCGACGTGGTGGATCCGGCAGGCGATCACCCGCTCGATCGCCGACCAGGCGCGCACGATCCGCATCCCGGTCCACATGATCGAGACGATCAACAAGCTGGTCCGCACTTCACGCCAGTTCCTGCACGAGCAGGGCCGCGAGCCCACTCCGGAGGAAATGGCCGAGCGTCTTTCGATGCCGCTCGAAAAGGTGCGCAAGGTGATGAAGATCGCCAAGGAGCCGATCAGCCTCGAAACGCCGATCGGCGACGAGGAAGATTCGCACCTGGGCGACTTCATCGAGGACAAGAACGCGATCATCCCGGTGGATGCCGCGATCCAGAGCAACCTCAAGGAAACGGTCACCCGCGTGCTGGCCAGCCTCACCCCGCGTGAGGAACGCGTGCTGCGCATGCGCTTCGGCATCGGGATGAACACCGATCACACGCTGGAAGAAGTCGGCCAGCAGTTCAGCGTTACGCGCGAACGTATCCGCCAGATCGAGGCAAAGGCTCTGCGCAAGCTCAAGCACCCGAGCCGCAGCCGCAAGATGCGCAGCTTCCTGGATCAGTAAGCAGAGAGGCCCCGGCAATCACCGGGGCCTTTTTTCTGGTCAGCTTTGCGAGGCATTGCGAAACAGCCCGGCAAGCGCGAGCCACCCCACGCAAAACACACCGGTGGCGCCCCATTCGAAGCCCATGGGCGGCTGACCCACCAGCAGGATCGCCAGCTGGGTCACTGCGCAGAACAGCATCAGTGCAGCCATCGGCGCAGCTCGAAAGCGGAACAGCGCTCCGCCCACGAACACGACCGCCAGCATCGCGAAATAGGCAAGGTTCAGTGGATTTCCTTCATCGCCGATGAATCCGACCGCCAGATTGATCCACACCAGCAGGAACGCCCCCAGCGCAGCCCCCATGGCGGCGATGCGATAGCTCCAGCTATCCGACAGGCGATAACCGAACTCGATCAGTACGCCGAGCATCCCGAGCGCCACTGCTGCGAAAACGAAATCGCCCACGGTCCAGGGCATCCCGGCATAGGTCGCCTTTGCGATTGTCGGGATCATGAAGATTGCCAGCAGGCTGCCCCATAAGGCGAGCCTCAGGGGAAGCGGCATGGCGGTTCGGGCTGCCGGTGCGTGATCGGTCATGGAGAATAGTCCTCGCTGTTGAAGTGTTGCGGGACATCATTTGCCAAGCGGGCGGGTGAGCGGCATGAGCGCAAGGTGAGGATCATCTGAGCAATGGCTTCAACGCGTTATCTCTTCGGCGAATTCACGATCGATTGCGATCAGCGCATCCTGCTGGGTGCTGCTGGCCCGGTGCCGCTCAATGCGCGCTATTTCGATGCGCTGGCGCTGCTGGTCGAAAACGCAGGCAGCCTGATTTCCAAGGACCGGTTCAACGAAGAGGTCTGGCGTTCGATGCCCGTGACAGACGAGGCGCTGACCCAGTGCATCCGCTCGCTCCGGTCCGCGCTGGGCGACAAGGCGCGCGATCCGCGCTTCATCGAGACGGTGCCCAAGCACGGCTATCGCTTCGTCGGAGAAGTTCGACGCGAGGAGATCGCCGATGGCCCCTCCCCCAAACGCTCCGCCGAAGTTGCTCCCCTTCATAAGGCCCTTGCGCTGCTCTGGCGCGCGATGATCGGCGGGACCGGAGCCGGTATCATCGGGGGGGTGCTGTATGGGATGATCGGCCTGCCGGGGGCGCCCGGTGCCTTGTCGGCCCTGCTGGTGATGGTGGCGTTGTGCGGGGTGGTCGGTGTCCTCGCCGGGCTCGGAGTGGGGGCCGGCCTCGGCATCGCGGCCTACTTCGCTCCGCACTCACGCGCATGGCAGGTGGGCGGCGCGGCGCTGGGTGGCGGGCTGGTCGGCGCGACGAGCGAATTGCTGGGCGTCGACGCGTTCACCCTGCTGTTCGGTCGCGCACCATCCGATATGACGGGCCTGCCCGAAGGGCTGGCCCTGGGCTGCGCCATTGGATGCGCATTGCTGGTTCGGCCGAGGGAGAGCGACGGACGCCGCAGTTTCATGCCGATCGCGCTCGCGGTCCCGCTGGGCCTCGTATCCGGCGCGATGATCGCGTTTGCGGGCGGGCGGCTGATGGCGGGCAGTCTCGAAAAGCTGGCCGAGGCGTTCGGCGACAGCCGGATCGGGCTCGGCAGGATTGCCGCGATGTTCGGCGAACAGGCCTTTGGCCCGCTTTCGCTGGCCTTTACCACCGCGTTCGAGGCGATGCTTTTCGTCACCATGGTGGTCGCCGCAATCCGCCTGTTGCCGGACCGGCGCGAAACCCGAACGCCCGCCGGGGATGCGGGCCGATATGCGGGTAGCGTCTGAGAGCGCCAGCCACTATGTGCACGGCCATGCGTATCGCGATAGCTTCAGACCATGCCGCGCTCGATATGAAGGCGGCGCTTCACGAATGGCTCGTCGAGAAAGGGCACGAGGTCGCCGACCTTGGCCCGCACACTCCCGACAGCGTCGATTATCCCGACTACGGCTATAAGCTGGCCAGCGTGGTTGCAGATGGCACCGCGATGCGCGGCATTGCGCTGTGCGGCAGCGGTATCGGCATCTCGATGGCGGTGAACCGCAATCCGCAGGTACGCTGCGCGCTCGTATCCGAGCAGCTGTCGGCAAAGCTCGCGCGCGAGCACAATGATGCGAACGTCATTGCGATGGGCGCGCGGCTGATCGGCATCGAACAGGCCAAAGCCTGCGTGCAGACCTTCCTCGAAACCGCATTTGCGGGTGACCGGCACCAGCGCCGCGTCGACAAGCTTTCCAACCCCGACATCACCGGAGGCGCCTGATCCATGGCCAGCATCACTTCCGCTCCCGCGACCAAGGCCGATCCGATGGATCGTTTCTGGAATGACAGCCTCGCCGACGCCGATCCTGAAATCGCCGCCGCTATCGACAGCGAGCTCAACCGCCAGCGCGACAAGATCGAGCTGATCGCGAGCGAGAACATCGCGAGCAGCGCGGTGCTGGAAGCCGCAGGCAGCGTCTTCACCAACAAGTACGCCGAAGGCTATCCGGGCAAGCGCTACTACGGCGGGTGCGAATATGCCGACGTCGTGGAAACGCTGGCGATCGAGCGCGCGAAGGAGCTGTTCGGCTGCAACTTCGCCAATGTGCAGCCCAACAGCGGCAGCCAGATGAACCAGGCCGTGTTCCTCGCCATGCTGGAACCGGGCGATACCTTCATGGGGCTCGACCTCAATTCGGGCGGGCACCTGACCCACGGATCGCCGGTCAACATGAGCGGCAAGTGGTTCAACCCGGTGCCCTACGGCGTGCGCGAAGGCGACGAGCTGATCGACATGGACGCGGTCGCCGCCACGGCGCGCGAGCATAAACCCAAGCTGATCATCTGCGGCGGTACCGCCTATTCGCGCGTGTGGGACTTTGCGGCCTTCCGCAAGATCGCCGACGAAGTCGGCGCGATCCTGCTGTGCGACATGAGCCACATTTCGGGTCTGGTGGCGGGCGGTGCCCACCCCTCCCCCTTCCCGCATTGCGATATCGTCACCACCACCACGCACAAGAGCCTGCGCGGTCCGCGTTCGGGCGTGATCCTGTGGAACGACGAAAAATATTCCAAGCCGCTCAACATGGCGGTATTCCCGGGGCTTCAGGGCGGTCCGCTGATGCACATCGTCGCCGCCAAGGCCGTCGCCTTCCGTGAAGCGCTGCGTCCCGACTTCAAGGATTACGCGCAGCGCGTGGTCGATAACGCCCGTGCGCTGGCCACCAGCCTCGAAGATAACGGGCTGCGGATCGTTTCGGGTGG
This sequence comes from Citromicrobium sp., assembly GCA_002729695.1. Lineage (GTDB taxonomy): Bacteria > Pseudomonadota > Alphaproteobacteria > Sphingomonadales > Sphingomonadaceae > Alteriqipengyuania. The sequence continues at coordinate 15,874 of PBYQ01000025.1, read as the reverse complement.
GACGGACAACCACTCGATGCTGGTCGACCTGACCGCGAAGGATGTCACCGGCAAGGATGCTGAAAAGGCGCTCGATCGCGCCTACCTCACCTGCAACAAGAACGGCATCCCGTTCGACAAGCGCAGCCCCTTCGTCACCAGCGGGCTCCGTCTCGGCAGCCCGGCGGGCACGACGCGTGGCTTCGGCCCGGCGGAATTCACCAAGATCGGCGAGCTGATCGCGCGCGTCGTCGAAGGGCTTGCCAAAAACGGGCCGGAAGGCGATGCCCAGATCGAACAGGCGGTACGCGCCGAGGTTGGCGAATTGTGCAGCGCGTTTCCCGTCTATCCGGGGAGATAATGGCATGAACAACAACGATCCCGATAACGGGCAGGACTGGGTGGAAGACGCCCGCAACGAGCTTTCGGGCATGTTGAAGGAAGGGATGGAGCATCCCTCTACCAAACCGGTGCTGACCGGTGCCGCCGTCGGCGCGGTCGGTGCGATGCTTCTGCCGGTCATCACCTGGCCGGTCGGCCTCGCGGCAGGCGCAGGCTACATGCTCTACCGACGGATCAAGCGCTGACACCACCACCTGCAATCGTCCTCGTCCGCCCGCAGCTGGGCGAGAATATCGGCAAGGCGGCGCGCGCGATGGCCAATTTCGGCCTGCGCGAAATGCGCCTTGTCGCGCCGCGCGATGGCTGGCCGAACCCGTCTGCCGGGCCGGCTGCGGCGGGGGCGGACTTCATCCTCGACACGGCGAAGGTGTACGAAAGCACCGCCGATGCGGTGGCCGACTGCGCGCATGTCTTCGCGACGACCGTGCGCAAGCGCGGCGTGACCAAGCCGGTGCTGACGCCCGAAGAGGCCGCCGACGCGATCCATGGCGAACCCGGCAAGTCCGCGATCCTGTTCGGCCCCGAGCGTTCGGGGCTGGAGACCGAGGATGTCGCGCTCGCCCGCACCATCGTGACCGTGCCGATCGACCCCGATTTCGGATCGCTCAACCTCGCGCAGGCGGTGATCCTGTGCGCGTACGAATGGTCCAAGCGAAAGGGGCTGGCGCAACCTCCGAAAGAAGACCTCCTGCCGCCCGGCCCGCAGGACGAGCTCGACGGGCTGATTGCGCATCTCGAACGGATGCTGGAGCCGAAAGGCTATTTCCTGCCCGAAGCGCGCGCCGAGGCAACGCGCAGAACGTTGCGCGGCGTGCTCACCAAGCCGGGCTGGAACCACCTCGAACTGCGCACCTTGCGCGGGGTGCTTTCCTCGCTCGAGCGAAAGCCGCGCGACTAGCTGCGCAGCCGCTCCCACTCGATCATTTCGTAGGCTATGGAGGCTTCGACCAGGCGATCCCAGATCGCGGCAAGCTCTTCTTCGGGCAAGGCTTCGCGCCGCGCGTCTTCGCGCACATTGTCGATCACCTGGGCCTTGCGCGCCTCGTCGCGCACATGGCCGCGTTCGGGCTTGATCCGCGCCGCGGCGCGCATGTAGCCGAAACGCACCGCAATTAGCCGCATCAGCTCGCGGTCGAGGCTATCGACGCCGACCCGAACTTCGGCCATGGTTTCACACTCTTCGGGTGATTTCGCGGGGGTCATCATGTCTCGCCTGTGCCCTGCGCCTGCGCTCGTGTCGAGACCTTGACGATACGGCGAATATTGCTATGTCGCGCCCTCGCTTCGCGAGCTTTCCTTAAAAGCTTCACGAGATTGGCCCCGCACCCCGGTGAAGCGGTGGCCGCGACAGTGTTTTCACTGTCGGTGCGATGCCGGGTTCAAAGGCTGCGAATGGCGCAGTCCAGCAAATTGAAGGAATGGATTATGTCGAAGCGCAAGAGCGCCAAGTACAAACTCGATCGCCGGATGGGCGAGAACATCTGGGGTCGCCCGAATTCGCCGGTCAACAAGCGTTCGTACGGCCCCGGCCAGCACGGCCAGCGCCGCAAGGGCAAGATGTCCGACTTCGGCCTGCAGCTGCGCGCCAAGCAGAAGCTGAAGGGCTACTACGGCGACGTCACCGAAAAGCAGTTCAAGCGCACCTACCAGGAAGCCGCGCGTATCAAGGGCGATACCGGTCAGAACCTGATCGGCCTGCTCGAACAGCGCCTCGACATGGTCGTCTATCGCGCCAAGTTCGCGCCGACGATCTTTGCCGCGCGCCAGCTGGTCAGCCACGGCCACATCACCGTGAACGGCACCAAGTGCAACATCGCGAGCCGCCGCGTCGTCGTCGGCGACGTGATCGGCCTGGGTGCGAAGGCGAAGGACATGGCGCTGGTCATCGAAGCGCAGAGCCTGCCCGAGCGTGAAATTCCCGACTACGTCGCGCCCGATGGCACCGACAAGGTGACCTTCACCCGCGTGCCGAAGCTCGACGAAGTGCCTTACCCGGTCGCCATGGAACCGAACCTGATCGTCGAATTCTATTCGCGCTGATCGGTCCGGCTACGGAACAGCAAGAGGGCGGTCCTGCGGGGCCGCCCTTTTCGTATCAGCCGAGCAGGGAGACCGCTTCGCCGACAAGCGGCTTCCCGAGCGCCTCGGGCAGCGCATCGCGCGCGCTGGCCGCAGCGACCCATTCGCGAGCGGCGTCGATCTCCGGTGCGAGCCGTGCCATCGCCTCCGCTTCACGAGCGGTCCGGACGTCGGGATCGTAGTCGAGCGCGGGGTTCTTCGAGTATGAATGGAACAGCTCGCTCGCCGCGATAGCTTCGACTTCGCCTGGCTCCATTTCCACGCCGAACAAGCGCGCGGCTGCGTCGATCACCGGGATCGGATCGTCGAACAGCCTGGCCGCGTCGAGCGACCGGACATTTCGAAACGCATCGACCAGCGCCTCGAATCTCTTCATCTGGAAAAACCACAGTGCGGCGGCCTTCTGCGCAGGGTCTTTGGTTGAAATCTCCTGGCACAGCGCGGTCTGACCAAGACGCAGTTCCCCGAAGACCCGCTCGGTCCAGTCGACATGACCCGGCGTGCGCATGATCGCAGCGACGTAGTTCGCCAATGGGAAATGGAGGATCATGGCCGGCGCGTCGGGCTCCATCGCCATAAGATCGTGAGCGATGAAATTGACCGGAACGGTCGCTTTTATGATCGCCGGGCGATCCTCTTCCCAGCGCTTGGCCAGCAGATCGCGGACCACCGGCAACACATCGCGACTTTGCGCGGGCAGATTACCCTCGCCGCCCGCAGCCACACCCAGTCGCCTGAGCGCCGCCGGTTCGCGCAGCACGAGGCTGCGCCCGGGATGGTCGAGCGCGCGCGCCAGCAAGGTCGATCCGCACTGCGCCACGTGGAAGATCCAGCCGAGCGGTCGCCGTGGTGGGGCGACCTGCCGGTATGCCTCGGCAAGTTGCGGGATCGGCACCCGGAAGCTCTTGCGGCCCCCGTGCCGGATGCGCCCGTCGAGGAAAATCGAACGGGCGATGTCCTGCCGCGTCATGGGCTGAAAGACGGCGAAAGATTCGTCGAGCTCGTAGAGGAAAAGCGCGGGATCGGCGAACAGCGCTTGCGGAGTGATAGCCATGGAGCGCGGCCTAGCATGGGATCGGACAAACGGCTATCTGCCTGGCGATGGCGACACAAACGACCCGATCCGGCCCCGTGCCACCGCACCCCGTCCATTCGGATGGAGCGTCCTTGCAAAGCGTGGACCGCGGGGAAATCAGGGCAGCTATCGAACGTCATGGAGCGGTGCTCCTGCGTGGATTTGCGACGACGGTAGAGGATTTCGGGGACCTCGGTCTCGATCTGTGCTCGGCGCCCTCCTACAACGAAAGCCCGCATCGCGAGGTGTTGCAGGGCGAAAGTTCGGTCCAGACGGTCAATCTGGGGGTCGACCCCTTCCCGCTTCACCCCGAGCTGTCGCGCGAGCCTTGGCGGCCCGATCTTGCGATGTTCGCCTGCTTCGATCCGCCCGAAGTCGGCGGCCAGACCAACATCTGCGACGGGATTGCGATTGCCGAGAACCTTCCGGCCGAGGTGCAATCCCAGCTTGCGAATGGGAACCTGTTCTACATCCGCCCCGCGTCGCCCGAGATGCTTCGCTTCTGGCTCGGCACCGACACCCCTGACGATGCGCTGCTGAACAATCCGCCCGAGACGTGCCCGTATTGGTTCAGGCGCTCTGGCGACCGGATCCTGCGCGGGTTTACCCGTCCGGCGCTGGAGCCGACGCTGTTCGGCCATGGCAAAGCCTTTGCAAACTTCGTCCTGTTTGCGCGTGACTACCTGCGGATGCCGAATATCCCTCTGCTGGATGGAAAGCCGATCTCCGACGACATGGTCGACGATATCCGATCGACCGCACGCGCGCTGACCTATTCGCACGAATGGCAGCAGGGCGACGTCGTGCTGCTCGACAACAGCCGTTTCATGCATGGCCGCAAGGCGATCGCCAGCGCGGAGAATCGGCGCATCGCGACGTTCTTCGGCTACCTGAAGGGTATCGAACGCCGTGAAGGCGAGCCGCCCGATCCGATCTGGCGGCGCGAAACCTTCATCCCGCCCGATCTCCCCGAAGGAACCTAGCCGAGATAGTCGCGGCGGAAGTCGCTGGCAAAGGCGGCGAAGCGATCCTGCGCAATCGCCTCTCGCATCGCGGCCATCAGTTGCTGGTAGAAGCCGATATTGTGCTCGGTCAGCAGCATCGCGCCCAACATTTCGCCCGACTTGATCAGGTGATGCAGGTACGCGCGGCTATAGGTCGCGCAGGTGGGGCATGCGCAGCGATCGTCTAGCGGGCCGGTATCCTCGGCAAAGCGCGCATTGCGCAGGTTGAGCGCGCCGTTCCAGGTGAACGCCTGTCCGTTGCGGCCCGAGCGGGTCGGCAGCACGCAGTCGAACATGTCGACCCCGCGCTCGACCGCGCCTACCAGATCGTCGGGCTTGCCCACCCCCATCAGGTAGCGCGGTGCATCATCGGGCAACTGTGAGGGCGCGAAATCGAGCGTGGCGAACATCGCCTCCTGCCCTTCGCCCACTGCGAGCCCGCCGATGGCGTAGCCATCGAAACCGATCTCGGTCAGCGCATCGGCAGAGCGCCGCCGTAGCCGTTCGTCCAGCGCGCCCTGCTGGATACCGAACAGCGCGGCGCGGCCCGCGTGCTCGCCGCCCGCATCGAAGGCATTGCGGCTGCGCTTCGCCCAGCGCATCGACATTTCCATGCTCGCCTCGATCTCGGCCAGCGGACGGTCGGCGCGCGGGCATTCGTCGAACGCCATCACGATGTCGCTGCCGAGCAGGCGCTGGATTTCCATGCTGCGTTCGGGGCTGAGCATGTGCTTCGAGCCATCGAGGTGGCTGCGAAATTCGACGCCTTCCTCGGTCAGCTTGTTGAGATCGGACAGGCTCATCACCTGATAGCCGCCGCTGTCGGTCAGGATCGGGCGATCCCAGTTCATGAATTTATGCAGCCCGCCGAGCCGGGCGACCCGCTCCGCTCCGGGGCGGAGCATCAGGTGATAGGTATTGCCGAGGATGATGTCCGCGCCCGCCGCGCGCACGCTTTCGGGCTTCATGCCCTTCACCGTCGCCGCGGTGCCGACCGGCATGAAGGCGGGCGTGCGGATATCGCCGCGCTGCATGCGGATCGTGCCGGTCCGTGCGAGCCCGCTGCAGGCGGAAATCTCAAAATCGAAACGTGTCGTCATCGGCCAGTCCGCTAGTGCAGCATCCGCCCTGTGTCGATGCATGCGTTCACGGATTGCTCACCGCTGGCGGGGCAAGGACCGGGCATTAACGGGAAAGGGATTGCCCCGAGATGTTTCGCAAGATCGCTGCCGCCACCTGCCTGCTTGCCGTGGGCTCCACTGCCACCGCGCAGACACAGGCCCGCCCCTGTATCACCGCAGCCGAGAACGAGGCGGTGGTCGCCTATGTGATGCCCGATCTGATCGGAGCGCTGGAGAACCGGTGCGCGCGCGTGCTGCCTGCCGATGCATTCCTCGGCACACAGTCCGGCGCGCTCAAGGGCAAGCTTCAGCCGCAGTCCGATCGGGCGTGGCCGAAAGCGCGCAAGGCGGCGCAGAGGATCACCGGAACGCCCATGCCGGTGGAGGGTCCGCTCGCGAATATCGCGAAGAAAGCGCTCGCGCCGACCGCCGCACTTTCGATCGCGCAGGGTTTCGATGCCGAGCGATGCCGGATCGCGGATCGCCTGCTGGCGGAACTCGCACCGCTGCCGCCCGAAAATCTTGCGCGGGTGATGGCGCTTTTCCTCGAACTGGGAAGCGCCACGAGCGAGGAAGTGCCTTTTCGCGTTTGCTCCTGATGCAAGAAAGGGGCCGCCTGCCCTCCCGGCCAGGCGACCCCTCTCGTCAGGCCCAAGCGCTTAGAAGCGGAAGCCGACGCCTGCGGTCGCGCGCAGCGTGTCGAACGAGATCGTGTCGACATTGACGCGGAACATCGCCTTGCTGCCGATCGGAACATCGACGCCACCGCCGACGAGGTAGTCGCCAACGGTATCGTCGAGACCGGCGGGGATCGCCGACTTGTCGACATTCAGCATATTTGCGTAGTCGAGTTCCACCCACTGGTAGCCGCCACGGACGTAGACCTTGGTGCCATTCTGGGTGCGGTAGCCGAGACGGGCCGAGGCGCCGTAATCGGAATCGATCGCGTCGGTACCGATGCTAAGGTTGCCTTCGGCGCCGATGAAAACGCTGTCGCTGACCGGGAAATCGACCGAAGCGAAGCCGCCGAAGATCGGGCTGCCATCGTCGACTTCCACGCCAGTGAGATCGTAGACTTCGTCCGAAATGCCCAGATCGTGATAGCCCGCGGTGACGCCGAGGGTTACTTCAGCCGGGGTCGCGTCCTGCGCGAAGGCAGCCGAGGGAAGCAGCGCGCCTGCAAAGGCGGCCGCGATGAAATAAGCGGGTTTCATTTTAGTTGTTATCCTCACCAAAATACCGTCGCAATGACGATGCGGCCCATTTACTGCTGACCTACAGGTTCGGCAATTCGGCATGAAAAGAGGAGTCGCTTTGCCTGTCTTCTGTGGCGAGCGAACAACAGTTCGATTAATTTTCGGGAAATCTAAGTAAAGGAGTTGCTGTCCGGCAACCTACGCTTGCCCCACCCTCCGTCAGAAAAGACACGGATTTTCCAACGCTTGGCTATGAGGTGAGTGACTTCCCGAAGCCTTTCGCGGCTTCGCCGTCGGTCGAAGCAATCAGAAACCGTAGACGAGAGAGAAGCGCGTCAGCGTGTCGGTCGTCTCGGCACCCGGGCCCGGATTGCTGTCGTACTCGATGTTGTACGTCAGGCGCGACCGAAGCCGATCGCTGACCTTGAAATCGATGCCGCTGGTCAGGTTGAGAGTCGTGTTCGCGCTATCGACCACCAGCAGAGCCTCGGTCCCGGTCTCGGCAACCGCATTGGCATCCTGCGTGAAGGTGACCCGGTCCGCGAGCCGCCAGTCGAAATCCGCCCCGAACAGGCCGGCGAGGCGGCTGATCCGTTCGCCATTGGTGCGTTCGGTGACCCGGAAGGCCGGGCCCGCCTTGACCGAAAGCGTCGCTGAATCGCTGTCGAGCAGCTTGTAACCGATCCCGCCCGAAATCGCGTAGCGGTTGTAGAAGCCCTGGAACCGGTCGCGTTCGTACTGCGTGAGCCCGTAGGCGAAGATGTTGTCGCTCATCTGGAACCGGGGTTCGTAGGCAGCCAGAAACTGCTCGCGGCTCGTGACGCCGCTCGAACGCTGGAAATCGGCGGTCGCGCGCAAGGCGTGGGACCACCGGATTCCCTCCCGCTTCAGGTTCACCGCGAGCGAGAGCCCCATGTCATCGCTGTTGCCGGTCGAAAGGAAGGCGCCGACCTGCCCTTCGCCGCTCCACATGTCGAACAGCCCGGCCTCGCGGATTTCCTCCTGCTTCTTCGCCTCTGCAAGCCGCTGCGCCTCCGCACGCTCTTCGCGCCAGGCACCGGCAATCGCCTCGATCTCGTCGGCGCTGTCGGGCTGGGTCTGCTTGGCGAGTTCGATCACAGTCTCGATCTTCTTTGCGTCGCCCGTGGCCATCGCGGCATCGATCATCGCCTGCACATCGGGCGGGATCTGCGCGGCTGCGGGTGTGGCGATCAGGCAGGCGCCGGCTAGGACGGAAGCGGGTCGAAACATGTTCGAAGAGCTAGCGGCTCAATCGCGCAATCGCCAGCCCGTCTTGAAGATGTAGGCGATAATGGCGGTGCAGATCACGAGAAACGCCAGCGTAAGCGACAGCGACACCCAGATGCTGACATCGGCAGAACCGTAGAACGTCCAGCGTAGGCCGCTGACGAGATAGACGATGGGATTAGCCAGCGCGACGGTGTTCCACGGCGCGGGAAGGTCCGCGATCGAGTAGAAGGTGCCGCCGAGGAAGGTAAGCGGGGTCAGGATCAGCATCGGGATGATGCCCAGCTTTTCAAAACTGTCCGCCCAGATGCCCAAGATAAAGCCGAACAGGCTGAAACTGGCCGCGACCAGCAGGATAAAGACGAACGCGAACACCGGATGCGCGATTTCGTAAGGCACAAAAATGCGCGCGGTCAGCAGGATGATCGCCGCGAGGATCAGGCTTTTTGTCGCTGCCGCTCCGACGAAGCCGACCAATGTCTCGCCCACGCCCACCGGGGCGGAGAGAAGTTCGTAAATCGTGCCGGTGAAGCGCGGCATGTAGATGCCGAAGCTCGAATTGCTGGTGGTTTCCCCAAGCAGGGTCAGCATCAGCAGGCCGGGAATGATGAACGCACCATAATCGACCGAGCCTACATCGGGCATCCGGTCGCCGATCGCGCTGCCAAAAACGAGGATGTAGAGCGATGTGGTGAGCACCGGTGCGAGGACGGACTGGAACGCCGTGCGCAGGAAGCGCCACAGCTCGCGCCGATAGATCGACCAGGCGGAACGCGCGTTGAAGATCATGCCGCCTGCTCCTCTTCTTCGCCAAGCAGCGAGACGAAAATATCCTCCAGGCTGCTTTCGCGCACGTCGATGCCGACATAGTCGATCCCGCTCGCGATCAGCGCCTTGGTGAGATCGGCAACTTCTTCGCGGCCCTTGCCCGTGCCGTCGCCGCCGCGATAGCAGATCGATTGACCGCCCTCCTCGAGTTCGACCGGGAAGGAAGCGATTGCGGGCGGCAATGCGTCGAGCGGCTGTGCGAGCATCACGTGCGCCTCGGTCCGCCCGAGCCGCGCCATCATGGCGTCCTTCTGGTCTACCATCAGGATCTTGCCGCCACGGATGATGCCGACGCGGTCAGCCATTTCCTCGGCTTCCTCGATATAATGCGTGGTCAGGATCACGGTGACCCCGCGCGCGCGCATCATGTCGATCTGGTGCCACATGTCCTTGCGCAGCTCGACGTCGACGCCTGCGGTCGGCTCGTCGAGGAACAGCAGGTCGGGCTCGTGCGCCATCGCCTTGGCGATCAGCACTCGGCGCTTCATGCCGCCCGAAAGCTCCATGATCCGGTTGTTGCGCTTGTCCCACAGGCTCAGCGAACGCAGGATTTCCTCGATCCGTGCGGGATCGGGGGCCAGGCCGAAGAGCCCACGCGAATATTCGACCGCGTGCAGCACCGGCTCGAACATGTCGGTGGAGAGTTCCTGCGGCACCAGCCCGATCCGGGCGCGCGCCTGCCGCCAGTCCTTCTGCAGGTCCTGGCCGAAAGCGCGCATCGTGCCACTGGTGGGCCGCACCAGTCCGCAGACCGCGCCGATCAGCGTCGTCTTGCCCGCACCATTGGGCCCGAGCAGCGCGAAAATCTCGCCGCGATTGATCGTCAGATCGACATCGTCGAGAGCCTTGAGCCCCCCGGAGTAAATCTTGGTGAGGCCGGAAAGCTCTAGGATGGGTTCGGACATGGCGAGCAATTTGGCGCAGCCGACAGGTTTTACAAGAGAACCAATTGGCCTTTGTGCCCGCCTATTCGTCTATTCCCGCCTTCTTCGCGCGCTCGCGCAGTTGCGCGAGTCCGCGTAACACCTTGGCGCGATTGGTGGATGCCTTCATCCAGCGCGGCAGCTTCGCCATCATGGTGAGGCCGGGCTGGGGCCCGCGCTCGCGAACTTTTGCACCGAGCCAGTCTTCCAGCGCCTCGAGATGGGCGAGATTGTTCACCCACAGCGTCTCACCAGCGACTTGCGTGATGAGGAACAGCGGTGGGCCGGGTTCGTAGCCGAAATTCTGCGTGGTCCAGCCCGGCCGGGCCGGATAGTCGTCCGTCTCGCCGCAATGCGGGCACCGCACCTGGAGAAAAAGCTTTCCGTCCTTCGTGCGCGCCGTCGGCCGGTCCTCCTTACCGATCGGCTCGCCGCAATGGCTGCATTTCTGCTTCGAAGACGCAGGCGCGGCCCACTTGTTGTCCGACGGTTTGCGGCTCTGGATCGTGGTGTGGCCGCAATGATTGCAGCTGACGCCCTTGCCATCCTTCTTCGCCGCCTTGTCGCACTCGGGGCAGTGCACCCAAGTGACCTTGCCAAAACTCCATACCCTCCCGCCCGGGTCCCCTGCGCGGTGGTGGATGGGAAGGTGTCGCTCGGTCATCGTGCTGGCAATAATAGCGAGGAATCACCGTAGGAATAGAAGCGGTATTCGTGCGCGATGGCGTGAGCGTAGACTTCCATCATCCGCTCGCGCCCCATCAGCGCACTGACCAGCATCATCAGCGTCGACTTGGGCAGGTGGAAATTGGTCATCAGCCCGTCCACCGCGCGAAAGCGATAACCCGGCGTGATGAAGATGTCCGTATCGCCGGAGAAAGGCTGGATCGTATCGCTCTCATCCGCCGCGCTTTCGAGCAGGCGCAGGCTGGTGGTGCCGACCGCGATCACTCGGCGGCCCTCGGCGCGCGCGGCGTTGAGACGCGCGGCAGCCTCGGCACTGATCTCGCCCCACTCGGCGTGCATCTTGTGCTCGGCGGTATCCTCCGCCTTCACCGGCAAGAAAGTGCCCGCGCCGACATGCAGCGTCAGCGTTTCGCGACCGATGCCTGCCGCATCGAGCCGCTCGACCAATTCGGGGGTGAAATGCAGCGCGGCGGTGGGTGCGGCGACCGCGCCCGCCTTGTCCGCGAACAGCGTCTGGTAATCCTCCGCATCGCGCTCGTCCGCGGCACGGCGCTGTGCGATATAGGGCGGCAGCGGCATGGCCCCTGCCCGGTGGAGGAGGACTTCGACCGGCTCTTCGCCAAGGAAGGCGAGCGTCCAGCTGCCATCCTCGCCGCGCGCCTCTGCGATCGCGGCGACGCCTTCGGGGAACTCGATCCGGTCGCCTTCGCGCAACCGCTTGGCATTGCGGACGAAGGCCTGCCAGCGGCGCGTGTCGATCCGCTTGTGCAGCGTCGCGCCGATGGCCGCGCCGCTCGCGCCCTCGCGCACGCGCTCGCCTTCGAGCCGGGCCGGGATCACGCGGGTGTCGTTGAAGACGAGGATATCGCCCGCGCGCAGCAGATCGGGCAGGTCGCGCACCTGCCGGTCCGCGAAGGGCGCATCCCCCTCGACCACGAGCATCTTCGCCGCGTCGCGCGGGCTTACCGGGCGCAGCGCGATCCGATCTTGCGGGAGATCGAAATCGAACAGGTCGACTTTCATGAAAGCAGGTCCCGACTAAGCTGAGCTGGTCGAAGGACGCGCATGGTTCGAGCCGCTCGCGCGCAGGTCGGCTGCGCTCACTCCCCGGCGGGAGCGGTCAGGTCGTCTGCGGTGATCGAAGCCGGGTTCGACGCGGCAATCTCCTGCGGGGTCGGTGCGGGCTTGTTGTCCGACGCGATGGAGGCCTGCACGATGCGCGTGGGATCGCGCGGCGGCTCACCGCGGTGGATCGCGTCGACCGCATCCATCCCGGCGATGACCCGGCCGAAATTGGTGTATTTCTTGTCGAGGCTGAAACGCGGGTAGAAGACGATGAAGAACTGGCTGTTTGCGCTGTCTTCCGCCTGCGCACGCGCCATCGATACGGTGCCGCGCACGTGCGGCATCGGGTTGAATTCCGCCTGGAGGTCGGGAAGCTCGGACCCGCCCTGCCCGGTGCCCGTCGGGTCGCCGGTCTGCGCCATGAAGCCTTCGATCACGCGGTGGAAGATCACCCCGTCGTAGAAGCCCTGACGGGCGAGCGTCTTGATCCGTTCCACATGCTGCGGCGCCCAGTCGGGCATCAGCCGGATGGCGACGCGCTTGCCGTTGGAAAGGTCGAGAAACAGGATGTTATCGCGATCGTCCTGCAGGTTGTAGTCGATCGTCGCATAGGCCGATGCAGGGCGCGGTGCGGGAGCGGCCTCTTCGTCCTGCGCGAGGGAGGGCGTTGCGACCAGCACTGCCAGGGCAGCGGCGGAGAGAATGTTCTTGAGCATGTTTCTCACAGGCGAATTTCCTAGGATTACCGGCGCGATACAAACCGTGCGCTGTCGGTGCAATGAACGAATTGGTTCGCGGTCGATTGGCTTAGAAGTCGCCCTTCACGCCGATCTCGTTGACCCGCTCCGCCACATCGTCGCGCACGGCGGGGCTGACGAAGGCACCGATATCGCCGCCGTAGAGCGCGATTTCCTTGACCAGCTTCGACGCGATCGGCTGCAACGAGACGTCTGCCATCAGGAACACGGTCTCGATCTCGTCGTCGAGCTGCTGGTTCATTCCTGCCATCTGGTATTCGTATTCGAAGTCCGCGACCGCCCGCAGTCCGCGCACGATCACGCTGGCCCCTTGCGCCTTGGCGAACTTCATCAGCAACGCGTTGAACCCGACCACCTCGACATTGCCGATGTTCATCGCCGCGACCTCGCGCTTCACCATCGCAAGCCGTTCGTCGGTATCGAACATCGGGTTCTTGGACGGGTTGGTGGTGACCCCGATAATCAGCCGGTCGACCAGCCGTGCCGCGCGGCGGATGATATCCGCATGGCCCAGCGTGATCGGGTCGAAGGTGCCGGGGTAGATGCCTATGCGTTTACTCACGTGTTGCTCCACACGGTAATAGTCGAAGAAGTTGGTCCGGTTTCGCTTACGATCACGCCTTCAAAACCCGAGGTGTTCGATTGGCACAACTGACGGCTCGCCTCGATGCGACATTCGAAATCTTCAGCATCCGCAAGTTCATCGCGCCAAATCCGAGTGGCCTCGGCATTCGCCCGGACATCAAATTCGAAATAACCGCCCATCCATCCTCCGCCCTCTCCGCGCTCGCGCCAGCTCACATCGAAGATCTCTGATTGTGGAAAATGAGCCTCGTCTATGACAATTGATGTTAGCCGATCATCGGACGGGCGACCGGCGCAAGAGATCAGTACAAACGCGCCAAGCAGAGCGAAGTACCTCACCTATCCCGCTCCACAATATACCGCGCCAGATCGCACAGCACGCCTGCAACCTCGCCGTAATGCGCGAGCTGGCCGCAGGCCTGTTCGATCAGCGCCTTGGCCTGGCTGCGCGCCGCGTCGGCGCCCATCAGCGAGACGAAGGTCTGCTTGCCCTGCTCGTCGTCCTTGCGCAGCGCCTTGCCCGCCTTGTCCTCGTCGCCTTCGTGATCGAGCAGGTCGTCCACGATCTGGAAGGCAAGGCCGATGTCACGGGCATAATTGAGCAGCGGAGCGCGCGATTCGGGCGGCACGCGGCCGAGGATCGCGCCCATTTCCACGCTCGCGGTCAGCAACGCGCCGGTCTTCAATTGTTGCAGCCGGGTGATCGTGTGCAGATCGTAGGTCGCGCTGTCGGCGGCCATGTCCATCGCCTGCCCGCCCGCCATGCCGCTCATCCCGCTCGCCTTGGCAAGGCAGCGCACCAGCTCGGCCTGGATGAAGGGGTCGGAGGAAACGCTCGCGTCGGTCAGAATGTCGAAGGCAAGCACGTGCAGCGCATCGCCTGCCAGCACCGCGGTTGCCTCGTCGAACGCCTTGTGCACGGTCGGCTTGCCGCGGCGCATGTCGTCATCGTCCATGCACGGCAGATCGTCGTGGATCAGAGAATAGACGTGGATCGCTTCCACCGCCGTCCCGGCAAGCACAGCCGCCTCGCGCGAAACGTTGAACATGCCGGCGGTTGCGACCAGCAGCAGCGGGCGCACGCGCTTGCCCCCGCCGATGGCGGCATGGCGCATCGCTTCGACCAGCGGAGCGCGGGTGTCGTCGGGGATGGGCAGCCATTGCTCGAACGCCTGATCGACATCGGTGCGGATCGTGGCCAGCGCCATGCGCAGTCGCGCGCCGGGGGTGTCCTCGAAATCCATCTCAGGCACCTGGCTCATTCCGCGCCATCGAAGGCTTTCGTGCCGGTGGGCTGGCCTTTCGCGTCGAGCACGATCGCCTCGATCCGTGCCTGCGCCGCATCGAGCCGCGCCTGACAATGCGCGCGCAGCTTCTCGCCGCGCTCGTAGAGCGTGATCGACTGGTCGAGCGGCACTTCGCCGTCTTCCAGCTGCCGCACGACTTGCTGAAGGGCCCTGAGAGCTTCCTCGAAGCTCATGTCCGCGATGTTTGGTGCATCCTCTGCCATTGCGCGCGAGCATTGACGCGGCTCCGGTGGCGGGTCAAGCAAAGGCACGGACGCTTTGGGGGGAGAAGCGCATGTTCATCGGTCATTTCGCGCCCGCGCTGCTGGCGGCTGCCGTGACGCCGCAGCGGCCACGGCTCGGCATGTACTTCATCGCCGCGCAGCTGGTCGACTGGGCGTTCTTCGCGCTGCTGCTGCTGGGGGTGGAAAACATGCGGGTGGTGCCGGGAATCACCGCGATGAACCCGATGGACCTCTACCACATGCCCTATACGCACAGCCTTGTCGGGAGCGCGTGCTTCGCCATCGGATTCGCCGCGATCGTGTGGCTGACAACGCGCGATCGAAGCGTGAGCCTGCTGGCGGGACTGGTGGTGCTGTCGCACTGGTCGCTCGATCTGCTGGTCCATCGCCCCGACCTGACCATTGTGGGCGATCCGCCGAAATACGGGCTAGGGCTGTGGAACTACCCCGCTGTCGAAATGCCGCTCGAATTGCTCCTGACCTTCGGCGCGCTGGCGGTGTTTCTCGCCCGAACGCGCGGCCCCGCCTTGCCCGCTGTCGCTCTTGGCGCGGTGCTGCTGCTGGTGCAGGCGATCAACTGGTTCGGGCCGGAGCCTGAGGCGGTTACGCCCGCACTCTCCTACACCGCGTTCTTCGCCTATGGCCTCACTACGCTCGCCGCGTGGTGGTTGGGGCGAACGCGGCGTGCGAAACCCTAGCGCCGGGACTGGCGCTGGCGCGCGGAGCGGTTTAAGCGCGCGTGCCATGGCTACCAACGCATCCCAGATCACCCCCGAAGTCGTCGAACAGCACGGGCTGAGCCCCGAGGAATACGAGCGCGTGCTGAACGCGCTTGGCCGTGAGCCCAACCTGCTCGAACTGGGCATCTTCTCGGTGATGTGGAGCGAGCATTGCTCTTACAAGTCCTCGCGCCTGCACCTGAAGAAGCTGCCGACCGAGGCCGAGTGGGTGATTTGCGGCCCGGGGGAGAATGCGGGCGTCATCGACATTGGCGATGGTCAGGCGGCGATCTTCAAGATGGAGTCGCACAACCACCCCTCGTACATCGAGCCCTATCAGGGCGCGGCGACGGGCGTGGGCGGCATCCTGCGCGACGTCTTCACCATGGGCGCGCGTCCGGTGGCCAATGCCAACGCGCTACGCTTCGGGCGGCCCGATCACCCGAAGATGAAGCATCTGGTGCAAGGCGTGGTCGCGGGCATCGGTGGCTACGGCAACTGCATCGGCGTGCCCACCGTGGCCGGCGAGTGCGACTTCCACCCCAGCTACAACGGCAACATCCTGGTCAACGCCATGACCGTGGGCCTGGCGCCGGCCGACCGCATCTTCTACGCGGCCGCGGCGGGGCCCGGGAACCCGGTGGTCTATGTCGGCTCCAAGACCGGCCGCGACG